>CAWBBR010000022.1:0-13262 GCA_963787045.1 uncultured Gammaproteobacteria bacterium | reverse complement strand
CGAAATCAAGCGTTGTGATCTGCCATGCGCTGATCGAGACGGTGCCGAAGGTCGCGGAGATCGGCACCATCGACGGCATTGATGTGTTCGACGGTGAACTGCGGGCGACGCGACGATCAGGTGGACCGACGAAGGCCGCGCTCGAGAACGTTGATCCGGCGGTCGTTGTCAGTCGATGTTGTGGTTCACTGGTACGGTTATGATGGAGCCGTGGGAGAACGTCAAGCGCGTCGGGATCGCTGTGGGTGCGGAACGCATGCGCGACGGCGAGCGTGCGCTGGGACGAAGTGGTCACTGCGTCGGGGACGGACATCGTGTACTGCTGCTGCGCATAGCGACGTGGAAACCAGATCGGTCAGCGGCAGATCACGCGCGACAACCTGAAGACGATGATCCCCGTACGGCGCGGATCTCCGGACGCGACTGGATCGACGATTGCAGATGTACGCGCCGCGTTGGCCACACCGGGGCTGTCGCCGACGGATGCCTACTTCGAACTCGGAGGACTCTATGCCGAGCAGCAGAAGGCTTTTCGTGGGGTTGCTGGCGGTGTTCATCAGCGCGGTCCACGCCGGTGTTCGTGGTGCTGTTGTATCTGTACGAGCGATTCAGCATCGCGCTGTCGATTCTGTTGATGCCGTTGCTGGCGATTGCGGCCGTTTCTTCGGGCTGTGGGCCACCGGTACCGAGCTCAACATCACCGCGATGATGGGGCTGACGATGATCGTCGGCATCGTCACCGAGGTATCGATCTTCTACTTCTCGGAATATCACGAGCTGACGGCGCAAGGGATGCCGCATACGGAAGCGCTGGTGCAGGCGGGCGTGAACCGGATGCGCCCCATCCTGATGACGACGCTGACGGCGATCCTCGCGCTGTTGCCGTTGGCGTTGGGTCTGGGTCGCGGCTCGGGCATGCAGCAGCCGCTCGCGATCGCAATCATTTCGGGTCTGCTCGTGCAGGCGCCGTTGGCGCTGATTCTTCTGCCTGCGTTATTCGGACGCTTCTCTCAACGTACTTCGAACAGGACATCCACATGAACGCGAATTATTTCCCCGCTGCTGATCGTTGCTGCAGTCATGTCTGCCGGCACTGCGGTGGCGGATTTACCGGAGAGTCCCAAAGTCGTTCAACAGATTCCCGGACCGGACGGCGGATGGGACTATGCGAGCTTCGACGCCGACCACCATCGCGTGCTGATCAGCCGGTCGTACGGCGTCATGACAGTCGATGTCGACGACAGCAGCGTCGCGAAACTGGCGGACGGCAACCGCGTGCACGCGAGCTTCGTCCTACCGAGTGGTCGCGTATTGATCACGAACGGCAACACCGGCACAACGACGCTGGCCAACGGTTCCACCGGGGCGATCGAGGCGACGATTCCAGTCGGCATCAATCCGGATGCAGCGATCTACGATCCTGCTCAGCGACCGGGTGTTCGTCATGAACGCGAACAGCGGCGATATTTCGGTGATCGATACGACGTTGGGCAAGGAGGACGCGCGCATAGCGGTCGGCGGCAAGCTGGAAGCCGCGGCCGTCGACGGCAAGGGGCTGCTCTTCGTCAACATCGAGGACGCCGCCAAGGTGGCCGTGATCGATACGCGCAAGCGCACTGTCGAGCGGCGTTTCGATCTGAAGGGTTGCGAAGAACCTTCTGCGATCGCGTTCATCGTCGCGGGCCGATTGCTGGTCTCCACCTGCGGTAACGAGGTCGCGAAGGTGATCGGCGCCGATGACGGGCACGAAGTAATGGACGTTCCGATCGGTCCGCATCCAGATTCTGCGATCGTCGACATCAACCGCGGCCGCGTGTTCATCGCAACCGCGGGTAGCGCGGCGAAGAACGGTGAGATCACCGTGCTCGACATCGCCGCAGCACCGACCATCACGGTGGCCGAGCGCATCGCGACACAACGCGGCGCACGCACGATTACCGAGGATCCGAAAACCGGTCGCTTGTACCTGCCGACCGCGACGTACGTCGTCGGCGCCGATGGCAAGCCGCACACCGTCGACGGTACGTTCCAGGTGCTCGTCGTCGCACCGTAAGGAACACTCGTCAAACGTGAACCGCTTCGTCGGTTGGACGGCTGAAGATCGCACGGGTGGCTGCGCGCGCAGTCTCGGAGTACCGCGCGATCGTCGAGAGCTGCTCGAGTTCGAACAGCGGCTGTCTGAACTCGCAGAGGAAGTTGATGTAGCGGCGCACGTGACGCGTCGGCGGCCGAGGCGCCACCGCGTGCACGGACCGTGGCGAGTTGAGGAACAGCACGAAACGGTTCGCGCGGTACGCGATCCGTTTCGCCGCGACCACGCGCGTCGGCATGATGCTCGACCCTTCGGAATAGACCGCGGGTCCGCTGCACCGGTAGAGCACGAGCTCGCCGCCGGGCGTGTCGTCCTCCGGCGCGCGGCAATACAGCAGTGCGTTGAATAGTTTCGTCGGATGATCGATGTGCGGTGGCCGGACCGTCGATCTGCGAGTTACCGGCGAGTTGACGCCGAACTGGCAATCGAGGGCGATCTCCTCGGCGAAGGTGTGGTCCTTTTCGCGAGTCGCGGCGCGGAACTCTTCGAGCGGGCGTCCGGCCAGATCCTCCAGACCGGGATTGATCGCCAGTAGTTGCTGCTTCATCAACGGGAGGATGTCGCGCCAGAACTCGACCGAGACCGGATACCCGAAGAACTGTTTCCACGCCGGCGTGATGCGTGGGTTTTCCGCAACGTCGGCGGCCGACAGCAGGTACAGATGATTGCTTTTGATCCGCTTACCGCGTTGGTTCACGACGTCGACGGTTGGAAATTCCGCGGCGAGCGTCTCGTAACGCGCGGCGTCGAGCGCATCGTCGACGACGAGATGGGGAAACGGATCGAGCTCCAGTGTCGCGGAGCGTGCCCGGGCGATGACTTCGTTCATTCGAGCGAACCGCCGCCGTTTGCGTACGTTTCGCGCAACTGCACATCCGCGATGTTCGCGCCGCCGTACATGCCCTGAATCGGAAATGCAAACGCGGCGTCGGTCGTCCGGCGAAGCGCGGCCACCACCGACACGTTCGGTCCGTCCGTCATCACGCGTCGCAGCGCGACACTGAGCGGTCGTTGGGTTCGCTTGCCGCGCTTACCGATGCGCGTCAGGTGCTGCAAGGAACCTTTTGGGCTTCCGTCGACCGCACACCGTTCCTGCAACTCGTCGCGGCTCAGCAGCGCGACGTGGTCGCCGCCACCGATCTCGAGTCCCTGATTGCTGGCGATCGACAGCCGCAGGATTTCGTAGGCATTCGCGGCAGCGAGGTCGTGGAACAGAATCGGGTTGAAACTGAAGAAGCCGTGGTTCAGATAGTTGACGAACGGCAACACGTGCAACATGACGCCACCGACTTTGCACAGCGTATGCGCGTTGGCAAAAACCGCCGCTTGATTGAAGACGTGCTCTCCGGTGCCGTTGTTCGTTACCAGATCGAACGTTTCGCGGAATCCATAGTGAGAGGCGATGTCGCGATTCAGATCCATCACCAGGCTGCCGTACCGCGAATTGACGTCGATCGTCCGATACCCGCTGAAACCGATCGCGCGATAGAAGTCGGCGGTGCTGGCGCCAAGCGCTTCGCCCGTGCGCACAGCGATGTCTCGGAGCAGCGCTTTGTCGAAGGGCGACGACTGGCGGAGAAGCAGCGCCTCGACTTTGTCGACATCGGCTGATCGCGGTTTGAATGTCTGGTTGCCGAGTTCGACGACAGTCGGTGCGGATCCCAGCTGGGTTCGCAGATCGGCGACCAGCTGGATCATCAATGAATGAAACGCCATGACACGGGTCCGCGGTTGTGAGAGTTGACTGCACCAGTTGGACGGGTGGTCGAATGGACGGTTCCGTGGCGGAGTCCGTCCACGCGACGAAGCGCGCTGGCCGAACGATTGTGACTGAGGTGCACGGCCGGGCATACCTGCGATGCAGGTGCTGGCCTCGTTAGACCTGGACCACATACATAAAGGAACGAGCTCCTAAATCTTATTGCGAATCATTCTCATTGTGATTAGCATTTGCGCTCCTTTCGAACCTCGAGGTCGTGACATGAGCGCGTGGGAATCCTGGTGCGGTCGTCCGCTATCGTTTGCCTTGGCTACCCTGGCGGTCGTCATGCCGATCGAAGCGAAAGCGGAGCCGACCGAAAAACCGGAAGTGATCGAGGTCAGCGGCAAGCGCAGCGGATACGACCTGAACGGAACCTCGAGCGCCACCAAGACCGACACGCTGCTGCTCGATGTGCCGCAGTCGGTGTCGGTCATCACGAGTCAGTTGATCGACGATCAGAGCATGCGGTCGATGGCCGACGTCGTCCGTTATGTGCCCGGCGTACAGATGGCGCAGGGCGAAGGTCATCGGGATGCGCCGGTGCTGCGTGGCAACGCATCGACCGCCGACTTCTACGTCGACGGCATCCGGGACGACGTGCAGTACTACCGCGACTTGTACAACTCCGAACGGATCGAGGTACTGAAAGGTCCGAACGCGATGGTTTTCGGTCGTGGCGGCGGTGGCGGAGTGATCAACCGCGTAACGGAACAAGCCAACGGTCTGACTGAGCGCGAGCTGACGTTTACGGTGGGCGAATACGGTCAGAAGCGTGGCGCGATCGATGTGGGGCAAGCACTGCGCGACGATCTGTCGGTTCGATTGAACGCGATGTACGAGAGTTCCGACGACTATCGCAAGTTCAAGGACCTCGATCGCTACGGCATCAACCCGACGGCCACATACGAAATTTCGGATGCGACACGTCTGAGTCTCGGCTACGAGCACTTCGACGACCAACGCACTGTCGACCGGGGCGTACCGTCGGTCGACGGCGAGCCGATTCATGGCGTGGTGAGAACGTTCTTCGGCAATCCGCAGGCGAGCCATGCCGAAGCGAAGGTGAACCTCACGTCCGCGACGCTCGACCATACGTTCTCGCCGACGTTGAGCCTGCGCAACCAAACACTCTACGGTGACTACGACAAGTTCTATCAGAACGTCTTTCCGGGTGCGGTTACCGGCGACTCGGTGGCGATCTCTGCGTACAACAACGCCACCCAGCGCGACAACCTGTTCAATCAGACCAACCTGACGTGGAACACGCAGACCGGGTCGATCGGCCATACCCTGCTGAGCGGCGTAGAGTTCTCCCGGCAGACGACCGACAACTTCCGCAACACCGGCTACTTCGATCCGGTGGCGAACGTGGCGACCATGGACGTTCCGCTCTCGGATCCGATCACGCACGCGCCTCTGTACTTCCGTCAGTCCGCGACCGATGCCGACAACCATTCGACCACCGACGTGGCGGCGATCTACTTCCAGGACCAGATCGAACTGACCGAGCAGTTTCTAGCGATTGCGGGCGTGCGGTTCGACCAGTTTCAGATCGACTTCGACAACAAACGCAACGGACAGACTTTCAACCGGGAAGACAATCTCACCGAGGTGCGCTACGGACTGATCTATAAGCCGACCGCGAACGTGTCGTTCTACGTGAGCCGGTCCAACTCCTATCTGCCGAGCTCGGGCGATCAGTTCTCGTCGCTCGACGCGACGTCGGAGAGCTTGAAGCCCGAGGAGTTCACCAACTCGGAAGTCGGGGCGAAATGGGATATCGCGTCCGGCATCGCGTTGACGGCGGCGGTGTATCGGCTGGACCGCGAGAACACGCGCGCGCCAGGGCCGACACCGGGGACCATCGTGCTGACCGGAAGCCAGCGCACCGACGGATTCGAATTCGGCCTGAGCGGATCGATCACGCCGAACTGGGAAATGATCGCGGGATACGCCTACCAGGACGCGGAGATCACTTCCACGACGTCGACTGCTCCGAAGGGTCGCGAGGTGGCGCTGGTTCCCGAGCATTCGTTCTCGTTGTGGAACCGGTACCGGTTCGCGCCGCGCTGGAGTGCGGGCGTGGGCGTCGTCTATCAGGACGAGGTTTACACCGCCATCTCCAATGCAGTCACGTTGCCGAGCCTCGTTCGCTTCGACGCGGCGTTGTTCTTCGAAATGAACGATCGTCTCGATGCACAAATCAACGTCGAGAACCTGCTCAACGAGAAGTACTACGAGACGGCGAACGGCGACAACAACATCACGCCTGGCACGACCCGTGTCGTGCGCGCGACGGTGACCACGCGCTTCTGAGGCGCAGTCGGATTCGGGCGCGAATAGCTCTAGACTCCCGTCCTTTTCATGGGGACGGGAGTCGGAATGATCAGCTACAGCACCCTCGGCACGAACGACATGCAGCGGTCGATCCGCTTCTACGACCCGGTGTTCGGTGCGCTCGGTGGCGAACGCACCACGACCAGCGACACGTGGACCGGATACGGCCGTAAAGGCGACCGCGGCATGTTCTTTCTGACCCAGCCGTTCAACAAGAAAGAGGCCTCGTCCGGCAACGGAGTGATGCTCGCCGTGCTGGCCGAAACGCGCGCGGCCGTCGATGCGTTTCACGCTGCGGCGTTGGCGAACGGTGGTGTTTGCGAAGGCCCGCCGGGCGTGCGCGCCGGGATGGATCCGGTGTTCTACGCGGCGTACGTGCGCGACCCCGACGGCAACAAGCTGTGCGCTTACGTGCGCAAATAGGCGTTTTAGCGTTGCGCCAGCTTTCTTACGAGCAGGTCGGGGTCCGATAGCGTAATCGCGTCGGCGTGCAGCGACAGCGCGTGCGACATGGCGGCGTCGTTGGAGTCGACGTTCCAGAGATTCACGCGCAGTCCGAGCTCGTGTGCCTCTGCGACGTCTCCAGCTCCAACATCGTGAACCAACGGCCCCCACCAATCGCCGCCTGCCGCCTTGATCGCGCGAGGAATGCTGTTGCCGAAGCGACGCGGGTCGAACTCGCCGTACAGAAGGTATGGATCGATCGGCCCGAGGTTCCGGTTCAGCGCAACCACGTGCGCGGGATCGAGCGTCAGGAAGTCCGTCGCTATCTCGTCGCTGATGGAGCGGGCGAGACGCAACGTGTCCCATTCGAAGGCGAGCAGAACCGTTCGGTTCTGCAGGCCGGCGGATGTCACGTTATCCACTACCTGCCTGACGAGTTCGTTGGGCTGCGAGCTGATATCGCGTTGATACGGGGACGTCTTGATCTCGATCCAGAGCGTTGCGCCGGCGCGCTCCTCCGAATACATGCGGAGCAGGTCGCGCAGCGTGGGAATCGGTTCGCCGTCCAACGCACGATAGTCCGGATACTCCTCGAGTTCCCTGGAACCCGGCCGATACCGCCCGACGTCGTATGTCTGCAGTTCGGCCAGGGTCAGCGTACGGATCGCTGGCGCCGGTGCTTCGACCCAGGCGCCGGACCGATCGCGCGCGATGCGCGGGTTCAGGCGGTAGTCGTGGTGCACCACCACGTGGCCGTCGGCGGAGAGGTGCACGTCGAACTCGATGCCGTCGAACGACTGACGAAGGCAATACACGAAGCCGGCGCCGGTATTCTGCGGATAACGACCGGCGCAACACTCGCTGGCGACGATCTGGACTGACATTCGAATTGCCGAAGCGGTTTGTGGCGGCCAGAGTGCGGAAGCCATCGCGTCGCTGCAAGCACCGCGCGTCAGTGCAGTAGAATCACGCGCTACCCGAGGTATTTCGATGGCCGAGAAAACGCCGGTGTGTCCGCGCTGCACCAAGCCGCTCGCGATCTGCATCTGCGATCGCGTCGAGCCGGTGCAAACGCAACTGCGCGTCGTGATGCTGCAACATCCCCAGGAAGACGACGAGATCCTGGGCACGGCCAAGCTCGTGGAACTGACGCTTCCGAACGCGCAAACGCGCGGCGGACTGTCGTGGGGTTCGCTGGATCACGCGTTGGGCACCAAGGATGCCGACAAGGATCGCTGGGCCGTGCTGGCGGCCGCCAAGTTGCAGGTCGAAATTCCGGAGGAAGCAAAGAGCCGGCCGGTGCTCGTCATCGATCGCAAAGGCAGGTTGCGGGACCTGCAGCGGCACGGCCTCGACGGCATCATCGTGCTCGACGGCACGTGGAGCCAGGCAAAAACGCTTTGGTGGCGTAATGCCTGGCTGTTGCGCTTGCCGCGGGTCGTGCTGACGCCGCGCGAGCCGTCGATGTACGGTCGCTTGCGGAAGGAACCGCGTCGCGACTATGTATCGACGTTGGAAGCGATCGCGGACGTGTTGCCTGCGCTCGGCGAACCGGAACAGGCACGCGACAATCTGCGCCGGCTGTTGCGAACGCTGTTGCAACGGGCGCGCGACCTGCCGAATCGGCGAGCGCAAGGAGGGGCATCCTGAAATTCGGAGTGCTGCAGTTCTTCTCGTGGTCGCGGCGGATACCGCTCGAGGTCGTCTATCAGCGCGCGTTCGAGCGGATCGACATCATGGACACCGCCGGCTACGACTGCGTCTGGCTAGCCGAGCACCATTTCAATACGTACAGCGTGTGCCCCTCGGTAACGCTGATGGGCACGCACATCGCCGCGCGCACGAAGCATCTGCGGATAGGCACGGCCGTGACGCTTGCCGGCTTCTATCATCCGCTGCGCCTTGCCGAAGAACTCGCCATGCTCGACA
Source organism: uncultured Gammaproteobacteria bacterium (assembly GCA_963787045.1). GTDB lineage: Bacteria > Pseudomonadota > Gammaproteobacteria > Pseudomonadales > Azotimanducaceae > DATJGR01. The sequence continues at coordinate 4,698 of CAWBBR010000022.1, read as the reverse complement.
TATTCTCCGGCGGACGGCTCAACTGGGGCGCGGGCCGCGGTTTCGATGCAACGGAGTTCCGCGCGTTCGAAGTGGATTTCGCCGACAGCCGCGCGCGCCTCTACGAATGTGTCGAGATCGTTTCGAAAGCGTGGCGCGGCGAGCGTTTCTCACACGAAGGCAAGTTCTGGCACGTGCGCGACGTCGAAGTGTTACCGCAACCGGTGCAGCGTCCCAGCCCGCCGTTCTGGATGGCGGCCACTTCGCCCGAAGCCGTTACCACCGCAGCGACGATGGGACACTCGATTCTGCAGGATCCGCATTCGTCGCACGCGGAGATAGGCGTGAAGCGCGCGTCGTACGAGGCGACGTTGCGAACCCACGGCTTTTCTTCGGAAGGGCGCGATCTGCCGATCGCGCGTCTGCTCGCCATCGGCAAGACGCGAGAGGCGGCGATCGCCACGGCGCGCGAAGGGGCGCAGTGGACGATCGATTCCTATGCCCGCGGCCGCGAAGTCGACGGCGTAGATCCGATCGAGAGTTACCTGCGCGACACGATCATCTACGGCACGCCGGAAGAGGTCACCGACAAACTGACCGAGCTACGTGAAACGATCGGCCTCGACTATCTCATCGCGTCGCCGCTCAGCCACGAGACCTTCATGCTGCTGACCGAGCGCGTACTGCCGAAGCTCGCCTCGTAACGACGGTCGCTCCAGCCCCTGCAAGCCATCGATGCCGCGCATGTTGGCGGCGAGTTGTCCCGCAGTTGCGGGTCGATGCTGACAGCGTGGTGTCAGTACGCATCTGGCGACATTTCCCGTAACGTTCGATCCTCGATACGACATCGGCAGGAGGCTTCGATCCATGGCGCGCGCGACACGGGTTCTGGCGGAAGGAATCTACTTCGGTGAAGGGCCGCGCTGGCGCGCGGGACGGTTGTGGTTCAGCGACTTCTACGCTGCCGCGGTGAAGTCGGTGTCGGCCGCCGGCGATCTGCGCACCGAGTTCGAAATCGACGACCGGCCGTCGGGGCTCGGCTGGATGCCCGACGGTTCGTTGTTGGTGGTATCGATGACGAAGCGCCAGCTCCTGCGGCGCTCGAAAGACGGCAGGATGGCGCTGCACGCCGATCTCAACGGCGTCGCCGGCTTCCACTGCAACGACATGGTGGTCGATGGCGCGGGGCGGGCGTACGTCGGCAACTTCGGCTTCGATCTCGACGCGCAGATGGAAGCCCGCGGCGTGCAATCGGTCATCGCCGATCACCCCACCGCCAAGCTCGCCTGCGTACTTCCCGACGGCACCGTGCGCGTCGCGGCGTCCGACATGCACTTCCCCAACGGCTCCGTCATTACGCCGGACGGCAAAACGCTGATCCTCGGTGAAACGCTCGGGAGCCGGCTCACCGCGTTCGACATCGGCGCCGACGGCACGCTTACGAATCGCCGCGTGTGGGCCGAGCTGTCACCCCGGGTGCCCGACGGCATCGCGCTGGATGCGAACGGCAACATCTGGATCGCGAATCCGATCGCGCCCGAGTGCGCGCTGATCGCGCCGGGCGGCAAGGTGCTCGAGGTGATCGATACGGGACAGCCGTGCTATGCGTGCATGCTCGGCGGCGACGACGGCCGCACGCTGTTCATGCTGACCGCGCACACGTCTATCGCGCACGAAGCAGCGGCGGCGCCGAAGGGCAAGCTGTTGATCGCGACGGTGGACGCTGCACACGCGGGGTTGCCGTAGCGCTGGCGCCCGACCTGGCGACTGAGTCGGGTCGTCAGCGGGCCGTCATCCCTTGGCGCCGTCGAAGAACTCCTTGAATCCGGCCGGCGCGTACGGACCTGCCACGATCTGCTCGAGCACGCCGATGCCTTTCCGCTTGCCGTCGCTCGCGATGACCACCTGCTGCACGTGCAGGTTCTCGCGGGCGAGCAGATCGAGCTGGCGCGGATCGAACGACTCGTGGCCGAACGCCTGTTCGCCTTTCCACATGCCTTGACCCCACTCGGGGTGACCGTAGCCGAGACCTTTCATCTGGAATTTGAGGATCGGTTCCATTGCGATGGTGCGCGTCTCGCCGGCCAGACTCACCAGATCGATTTCCGCAGACGATGCGAGCCGGGTGCCGCGGTGGTACTGCACGCGATGGCGCGCGGTGGCCATGCGCTCGTCGCTGCTGTTCTGCACGCTGGGCACTGCCGCTTCGTTCGGATACAGCGGCGCGACGATACCTTCGCGAACGAGCGCTTCGCCCTTCGATCCGTCGAAGAAGATCGCGTGCGTGATGTGGTCTTCCCAGAACAGCGGTGCCCACAGGAAGAAAATGCCGCCCGGCATCACCGGCGCGCCGCCTGACTCCGGTTCGCCGACGCCGCGCACGCCCCACGAGCGATCCTTCGTGCCGTAGCACTCGTCCACTTTGATCTCGCCGTCGGGATGGCGGACCACGCCGGACCAGCGCCCGAACTGATCGAAGCGCGTCGCATCCATGGCGCGCCGCGTTCCGGACCACAGGGTCTGACGGGCTTCCTGGATGGCGGCGCTGCGCGCAGAGAACGTCAGGTCGCACGCGATGCCGCTGTTGTTGTCGTCGAGCACCACGCGCGTTCGCTTCAGCGGCTCCACCACTTCGATTCGAAAGGGTCCGACCTGCATGTCGGTGCGTTCGATCGGCGCGCGGCGCGACCCGTAGAAACAGTGCTGGCGCCCGTCTCGTTCGACGACGCTGAAAGCGCAATCGAGGATGCCGCGGTGCGGATAGATCGCCATGCCGATGCCGAAGTAGTACGCACCGTCGCCGGAGTAGCCGTTGAACCAGGTGCGGTCGTACACGTTGCGGTCGCTCGTCGCCGCGTGCGCGATCGGTTCCGGCGTCTGGTGAATGGGGTAGTCGTCGAGTTTGTTCAGCACGGCGCGGCTCCTCGTTCCAGAATCGTGCGGTGGTGCATTAGACCATTGATGGAGGGCGGCTGCAGGTCGGCCGCCTTTTCGGGCAAGATGGCGCGCCATCTTTGACCCGAACGAGGACCCGATGCCGCATCGAAACACGCCGAGCGCCGCCGCGTGACGTCGTCATCGCAGCCGGCAACGGACCGCCCACGTTCGCGTCAATTCGCGGCGGGCATCCCGGCACTGTCGTTCGTGCTGCTCGCGGCGGTCACGTGCGTGATCTTCGCGGCGAGCGCGCTGTTCGAAGGCGTGGGCATTTCGGTGTTCAGCAACCCGGTGGACTGGTTGTCGCGGTTCGATCACGAATCGGAAGCCAGCATCCTGCTGAGCGCGTCGCAAGTGATGGCCGGATTGCTGGCAATGGCAATCACCGTGTCGGCGATCATCGTCGAGCTGGCGGCCACTCGATACAACTACCGCATCACCTGGTTGTTCGTCACCGAGCCGATCAACATCGCGGCGATGTCGCTGTTCGTGGTGACGACGTTGCAGTGCGTGTGGGTGGGCGTCAGCCGCGTAACGGGCGAGACGGCGCACCTTCCCGGCGCCGCGTTCGGCATTACCCTTCTACTGGTGACGGTCTGTCTGCTGATGCTGCTGCCGTACTTCACGTTCGTGTTCCGGTTTCTGTCGCCGCTGTCGATCATCGAGAAGATCAAAGGCTCCGCGTACAAGTACGTGCAGCGCGCGCGGCGCAACGCCGGCGCGGACGTCAAACACCGCGTGATGGAAGCGGTCGACGAACTACAGGACGTCGCGCGCAGCGCAACCGAACAGAGCGATCGCAGCATCGCGATGGCGTGCGTCGACGCGCTGAAGGAACTGGTGATCGACTACCAGACGTTGCGACCGCAGCTGCCGGAAACGTGGTTCGGCGTACAGGGCGCGGTGGCCGACGATGCCGATTTCGTTTCGTTGGCGCCGAGCGTGCTGGCGGAGGTCGAGGAGCAGCGGCTCTGGTTCGAAGTGAAGGTGTTCCGCCAATACTTATCGCTGATGACCCACTGTGTACCGGATGCGCGGGAGGTGGCGAATCTCATCGCGATAAACACCGGCCGGGTGGGGGTGCAGGAAGGCGCAACCAACAACCATGTACTGGGTCTGTGCATACGCTGCTTCAACAGCTACCTGCGCACCGCCATCAATGCCGCGGACAATCGCACCTCGTACTACGTCATGAATCAGTACTGGTTGATGTCGGACGCGCTGATGCGCGGCGGCGCAGACGTATCGGTGCTGGAGATCGCGGCTCACTTCAAGTACTACGGCCAGATGGCGCACAAGCGCGGCCAGTCGTTTCTGTTGGAAACGGCGGCGGGCGATCTGACGCGGCTGGTCGAATCGAGTCTCGAAAGCGCCCCGCGACTGACCGACGACCTGCTCACCATCGTGCTCGACCTCGACCTCGAGATCCGCAGCGAGACGCAGGAAGAGAGTCTGCTCGGCGTACGAAAAGCGCAGCTGCAGCTCGCGACGCTATTCAGCGTGCGCAACGACGAGAAGCGGGCGCGGCGGATCTGCCGCGACCTGGCCGGCGAGCGGATGCCTCGATTACTGCGGCTGAAGAAGGAACTCGAATCGGAAACGCGTCCGCACTACTGGGAGTTCACCGAGCGAGGCCCGAACTTCGCCTACCTCCCGCCGGACCGCCGCGCGTGTCTAGACGAGGTCCTGGAGTGGATCGAGGAGGAAGGGTCGAGCACCGCGTGAGCGCGATCCCCGTGTAAGGTCGTTGTAACGAGCGCTGCTTTCGTCTTCCGTACCGTG
>CAWBBR010000021.1:0-146325 GCA_963787045.1 uncultured Gammaproteobacteria bacterium | reverse complement strand
ATGCCCCCTTACAAGGTATGACACCCGTCACACTATTCGTACCGTCCATCAGGTTTGCGAACGCACTGCGTAAACAGGTAGCGAAGCGTCTCCCCCGGTATGGACGAAGACGACGTTGCTGTAGGTCAGACAGATCCTTTCGACGGATCATTTCGAGCGAGTCCGCCGAACGCCTTACCGGAGTACACGGGGTCGGCTGAGGACCCCTTCGAGCCGGCTAGCGTAGCCATAGCGTCAACCGTTTGACGCGTCGGAATCCCGTGTCCTCGCCAAGAAAGTCGTGCGCGATTCGCATCGTACCTGACGCGTCGCGTCAATTTTACTTGATTCAGAGACTTCGTCGAATAGACGGCCGATGCGCCCGCAATACGACTATGATCGGTGTCGTAGACGTTTACTGCCGATCACGTCGCAGTCGAATCCGCCGCGAGCACCCCGCGATGAGACCAGTTTGAGTTCCGCCACTTGACGTCGCATGCACGATCAGAGTCGGGTCGAAACCGAAGGTGGCTACTCTGGCCACGATCTCGACGGCGCAACGCAAGTATCCCAACGCGCCAATCGAGTTCGAGCCGCCGTCGGCACGATGTAGCAACTGCGTCCATCGCGCGCCAAGTTGTTCTCCAAGCTTCGCGGAAACACTGACTGCTGCATCTGCGCTCTCGACAACATGCACATGCGCCCCCAACAACCGATCCAACAACACATTCCCGTTCGTCTCGTATTCCGGATGCTGCCACGCGACTCGACGAGTAAGGATCAGATGGCACGCGAGTCCGAGCTTCGCGCATGCGGCCGCGGTCTGGCGCGCGTGATTCGACTGCACGGCGCCGAAGGTGATCACGGTGTCGGCGCGCTGCGCTATCGCATCGGCCATTACAAATTCGAGCTTGCGCGTCTGTTGCCACCGGTAGCAAGGCCGGTGCAGTCGTCGCGCTTGATCCAGATGCGCGGCCCACCGAGGGTCTCGGAAAGTCGATCGAGCGGTTCCAGCGGCGTAGGCGTGAAGCCGAGGTCGATGCGGGGAATGCCAGCGAGAACGTCGGTCATGGTGCGTCTTAGATGACGGAGCGGAGGTAGTTCGAGACTGCCGGCGCGAAGTACCGGTGACCTTTTGCGGCGCGCTCAGCGGCATCCAGGTTGTCGATCGCCGCCAACAGGTCGCGCGCGGCTTGCGGGTAGCTCGCTATTTCAGGCGAGGGGATGGCAGGTCACGCGTATCGTGAACATCACCGAATCGGAATCGAGGCGGCGCAAGGTCTGTCGCTCGGAACGCACTACCAGTTGTCGAACGCTGTCTGATGTCACTTCGTCCCAGGCCTCGGACACGGGTTGATACAGCGCCGGGTTGGTGTGCATCAGCCAGTTGCGACGTTCGAAGATCGCGGCCTCTGGTAATCGCGTGAAGAACTGCGCCATCTTCACTGAGAGCTTGTCGTTGAGCGTCGGCACCGGATCGTGAATACCGTCGAGCGTGCGGCCGATCTTTTCGGCGAGGCGCCAATACGACGGCGAGCAGACGCAGGCCGCGGTCAGCCGATAGACGTCGTTGAAGCGTTGCATCAAACAGAGGTCGTCCGGCACTTGCAGCGAAGCGACCACGATCGGCGCGACGTGGCTCGACGCGATGTGCGTGTTAGCAAGTGCCACGTTGACCGCATCCAGGATCTTCTGTTGTCCGGCGCGCGATTCGGCGCAGCTCGGCGAACACGCCGTTCGCGGCATCGCTGAGCAGTCTTCGTTTACGCGCGACCTCCTCTTGGCCGATCCGATCGGGCAACCACGCGTTCGGTTCGATCGGCCGCAGCCCCATACGGTAGCCGGCCTTGCCGCCGCGCCAGGGTGGATCGCGCCAGAACGAATCCGTCATTTGCGCTTGCGAGCGGTCACCCGTATTTCGACGTGCGCGCCGGGAGCCGCTAGTTCCGTGATGCCGATTGCGGTCCATGCGGGCCACGGTTCCTTCAGGAACTGATCGCGCACCTTCATGAACGTGCCCATCGTGCTCTGCAATCCGACGTGATATGTCGTGTATTCGAGCACGTCGCTGAAGTCGACACCGGCCGCCTTCAGCACGCTCGCCCACTTTGGTCCAGGCGCTGGTGAACTCTTCCGTGAGATCCGCCGGAACCTTGCCGTCCGCGCCTGTGCCGATCTGTCCGGAGCAGAGCAACAGTTCGCCGGATCTGACGGCTTGCGAGAAGTGATAGTTGTCGTGCAGAAACTTCGATTCTTTCGGATTGATCGTTTTGATGGCCATCGTGTCCTCCCTGTTCGAACGTCGGCGAATCATAACCGTCCCGTCAGGTGGACGCAGCGCAATACCCGTGGTGTCTGCGCGCTGCCGAAGACTACACTCGGTCGTCGACGAGCAGCGTGCATGGTCAAACGGATCCGTGAGTTCCTCGCACTTTCGGTGATCGCGGCGTGTGGCGTCGCGTGGGCGGATTCGCCGGTATTCGACGAAGGTAGCCCGATCGCCGTCACCCTCGAAGCGCCGTTGGGCCGCATCGCGTCTGACGACAGCGAAGAGCCGGCGTATCAAAGCGGTGTGCTGGTCTGGAAAGATGCGTCCGGCACCGAAGTGCGTACCGCGTTGAAGCTCAAGCCGCGCGGTAAGTCACGACGCGACGATGCCGCATGCAAATTTCCACCGCTGCGGCTGAACTTTCCGAAAGACGCACCGAGCGGCACACCGTTCTCCGGGCTCGACAAGGTCAAGCTGGTCACCCACTGCGGCCGCATCGGCGAAACGAGTTCGGGTTACGCGACTCGGGTCGAACTGGAATTGCTGGCGTACCGCGTCTTCAATCGCATTTCGCCGACCAGCCTGCGGGTGCAGCCGCTCGAGGTCACGTATGTCGATACGGAGAAGAGTGGCAAGCGCAGCACGCACGCGGCGTTCCTGATCGAGCCGGAAGAGTGGCTCGCGAAGCGTCGCGAAATGCGGGTTGCCAAGGTCGCCAGCATCGAACGCGAGCAGCTGGAACCGGTGCAGGCGAATCTCGCCGAGGTATTCGAGTTCCTGGTGGGCAACACCGACTTCTCGATGATCCGTGGCCCTAAAGGCGACGACTGTTGCCACAACGTCGTCTTGCTGGCGGCCTCCAACGGTGCCGTTCTGCCGGTGCCGTACGACTTCGACGCGACCGGCATCGTTGCGGCGCCGTACGCCAGGCCGGCCGAAGGGCTCGGCATTGGCAACGTGCATCAACGTCTGTATCGGGGATACTGCAGGCCCGATGCGGCGCTGCAAGCCACGCTCGAGCGTTTCCGCGATGCGCGCGCCGATATCTATGCGCTGTTCAGAGACGATCCGCGGCTCGATACCGTCACGATCGAGCGCACCACGGCATATCTCGACGAGTTCTACGAGATCATCGACAGCCCGGTCAATCTGAAGCGCAGGGTGTCATCGCGCTGTTTGTGAGCCGACGGGCTGACCCAACCATTTTGCTAGGACGCGCGTCACTCGTGGGTGAGTCAGATAACCGAACGCGTTGTGCGGATTCGACCGGCCGTATCGAACCGCCAGATTGTAGATGCGCGCGTCCTCGATGCGGCTGATCAACCGTTGCTCCAGCATGCCGGCGTAATCATTTGCGAGACGGTCGTCGTGGCACACGTAGTCGTCTTCGGCCGCAACGTTCAACCACGACAGGATGTTGTTCGGGTACCGCGCGGAGTCTTCGGCACCAGCGCCTTCGAGCCGCCGCTTGACGCTCTCGTCGCCGAGTGGCGCGCCGATGGTCAACCACGCGGTCACCTTGCCGCTTGCACATCCGCCGTCGCGGTAGCCGCCGCGCGATAGCGCCCAGAGCGCGTCGTAGGCAATCACAGAGCCAATGCAATGCGATATCAGCAGAACGTCGTCGCCGCGTTCCATTGCGTCGCCGACGGCCCCGCACAGTCGCGCTACGACCGGCCGTAAACGACTATCCGAGGAACGCCAGTAGTCGGCGAGTTCCGGAATGAAGCGCGCGAGCGCGCGTTCCTTCAGTCCGATCGCCGATAGCGCCGGCGCGCCGACGTCGGCGAGAAATTCCTTGAACGCAGTTTTGCCGGGCAGTCGTTCGTAGTGCTCACGGCGGAACTGTCTGGATTTCGACAGCGCCGCGAGCGCTGCCACAGTGTTCGTCGAGATCGGCGAGGTCGAGCGGCGCATCGTAGCTGCGCCCTTCTGCCGCAAGTACGGCGTTGATTTCGTCGCCGTAGTAAACGAGCTCGCACCGGCACCCATCGAACACCGGCAGCGCTTCTGCCGCATCGCGACCGAGACCAGCGCGCAGCGCTTTCAGCCATAGCGCCTCGAGCGCGGGGCGTGCCGGCTTGAAGCCTCGGCCATGAATCAGAATCAAGGTTCTGGCGCGCGCCTTCTCAGTGCCGTCGGTAGACTGCAAGCGTCGCCCTCCCGCCGCCGGCTTCGTCGGCGATGATCAATTCTCCATCAGGACCTATGGTCAGACCTTCCGGCTGTCGATGCTGTTTCTCCGACAGCCGCGTCACCGCAACGACGTTCCCGTTCAATTCGACTTCTGCAAGCGCGCGTTGCCGGCCCGCGAGCAGATAGAGACGCGATCCGTCGCGCGAGACCTCGACGCTGGACGGATTGAAGTGCGGTGTTTCGAGCGGCGCGGCGAACGGCTGCTCCGGAACGGAGAACGACGCCGGTTCGTCGATCGCACGTCGTACCGGCGACCACGCGAAGACTGTGACTCGGTCTTTCAGTTCTGCCTCATGAGGGGTCTTACAGCCGAGCAACAGTACGGCGCGGCGCGTGTCGTATGCCAGCCCTTCGATCTCGCAGCGTCGACCGCTACCGGTGTCGATGCGTTCGAACGGTACGTGCGTGCCGTCGTTCCCCTCAGTCGCGCGATACAGAACGCCGCTGCTCGTGACGAGATAGAAGTCCGTACCCGCGATCGCGATGCCTTCGAAGTCGTCCTTCACCGGTGGATCGCCGAGTGCGAACGCTTTGACGATGCGACCGCGGTGCCAGTCGATTTCGTAGATGACGCTGCGCTCGTCGTCGTGCGCGAACAATCGGTCATCGGTGCTTAGGGCGAGGCCGGAGATCTCGTCGAGCCGCTTCGGCAGGTTCCAGCGAACCGCGTCCTGCGCCTGCAACCTCGAAGCATCGGACGAATGCGATGGCGCCTTTCCGCACGCCGACGCGCCGAGCATCAGCACGATCGCGATCGCCGGCCACGCGGCGCGGTCATAGCTCTTTGTCATCGCGCCCGCGCCCCGTCAGGAACGCGAAGAAGCGGGTGTTCAGATCGACGCCGTAGTCGAGTTTCCACAGCACCAGCGTCAGGTACACGAATGCGATGGAGACCACCGATGCGACACCAACCGCGCTGATGCCGGCGCCGAGGCCGACCGCAATGGCGATGAAGATGTAGAGCGCCTGCGCCGGTTCGTCGAGCGTAAAGCGGAACCGGACGGCGGCCACCACACCCGCGAGACTGAACGCGAGCGGCAGGCTGCCGTGCACGATGGCTGCGATGCCAGCGACGATGACCGGCAACACCATGATCGTGTGCGCGAACGACCGGTCGACCTCCTTGTCTTTGGTCGTGACGAAATAAACCCATGAAATCGGCACCATCAACAGAAGCGTGCACGCGATCGCGAACGCGAGCTTGATCGACTCTTCGCCGCCCAGCGGAATTTCCGTTGCGGGCTTGCTGACGGTCTCGAAGTCGTCGGCGTTGCGCTGCGCCAGTTCTTCGATGCCGCCGACCGGCAGATAACGTTCGATCTGAGGAAATTCGCTGGAGAGCCACAGCGCGCCGATGATCGCGAGCGCGTAGTACACGCTGATCAACAGCATCGGTCCCCAGATACTCGTGGATTTTCGCATCGACTACTCCAGGACCGGCCAGGACCGAACGATCGTATCGCGCCGCGCGAGCAACGCCTTGATTTCGCGCGGCTGCAGCCGATCGCCAACGGCGTCGACTATGGCGCGTTCGTCGAGTGCCACGAGACGGTCGCGCAACGCGCGTGGCAATTGCGGCGGCTGCAGCATGGTCGCACGCGGCACATTCCCCGTCGCGAACGCGTCCGCCTGATCCCGCAGCCGCACTTCGTCGCGGACCTGATCGTAGCCCAGATTGTCGGCAGTGCGCGCGTGGTTGCCGATCAGGGCGTCGAAGGCAACTGCCAAGGTGTAATCGCTGCCGACTTCGCACGGATTCGAATGCGCCACGCCTTTCTCGATCCGTTGGCGTTCGGAGATCCATCCAGCGCTTCCGGCGGAAAGCAGCCCGGGCTTACCGTCGATCTCCCGCGCGACGGACGGTGCGACCATGCCGAGCCCCAGCAATCGGTCGAGCCGGTATGCGGCAACTTCGTGCCGCAGCGCCTCTTTCGACAGCGGTACGAAGCGCGCGGAGATCGGTCCGTCGGCACCTGCGAGCGTCACGTCGCGCTCGCCATACGCGCGGCTGCTCACCGGCGTCGAACTGGCGATCGACGCAGATTCGAGCAGCGCCGCTAGTCGATCGCTTGTCGCCCATTCGCCCGAGTAGCCACCGGAGTCCGACAGGACGGTCTCGGCGCCGTCGCTGTTCACGGATGCGACGGTGTCGCTGCCGTTGCTGATGACGAGCGCGCTTGGTCGTCCCCGATACACCTGCGCGAGCATGCCGGTATCCAGCATCACCACGTTCCCGCCGAAGCGGGACATCACGCGGCGACTGTGCGTGGGCGTATGACCGACGACCACGCGGCGCACCGACAAGCGCTCGAGGTTCTGCTGCAGACGCGCGCCCTCGATCAATACGTGACACAGCGCGGTGCCGCGATACCACACTGGTCCGTTGTCCGAGAGCAGGGGTTCGAGAACGGCCGTCGGATCGAGCGACCGGATCAGCGCGTCGTGGAAGTCCGCGTTGCCGCGTTCCACCCCAAGCGCGGCAAATGCAGACGGAAGTCCGCCGTGAACGTAGGCGGTGTCGTCGATCACGACGATCACCGGCTTCTGCAGCAACCATGCGCCGTATCGCCCGTTGGCAGAGAACGCCTGTTGGCGTTCGAGTTGGCCCGTCGAATCCGCGGCGCTGGTGGGTTCGACGAACGTGGCGTAGTCGGCGTCGGATACATAACGATGGTCGCCGGTGAGATTCATCACCTCGTGATTGCCGAGCACGACGTGAACGAAGCCACCGGTTTTCGGCGCCTCGTCCTCGAGACGCATCAGCAGATCGAGCACGCCGCGCGAATCAGGCCCGCGATCGACGAGGTCGCCGAGACTGACGAGATGAGTAGTGCCGCCGGTCCAGTGCAGCGACGCATCGATGACGCCGGTGTGCTGAAGCAGCGAAACGAGTTCGGCATACGCACCGTGCACGTCGCCGAACGCAACGACGCGTTCGACGCCGGACCAGCGCCAGTTGGGATCAGCAATCGCCGATGGAATAACGCAGACCGTCAGGCACAGTGCGGCGCGAAGCAGGAGGGAGGCTAGGTCGGGGTGTCTCGTCACGCCGCTGTTGTACTGCGGCGAAGGATGCCCGTATAGGAGCGGCGGTCTCAGTCGTCGCCGGACTCCAGGCAAATGCCGCCGGCGCCGCGGGTCACGCAGACCTCGCCGGTCTCATAGTTGAGGCCGCTGGCGGTGGATGACCACGGGTCGTCGCTCGACGCATCGTCTGTTGCGCTGCCTGCTTGACTGGTCTGCGTCCGCGCCGAGTTGGTGGTCGTTGCGGCCTGAGACGTGTCCGGCGTCGTTCCGGGCTGCGAATCGATCGGCTCCGCCGCAGCCGAAACCGCAACGAACAGCAACGCCGCCATCAGGATCTTCATGTCGGGCACTCGAGAAAATCGCGCGGAAGCGGAGTTTATGTCGCTTCGCGAGTGCCGGTGTGGGAGGGATGTAACGTGGTTGGCGGAGAAGCAGGGATTGACTCGGGCCGTCCTCGGCCCTCGCCCTCCGGGGCGCCGGCAGTTGCCGGCGTCCCAATCGGCATCCTGCCGATTGGTCGAATCGAAGGGTCCTCATCGGACCTACTTCTCCGCCAGACACAAAAAAAGGACCGATGGGTCCCTTTTTCGTATCTGGCGGAGAAGCAGGGATTCGAACCCTGGAGACCTTTCGATCTACTTGATTTCGAGTCAAGCGCCTTCGACCACTCGGCCACTTCTCCGGGGCGGCATTTTCCTTAGTTGACCCCTGCAACGCCAGCGCTCTCGGCGTTTGTTTAAGCGCGCAACGGGCGTCGGGTAGAATGCCGCTCCCCAATCGGATCGCTGGACCAGTCATGGCAGAGACGCGCGCGGTGTTCGACGTCACCGCGAAGAATTTTCAGGCCGACGTCGTCGAACGGTCGCGGCAGCTCCCGGTCGTCGTGTTGTTCTGGGCGGACCAGTTGCCGCCGGCGAAAGATGCGCGGCGCGTGCTCGAAACATTGGCGGCGCAGTACCAGGGCAAGTTCGCGCTGGCGCTGTCGGACGTGTCGCGCGATCAGGCGCTGGCTCAGTCACTGCGCGTGCAGGGGCTGCCGAGCATACGCGTCATTCAGGACGGCCAATTGGTCGATCAGATGGAGGGGCCGCAGGGCGAACGCGCGCTGCGCGCGATGCTCGATCGATTGACGATGACGAGCGGTGAACTGCTGCGCGAAGAGCTCGATGGCGTTCTTGCAGCGGGTGATTACCCGAGCGCGCTCGCGATGCTGAAGCAGGCGCTCGCCGCAGAACCCAACAACCCGGCGTTCAAGCTCGAGTACGCCGACGTACTGGTGCGCAGTGGCGATCTCGACCAGGCGCGCAGCACGCTCGCCACCGTGCCGGAAGGCACTGAGGGACGCGAGCGGCCGCTGACCCGCTTGCAGATGATGGAAGAAGCGGCGGGAATGGGCGATCGCGCGGAGATCGAAGCCGGGCTCGGCAAGAATCCGGACGACCTCGAACTGCGCTATCAGGCGGCGGTCGTGGAGGCGGTCGCCGACCACTACGAGGCGGCGCTCGATCACGCGATGCACATCCTGCAAAAGGACCGCAAATTCCGCGACGACATCGGCCGCACCACGCTGGTCCGCATCTTCGCGTTGCTGCCGAAAGGCTCCGATCTGGCAAAGAGCTACCGGCGTCGCATGTTCGCGCTGATGCATTGACCGATCGCCGACCGATCCCCTTTGACCGCGCCATTGCCACGACTGCGTTGAGGCGCGGTCGGACCTGCGAGTGTGGACCGCATCGCAGTATGGGCAGGTAAGCGTTCGCTATCCTTTGACGTCGACAAGTCGAAATCTGGCGTTGCACGGCATGGAAGCTCGGCAATTGGCGCCGGCCACACGGCTGGTTCTCTCATTTGGCGCTCGCCAACAGTCGCTGTCGTTCACCGACGGCACCGAATATCGCATTGGCCGCGATGCCGATTGCGATTTCGAATTGCTGCGCCCCTTCGCTTCGCGTCACCACGCACGCATCGTCTGCCGACGGCAGGCGTTCTGGCTGTTCGACGAGAGCAGCAACGGCACGTTCGTGCGCAACGAAGACGAGACCGTGTTGTATCTGCATCGACGCAGCTGTCGTTTGTGGGGCACGGGCTGGATGAGTTTCGGCGAACCGTTGATGAGCGACTCCGTCGTCAGTTTTCTTCATGCAGGGTGAGTGGATGAGTGATCGCTGGCAGTACGCCTCGGAGACGCATCCGGGCAATCGGCGCAAGAACAACGAAGACGCGGTGCTCGTCTGTCCCGATCTCAGCCTATGGGCCGTGGCCGATGGCATGGGTGGGCACGCGGCCGGCGACGTTGCCAGTCAGGCGATTACCGAAGCATTGGCCGCCGCGAAGCCGTGCGCGACGCTCGCCGAAATGGTGGACCAGATCGACGATCTGCTGTGCGACGTCAATCTCCGGCTGCGCGATCACGGGCAGTCGGCGCATCACGGGCGCACCGTCGGCAGCACCGTAGTCACGCTGTTGGCGAACGACGACGTCGGTGTGACGCTGTGGGCGGGCGATAGCCGCCTGTATCGATTGCGCCATGGTGTGCTCACGCAGATCACGCGCGACCACAATCCGATCGGCGATCTTCTCGACGATGGTGTCATCACGGAGCAAACTGCGCTGGCGCGCGAAACGAACGTCGTGACGCGCGCGGTAGGTGGACACGGACAGCTGTTTCTCGACGTAGCGGTGTTCGACATCTGCCTCGGCGACACGTTTCTACTGTGTACCGATGGACTCTATCGTGAGCTCCAACACCAGCAGATCCGCGATCTGCTCGATGCAGACAGCGTCAGCGAGAGCGCGGTTGGCCTGATTCGGGAGTGCCTCGCGCACGGCGCGCGCGACAACGTATCGGTCGTGGTGTCGCGTCGGGAGCGTTGAAGGTGGCGATGACCGAGAAAGAGCCCGACATCACCGATACCACCGCTGACGACATCACAGTGTTGCGCGGTAACAGCGGATCGGGTTCCGGACAGGCGGCGGCAACACCGCGCATCCTGAAGCAACGCTTCATCCTCGACGAGAAACTCGGTTCCGGCGGCATGGGAACCGTGTATCGCGCGAAGGATCTGCGCAAAGTCGAAGCGCAGGACCGCCACCCCTACGTCGCAATCAAGGTATTGAACAACGACTTCCGAACGCATCCCGATGCGTTCATCGCGCTGCAACGCGAGGCGTCGAAGTCGCAGGGAATCGCGCACCCGAACATCGTCTCGATCTTCGACTTCGACAAGGATGGCGACGTCCCGTACATGACGATGGAGCTGCTGCAGGGGCAGGAGCTCGCGGGGTTGCTGAAGGAATATCCGAACGGGCTGCCGGACGCGATTCTGTGGCCGTTGGTCGAGGGGATGTGCGCAGGGCTGAAGCGCGCGCACGACGGCGGCATTACCCACTCGGACTTCAAGCCGGGCAACGTTTTCGTCACCCGCGACGGCACTGCGAAAATTCTCGACTTCGGCATCGCGCGCGCGGTTCGTGTGCACCACTACGACGGCGACGACACGGTGTTCGATCCGTCGAAGTTCGCGGCGCTGACGCCGGCATTCGCGAGCCTCGAGATGCTGCAGGGTGAGGTGCCGCTGCCCGCCGACGACATCTACTCGCTCGCGGTCGTCATCTACCTGATGCTGACGGGGCGCCATCCCTACGATCGCGTCCGCGCCGACGAGGCATCGAAACAGGGCTTGCAGGTCGAGCGCGTCAGACGCCTAACGAGGCGACAATGGCGCACGCTGTCGCGAGCGCTAGAACTGGAGCGCACGAATCGTCCGCAGAGCATGGACGAAGTGATCTCCGGGCTGTTGAGAACGTCCGGCGCGAGACCGTGGTACATCGTGGCGTTTGCAGTGACGGTTACGGTCGGCACGCTCGGGCTGTGGCTCGGAACATCGGCGGTCGATCGCTCGGCGGTCGCGCACGACACGCTGATAGACGCGCAGGTCGCGCGGATCGACCGTTTGCTGGACGAGAACGCCGTCGACGAACGCTGGAAGCACCGTCTCGACGAGGAAGTGAAGGCGCTCGCCGCGCTGGACGGCAACGGCCAGGTCTTCAAACAGATGCAGACGCGCACGCTCGCGAAGTTGTCGCAGCAGATCGAATCGACCGACGATTTCGAAGCCGCTTACTCGCTCCTTCTATACGCCGATCAGCAGGCCGGCGGACGTTTCGACGAAGGACACGCGCTGTTGGAGCGGCGTGAGGCAGCGCGCCTGAGCGCGATGACCCGAAAGCGACCACTTCGACAAGAATTGGGTCGACAGCGTCGAGAGCGCGCTCGGCCGGTTCAAGGAGGTGTTCCCGAACGGCGTGGAACGCGCGGAACTCGAGCTGCAACTCGGCGACGCCTACCTCGCGGCGATCGGACAGACGATCGCTGCCGGCGATGCGACCAGCGCCGAGGCGTTGATCCGGTTGGCGCAGCCGCGCGTGTTCGATCCCGATGCATTCAACGGCTTCAACGACAAGCTCGACGTGCTGCGGAAGTCGCTCGCGCGCACGCAGGCGCAGGCGGTGCGACGTACGGACGCCGCGAATGTGAAATCGGAACTGGCGACGATAGCCCGCACCGATTGCCAACGAGCGGACGCGGCGGCGGCCGGCCGACAAGCCGCCGGTTTACGCGCGCGCTATCCGAAGGACGCCGCAACCATCGACGGCGCCGTCACCGAGTGGCTGGCGCAATGCGTCGTGAAGCTGGGCGAAGTCGATCAGGATCGAGCGATGTCGCTGCGCCAGCAGGCGCTCGTTGCATTCGGTCCCGTGCCGCGCCTCGCGAAGCTGAAACTCGATCCGTGCGCGATGCGCTATCTGGTCGGGAAAGGCACCGCGGTCGGGCGCAGCGGGTTCTGTACCGACGACCTCGAAGGCGGCCTCACCGGTCCCCGGCTGGTGGTAGTGGCGGAGGGCGACGCCCGGTTCGCGATCGGCAAGTTCGAAATCTCCGAGGCCGATCTGGCACCGTTCTGCACACAGACCGGACGCTGCCGCGATCTTTCGGGCAGCAATCAGCCGGCGTCCGGGATCGGGCTCGAACTCGCATCGGCCTATGCCGATTGGCTGACGGAACGCAGCGGCCACCGCTATCGATTGCCGACGCGCGCCGAATGGGAGCGCGTCGCCCGAGCCGGTAAGCCCGACCCTAACCGCAACTGTCAGGTGCGCGTCGCGGGCGTCAGTCGCGGCAAGGAAACGGTGCCCGTCACGTCGGGCGCTCAGAACGAACTCGGCTTGGTGAATCTGTTCGGCAACGTGCGCGAATGGGCAATGGATGGCGATCGTCCAGTCGCGATGGGCGGTTCCTACGCAGATCCGATCTCTGCGTGCGACATCGGCGCAATGCACCCGGTGTCGAGTGCCGGCGATGCGTCGACCGGCATTCGCTTGGTACGGGAGTTGCCGTGACGCTGCTGCGCTTGAGTCCGGACAGCGAGCGTTTGCGAAGGATCGCGAAAGCGCACGCGGCCGGAGAACTGTCGACGCCCGACTATCGGCGCATTCGCGCCGAGGTGATCGAGCGCTTCAGCAGCGGCGAAGCCGAACAGTTCGACGACGACACGCAACCGCGTTGGTTCGATCGACCCATCCCGGCTGCACAACCATCGCTGGCGCCGGTACCGACGGACGTGCCGCGCTCCAGCGCGACGACGCGTGTGGTTGTGGGCATTGGTGGTGTCGGTCATCGTGATCGCGGCGTTCGGGTCGGCGGGCGCGTGGAGCAGTACGATTCCGCCGGTAAAGCAGCGCGACCCTAACCCCGCGACGAGTCCGCGCATTCCGGTCGATCGCCTCGGCGTGCGCAACTGCGTCGCCTGAACGGATCTCGGTACACCGAGGCGTCGGTCGACGCGGTGCTGGTACGGCCGAAGGACTCGAGGACGTCGCGCCCCTCCGAGGATTCACGCCGCCGAACTCGAAGAAGTCGGTGTGATCGTCCCCGAACTCGATCCCGTCGTGTTCACCGAGATCGTGCCGTTCACGGCCGAGGAATCGGCCGTACGCCTGCCGAGCGACCAGGACTTGGACTGAGTCCAAACCTCTAAACGGCCGCATTGAGGGGCAAAGCGGGGCGGTTCGGCCAAGTCGATCCAGATATTGCGTGGTCGAGATTGGAAGCAGCTACTCACAAGTAGGTGCCGCAACGACTCCGTCTGGGTTATGCACAGTGTAGGATTGATCGCCGTGACAGTGCGACGATGGCACCACTTCTTCAGTCCGTTGACGAGAAGGCGCGCGTAACCGACTGATACACATACGATTATGGCCGTTGCTTAATTTTTGAACAATTTACATCGACTGCCGTATTCTCTGGTGTCTCTGAACGTTCATTTGAGTTATCCAACGAGTTATCCACAGTGTTAGTGGAAAACTCGGCCAAGAATTCGCGACACAACGAGGCAAGCCATGACCGATCACGGCCCAACCGACGCTGCAGTCCTTTCGCGACAAGGGTGTCACCCGCGTCGAACTGGGGCTGACCGACATCGACGGCGTGATGCGAGGCAAGTACGTCAGCCTCGACAAGTTCGGCAGTCTGCTCGGTGACGGGGGCGGATTCTGCGACTGCGTCTTCGGGTGGGACGTGGCGGACCAGTTGTACGACAACGCCCGCTACACCGGCTGGCATACCGGCTATCCCGACGCTCACTTCAAGCTGATCGCCGACACGCTGCGCTGGGTGCCCGACTCACGCACGCCGTTCTTTCTCGGCGAGTTCGTCGCGGCCGATGGCGGCGACCATCCGTTGTGTCCGCGCACGCGACTGCGCGGTGTTCTCGCACAAGCGGCGGCGCGCGGTATGACGGTGAAGCTCGGCTTCGAGTACGAGTTCTTCGTGTTCGACGAAACGCCGCATAGCGTGCGCGCGAAAGGCTATCGGGATCTGAAGCCGTTCACGCCCGGGAACTTCGGCTACTCCGTGCTGCGCGCGTCGACCCACTCCGATCTGTTTACCGGATTGATGGACTACGCCAACGCGCTCGACTGTCCGCTCGAGGCGTTGCATTGCGAAACCGGCCCCGGCGTGTGGGAAGGCGCGCTGGCGGTGACCGATGCGCTGGCCGCATCGGACCGCGCGAATCTGTTCAAGACGTTCACCAAGGTCTTCTTCGAGAAGCGCGAGCTGATGGCCACGTTCATGGCCAAGTGGTCGATGAAGTACCCGGGCCAGAGTGGTCATTGTCACTTCTCGTTCTGGGGCGACGATGGATCGAGCTTGTTCTTCGACGGCACCGCGCAGCACCGCATGAGCGCGGTGCAGCGCCACGCGCTGGGTGGATTGCAACGGTACCTGCCGGAGTTCATCGCGCTGGTCGCGCCGACCGTCAACAGCTACACGCGGCTCGTGAAAGGCGCGTGGGCGCCTACCGCGTTCACGTGGGGCGTCGAGAACCGCACGTCCGCCGTTCGGGTGATTCCCGGGTCGTCCAAATCGCAGCGCATCGAATGTCGCGTCTCGGGCGCCGATGCGAATCCGTATCTCGCGGCGTCCGCCATCATCGGTGCCGCGCTGCTGGGCGTCGTCGAGCAACTGGAGCCGGGCGAGGCGGTAACCGGCAACGCTTACGACGTGGCCGATCGCATGGAAGGTCCGGGCCGCTTTCCGGTGGATCTCCGGCGAGGCAGCCGAACGACTCTCGGCGTCGAAAGCGGCGCGCGGTCTGTTCGGCGACGCGTTCGTCGACCACTACGTGTCGAGCCGGCTCTGGGAAGCGCGCGAATACACGCGTTCGCTCAACGACTGGCAGCTCGAACGATACTTCGAGATCATCTGACGCTTTGCGAACGCTGTGCGATGAGACCTTGATGCGAATAGGCATTCTGAAGACCGACTCGGTGCGCGAGGAGTTCCAGCGACGAGTTCGGCGACTATCCGGCGATGTTCCGCGCGATGCTCATGGCGAGCGCCGACGACGTGCCGATCGAATTTCGCGACTACGACGTTCGGCGCGGCGAATATCCCGCGTCGATCGACGAGTGCGATGCGTATCTGATCACCGGCAGCCGCGAGAGCGTGTACGACGATCAGCCGTGGATCCATCGGCTCGCGGCATTCGTTCAGCAACTCGATGCGGCGCGACACACGCTTGGTCGGCATCTGCTTCGGCCATCAGTTGATCGCACACGTGCTGGGCGGCGAGACGCGCGCGGCGGACGTGGGCTGGGCGGTGGGCGTGCAGGAAACGCAGGTGTTGTCGCCGGCGGAGTGGATGCTGCCGTATCGCGAACGGTTCGGGCTGTTGTCGAGCCACAAGGATCAGGTGGTGCGGTTGCCGGACGGCGCCGAGGTGTTCGCGTCGACGCCGTTCTGTCCGAACAGCGGATTCACGATCGGCGATCACATCCTGACGTTTCAAGGTCACCCGGAGTTCTCGAAGGGCTATTCGCGCGCGCTGATCGAGCTGCGTCGCGAGCTGCTCGGCGAGCCCGGTTACAGCACCGGCGTCGAGTCGCTGGCGAAGCCGGTGCATCAGTCGATGGTCGGGCGCTGGATCATCAATTTCATCGCATCGAACGCCGCAGAACGGCCCGGCGAAACGCGTTGACGGGTAACCAGTCGTATAACGGTTACGCTCAGTCGCGCTCTCTCGTCAGGTTTCTGTTGTCCGTGGCACTGGTGGTGTGCTGCGCCGTGTCCGTTGACCGGTTGTGGGGTCAAACTCGCGTACAACAACCTCGACCGTTTCATCAAATGGTCGATGGACGACTACATGGATCTCGACCCGAACCAGGAGGCGTTCTTCAAGGCCGAACTCGCGTCGGTGTTGTACTGGCATCGCACGACACAGCTGCCCATCTACGCGCGTGCGATCCGCGGAGCTCGATGGCCAGTTGGCGGACGGCGCGACGGTCGAAGAGCTGTTCGTGTTCGGCCAGGAGGTCGAGACCTGGTGGACTCAGATTCTGACCGCGTCGCTGCCGCTGTCGACGCAGCTGATGTACTCCGCGACCGACGAACAGCTCGACCAGTTCACCGTGCAGTACGCGAAAGACATCCGCAAAGTACGTCAAGCCTTACGCGAAGCTGACGCCGGACGAGCGGCGGGAGCGTTGGGCCAAGGAATTCCGCGACTACTTCGAATTCTTCAGCGGCAATCTGAACAGCGAACAGAAACAGCTGATCGAAACGCAAAGCCGGCGCTTCGTGCCAGACGATCAGAGCTGGGCGGAGTACCGCAAACGATACGGCGAAGCGCTGGTGGCGCTGGTGCGGCAACGATCGTCGTATGTCGAGTTCGCGCGCGCCTTCAGCGACATGACGTTCGGGCGCGAGCGTTGGTACGGCGAGGAATACGCCGCGGCGCTTGCGTCGAATCGAGATCTGTACCGCGACCTTTCACTGGCGCTGCTCGGCTCGCTGACGGCCGAACAACGTCGCACGCTATCGAAGAACCTGTCGAACCTCGCGAAGGACTTCGACGAATTGTCGGCCGACGCACCGCCGTCGGCGCCGCCCTCCGCCTGCCTGATCGGTTGCTGATAAAAAGCGCCCGGCGGTTGCCGGGCGAGTTGTTGGGGCTGGGAGGGCCCCGGGGAGGCGTAGAAGAGGGAGGGGCAGAAAACCTACGGATCGTTACGGTCGTCGAGCAACAACCAGCCGATCACGTAAGCCGCAACCGCGACCTTGGTCACGATCACCGCGCCGACCACCGATGCGATGCGCACCCAGGTGACGTCGACGTCGAAGTAGCGCGCGATTCCCGCGCACAACCCGGCGATCAGACCATTGCCGCGATCGAGTTCGAGTCGGATTCCACGAGAACTGCTGTGGCGCATGTGCGACATCCTCATCATCAGCGTCTGGACGCCAGCGTCCGGACCAGGTTTGCGAAGAACGAGTGTTGATCGTTCAAGCCGATCAGGCGGGTTTCCTTCGGATTGGCTGCCGGGTGCGGATCGTCGATCGAGTCCGGCGTGCTGACGTCGACCCAAACCCCGAACAGGATGGCGACGACGACGAAAATTCGGATCGGCCACGGCGTGGGACGTCGTTGGCGGATGCGTGGCAGTGGTAGTGCGGCGTTCATTTCGGTTCCCTGTTCCCGTTGCATCGGAGTCTCTCAATCTCTCCTCGCGATCGGTCATTCATAACTTGTGCCAACAGCGAAGACCGGACCTAACGTGCTGTTTTGGCTGACATAAGCATCGACGAGCAGATCGGCGTGGGTGACGCAGGCCGCCACATATGGCGAATTTCGCCAAGTATTGTGGGCGCGGCCTTGCACGCTGCGGCGCGGCACGTTAGAAGAGTCCCTCGGTGCGAAACGCCGCACGTGTTCGGAAACGAAGCCGCACAGACGGTGGAAGGGGGACGGATGGACTTTCATTTTGCGACTGCATTCGAGTTGATCGCCGACGCGCTGCCGGACGATCCGGCGCTGATCTGCGGCGATACCACGCGCACGTGGAGCGAGTTCGACGACCGCGCGGCGCGAATCGCCAGCGTGCTCACCGCCCATGGGCTCGGTGTCGACTCGAAAGTCGGCATCTATCTGCACAACTCCAACGAGTACTCCGAGGCGCATCACGGCATCTTCAAGATCCGTGGTTGCCCCATCAACGTGAACTATCGCTACAAGTCGGACGAGCTGGTGTACCTGCTCGATAACGCCGATGCCGAAGCGGTGGTGTTCCAGTCGACGTACGCGATGCGGATCTGGGAGATCCGCGAAAAGCTGCCGAAGGTGAAGCTATGGATCCAGGTCGACGACGGCACGGAATCGCTGCTGCACGGCGCGATCGACTTCGAGCGCGCGATTCGCAGCGCGACGCCGGCAGCGCGAATCAACCGGCCCGGCGACGACGTGTACATGCTCTACACCGGCGGTACCACCGGCATGCCGAAAGGCGTGATGTATCCGAACGGCGGGTTCTGTAGAGGGCTCGCAACCGGCGGGCTCGGTATGCACGGTCTCGCCGCGCCGGAAACACCCGACGGGCTGCCGGAACTCGTGCGACAGATCAAGCAGATGGGCGCGCTGCCGGTCGAGCCTCGCGGCGTGCCCGCAGATGCACGGCACCGGTCTGTGGCTCGGCACGCTGTTGCCGATGCTGTGCGGCGGCGCGGTGGTGACGATTTCGAAACTCGGTCTCGATCCCGACGCGCTGTTCGCACAGGTCGAGGCACATGGGATCACCGACATCGCCATCGTCGGCGACGCGTTCGCGAAGCCGATGCTCGGCGCGCTCGATGCCGCGCAGGCAGGCGGCCAGCCGTACGATTTGAGCTCGCTGAAACGCATCATCTCGAGCGGGGTGATGTGGAGTTCCGAAACGAAGCAGGGTCTGCTCAAGCATCACGACATGATGCTGATGGACACGATGGGTTCTACCGAAGGCGGCATGGCGAGCAACGTTTCGACGCGAGAGAGCAGCGCGCAGACGGCGAAGTTCCAGTTGAGCGAAGGCGTGCGCGTGTTCACCGAAGATGGCCGCATCGTTGCGCCGGGCTCGGGTGAAATCGGCAAGATCGGCCTCAGCGGTTCGGTACCGATCGGCTACTACAAGGATCCGAAGAAGTCGGCGGAAACGTTCCGCGAGATCGACGGCGTGCGTTACAGCTTTCCGGGCGATTACGCGCGCGTCGAGGCAGACGGCAGCATCACGCTGCTCGGACGCGGCAGCATGTGCATCAACAGCGCCGGCGAGAAGGTGTATCCGGAAGAAGTCGAGGAAGTGGTGAAGCGCCACGTCGCCGTTTACGACTGTCTCGTGGTCGGCGTGCCCGACGATCGTTTCGGCGAACGCGTCGTGGCGGTGGCATCGCTGCGCGAAGGGCAGGAAGCGGATCCGACGGCGCTGGTGGAATACACGCGTGAGCACCTGGCGAGTTACAAAGCGCCGCGGCACGTAGTGCTCGTCGATCTGGTGCGCCGCGCGCCGAACGGCAAGGCCGACTACAAATGGGCGAAGGCCACCGCGCTCGCGGAGTTGCGACCCGCGTCATGAGCCAGCAGCCCGGAGGTCCGCTCGAAGGGATTCGCGTCCTCGATCTGACGAGCATGATCTCCGGTCCGGTCGCCACGATGATGCTCGGCGACCAGGGGGCCGACGTCATCAAAGTGGAGCCGCCGGGCGGCGATCTGGTTCGTAACCTCGGGCCGAATCGCGCCGGCCTCACTGCCAGCTTCGTATCGTCGAACCGCAGCAAGCGTTCGCTGGTGCTCGATCTGAAGACCGCCGGCGGCATGGCGGCGCTGAAGCGTCTGATTCCGACGGCCGACGTGTTCGTGCAGAACTTCCGCCCCGGTGCGATCGAACGGATGGGACTCGGCGAGAGCGTGGTGCGTGGTCTGCGCGACGACATCGTTTACGTGTCGATCAGCGGCTTCGGCGAAACGGGTCCGTACGCGCACAAGCGCGTTTACGACCCGGTGATTCAGGCGCTTTCAGGCCTCGCCGCGATACAAGCCGACCGCGACAGCGGGCGGCCGCGCATGGTGCGCACCATCATTCCCGACAAGACCACCGCACTCACGGCGGCGCAGGCCATTACTGCGGCGCTATTCGCACGCGAACGCACAGGCAAGGGACAGCACGTCAAGCTCGCGATGCTCGATGCGATGGTCGCGTACCTCTGGCCCGAAGGAATGACGAGCCTGACGTTCGTCGGTCGCGAAGTGCACGCGTCGCGCGCGCAGATCGCACAGGATCTGATTTTCCAGACCACCGACGGCTTCATTACGGCAGGTGCCGTCTCCGACGCCGAATGGCTCGGCATGTGCACCGCGCTCGAGCGTCTCGACTGGCTCGACGACGAGCGCTTCAAGACCGCCGCGGGGCGCGTGATCTACGCGCAGGAACGCCTGGTGATGACCAGCGAGGTATTGAAGCTGCGCAGCAGCGCGGAATGGCTCGAACGGCTCGATCGCGAGGGCGTGCCCTGTGCCCCGGTGTTGTCGCGGGAAGAAGTGATCGAGCACGAGCAGATTCGCGTGAACGCAACGATCGAGGAGCACGATCACGCCGTAGCCGGACGCATCCGACAGCCGCGCCCGGCCGCGCGCTTCAGCGCGACACCGGCGCGGATGCGCCGACCGGCACCGATGCTCGGCGAACAGAGCCGCGAAATACTCGAAGAAGCCGGCCTCACCATCGCCGAGATCGACGCGCTCGTTCCTAGTCGCTGACGATCGGGCATTCCGTCAAGTTTCCGGCGCGTCGGTGCGTTGCGTCGACCAATGTCGCATCTTCCGACGCATCCGGTTGTAAGTTCGTCGGACTGATCTAGATTTCATAGACAGATCGATTCAGCACTGTCGGTGGTCTCGTATGGCGAGTGACTTCGAAACCTCGTTGGATGATTCAGTTCAGCTCCTCAGGAAAGTGCTGCCCATGATGACGCGGCAAGGCGTCCCGACCATTCCGCAGAACTATGCCGTCTGGTTCGACTTCGTCAGCGACAAGAACCCCGATCTGCGCCGCGAACTCGATCGTCGCATCCGAGACGGCGTGCAGTTCACGCCGGCGCTGTGCCGCCGGCTGTACGAGAAGTTCTACGTCGACGAAGCGCGTGCGGAGGTCGACGGTCTGCGCGAATCGATGCGCGACGCGGTGAACACCGTGTTGCGCGAACTCGGCGATCTCGGCACCGACATCACGCACTACTCCAGCGTACTCGACGATTGCAGTGAGTCGCTCGATAAGGATCTGACGCGGGAAGATCTCAAGGTTCTGCTCACGACACTCTCGACCGAAACACAAGCGACCAAGCAGCGCAGCGTCGAAGTCGAAGCGTCGCTGAACGAAATGGGCGAAGAACTGGCCGACTTGCGCGCGCAGGTGAATCGACTTTCGCGCGACTCGCGCACCGATGCGCTCACCGGCGTTGCGAATCGCCGTGCGTTCGACGAAGCGATGCGCAAGATGACGCAGGACACGATCGAAAGCGGCGAAAGCTTGTGTCTGATCCTCGCCGACATCGACCACTTCAAGAAATTCAACGACACGCACGGCCACTTGATCGGCGACGAAGTGTTGCGCTTCGTCGCGCAGGAGATGGAGCAGTGCGTGAAAGGGCGCGATCTGATGTCGCGCTACGGCGGTGAAGAATTCGCGGTGCTGTTGCCCACCACGCGGATCGAAGGCGCGTTGATGCTCGCCGAGAGTCTGCGCGCGATCATCGAGGTGGAAGGCTTCAAAGACGAAGCAACCGGCGTGCTGCACAAGGTCACCATCTCGATCGGCGTGGCCCAGTATCGGTACGGCGAAGACATCAGCGCGTTCATCGAACGCGCCGATGCGTGTCTGTATCGATCGAAGGGCGAGGGACGCAACCGCATCACTGGCGAGCAGGAACTCACGGCCGTCCACTGACCGACCCGATGGCTCGAACGCGCGCTCAGCTAGAAGTGTTCGCCGGCGCGATCGTGCTGGCGCTGCTGCTGGGCGCGACGTTGTCGAGAACGCTCGCGATGGCAGACCGTTCGCAGGCGCGCTCCTTCGCAACCACCGGTGCGCACTTCGTCGCCGGAATCGAAATGGTGCAGGCGGAGTCTCGACTGGCGCAGCGGCGCAAACTGAATGCGTTCGGTTATCCGACGGGTCTGTCCGGCGCTTTGCTGGACGATGCCGACTGCAGCCTCATCTGGCAGGAAGCGATGCGGCAGGGAAGCGCGGCGACGGTTCGTTACGTTGCAGATTCCGACGGCAGCGGCGACCGTTGCGAGTTCTTCGTGGCAGGCGCTACGGCCGAGTCGTCGTTGCTGATCGTGTACTGGCCGACCGGTGTCGCGGCAGCGACGGTGTCGTTGGGGCGCGAGATGATTCGCGTGACGCGCGGCACGCATGTATACGTGACGGTGAGCGGCGTCTCCTCATAGAATGCCGCCTTTTGAAGGGATTCGATGCAACTCACCCAGGGAATTCATCGAGCGGTGCAGTTGCATCCCGACAAGGTCGCGCTGGTGTGCGGCGATCGTTCGGTCGTGTGGGCCGTATTCGCGGATCGTGTTGCGCGCTTAGCCGCGGCGTTTCGCGCGCGCGGGGTGGTGCCGGGCGATCGCGTCGCGATGCTCGCGAACAACAGCGATCGCTACGTCGAATTCTATTTCGCGACGTTATGGGCCGGCGGTGTGCTGGTGCCGATCAACACGCGCTGGTCGCCAAACGAAATGGCCGCCTGCATCGACGATTGCGAGCCGGTGCTGTTGCTATGCGACGCGCTGCATTTCGCCGCGGCGCAGGAGCTGTCGCGTCGATGCGCGAGCGTGCGGGAACTTCTGTTGGCAGATGCGCCGAACGGATCCGGCGTCGCCGACTGGGAAAGCCTCATCCGCGATAACGAACCCGTTGCGGACTCGCGCCGCGATGGTTCCGACCTTGCATGTCTCTTCTACACCGGCGGAACGACCGGACGCGCGAAAGGCGTGATGTTGAGCCATGACAACTTCATGGCGAACTCGATGATGCACATCGCGAACCTCGGGCTACACGAAGCGGCCGTGCACTTGCACGTGTCGCCGATGTTCCATGTGGCGGGCGGCGCACGTCTCTTCAGCGTGACCGCCGCCGGTGCGACGCACGCGGTGCTCGAAGCGTTCGACCCGGGCGCGTTCTTGTCCGCCATCGAGCGCTTCAAAGTGACCGTGACGGTGGTCGTGCCGACCGTACTGAACAGGCTCGTCGACCATCCGGATCTCGCACGCTACGACCTATCGAGCCTCCAACTACTCAGCTATGGCGCGTCTCCGATGCCCGAGGCGCTGCTCAAACGCGCGATGCAGCGGCTGCCCGGAATCGCTTTCCTGCAGTCGTACGGCATGACGGAACTCTCGCCGGTGGCCACCATGCTGATGCCGCGCTACCACACGTTCGAAGGCCCGGACGCCGGCTACACACGATCCGCCGGTCAAGCCGTCTACAACGCGGACGTCGCAATATTCGATGCCGAGGATCGACCTCTGCCGACCGGCAGCATCGGCGAGATCTGCGTGCGCGGACCGATGGTGATGCAAGGGTATTGGCGGCAACCCGAGTTGACCGCCGAGGCATTGCGAGGCGGCTGGATGCACACGGGCGACGCCGGCTACATCGACGCGCGCGGTTTCGTGTTCCTCGTCGATCGCGTCAAAGACATGATCGTGACCGGTGGCGAGAACGTGTATTCGGCCGAAGTCGAAAACGTCATCTATCAGCACGCGGCGGTGCACGAGTGCGCGGTCGTCGGTGTGCCGAGCGAGGCGTGGGGCGAAGCGGTGCACGCCATCGTCGTCACGAAGCCGGGCTTGAACGTCGAATCCGAAGAGATCATCGCGTTCTGCCGCGCGCGGATCGCGCACTACAAGGCACCGAAGACGTGCGAGGTGCGGCGCGACGAACTCCCGAAGAGCGGCGCGGGAAAAATTCTCAAGGCCGATCTGCGCAAACCGTTCTGGACGAACACCACGCGGGGAATCAACTGATGTACCGAACCATGTCGTTGGTGACCGCGCTTGCGCTTGCACCTGTCGCGTTCGCGGACGACGCACCATTGCGCGTGCGCAACCTCGCGCCGGCGTCGGGCATTTACGGCGAGCCGGTAGCGCTCGGCGGAGAAGTGCTCTCGAACGGCTACGAGCTGACGTTCAACTCCGAACTCGCCAACAACTTCACCAGCAGCGCGCACAGCGGCACGCTCGCTTTCTTCGACGGCGAAACCGCGTATCTCACGTACGGCTTTCGGCAGGCGATCGCGGAACGATTCGAATGGGGCATCGAACTGCCGTGGGTCGAACACGACGGCGGTTATCTGGACCACACGATCCAGGACTTCCACAGCATCTTCGGGTTTCCGAACAACGGCCGGCGCGAAGCGAAGCTCAACAAGATCGACTACTTCATCTCCGATAAGAACAAGGTCTATGTCGACTTCCAGGATCAGAAAGACGGCTTGGGCGACGTGCGCGTCACCGGCGGCTATCAGCTGCTGCGCGACACGGCGCGGTCGTTGGCGGTTCGTGCGCTGGTGAAGCTGCCTACCGGCGACGTCGACAGTCTGACCGGCTCCGGGGCAACCGACGTCGCTACATGGCTCGACTATACCGACCGTGAACTCCTGGCCAGGTTTCGGTTGTCGATGACCGCAGCGATCGGCGTGACGATCCTGGGCGACGGCGATCTGCTGCCGCACAAGCAGAATCGCGCCGCGGGATGGGGTCACTTCGGACTCAGTTATCCGCTGACCGACGCTTGGACGATCAAAGGACAGCTCGACTATCAGGGGCAGCTGATCGATGCGTCGATCGATCAGCTCGGCGGTGCGGCGTTGCAGGGAACGTTCGGCGTCAGCTGGCAGGTGACTCCGCGGTTCTGGTCCGACCTCGCGATGGTCGAGGACCTGACGGCGGACAGCACGTCCGACGTGGTACTGCAGCTGATGATCGGTACCAAATTCTGATAGAGCGGGGTTCTGATCCGTCAGGCCGGCGTCAGCAGGTAATGTCCGTGCGACGCGGCGACCGGCGCGCT
This sequence comes from uncultured Gammaproteobacteria bacterium, assembly GCA_963787045.1. GTDB lineage: Bacteria > Pseudomonadota > Gammaproteobacteria > Pseudomonadales > Azotimanducaceae > DATJGR01. Next base: position 121,412 of record CAWBBR010000021.1, on the reverse strand, counting down.
GCGCGACTCCTGCCAGATCTCGGTTCGCACGTTGGCCACTCTGCGGCCGTGTCGCGTGACGATGGCGCGGCCGTACGTCTCCACCGGTTTGCCCGAGCGCAGGTAGTCGATCGAAATGTCGATCGTCTTCGGCAACCGCTCGCACGACGTATCGAACAACAGCTGCACGATCGACGTGATTTCGAGGAACGCGCCGATCACACCGCCGTGCAGCGCGCGTAGCTGGGTATTACCGACGAGGTGATCGCTGAACGGCAGAATCGTGGTGATTTCGTTGCCTTTTCGATCCACGCCGATGCCGAGGAAACGCGCGTACGGCAAATGCTCCACGAGCGCCTGCATGTCTTGAGCGCGGCCCTGTTCGCGGAGCTCGGCCAGGATTCTCATGCGCGCGGCGTCGACGGCGTGCCGAGCATGAAGGTCGCAACAGAACTGGCGATCGGATCGTTGCGATCGTCGTGATAGGCGATGGCGCGGACGAACGCCACGTTGCTCGTCATCCGATAACACTGTGCTTCGGCGACCAGATCCTGACGCGGTTGCGCCGGTCGCATGTAGTCGATGCGCAGATCGAGCGTGGCCATCGACCGCTCTTCCGCGCCGTCTTCCGGTTCGCTGCGCACCGCCATACCGGATGCGTTGTCGAGCAGAGCAGTGATCACGCCGCCGTGGATCACGCCGGTGTCGGGATCGCCGACCAGGTGCGCGGCGTATGGCACCCGCACGACGCAACTGTGCTTACCGCGCGAGACCAGCGTCATGCCAATGGCGGCCGCATGGGGGATGTGCGCGAGGTGGTCGTCGAGGTCTGACATGCGCGTAGTGTAGCGGCTACACTCGGCGCCTACAGTCCATTCGGTGGGAGTTGGTCGATGGGAATGCAGAGAACGCCGCTGTTGATGCACCGGTTGCTCGATCGCGGCGCCCGGGTTGCACCCGGCGAAGAAATCGTCACGGTGACCGCGAACGGAACGCGGCGGCAGACGTACGCGCAGTTGCGCGACCGATCGCATCAGCTGGCGCACGCGTTGCGCGATGCCGGCGTCGTGGTCGGCGACCGAGTCGGCACGTTCATGTGGAACGGTTCGCGCCACCTCGAAGCGTATTACGCGACCGCCGGCATGGGCGCGGTGCTGCACACGTTGAACGTGCGGCTCTCCGACACCGATCTGAACTACATCATCAACCACGCCAAGGTGCGGCTGATCATCGTCGACTCCGACGTGCTGCCGCTGCTCGAAAAGCTGCACGGCAAGATCCCGAGCGTGGAGCGCGTGATCGTCGCGACAGAGGAAGGTTTCGAAAAGTGGGACACGAAGCTCCCGAAACCGGTCGACTACGAAGCGTTCATCAAAGGTAAACCGACGCGCTACGAATGGCCCGAGATCGACGAGAACTCGCCGCTCGGCCTGTGCTACACCAGCGGCACGACCGGCAACCCGAAAGGCGTCGAGTACGAACACCGCTCGCAGTACATGCACACGATGGCGCAGTGCATGACCGACTCGATGGGTCTCTCCGGCACCGACACGCTGTGCGGCATCGTGCCGATGTTCCATGCGCAAGGCTGGGGTCTGCCGTGGTCTGCGACCATGCTCGGTATGAAACAGGTGATGCCGAGCCGTTACATGGACCCCACGCGCCTCGCCGCGTTGATGGCGGCGGAAGGCGTGACGATTTCGGCCGGCGTGCCGACGATCTGGCAGGGCATTAAGGCCGCGTATGAAGCGAATCCCGGCAAATACGACTTATCGAAACTGTCTCGTTTGACCTGCGGCGGCTCCTCTCCGCCCCCTTCGTTGATCCGTTGGTACTGGGATACGCTGGGCGTCGAGATGATCCAGGGCTGGGGCATGACCGAGACGAGCCCGCTCGCCACGCTGTCGCGCCGCGTGATGAAGCGCTCGCAGCTGAAGCTGACGGAAGACCAGCGCTTCGCCAACGTCGCGAAGGCGGGTCAGCTGATGCCCGGTCTCGAAATCGACATCTTCGACGAACAGTTCAATCGATTGCCGCACGACGGCGAAACGGTCGGCGAAATCCTGATCCGCGGGCCGTGGATCTGCTCGGAGTACTACAACGACGCGCAGCCCGGAAAATTCCACGACGGTTGGTTGATCACCGGCGACGTCGGCAAGATCGATCCCGAGGAATACCTGATCATCAGCGATCGTTCGAAAGATCTGGTGAAGAGCGGCGGCGAATGGATTTCGTCGGTGGATCTCGAGAATCACATCGTCGGACTCACCGGCGTTGCACAAGCATGCGTGGTTGGCCGGCCGCATCCAAAATGGGACGAGCGGCCGATTGCACTGGTGGTGAAGAAACCGGGTTGCGAAGTCGAAGCGAATGCCGTCATTGCGCACTGTGCAACCCAGTTCGCGAAGTGGCAGTTGCCCGACGACGTGCTGTTCGTCGAAACGATTCCGTTGACCAGCACCGGCAAGATGGACAAGAAGACCGTACGCGCGCACCTGGATTCGCGTGGCTATGAATTGCCCGATCTGCGCGGAAAAGCGAGCTAGCAACAAACGCGGTTCGCGTGCGTTGCAATCGCTGCGCACGCGGCAGACAATCGCGCCTTACCTAAGGGGTGGCCGCAAGGCCTGAGACACCGATCTGGTGGACCCTGTGAACCTGATCCGGATAATGCCGGCGTAGGGATAGGTGTAAAGGCGCTCATCCTCACCCCCCTGCTTTGTCGTCTCCGGATCGTTTTCGAACGGAGCGCTCATGCGTGTGAAGAAATCTCTCGCGGCCGGCCTGTCGATCTGTGCGCTGTGCGGATGGGCGAGCGTGTACGGAGCAGCGGCGCCGGACGACTCCATCGAAGAGATCATCGTCACCGGCGAGTTCCGTTCCGATCCGCTCGACGCGTTGCCGAGCAGCATCTCGGTCGCCACCGCCGCGCAGATCGCGAGCCTCGAAGCGCAGCACCTGGAGCAGATGCTCGGCCTGATGCCGAACGTCGAACGCCGCCAGCGGGGCGTCGCGCGCCCGCTACTTTCAGATTCGCGGCATCGGCGAAACCGGGCAATTCATCGCGCCGCTGAATCCGTCCGTTGGGACGATCATCGACCACGTCGACTTCAGCGGTATCGCAACGGTCAGTACGCTGTACGACGTGCGGCAGGTCGAAGTCTTTCGCGGTCCGCAGGGCACGCTTGTACGGCGCGAACGCGCTGGCGGGTCTCATCAACGTCACCACCAACGACCCGACCAAAACGCCGGAGGCGGGTATCACCGTCGAGGGCGGCGACTACGACACGCGCACGATCGGCGGATACGTTTCCGGACCACTGTCGGATTCGGTCGAGGGTCGGCTGGCCGTTCAGCAATACAACAGCAATGGCTATGTGCGGAATCACTTCCTCAACCAGGACGACACCAACAACTACGACGAATTGACGATCCGCGGCAAGCTGCACTGGCAGGCCAACGACGAAACGTCGTTCGACTTCACCGCAGGCTACATCGACATCGACAACGGCTACGACGCGTTCTCGCTGGACAACTCGCGCGACACGATTTCGGACCAGCCGGGCAAGGATACGCAGAAGTCGCAATTCGGCAGCGTGATCGCGACGTTCACGCAGCCGAAGACGTTCCTGGTGGAGGCGATCGTTTCCCACGCCGACTCCGACATCGAATACGGTTACGACGAGGACTGGACGTTCGTCGGCTTCGACCCCAACGGCTACAGCTCCACCGATCTGTATCGCCGCGACTGGACCACCTCGTCGGCGGAGCTGCGGTTCATCTCGAACGACGAGGGACGCCTGTTCGGTGACAGCACGGATTGGGCGGTCGGCGTCTACACGCTGAAGCAGGACGAGCATCTGCATCGCGTGTACACATTCCTCACGTCGGATTTCACCAGCGAATTCCGCATCCAGCGCGCGGCGGTGTTCGGGCAGACCGAAACGCATTTGTCGGACGCGACGAACCTGACGGTCGGGCTGCGGCTCGAGCGCCACGATGCGAACTACCACGACGTGGACGGCTCGAAATTCGAGCCGAACGACAATCTGTGGGGCGGCCGGGTTGCGCTGTCGCACCTGATCCGCACCAACACGATGGTGTACGCCAGCATGTCGCGCGGCTACAAGTCCGGTGGTTTCAACACGGATGGCACGCTCGACGCCGATCTGCGCCAGTTCGATCCGGAGACGTTGTACAACGCCGAAATCGGCGTGAAGGGCAACTGGCGCGACGACTCGCTGGTGGGACGCATCGCGCTGTTCTACATGTGGCGCGACGACATGCAGGTGGACACGTCACAGATCAGGGTGCGGCCGGACGGCTCGTCGGAGTTCATCGAATACACCGGCAATGCGTCGAAGGGCGACAACTACGGTCTCGAAGCCGAGTTGCGCTTTCGACCGACGCAACGCATCGAACTGTTCGGCAGTCTCGGTCTGCTGTCGTCGGAGTATCGCGACTTCGTGAACGGTGCCGGTCAGGAACTCGATGGGCGACAGCAAGCGCAAGCGCCGTCGTATCAGTTTTTCGCGAGCGCGCAATACGACTGGCCGAGCGGTTGGTTCGCGAACGCCGCAGCCGAGGGAAAAGACGCGTACTATTTCTCCGACAGCGATTCGTTCCAGTCGAAGCCATACGAGATCGCCCATCTGAGTTTTGGTCTCAAACGAGGCAATTGGGGGGTTACGGCCTGGATGCACAACGTATTCGACAAGGAGTACGCGGTGAAGGGTTACTTCTTCGGTAACGACCCGCGCATCGACTACGCGTCGGCCGGATATACGCAGTTCGGCGAACCGCGTCGCGTCGGCGTCACGGTGAATTGGCGTCTCTGATCGTGCCGGTAACGTACCGATACGACGACTTTACGAATCGACTGATGACACGTTGCGAAGGCGCCGTCACTCAAGCCGAAGTCATCGAACACTTCCGCCAGCTCGGTCGCGACGCGCGCCTGCGTCCGGACTGCGACGTGCTGCTGGACCTCGCGTTTCAAACGCGCCTGCCGACCGCGGAACAGATGAACGAGGTCGCGGCATACATGGAAGACATGCAGCACCTGGTGCGTTTCGGCCGATGCGCCGTGATCGCCCCCGAAGATCTCGCCTACGGCCTCGGCCGGATGTTCCAGGGTTTCGCATGGCCGATGTTCACCGGCATGCGGATCTTCAGGAACAACGTCGACGCTCTAGGGTGGTTGAACGAAGACGCTTGAGTTAGTCGGGTGGGTGACGGGTGATCGGTGTTGCGGACGCGCTCGAGCCATCCCTGGGCGCTCCTTTCGCGACATCCCTGTCGCTCAAGGGTTCCGTACGGGACGCAACACCGATCACCCGTCACCTTCCATCATCGAGGTCGCACCTCCGCCGCGAATCGAAGCTCAACCGATAACGATCATCTCCCCTTATATGCCGGCTTGCGTTTCTGCATGAACGCGGCCGGGCCTTCCTTCGCGTCTTCTGTTTGAAAGACGGGGCCGGAGATTTCGGACTCGATCTTCAATGCTTCGCGTTCCGGAACGCCGAGACATGCGCGCGCCGATTTGCGGATCGCTTTCACGGCGATCGGGCCGTTCGCGGCGATCTTCTCGGCGATCTCCAGCGCTTTCGCCATCACCTGGTCGGCCGGTACGACGTAGTTCAGGAAGCCGATGTCCTTCGCTTCGTCGGCGCTGATCAGATCGCCAGTGAGCAACAGCTCCATCGCCTTGGCGAACGGTAACTGCGCCGGCAGACGCACGGTCGAGCCGCCGGCCGGAAAGATCGCCCACTTCACTTCCTGCACGCCGAATTTCGCTTCGGGACACGACACGCGGATGTCGGTGCCTTGCACCATCTCCATGCCTCCCGCGATCGCGTGGCCGTTGATCGCGGCGATCACGGGCTTCTCCGTGTCGAAGTTGCGCAACAGCGCGCGCGACGTGATGTTCGGTTCCTTGATCACGCGATGATCGAATTCGTTCTCCGGTTTGCGTGCGCCCGAGATCATCGGGATCAGCTGGCCGAGGTCGGCGCCGGCGCAGAACGCGCTGCCTTTGCCGGTGATGACGATGACGCGGACGTTGTCGTCTTCTTTGGCGGCGCTCCACGCATCGGCGAGCCGCACCGCCACTTCCGGGTTGATCGCGTTGCGTGCGTCGGGGCGATTCAGCGTGACGATCGCGACGTGGCCTTTCACTTCGTAGTCAACCAATGCCATGTCTGGCTCCTGCGGTGGTTTGAGTGTGTGAATGATGTTCGAGTGCGAGTTCGGCGATGTCGCGCGCTTCGACGAGGGCTTCGATCTTGTCGAAGAGCATGTAGAAGACGAAGCAACACGCGGTGACGAACAGGCCCGAGCCGAGAAAATACATGTGCCAGCCGACGTATTGCGCGATCACGCCGCCGACCCCGAGCGATGCGGCACCCGCAGCCGTCGCCACGACGACGAACGACGTGTAGTCGGTGGCCGCTTGTGTCTTGGACGACCACTTCAGGCGTGACGCCGCCATTGCGATCGTCAGGAACGACGGCAGGATGATGGCGTTGAGCGTCACGAGGAACACTGTCAGCAGGCTCGGCTTTTCGATCGAGCCCATCCAGATGATCGGAATGACCGTCGGGATCATCAGGAATGCCGATACCAGGATCGTCGTCTTGTAGCCGAAGCGGTTCAGGAACCACGCGGTCAGCGTCGCACCGATTACCGTGCCGAGTAGCGTCGCCGGCGCGAGTATCAACGGACCGATCTGTTTCACGGTGAAGCCGACGTCGACGAGATATGCGATGTACAAGGTGGAGATCAGCCCGCCGCCGAACGAGATCAGAATCACCAGCGGCAGGATGATGCGCGTGTCGGGCCGGCGGAACAGTTTGATCAGGCTCGGATGCTCGCCGCGGTCGCGGCGGCGTTGTGCTTGCGGAGGCGGCGGTGGTTCGCGACGGATGATGCCGGGCAGCGAGAACAGGATGAGCAGGCTCGCCGCGGTGACGACGGCGGCCGGCCATCCATACGTGCCGTACACCCACGCGACGCCGGCCCAGGACGAGAACTGCGCGACATTGCGCCCAATGTCCATCACCGCGGCGCCGACGCCGCGTTCTTCGTCGCGCAGGTTTTCCACCATGTAGCCGTCGATCGCGATGTCCTGCGTTGTCATGAACGTGGTCTTTACGATCAGGATGCCGATGATGATCCATAGCGTGGCGATCTCGGGCTCGAACAGCGCGAGCGACAGATACGCGGCGGCGCCGAACAGCGTGCACGGGATGAACCAGGTCTTCCGAAGGCCGATGCGACTGGAGCCGACACCGTCGACGAACGGCGCCCACAGCGGCCGCAGCCACGTCGGGATGCTCGGCAGCATGAAGATCCAGAACATGTCGAGCGGCAGTCCTTTCTCGCGATAGATCGCCGTCAGCATCAGGCCGAAAAAAGCGGCCGGAAATGTCTGGCCCATGTGCAGGCCGAGCACCGCGGTGAATTTGCCGAGGGTGGCGCGGTCGCGAAAAACGTCGCGTATGGTGAATGGACCAGCGCGCGCGGCGGCTGGTTCAGGCAGATCGGCGAGAATCGGATCCGCGGTGACTTCGGTCACTAAATGTCCCTCCCCTGGGTCGATCGACTCTACCGGTCCGGGCGCGGGTAGACCAGCCGCGCCGCCCACACCGGAATCAACTCAGCTGCCGTTCGCTTTCGAAGCGTCGCAGCGCTCCGCTGCGCGGGTCGACGAACTCCAACGCGCGCGCCAGCAGTTGCAGCGGTCGTGCGTGGTCGTCAGGTGCCTGCGCCTGCAGCTCCGGATACAAGCGGTCGCCGAGAATGCCCGCGCCGAGCGCCGCGAGATGCACTCGCAACTGATGGGTGCGGCCGGTTCGCGGCTGCAGCGCATAGTGCCAATGGGTTGCGCGTCGTTCGCGTACGTCGATGGTCGTTTCGCTGTTTGGCGCTCCGTCGACTTCCTGCATTCGAAAGAACTGCGCGGCCGAGACGATCCGGCTGTGGCGAACGTGCGGGAACGTCAGGTACGGAAGCGCCGGCGCCAGCGCCTCGTAGTGTTTGCGGATGCGCCGCTCGCTCGTCTGGTCTTGGAACAGCGCCTGATACTGCGCGCGCGTCTTCGGATTCGGCGACAGCATCACGAGCCCGGCGGTGCCGCGGTCGATGCGGTGCAGCGGAACGAGGTTCGGGTTGTCGAGCCGTTCGATGAGTCGCGTCAGCAACGTCTCGCGCACGTGGATGCCGGCCGGCATCACCGGCAGGAAGTGTGGCTTGTCGGCGATCACGAGATGCTCGTCGCGATGCAACACCGTCGCTTCGAACGGAATCGGCGTCTCGGCCGGCACTTCGCGGAAGTAATGCACGCGCAAGCCGAAGCGATACGCGCGTTCCGGTTCGATCGAACGGCCGTCGGCGTCGAACACCACGCCGCGGTTCATGCGGTCGCGCCACTCTTCGCGCGCGACGCGGGGAAACCGGGCGCACAGCGCATCGAGCACGGTGGTCCAGTCGCCGCGCGGCAAATGCACCGTGCTGACCGGAACGCCGTCGCGCGGAAGAAGCGGTGTGTTGGAACGCATCCGACCATGGGAACGAAATTTCGTTTGTGTTTCAATGCGCGCCTTCCCACGGTCTCGCCGCCATGCCCCAAATCCTCGTTGATAACCTGGAGAAGCGTTTTCGCGTGGCCGCACGGGATCCCGGCATGTGGGGAGCAGTGCGCGGACTGGTGCGACGCCGCTATCGCGAAGTGATTGCGCTGCACGGTGTTTCGTTCGGCATCGAACCCGGCGAGATCGTCGGCTACATCGGCCCGAACGGCGCCGGTAAGTCGACCACCATCAAGATCCTGTCCGGCATCCTCACCCCATCGGGCGGTCGTTGTACCGTCAACGGACTGGTGCCGTGGCGCGATCGCGTCGCGCACGTTGCGCGCATCGGCGTCGTGTTCGGTCAACGCACGCAGCTGTGGTGGGATTTACCGGTTGCCGAGTCGTTCGATCTGCTGCGCGACATTTATCGCGTCGATGCGAAGCGATTCGTTCGCGCGCGCGAAGAACTCGTCACGCTGCTGGATCTGGCGCCGCTGCTCGATACACCGGTGCGACAGCTGAGTCTCGGTCAGCGGATGCGTTGCGATCTCGCCGCTTCGTTGTTGCACGAACCGGACATCGTGTTCCTCGACGAGCCGACGATCGGCCTCGACGCGGTGTCGAAACTCGCGATCCGCGACTTCGTACGTCGTCTGAACGACGAACGCGGCGTGACGGTGCTGCTCACCACGCACGACATGGACGACATCGAAGCGCTGTCGAAGCGATTGATCGTGATCAATCACGGCACGCTGCTCTCCGACGGCACGGTGGCGGCGCTGCGCGCGCGTTACGGCGCCGAGCGACGCGTGAGCGTGGAGTTCGATCAGGCGCCCGAGTTGCGCGATGGCTTTGCCGACGCGCTGGTCGAACAACTCGGTCATCGTGCGACGTTCACGGTCGAAGGACGCAACGCGGCGAAGTTCGTGGCCGAACTGACCGCGCGCCACGCCGTGCACGACCTGGTCATCGAGAACCTGCCGATCGAGGAAATCATCACGCGCGTATACGAGAGCGGTCGTGGTTGAGGCGGCGCGTCCCTATGTCGCGATGCTCGGCGCGCGCTTCCGGATGCTGTTGCAGTACAGAGCCGCTGCTTTTGCCGGTTTCGCCACCCAACTGTTCTGGGGGGCGATCAAGCTGATGATCCTCGCGGCATTCCTCGCCGCGAATCATCACGCGTCGCCGATGAGCCTGCCGCAACTCGCGGCGTATGTCTGGCTCGGGCAGGCGCTGCTCGGCGTGTTGCCATGGAATGTCGACGCGGAACTGCAGGAAAAGATGATGAGCGGCGCGGTCGCATACGAACTGCTGCGGCCGGTCGATCTCTATGCGTTCTGGTATGCGCGAACGATGGCGCTGCGCACCGCGACGACGTTCATGCGCATGATCCCGATGATCCTCTTCGCGGGCTTCCTGCTGCCGCTGTTCGGCCTCGGGACGTGGGCGTTGCCGCCACCGGCGAGCGGTGCCGCTGCGGTCTGTTTCCTGATCTCGTTGACCGCGACGGTGGCGCTCGCATCTGCGATCACGATGCTGATGCACGTGGCGTTGATCTGGACGTTGTCGGGGCGCGGCTTCAACACGGTGATGACCGGCGTCGTGATCGTGTTCTCGGGTCTGGTCATTCCGCTGCCGCTGTTCCCGGACTGGCTGCAACCGCTGCTGTACTGGCAACCGTTTCGCGGGCTCGCCGACGTGCCGTATCGCATCTACGGCGGCAACATCGAACCGCACGCGGCGGTGTTCGAGATCGTCCAACAGATCGTCTGGGCGGCGCTGATCATCGCGAGCGGCTATTGTCCTGATGGCGCTCGGGAAGTCGCGCGTGGTCGTGCAGGGCGGATGACGTGATCGACGCGCTCAATCTGTATGGACGGATGATCGGCCTGTCGATCCGCGCGCAGATGCAGTACCGCGCGTCGTTCCTGCTGATGTCGGTCGGACACTTCATCACCACGGGCGTCGAGATGCTGGGCGTCTGGGCGCTGTTCGACCGCTTCGGCAATCTGTCGCCCTGGACATTGCCGCAAGTCGCGTTCTTCTACGGTGTGGTCAACATCAGCTTCGCGTTCACCGACGCGTTGGCGCGCGGCTTCGATCTGTTCGGCGCGCAGTTCATCAAAACCGGCAACTTCGACCGCGTGCTGCTGCGCCCGCGCAGCACGGTGCTGCAACTCGCCGGCCACGAGTTCACGTTGTTTCGCGTGGGCCGACTGCTGCAGGGCGTGATCGTGCTGGTGTGGGCCTCTCAGCAGCTGGCGCTCGAATGGGACGTTGCGCGCGTCGCGCTGCTCGTGTTCACGATGCTGGCGACGTTCTTCTTTTTCTACGGCCTCATCATTCTCGGTGCGGTGATGTCGTTCTGGACGACGGAATCGCTCGAGGTGATGAACATGCTGACGTACGGCGGCGTCGAAACGGCGCAGTATCCGATGGCGGTCTATCAGAAGTACTTCCAGCGCTTCTTCACCTTTGTGATTCCGTTGGCGATGGTGACGTACTTTCCGATCCTGGCCGTGCTCGACATTCCGGACCCGCTCGGCACGACGCGGACGTGGCAAATGGTGGCCCCGACCGCCGGATTCGTTTTCTTCGGCGCCTGCCTGCTGATGTGGCGCGTCGGCGTGCGGCACTACACGTCCACCGGGTCGTGATTGCACAGGAGCGCATGCAGCGTGCTACGCTCGCCGACCTCGCGCAGGAGGAGCAATGACGAAATGAGCAGCTGGGTCAGCATTACGCAAGCGCGCGGCGCGTCGGGATTGCGGATGGCATGCCTGCGCGGCGTGCCGAGTCCGTGGACCGAAGCGGCCAAGGGCATCTTTCACGTGAAGGGCCTCGCGTGCCAATACGCGGCGCAGAGCAAGGAAGATCCGGACGGCGCGCTGGTCGCTTGGGCGGGCGACGTCGGCGTGCCGGTGGTCGCGTTCGAAAACGAAAAGCTGCGCACCGGCTGGTCGGAAATCCTGCTGCTGGCGGAGCGCTTGAAGGCGGCGCCGGCGCTCATTCCACCGCGCGCCGAAGACCGCGCGACGATGTTCGGCCTCTCGCACGAGATCTGCGGCGAAATGGGGTTCGGCTGGGCGTATCGGTTGCTGATGATCCAGCAGTCGCTCGGTCACGGCAGCGAAACGGGGTTCCCGTCGAACGTGGCGAATTACCTGGCGCCGAAATACGGCTTCAATCCGACCCATACGAAGGTCGCGAAGGCGCGCGTGATCGATCTGCTGCGGATGTTCTCCGAACGGATCGCCGGGCGGCGCTATCTGATCGGCGACTCGCTCACCGCGCTCGACATCTATTGGGCGACGTTCGCGAACCTGATCCTGCCGCTACCCGAAGCGGACCTGCCGGCGATACCGATGATCCGCGCGGCCTATACCTGTCACGACGCCGACATTCTCGGCGCGGTGTCCGAGGAATTGCGCGCGCTGCAGCGGCGCATCTACGAAACTCATCTGGAACTGCCGGTTCCGCTCTAACGAATCATTGAAGGGGGATAGCATGCTGTTCAAGAACCGCGTGACGGAAATGCTGGGCGTCGAGATTCCGGTGGTGCAGGCGCCGATGGGCTGGATCGCCCGATCGCAACTCGCGTCCGCCGTGTCGAACGCCGGCGGGCTCGGCATCATCGAAACGTCGTCGGGCGAACTCGATGCGATCCGCGAAGAGATCAGGAAGATGCGCACGCTCACCGACAAGCCGTTCGGCGTGAACATCGCGCAGGCGTTCGTGCGCGATCCCGGCATCGCGCAGTTCATCATCGATCAGGGCGTGAAGTTCGTGACGACCTCCGCCGGCAGCCCGGAGCGATATACCGCGCAACTGAAAGGCGCGGGTCTGACGGTATTCCACGTGGTGCCGAGCCTGACCGCCGCGCTGAAAGCGGTGGAATGCGGCGTAGACGGGTTGATCGTCGAAGGCGGCGAGGGCGGCGGTTTCAAGAATCCGCGCGACGTGGCGACGATGGTGCTGCTGCCGCTGGTGCGATCGAAGGTGTCGGTGCCGATCATTGCGGCCGGCGGCTTCGTCGACGGCGCCAGCATGGTGGCGGCATTTGCGCTCGGTGCGGAAGGCGTGCAACTCGGCACGCGGATGGTGTCGTCGAAAGAATCGCCGGTGCACGACAACTGGAAGAATGCGATCGTCAATGCGAAAGAGACCGACACGGTGTTCCTCAACCGGTTCCACTCGCCGGCGCTCCGGGCGTTGCGCACCGAGCGCACGACGCGGCTCGAGAAAAGCCCGGAAGTGAACGCGATGACCGAATTCGGTACTGCGCGCGAACTCTACTTCGGCGGCAACATGGAAGCGGCGATTCCGCTGACCGGACAAGTGGCGGGACGCATCGACTCGGTGCGCCCGGTCGCCGAGATCATGGCGGAGATCCGCGAGGAATTTCGCAACGTGGTACGAAACCTGTCGCGTCAGTATCCGGGATAGTGGCAAGCATCGAACCGCAAACAAACAGGAGAAGACCGATGGGCATGCATTCCAACGGGTTGCGAGTACTTGGACTCGCGTTGCTCGTGACGTTCGGCACGATCGCCCAGGCGGCGCCGATGACGGCGAAAGGACGCAACCGACCTCGGCGTCGAGGCGTACATCTACGGCTATCCGCTGGTGACGATGGAGTACACGCGCCGCGTCATCACCAACGTCGCGAAACCGGAAGGTACGAAGGCGCCGATGGGCCAGTTGGGACGCTTGCGCGAGTATCCGAACGCATCGTTCAAAGACGTCACCGCGCCGAACGCCGATACGCTGTACACGTACGCCTTCGTCGACGTCGGCAACGAACCGGTCGTCTTGAGCCTTCCCGACGCACACGATCGCTACTACCTGTTTCCGATGCTCGACGGGTGGACCGACGTCTTTCAGGTGCCCGGCAAGCGAACCACCGGCACCGGCGCGCAGACCTATGCGATCACCGGTCCGGGTTGGAAGGGCACCCTCCCTGGCGGGGTGAAGGAATACAAATCGCCGACCGCGATCGTATGGCTGCTCGGCCGGATCTACTGCACCGGCACGACGGAGGACTACGCGGCGGTGCACAAGCTGCAGGACGCGGTTTCGATCGTGCCGCTCAGCGCGTACGGCAAGCCCTATACCGCGCCGGTGGGCAAGGTCGATCCGAGCATCGACATGAAGACGCCGGTGCGCGATCAGGTCAACGCGTTGAGCGCCGACGCGTACTTCTCGCTGCTGGCGACGCTGCTGAAGGACAACCCGCCGGCGGCCGCGGACGCGCCAATGGTCGCGAAACTCGCGCAACTCGGCGTCGTGCCGGGCGCGCCGTTCGATTCGGCGAAGCTCGGGGCGGACGCTGCCAAGGCACTGGCCGCGGTTCCGCAGCTCGGCTTCGGCAAGATCATGGCGTGGGAGAAGGACAGCGTGCCGGCCGGCGATGCGACCTTCGAAAACGGCTGGTTGTTCACGACGAAGACCGGTCTGTACGGTACCAACTACCTGCAGCGAGCACTGGTCACCGCGATCGGACTCGGCGCCAATCGGCCGCAGGATGCCGTGTATCCGACCTCGGTGGCCGACGCGGACGGCAAACCCTATAGCGGCGCCAACAAGTACGTCGTGCATTTCGACAAGGGGCAGCTGCCACCGGTGCACGGCTTCTGGTCGCTGACGATGTACGACGCGGCCTACTTCTTCGTCGCCAACCCGATCAATCGCTATTCGATCAGTGCGCGCGAGAGCCTGAAGACGAACGCGGACGGTTCGGTGGATCTGTACATCCAGAACGAAAGTCCGGGAAAAGACAAGGAAGCGAACTGGCTGCCGGCGCCGAAGGACAAGTTCATCCTGATGTTCCGTCTCTACTGGCCGACCGAGACACCGCCTTCGATCATCGACGGAACGTGGAAGATCCCCGCGGTGACGATCGCGCGCTGAACGGGGTCGGTCAATGGCGCTCGAAGCGCAGCGCCATTGCCGGCTCGTTGGATTCGAACGCGCCGTCGCGGTACATCAATCGGCCGTTGACGAACGTGGCGCGCACGCGCGACCGGAACACGAATCCGGCGAACGGGGTCCAGCCGCACTTGCGAATAGACCGGCGTCGTTGTCCACCTCGGTGGAATCGTTGGGATCGATCAGCGTCAGATCGGCCCAATAACCCTCGCGCAGATAGCCGCGTTCCGCCACCTGGTACAGTCGGGCCGGGGCGTGCGACGTTTTCTCCACCACCTGTTCGATCGTCAGCCGACCGGCGTGCACGTGTTCCAGCAGCGACAACAGCACGTGCTGCACCAGCGGTAACCCCGACGGCGCCTCGGAGTACTTGCGCGCTTTCTCTTCTTTCGTGTGTGGTGCGTGATCCGTTGCGATCACGTCGATGCGGCCGTCGTTCAGTGCCTCGAACAATGCCTGCCGATCCGCGGCGCTCTTGATCGCGGGATTGCATTTGATGTCGTTGCCCTTCGTCGCGTACCACGTGTCGTCGAAGAACAGATGGTGCGCGCACACCTCGGCCGTGATGCGTTTGCGCGGGCTCGAGCCGGGCTCGAACAGCGCCATCTCGCGCGCGGTGGTGAGGTGCAGAATGTGCAGCCGCGTGCCGTGCCGCTTCGCGAGGTCGACCGCCATCGACGACGATTTGAAACACGCCTCCACCGAGCGGATGTTCGGATGCTCGGTCACCGGGATGTCGTCGCCGTAACGCGCGCGCGCACGCGCCTCGTTGGCCTGAATCGTCGGCGTGTCTTCGCAGTGCGTCGCGATCAGCAACGGTGTGCCGGCGAAGATGCCTTCGAGCGTGGCCGGATTGTCGACCAGCATGTTGCCGGTGGACGCACCCATGAAAACCTTCACGCCGCACGCGAGCGACGCATCGACGGATTTGACGACCTCGAGGTTGTCGTTCGTGGCGCCGAGATAGAACGCGTAGTTCGCCAGCGAGACGCGCGCGGCGCGCGTGTGTTTATCGCGCAGGGCCGCGTGCGTGATCGTCTGCGGATTGCAGTTCGGCATCTCCATGTAGCTGGTGACGCCGCCGGCGATCGCGGCTCTCGATTCCGTGGCGATCGTGCCTTTGTGTTCGAAGCCCGGCTCTCTGAAATGCACCTGGTCGTCGATCATGCCCGGGATCAGATACGCGCCCGCGGCGTCGATCTCGCTCGCGCCGGATGGCGTCGCGATGCGCGAAGCGATGGCGTCGATGCGGCCGTCGCGGATCTGCAGATCGCCCTCGGTGATGCGGCTTTCGTTGACGATGCGCGCGTTCTTGATGACGGTGATGGTCATGGCGGACTTGCAGATGAGGTGCCCGCATTCTCGCACGGTGAGACCGATCGGACGACACGCGGGGCCGATGTCGCGCGTTCGCGACCGAGCCGGACGCCTGCGCGGCGACCATCGCAACCGATAGGTTGTTCGACGTCGCGGTCGGAGATATCGAACGATGTCGAGGGGCTTGTCGTGTCTGATCGGGGTCGCATTTGCGTGCGTGGCAGGCGTCGTGTCGGCGAACTGTGCGTGTGAGTGCATCGAAGGCGTCGCGCGTACGTTGTGCACTACGCTCGATGAGGCGCAGGCCAATCCGAGCGCGTGCGGCGAGGGCATTCAGAAAGTGGCGTGCGAACCGGCGCCGTCGGCCACCGAGACGCCGCAACGGTACGAGCCGCCACACGGCGCGGTCGATTGCCGCGGCGCGCGCCTGTGGGATCCGCGCTCCAACAGCTACGCGGTGGTCGCGAAGGTATGCGATCTCGATCGGGACGCAGGTCGCCGAGTAGCAATTGTCGATGCATCGGAATAGCATACAGTGATGTCTAAGTGTATGCGAGAAAGCCGATGCGAACGACGTTGAACATCGATGACGACCTCTTGCAACAGGCAACGGAGCTGACCGGAATTGCGGAGAAAACCGCGTTGGTCCGCGAAAGTCTGCGCGCGTTGATCGAACGCGAGTCCGCGCGTCGATTCGGATAAGCTGGGAGGAAGCAGCCCCGGCGCAAAGGCGCCCCGCGGCGCCGCCTCACGGGGCGTTGATGGTTCTGGTCGACACGTCCGTCTGGATCGACCACCTGGCGATGCGCCCTCACATCTGGACTGGCGTTCATTGAAGGCGCATTGCGCGGGCGTGGCATCGGCTATGTCGATGCGCACTTGCTCGCATCGGCGCTCCTTGCCGGGGCTTCTCTGTGGACGCACGACAAGCGCCTGCATGCGGTCGCGCTCTCCCTCGGCATCGCCTGAAGCGCATTGGGTTGGGAATCGCGCGAGGCGGTAGTAGATTCGACAGTCGGGGTAACGTGAGACCACACGCATGATTCACGAACCGATCATCTCCGCCGACGGCCACGTCAGCGAATCGCCCGAAATGTGGGCGAGGGTTCCGGAACAGTTTCGTAGTGTAGCGATGACGCGGGTGAAGCGTCGCGACGACGGCTTCATCACGTTGACGTTGATGGGCAACGAGATCGTCGTGCCGCCGCCCGCGGTCGAAATGGACGACGAGTTGCGGGCCAAGGAGTTCCGCAACGATCCGACCGGCGGCTGCGATCTGGCGGTGCGCACGCAGAAGCAGTTGCTCGACGGCGTGCACGCGGAAGTGGTGTTTCCGAACACGCTCCTGTGCATCGGCAGTCGGCCGGAGGTCGACCTGAACCTTGCGGTCGCGCAGGCATACAACGACTGGGTACACGAGGTGTTCGCACCCGAGCCGCAGCGTTTCGTCGCCGCCGCGTTCGTGCCGGTGGACGACGTGGCGCTCGCGGTCAAGGAAGCGGAGCGCTGTATCGCGAAAGGATTCCGCACGCTGATGCTGCCGTGTTCGTATCCGTGGCGGCCGTACGACCGGCCCGACTACGCGCCGCTCTGGTCGCTGATCGAAGAGTCGGGCGTGGTGCTGAACTTCCACGTATTCACCGGCAACGTGTTCTTCGGCACCGACTTCGCGTCGGTCGACGGGATGAGCGTCGAGGAGTTCGCAATGCGCCGCGAATCGGCGCGCGTCACCGAAGAGCGGATGGAGCGCTTGTCGACGACGGTGATCGGCATGGCCGCCGGTATGGGTCCGATCGTGCACCTCACCGGCGGCGGCGTGCTGGAGCGGCATCCGCGACTCAAGTTCGTCATCACCGAAGCGGAGGCGGGCTGGCTCGCGTGGACGCTGCACGCGATGGACGCCATGCAACACCGGCGCCGTCTTGGGTTGAACGTGCTGTCGATGCGCGCCAGCGACTACTTTCGCCGGCAAGGCGCCGTCACCATCACCGACGATCCGATCGCGTTGAACAACCTCGGGCTGACGGGCACCGACTGCATCATGTGGGGCAACGACTACCCGCACGACGAAGGCACGTATCCGTCGAGCCAGCGCTATCGCAACGACATCGTTGCGGCAACCACGCCGGCGCAAGCGCGCGCGATTTTTGCCGGCAACGCGGCGCGGATTTACGGCTTCGATCTCGATGCGATCTGCGCGAGGATCGATTCGATCGCCGCATAGCTCGACGCACGGCTCTTCGCATGGTTGGCGCGCTTCCGCGGTCGAGTGCTAGAGTCGCCGCACTTTGAACGCAGTTGCCGCCAACGAATCCTCAGTGGTGAAGCAGTTGCTGGCGATTCTGCCCGCGCACTGCATCATCACCGACCCGCGCGCGAAGAAACCGTTCGAAACCGACGGCCTGACCGCGGTGAAGCAAGTGCCGTGGCTGGTCGTGCTGCCGGAGACGTAGAGCAGGTGCGCTCCGTGCTGCGCGTATGCCGCGAAAATCGGCTGCCGCTGGTGCCGCGCGGCGCGGGCACGGGACTGTCCGGTGGCGCGCGGCCGTCCTCCGACGGCGTGCTGCTCGGGCTGTCGAAGCTGTCGCGCATCATCGAGATCGACCCCGACAACCGCATCGCACGCGTGGAGCCCGGCGTGCGCAATCTCGCGATCTCGGAAGCGGCGGCCCGGTACGGCCTCTACTACGCGCCCGATCCGTCGTCGCAGATCGCGTGCAGCATCGGCGGCAACGTCGCCGAGAATTCCGGCGGCGTGCATTGCCTCAAGTACGGGCTCACCGTGCACAACGTGCTCGGGCTCAAGCTGATGACGCTCGAAGGCGACGAACTGACGATCGGCGGCGCGACGCTCGACAGCCCCGGCTACGACCTGCTGGCGCTGTTCACCGGCTCCGAAGGAATGCTCGGCGTCGTCACCGAAGTCACCGTGCGGTTGCTGCCGATTCCCGCGACGAAGCGGTTGATGCTCGCGGCGTTCGCGAGTCTCGAAGCGGCGGCCGGCACGGTCGGCCGGATCATCGCGAACGGCATCATCCCGGCCGGACTCGAAATGATGGACGCGCGCGCGATCGCCGCCGCCGAGGCGTTCGTCGGCGCGGGCTATCCCACCGATGCCGCGGCCATCCTGCTGTGCGAACTCGACGGCACGCACGACGAAGTGGAAGAACAGAGCGCGCAGGTGCTGCGGTTGATGCGCGCGCAGCAGGCGACCGAAGTGCGCGCGTCGCGCGACGACGCCGACCGCGAACGGATGTGGCTCGGCCGCAAAGCCGCGTTCCCGGCGGTGGGACGACTGGCGCCGGATTACTACTGCATGGACGGCACGATCCCGCGCGCGCGCCTCGCGGAAGTATTGCGCGCCATTGAAAAGCTGTCGGAGCAGTTCGGGCTGGCGGTGGCGAACGTGTTCCATGCCGGCGACGGCAATCTGCATCCGCTGATCCTGTACGACGCCAACGCCGAAGGAGAACTCGAACGCGCCGAGAAGATGGGCGGTGAAATACTCGCGCTGTGCGTCGCCGTCGGCGGCACCGTCACGGGCGAACACGGCGTCGGCGTCGAGAAGCTCGATGCGATGTGCGGTCAATTCGCCGCGCCGGAGCTCGAACAGTTCCACCGCCTCAAAGCCGCGTTCGATCCGGCCGGACTGATGAATCCCGGCAAAGCGGTGCCGACGTTGGCGCGCTGCGCCGAGGTCGGCGGCATGCACGTCCACAAGGGGAAGATCGCGTTTCCCGAAATCGAGCGTTTCTGAATGCCGCGCGATCGCGACGATTCCGAGCGACTGATCGCGGCCGTCGCAGCCGCTGCGGCGAGCGACCGCCCACTGGCGATCTGCGGGCGCGGCAGCAAGACGTTTCTGGCGCGGCCGGCCGTCGGAAGCATGCTCGCCGTGGGCGATCACAGCGGCGTCATCGACTATCGGTCACGACGAGCTGGTGCTCACCGCGCGTGCCGGAACGCCGCTGGTGGAACTGCGCCGGATACTCGCATCGCAGCAGCAGATGTTTGCGTTCGATCCGCCGACGTTCGGCGGCGACGGCAGTCTCGGTGGTGCGATCGCCACCGGATTGTCCGGCCCCGGACGACCGTGGTATGGCGCGACGCGCGACTGCCGTGCTCGGCGTGACGGTGATCAACGGCCGCGCGCGAGCGGCTCACGTTCGGCGGCCAGGTGATGAAGAACGTCGCCGGATACGACGTGTCGCGATTGCAGACCGGCGCGTTCGGCACGTTGGGCGTACTGCTCGACATCAGCGTGAAGGTTCTGCCACGCCCGCATCACGAAGCGACGCGCGTATTCGCCATCGATCGAGACACCGCGCTGGCCAACGTCACAGCCTGGGCGCGCACGCCGCTGCCGCTCTCGGCGACGTGCCACGTCGACGGCGTGTTGCACGTGCGGCTTTCCGGTAGCGAAAGAGGCGTGCGGGCCGCGGCGGCGCAGATCGGCGGCGACGATATGCCGCATAGCGCGGAGTTCTGGGAGTCGTTGCGCGATCAGACGCATCGATTCTTCGGCCATGGGCGCTGCTATCGCGTGGCGATGCCGCCGGCCGCGGCGTATCCCGAGATTCCCGGCAACTGGCTCACCGAGTGGGCGGGTAGCCAGCGCTGGCTGCGCACCGACGCGACTCGGGAGCAGGTCGATCTCGCCGTGCGCCGCCTCGGCGGGCACGCGATGGAGTTCCGCGATCCGCGAGCGCCCCAACCATTCGATAAAGGGGCGCTGAAGTACTATCGCCGGTTGAAGGATGCATTCGACCCGAAAGCGATCCTCAACCGCGGCCGGTTGTTCCAGGAAATCGGCCAGGAAGCGGTCGCGGAGGCGAATCCCTAATGCAGACGCAGCTACCAGCCGCCATTCTCGCGACGTCGTCCGGTCGCCGCGCCGACGAAATTCTGCGCGCGTGTGTGCATTGCGGTTTCTGCAACGCGACCTGCCCCACGTACCTGCTGACCGGCGACGAACTCGACGGCCCGCGCGGCCGCATCTACCTGATCAAAGACATGCTCGAAGCGCAGGCGCCCACACCGATCGCGCGCGAGCATCTCGATCGCTGCCTCACGTGCCGCGCCTGTGAAACGACCTGCCCGTCGGGCGTGGCGTACGGCGAACTCGCCGAGATCGGCCGCAACTTCCTCGAGGCGCGTGCGCCGCGACCGTTCGCCGAGCGTTTCGTGCGCGGCGCGATGGTGCGGGTGTTGCCGGTGCCGGGAAGGCTCGCGTTGTTCGCGCGGCTCGGCCGCCTCGTTCGTTGGGCGATGCCGGAGTATCTGGCGCGCGCGATACCGCGGATCCGGCTCGCGTCGCCCGGTCGCCGTCAAGAATCATCCGCGTCGCGTGGTGGTGCTCGAGGGTTGCGTGCAGCGCTCGACCACGCCCGAAGTGAACGAGGCGCTTGCGCGGGTGCTCGATGCCGCGGACGTGAAAGTGATACGCGCCGCGGGCGAGGGCTGTTGCGGTTCTCTCGAACTGCACCTCGGCCAGGAAGAACGCGCGCATGCAACGATGCGCGCCAACGTCGACGCGTTGTACGAAGCCGCGGCCGACGCCGAAGCGATCATTTCGACCGCTAGCGGATGCGGCGTGACGGTGAAGGACTACGGCCGTCTGCTGGCGGACGATCCGCTGTATGCCGACCGGGCGCGGTCGATCTCGCAGCGCACGTTCGATGCGTCGGAATATCTGGCGCGAATCGAAGCGCCGCTGCAGAAGAGCGATTCAGCCGCGACCGTGGCATGGCATGCGCCGTGTACGCTGCAGCACGGCCAGCGCGTGAAAGGCGTCGTCGAAGGTTTACTGGAACGCGCCGGCTATCGGCTGGTGCCGGTGGCGAACGCGCATCTGTGCTGCGGTTCTGCCGGAACGTACTCGGTGTTGCAGCACCAGTTTGCCGATGAACTGCGCGCACAAAAGCTCGCGGCACTCACCGCCGAGCAACCCGACGTGATCGCGACCGCGAACGTCGGTTGCCAGTTGCATCTGCGCGACGGCACCGCGGTGCCCGTGCGACACTGGCTCGAACTGCTCGGATAGCGGAGCGAGTCATGCAGGATTTCCCACATCACTATCGGATTGCCACCCGCGTTGCCGGTGCCGAAGGCGACGTCACGCTCAGCGGCGACGGACTGCCCGATCTCGCGACTGCGCCACCGGCGGAGTTCGGCGGCAAAGGCGATCGATGGTCGCCGGAAACGCTGTTGGTCGGAGCGGTGTGCGACTGTTTCGTGCTGGGCTTCAAGGCCATCGCGGCAGCGTCGCGGCTGACGTGGACCGCGCTCGACGTGCAAGTTGCGGGAACGCTCGATCGGATCGACCGGAAGATGCTCTTCACGCACTTCGTCGTTACCGCGCGTCTTACGGTGCCGGCCGGGCAGGAAACGCGTGCGCCGCGCATCCTCGAGAAAGCCGAGGAGGCCTGCCTGATCACGAACTCCTTGTCCGCGGAGGTCAGCCTGGAGAGCGAAGTGGTCGTCGGCTGACCTGATCGAGCCTGTACCCGGGAGGGGGGGATGGCCAACAGCTCGCTCGAGGGGCGCCACTATGCGTTCCTCGTCTTCCTGACGTTGTTGAACGTCATGAATTTCGTCGACCGCCAGTTGTTGGCGAGTTTCGCGAACTTCATCGTGCCCGACCTGCAGTTGACCAACGCCGAGTTCGGCCTGCTCACCGGCCTCACGTTCATCACCTTCTACGTGGTGATGGGCTTGTTCATGGGCGTGCTGGCCGACATGGTGCATCGGCCGCGCCTGGTCGCGGTCGGTCTGTTCTTGTGGAGCGGGTTGACCGCGATTTCCGGCGCGGCGCGCGGCTTCTGGAGCCTTGCTGTGCCGCGGATGTTCATCGGCGTAGGCGAGTCGATCCTCACACCCACGTCGATGTCGATGCTCGCCGATCGATTCCCCACCGCGCGGCTCGGATTCGCGGCGGGGTTCTATTACATGGGCGTACCGATCGGCGTCGGCGTCAGTCTGTTGATCGTCGGTTATCTCGGCCCGACGCTCGGCTGGCGGAACTGTTTCTTTCTGCTCGGTGCGATCGGCTTCGTGCTGGCGATCGCGATGTGGTTCGTCAGAGAAACGCCGCGCCGTCACGTGCTCGCCGACGCCGCGCAAACCCGCCCGAATCTGCGCCGCATCATCACCACGTCGTGGCAGGCGCTGAGCGAGTCGAAGGCGCTGCGTTACACGATCATCGGCGGTGTGTTCCTGCACTTTGCGATCGGCGCGGCGGCGTACGAGCAGCTCTGGTTCGTGCACGAACGCGGCTTCGAGCGCGCTGAAATCGCGCGACTGACCGGTTGGATCAGCATGGTTGCGGGCGTGCTCGGCAACCTGTTCGGCGGGATCGGCGGAGACGCGCTGCAACGGCGCACCGGCATGGGCCGGGCGACGTTCCTGTTCTGGATCATGCTGGTGCTCGCGCCGATCAATCTGATGTATCGGCTGGTGCCGCCGGACAGCGTCTGGTTCTGGGTCGGTGTGTTCTTCGGCATGTTTCAGCTCGGCAGCTTCTACGGACCGACGTTCTCCGCGGTGCAGGAACTGGTGCCGCCGCAGATCCGCGCGACGGTGGTCGCGTTCTACATCCTCACGCTGAACTTCATCGGTCTCGGCTTCGGCATCACGGCCGGCGGTTTCCTGATCGACTATCTGGCCGCGCACGCCGTGCCGGAGCCGTATACGTGGACGCTGGTCGCGTTCACCGTGCTGTCGATGTTCTGCATTCCCTGCTTCTATTTCGCCGGCCGCCGCTTCCAGATGGATCGCGAACGGCTTTACCTGGCCGCCGAAGCAAGCTAGAAACGCTCTCTTACCGTTTCCAGACTCGTCGACCATGGACCGCGTCGAACCGCTACTGATCGAGTTGCCGGCGGAACTGCTTACCCCGCGGCTCCGCCTGGTGCCGCCGGCGGCGGGCGATGGACTGATGCTGAACCGCGCCATTGCCGAGTCGTTTCCCGAGCTGAACCGCTGGATGGACTGGGCATCGACCATGCCGACCATCATCGATTCCGAACGGTTCGTGCGCGACTCGGCGGCGCGCTTTTTGCGCCGTGAAGACCTGCCGCTTTTCCTGCGCAAGCGCGAGACGGGCGAGTTCGTCGGAGCGTCGGGGTTGCAACGCATCGACTGGCAGGTACCGCGATTCGAGATCGGCTACTGGTGCCGCACGTCGATGGTCGGCAAAGGCTACGTCGGCGAAGCGGTCGCGGCGATCACGCGCTTCGCATTCGAGAAGCTGGGCGCGGCGCGCGTGGAGCTCCGCACCGACAGCCACAACACCCGCAGCTTTCGCGTGGCCGAGCGGCTCGGCTTCAAGCTCGAAGGCATCATGCGCCGCGACGCGCGCACGCCGCAGGGCGCATTGCGCGACACGCGGCTGTATTCGATGGTCGATCCGGCCGACCTGCGCGACCATTGAACGCAGTCGCACAGACCGACCGGTTGCGGCTGCGTCGCTATACCGATGACGATGCGAACCTGCTGGTGGCGCTGCTCGGCGATCCGGTGACCATGCACCACTGGCCCGAACCGCTAACGACCGAACAAGCCCGCGCCTGGCATCAGCGGGCGCTGGACGCCTACGCAACGCCGGGTCTCGGTCGATTCGCGATCGAATTGTCGGACGGCACATACATCGGAGACGCCGGCATCGTGCGCGCGCAGATTCTCGATCAGGCCGAGAACGATCTCGGGTACATCATCGATCAGGCGTTCTGGCGGCGTGGCTATGGTCTGGAGGCCGCCCGCGCATGCTTCGATCACGGTCGCGCCCACGGTCAGCGGCGCATCGTCGCGAACATGGCGGCCGACAACTCAGGCTCGGTTCGGGTCGCGCAGCGGTTGGGATTCACGCTCGAGCAGCGGTTTCGCAATCCACGCAACCGCAACAAGGAAACGCTGCTGTACGCGTGGAACGCGCCGTAGCGGATGAAATCGTCAGCTGCGGGCGATTCCGGGCGCCGGCAAGGTGCCGAGCACCTGCTCGATCGCGAGGCCCAGCGCCAGCAGTTGCCGATCGCTGCCTGAAGGACCGTCGAATTCCAGGCTCACCGGAAGACCGCGGCGAGTGAGGCCGGTAGGCAGCACGAGACCGGGCAACCCTGCGGTGCTGCCGCTCGCGATGTTGCGCGAAATCGCATCGGCAAACGGAACCTGTTTGCCGCCGATGTCGACCGGATCCTCACCGATCGGCGTTGCCGCAATGCGTGTCGTCGGAAAGACCATCGCCGCTGTGTCGGTATCGGAGAACCAGCGCTGAAACGTGGCGCGCAACTCCGGCAAATGGACGTTGCGTGCCGCTTCGTAAGCAGATTCGCTGACGTGTATCGGAGAGCCATCCGGCACGAAACTCTGGAACTGCTGCCGGATGTCAGGGCTTGCCGAGGCAAGCAGCTCCTCGAAGCTCACGTGGGTATCGTATTGCGCCAGATAACGGATCAATGAAGGCGCGACGTCGTGCAGTTGCACTTGCGCGGTAGTGAGGCGGATCAGGTTCGCGAGCTCCGGTACCGGCATTTCGACGAGCACCGCGCCCGCCGCTTCGAGATTCTTCAACGCGGCCGTGGTGATCTGCTCCACCTCCGGATCGAGGCCCTCGAAGAAGCTGCGATCGATGCCGAGCCGGGTGCCACGCAACGAAACCTCTTCAAGCGGTTCGATCGCACCGGCCACCACCGAATCGAACAGCACGAGATCGGCCACGCTGCGCGCGTGCGGCCCCACCTGATCGAACAACGACGAGATCGGAACGACCGCGGTCGTTGCGTATCGCCCGGTGGTCGGCCGGAAACCGGCGATACCGCACAACGCCGCGGGTACTCTGATCGATCCCTCCGTGTCTTCGGCCACGCCCAGCGGTGCGATGCGCGCGGCAATCGCCGCTGCAGTGCCGCCGCTGCTGCCGCCCGGGATGCGATCGGGATCGTACGGATTGTGTACCGCGCCGAACGCGAGATTGTTGCTGGTCCAGCCGAACGACAATTCGTGGATGTTGGTTTTGCCCATCACCAGCGCGCCCGCGTTGCGCAAGGTCGCGATCACCGGCGCGTCTGCGGCCGGCCGGAAATTGCGCAGCGCCCGGGTGCCGCCGGTGGTCGGCAGATCTTTCGTGTTGACGCTGTCTTTCACCGGAATCGGCAGCCCGTGCAGGGCGCCGAGCGCGCCGCCGGCGGTTCGTGCGCGATCGGCGCTGCGCGCGGATTCCAGCACCGAATCGGGTTCCAGCGTGATGAACGCGTTCAGCGCTTTGCACTGCTCCGCGCGCGCAAGCAGCGTCTGCGCGTACGTTTCCGCTGCAATGTCGCCGCGCCGCATCGCGGCCACGGCTTCTACCGCGGACAGATTGACGAGTTCGCTCACCGCCGTTGCGTCCGCCCTGGTTGATCCGTCAGCGAAACCCATGGCCGTGATCGCCACTGCCCCTCCGATCGCCTCGCGACGCGTCCATCCGCGTATTGGCGCCTCGTCGGTTCCGGTCATAGCGGCGTGCCGTTTTCGGGCCATGCGGTCGGATAGTCGCTCAGATTCCACGACGTCTGAACCACGGTCCGATCGATTCCGGGCAAACGATACACGAGCACGGCGCGAGCGATGTGGCCGGCTTTTTCCTCCGCGATGAAATAGTGCACGTCCTGC
Source organism: uncultured Gammaproteobacteria bacterium (assembly GCA_963787045.1). Classification (GTDB taxonomy): domain Bacteria; phylum Pseudomonadota; class Gammaproteobacteria; order Pseudomonadales; family Azotimanducaceae; genus DATJGR01. The sequence goes on along the minus strand of CAWBBR010000021.1, from coordinate 94,968 downwards.
TGCGGGCTCGAACTGGCGGGCATCGCTACGTTGGCCATCGATTGATCTGCGATCTTCGTCGCCGCCTCCATCGGTGCGTACAGTTCTTTCTGTAGCTTCTCCACCTGTTCCATCAGCGCCGGATCGAGCGATTTGGAGTACTGCTCCGTCAGCTTGGCGATGTGATCGACCTTGGACTGATCCAGCGACTGAAAGGCTTTGGTCGTCGCGGACGCCTGTCGTTCGAACCATTGTTGCGTCGTCAGTGGTTCGCTGTTCAGCGCCTTGCCGATCCAGGCCGCTACCGTAGCTGTATCGTCGGATGTCGACCAGCCGACGGACTGTTGCGAATCACCCGGCGAGAACCATTGGGCGCCGGGATAGGCGGGGAATTTCATGGCCGCGTAGTGTGCCGGGAAATCCGGGTATTCCTGGAACTCGTTTTGGAATCCCAGGTTCGAGTGATTCTGACTCCACAATCGACCAATGTCGGCGATCTTGCCGTCGGAGTTGCGGGCAATCAGGTTGGCAGCCGCTTCCTGTACTTCGATGTACGGACTGCCGAGCACTAGCGGAAGCGCCTTCTCCGCGATGCCGCTCGTGTCTGGAAACTGGCCTAGAACGCGGCATGCGGCAACCAGAACCTCCGGCTCGTCGGTGAGGTCGAGGGCCGCCAACGCTTCCTCAGAGCCGCGGTTGTCGCGGGCGCGTTCGATGTCTTGGAGCGCCGCGGTCACTTCGACGACGAGCAGGCTGCGCAGGACCTGACATTCCTCTGACGAGGCGTCGCTGCCGCACTGGTTTTTGAAGGTCTCGGCGAGCGCGACGGCATCGCCGGTACCGAGTTCCACATCCTCGGAATCGGAGGAGGGACTCGATGAATCGCCGAGCGACGCGGCAGAATCGGCAGCGGACGTCGCCGGCGCCTCTTCCTTCTTCGAGCAGCCCGCGATCAGGCTTGCAACCGCCAGCCAGATTGAAATTGCGATGACGGAAATACGTGCATTCATGGTCTCACCTCAGGCGCTTTGCGCGCCGCCCTTTGCGGATCGTTTGGCGGGCTTGGTGGCGCGCGGCGTGTCCTTCAACGCTTCGAGACCGGCTTTCGCAATGCGCCTAGCGGTCTGTGCGTCCGCAACGATGCTGCCTCGAAGGCTCATTTTTGATGCGCTCCGTGATTTGAACATCGATGCCAACGTTGGATTGTCCAGCGCGCTAACTTACTCCGAAGCGAACTCGCGAACAGCCGTGTCGAGTCGCCATCACCCGCCGAGTGTCAGTGCTTGTCGGCTCGCGCGTCGGCGATCACCACCCACGCCTGCTGTTCGAGGTCGTAGCGGCTGCCGGTGAACAGCAGCGCCTTGCGCGCGAACTGTTCGGCTTGTGCGGCGTTGCCTTCTTTCAGGTGGCAGCGCGCCAGTTCGATCCACAGCTGTGCGCTGTCGGGTTGAATGCGGATCGCGCGTTCGAGGATCTGAATCGCTTTCGGCAGATCGCCGGCGGTTGCGGCCCGCTGGGCTTCGTCCTGCAGCGCGAGCGTGACGGTCGACTGCGGCTTCGGCTGGGACGCTTGAGGCTGAGCCGGCGCCGGCGTTTGCGGCACCGGCTGCGGCGTCGGTTGCGTGGGGACCGGATATTGCGAAGGCGGGCGGGTCTGCGTCGTGGGCGGCACCGGTGCCGGCGTGCGCGGATACGGCGTCTGTTGCTCGCTGACGCAACCGGCAAGCACGACCACGAGACCGACGAGTGTCAGCGCGCGGTCGAAGGCGTGGTTCAGTCGCTGAACCATTGTCTGAAGCGCTCCATGAGGCTGGTCCCGCATCCGGGTACCGCGGGCAGGCGCGCATTGTACGGGATCGGAACGGTGATCGGCTCGCCGCAGCCCGCCTGTGTCAGGCCGCCGCTCGCATAGTCGATCAGCTGGAGATCGAAGCCGGTCGGCGTCGTCAGCGTGACCGGGGCCGGATGCAGGCTCGCCATCAGCGCGTCCCACACCTGCAGCCCGCCGGCGCTGCCGGTGAGCTTCGTTTCGCGGTTGTCGTCGTAACCGACCCAGACCACCGCCAGATGCGTCGCGTCGAAGCCGGCGAACCAGCTGTCGCGAAAATCGTCGGAGGTGCCGGTCTTGCCGGCAACGCCGTGCATCGCAAATCGCGATGCGCGCGCGGTGCCGCGCTGCATCACCATGGTCAGTCCGTAGGTCAGCTGTGCCACAGCCTCGGGCTGCGCGACCTGCTGCATCTCGAGCGGATAGCGGTTCAGCGTGGCGCCCGCTTCGTCTTCGACGGCGAGCACGGTCTTCACCGGCGTCGCGAAGCCGCCGCTGGCGATCACGCCGTAGAGCCGCGTCATCTCGAGCGGCGTCAGATCGATGGCCCCGAGCAGCAGCGACGGATACGCCGGTGGTTGTTCGATGCCGGCGAACGTCGCGATGCGCGCGGCGACCTTGTCCACCCCAACGGCTTCACCAAGGCGCACCGTCGCGAGGTTGAGCGAGTCGCCCAGCGCTCGCACGAGCGGCACGGGTCCGTGGAACTCGTTGTCGAAGTTGTGCGGTTCCCACGGCGTCTGCCCGCGCACGTCGGTCTGCAGCAGCGGCGCGTCTTCGATGATCGAGGCGAGGTTGTAGTCGCCGCTCTCCAGGGCCGTCAGGTAGACGACCGGCTTCAACAGCGATCCGACCGGCCGCCGCGCATTCAAGGCGCGATTGAATCCCTGAAAGCCGGCTTTGCGGCCGCCTACCACCGCGGAGATCTCGCCGGTCTGGTTGTTCGCTACGAGCACGGCGGCTTCCAGATCGCCACGCGGGAGCTTGCGATCTATCTCGATGCGGTCGAGCGTGACGGCCACCGCCTGCTCCGCGGCGTCCTGCACGCGCGGCTCCAGCGTGGTGAACACGCGATAGCCGCGCGAGGCGAGCTCGGTGGCGTCGTACTCGTGCCCGAGTTGTTCGCGCACGAGGTCGAGGAACGCCGGATAGTAACCGCCGCCTTGTCGCGCCGAGCGCGTCAGCGCAAGCGGTTGCCTGATTGCTTTCGAGTGCTGCTCGGCGGTGATCAAGCCGAACTCGTTCATCTGCCCCAGCACGAGATCGCGTCGCGACCGCGCGCGCTCCGGATGCGTGAACGGGTTGTAGTACGACGGGCCGCGGATCACCGCGATCAACAGCGCGATCTCCGCGGGATCGAGCTCCGACAACGGTTTGTTGAAGTAGAACTGGCTGCCGAGACCGAAGCCGTGCACCGCGCGCTCGCCATCCTGGCCGAGATAGATTTCGTTGATGTACGCGTTCAGCAGGTCGGCCTTTTGATAGCGCGCGTCGAGAATCACCGCCATCGCAATTTCCTTGAGCTTGCGCCACACGGTGCGGCGGTTGTCGAGGAAGTAGCTCTTCACGAGCTGTTGCGTGAGCGTGCTGCCGCCTTGCGATAGATCGCCGGAACGCAGATCGGCGATCGCGGCGCGCGCGATGCCTTTCATATCGAAGCCGGCGTGCGTGTCGAAGTTGCGGTCTTCGACGGCCTTCAACCCTTCGCTCAACAGCGACGGTGTCTCTTCCGGCGTGATGATGAGTCGGTCTTCCCCGTGCGTTGCGAAGAAGCTGCCGATCAAAGGTGGTTCCAGTCGCACGAGATTCGCCGGCTCGCCGTTCTCATACAGCGTGTCGATCGCGTGATCGGCGGTGCGCACACGGATGTCGGTCGGCGGACGAGGTCCGTCGCCGAACGTGAATGCGCGCAGCGTCGCGCGCACCTCGTTGCCGGTATGCGTGTAACTGCCGGGTGTATTCAACGGCCCGCGCCGATAACCGAGCCGCTTCAACTCCACTTCGATCTCGTCGGCTTCGATCGCGAGCCCCGGATACAACTCGAGCGATTGCGCGTAAACGCGCGCCGGCACCGACCAGCGCCGACCGTCGAACGTCGACGTGATCAGGTGGTCGAGATACAGCAGATAGCCGGCGATCAGCGCGATGCCGAGGCACGCGCCGATCAGCAGGTAGCCGACGATCAGGCGCTTGCGGCTGCGCGCCGGGGGGTTGGGTTTCTTACGCGGCATACGCCGTCGGGTTTACACCGGCGACGGATTCTCCGGACGCCGTCCGAACAGCGAGGCGATTTTGCGAAACACGGTTTTCACACCGCGCCAGACCTTGGGCAGCAGCCACCATAGCGCCAGCAGGAAGAGTACGAGGAGGATGAGAAATATAACGGGATGTGCGAGCGCTGCCCAGAGACCGGCGAACACGGCGAGGTCTTCGCCGATCGATGCGAACCAGTTGCTGAACGGTTCCGGCGAGGTGTTGATCAGCATCCGCGTGCCGGCTTTCGTCGCGTGCGTGGCCGCGGTGATGCTCCCGCCGACCAACCCCGCCGCTACGGCGAGCGCAGGCGTGACGTCGCCCACGGCGCCTGCGGCCAGCATGGCGCCGGCCGGAATCCGGATGAACGTGTGCAGCGCATCCCACGTGCTGTCGACGCCCGGCACCTTGTCGGCAAAGAACTCGACGCAGTACATGAAGCACGCCGCGATGATCACCAGCGGGTCTTCGACGATTGCGAGCGTGTCGGGCAAATGGACATAACCGGCGTTTCCCGCCAGACCGAGCACCGCGACGGCGGCGTAGAGATTGATGCCGCTCGCCCACGCGACACCCATGGTCAGCGCCAGCGTGTGGATCAAGGTCTGGTATTCACCCATCGGGTTGCTCCGCAGCGGTCGGTTTAGCGGCCCTTAATAGGGCCTGGCGGCTGAACGGAACCTGAATGACCGTTACGACCCGCCACCGGTCTTCGCGGCGCGCTCGGCGCGGATCTTGGCGATGAGGAAGTCGACCACGTCGAACGCTTTCTTGCGCGGCACCGTGTCCATGTTCACCGCGTAGTGATCCGCCACCGTCAGATACGGCACGCCGTTCACGCGCAATGCGCGCTCCCGCTTCGCTGCTTGTGCAGTCGCGCTCACGACGGCCGGCGAGTTGAATGCGGTGAGAAATGCCTCGCGCGTGACGCCGTGGCCGTTGACGAAGTCGGCGACCATGTCGGCGGTGAGGAACTGTTTACCGTTGTCGTGAATCGCTTTGAAGATGCGATCGTGATTGTCGGCGAGCGCGTTGACGCTCTGCAACGCGAAGTACGATTGCGCCAGCAGGCTCCAGTCCGGCGAGAACGCAACGGGGTTGCGATCGAACGCGGCGTCCTTCGGCGCGCTCTTCAGCCAGTCGTTCACCATCGGGTCGAAGTTGCGGCAATGCACGCAACCGTACGAAAAGAACTCGGTCACTTTGATCGGGACCGACGGTAGGCGCGACCGTGCCGTCGATCACTTTGTAGTGGGTGCCTTCGACGAAGTCGCCGGAGACGTCGATCGCCGTCGACCGGAACAGTCCATAACCGACGACCACGATCACGATCAGCGCGCCGAACGCGATCACGCCGTTGCGAATGGTCATCAATCGTTTATCGGATTTCGATTTCGCCAACTCGAGCCTCGTCTGCCCCGGTATCTGGCGCCGCAGTGTACCGTTCCGCACGGGCTCGGCATAATCACACCGACATCACGAAGGTGCACCATGAGCGAACGCTACACGCTGTACCACTTTCCGAGCTGCCCTTACTGCGCTCGCGTGCGCGACTTCCTCGACGAGTCCGGCATCGACATCGAGATGCGCAACATCCACGCGGATCCGCAAGCGCTGCACGACTTACGCACCGGCGGCGGCAGCACCACCGTCCCATGTCTGCGCATTCGCCGCGACGGACAAGAAGAGTGGATGTACGAATCCCTCGACATCATCGAGTACCTCAGGAACAAGCGCGTCGCTTAGGTTGAGCTTCGATTCTCGTTCGGTGGGATGGAGCTTCGATTCGCGGCGGAGGTGGGTGATTGCTGCGTCGGACTCGCTCGAGCCGTCCCTGGTCGCTCCTTTCGCGCCATCCATGGCGCTCGAGGGTCCTCACGCAACACGTACCCACCTCCGCCTCGGTTCCCGCTCCACCATCATCGATCGTGTGTCGTGCCTGAACGCGCGCTAGCGCGTTCATCTCTTACGAACGAAGGCGCGACTTCGATGATGGAAGGTGGCGGGTGATCGGTGTTCCGGACCCTTGAGCGCCATGGATGGCGCGAAGAGCGACCAGGGATGGCTCGAGCGCGTCCGATCACCCGTCACCCACCCTGTCTAACGAAACGGGTCGAGACGAACTGCCCGATCTTGTCTAACGCTTGCCGGCCCTCGGGGATGAAGTCGGCGAACATCGGAAAGACGTGGGGCATGCGGTGCCATCGCTCGAGGTGCGCGGAGACGCCGTGCTGCCGCGCGCGTTCGACGAGGCGTTGCGAATCGTCCAACAGAATCTCTGTGGTGCCGACGTGGACCGACAGCGGCGGTAGCCCGGTGAAGTCGCCGAACAGCGGCGATACATCGGGGCTATCGAGTTGCGCCGTCGGTGCATACATGCGCGCGGCTTCGTCAATCCGTTGGGCCGGCAGCATCGGGTCGCGTTTTGCGTTCGTGCGTATCGATGCACCGCTGCCGGTGAGGTCGGTCCACGGCGACAGCAATACGGCACCGCCCGGTAGCGGCAGACCCAGGTCGCGCGCGCGCAGCAGCGTTACCAGCGCGAGATTGCCGCCGGCCGAATCGCCGGCAACGATCACCGACGACGCGTCGAAGCGCGAGATCAGCGCGCGATACGCGGCGATGGCGTCGTCGGGCGCGGCCGGATAGACGTGTTCGGGCGCCAACCGGTAGTCGATTACCGCCACGTCGCAACGCGTCTGCGCCGCCAAGCGCGCGGCCATGCCGCGATAAGCGCGAGGAGAGCCGAAGACGTAGCCGCCGCCGTGGCAATACAAGATCGCGCCGCGCGCGGGGTGATTGCCGCGCGTCCATTCGGTCGATACGCCGCCGAGATCGTCGACGTGGCGCGACAGCGACGGCGCGAGTGGCACGCGGTCACCAAGTCGATCCAGCCGGGCGCGCGAGGCAGCGATCGTGTCCGGCGTGAATACGAGGTCGGCCAGGCGCCGCTTACTGGCGTAACGAATCGCGGCATTGAGGATGTGGCCGCGGAAGCTGGCCATGGGATCTCCGGGGATTTGCGCATTGAGGACGAACGGCGGCAATTGTCGCGAGGCGGTCGGGCCAAGTCCAACCGGCTGATTTCCTTGTTGGCGGTGGCCCGCGTTTGTTAGCCTGCAACGCTCGCATCAAATGCCGCATCAACTGGGGAAGCAACCATGAAACTCGGACTCATCGCCGGCTATTCCGGAAAGAAAATCAGCATTCCGATCGACACGATCAAACACGCTGAAAGCCTCGGTTACGACTCGGTATGGACGTCCGAAGCTTACGGCTCCGACGCCGTGACGCCGGCGGTCTGGATGCTCGCGCACACGAGCAAGATCAAAGTCGGCACCGCGATCATGCAGATGCCGGGCCGCACACCTGCGCTCGCCGCAATGACCGCGATGACGGTGGCGCAGTTGTCGAACAATCGTTTCATCGTCGGTCTCGGCGCATCGGGTCCGCAGGTGGTCGAAGGCTGGCATGGCGTGCCGTATGGCAAGCCGGTGACCCGCCTCAAGGAATACATCCAGGTGATGAAGCAGATTTTCGCGCGCGAGAGTGCGTTGCAGTTCGACGGCAAGGAATACCAGATTCCGTATCGCGGCCCCGGTGCGACGAATCTCGGCAAGCCGCTGAAGAGCATCATGGTGTGCGAAGACAAGATTCCGATTTACGCCGCGACGCTGACGCCGGCCGGCGTGCAGGCGGCGGCCGAAGTGGCCGACGGCTTCTTCCCGATCTGGATGGACCCTGATCAGTTCAGCGTCTTCAAAGACCCGATCGAGAAAGGTCTGAAGGCAGCCGGCGGCGGGAAGTCGCTTGCCGACTTCGACGTGGCGCCGTTCGTGACGGTGATCATCGGCGACGACGTGAAGCAGTGCATGCAGATGATCCGCGGCAACATGGCGCTGTACATCGGCGGCATGGGCGCGAAAGGCAAGAACTTCTACAACGACTACGCGACGCGCCTCGGGTTCGGTGCGGCGGCCGAGAAGATTCAGGATCTGTTCCTGTCCGGCAAGAAAGACGAAGCCATGGCCGCGGTGCCGGAAGAACTCATCGACGCATGTCACCTCGTCGGCCCCGCCGCGCGTATCAAAGACCGCGCGCAACGCTGGACCGCGGCTGCGAAGAAAGGCCACGTCGGTTCGATGCTGATCGGCAGCGGTCAGCCGAAGGCGCTGGAACTGATGGCGGAGATCATGCTCTAGCCACGATACGCGGCACCGGCGCCTCGAAGTCGCGCCTCTAACACATCGAGACACGGTCAGATTCAGCGAAACGCTGTTGCTGACGAGTCGCGAAGAGGCGCGCGGGGTTACGGTTTAGGTTACCGCGTTGCGTCGGATCCGAGTCCCAATGAGGTTACGGCGCCTACGCGCTGACGCTTAGGATCTGCTAATGCCGCCAACTGACGCGCGCGAATGCATCGCCGAAGTCCAGGCGCGAGTCGACCAGCGCCGTGTACGGTGAGGTGGTGGGCGTCGCGGAAGTTCGATCGACCCTCAGTGACCGCCGGGCAGAATGAACCGTCGCTGCATAGGTCGGGGACCGGCGAGATGCGGTGCAGGTCCAGGTCGCTCAGGCTGTTGAGGTAGGTCGAGAATTGCGCGTGGCCGTTTCGATAGTCGCTTACGCTGATTCCGGCAGAGCCGGTGTCTGCGCCTCGCCAAACGGCCTGGGCGAATCGGGCCGGTTGATCAGTCACCTTCGAATGGCACTTCTTCGAACACGAACACGGCGATGCCGCGCGCGCGCAAACGCTCGACGAGCGAGCGCAGCTGCAATTCGAGAATCGTCTCCGATGACACGTTCCGATCGCGACCATCGGCGTACTGTAGTTTGCCTTCGCCGGTAACGGACGACCAAAACGCTGCGAGAAAGACCGCATCGAGGTCAGCGCGATCGATCTGCCTGAGCACACTATCGACTTCGAACGCCCTGCAGCCGATGCCCCACTTTGCGTCGAGCACATCGACATCGGGGAGCGGGGGGCATGATGGATGGGAGGCATGCAATCCGGTTACGCCGAACTCCTTAGCTACCTCGTCCACGACCGGGAATAACGCGTGTGCATGACTGTCTCCCCACAGCATGAAGCGCGGCTGCTGATGTGTGTCGTTGGGTCCCATCCGGCACAACCTGCCGGCGTCGACGTCTGCGGGCGATTTCGTCTTGCAGTCCCACGAGTCCAAGGCGCGGTCGCGCTCTCCGTCTGCTATCAGTTGCACGTCGGCGGGAATGCGGCTCGGGTAACCGCCGAAGTGGTGCGCGCCGAACCCGATTGTCGCGAGCACCGCCATCGCTGTGCCGGTCGCGAGAAAAATAGAGCTGCGAGTGCTGCATACGCGCTTTCGACGAATCGGGTTTTCGATCAGGGTCAGAGACAGCCAGGAGAGAATCATTGTCGCGGCAACGATCCCAACGACCTCCGGAGTCGTGAGCAACTCGATCGGCTTGGCGGCCCACGCCGCGAACAGCACCAGCAGCGGCCAGTGCCACAGATAGATCGAATACGAGAGCTTGCCAACGAAAACCATCGGCACGTTGTCGAAGAGGCGTTTCATCGCACCCTGCGATTGTTGGCCGGCCCATATGATCAGGGCGGTGCCGGCGCAAGGAGCGAGCGCCGCGAGGCCAGGGAATGGCGTTTTCTCTGTATACAGGCACACAGCAAGCGCAATGAGCGTAATGCCGGTAAGCAAAATCGCGTTCGTGGTGAATCGTGAAATCGTTTTGGCGCTCGGCATCAACGCCAGAGCCGCTCCCAACATCAGCTCCCACGCGCGCGACGGCAGCAGGAAATACGCGCTGGAGGGACTGACGTTGACCCACCATACGCTCAGCGCGAATGACGCGACTCCGATGGCGCTAACGACGCCGATGCGTCGCATGAGCGGCGCGACGGAGAGTCCGACCAGAACCGCAGGAAACAGAAAGTAGAACTGCTCCTCGACCGCCAGCGACCAGGTATGCAGCAACGGCAACATCTCCGAAGGTGCTTCGAAATAACCGGCCTTGCGCCAGAACTGGATGTTCGAAGCAAACACCGAAATCGCGACGATGGACTGGCCGAGCGCCTTTAATTCCTCGGGAAACAGAATCTCATGCGCCGCGAAATAGGTGACTGCGGTGACCAGAATCAGCGGCGGTAGCAGACGTCGTGCGCGGCGCTCCCAGAACGAGAAATAGCTGAACGCGCTCCGGTCGAGTTCATGTTGAATCAGCCCTGTAATGAGAAAACCCGAGATGACAAAAAAAACATCAACGCCGACAAAGCCGCCGCCAAACCCTGGCACCCGAGCGTGAAACAACACCACAGGAATGACTGCGAGCGCGCGCAGCCCATCTATATCCGCCCGATATGCCGGCGCTTGGAAGCGCAAGGAGTCTACGAATTGCGTTGTCGGATCTGGTGGGGAAAAGCGCCGGTCCCGACCGACACAGTGCTACTGCGCGCGTCTACGTGGGAACCGTCCATAGCCGGATCCGGCATGGCGCTGCTCCTAAACGGGTCTGAATTCTGCGTGGGGCTTGCCCCAATCCAACCTGAGTAGCTTCTACAAAGGTTGCGTCGATGCGCGATGCCAGATTTGTAAGCGAGGGATTGCTGGCACAAATCCCTCCGCGCGCAGCCTTTGCCGGTCTGTCTACACCCCGATCTTCGCCAACGTCTCGACAATTTCGCGCAGGATATGCTCGGCGACGCGATGCTTCACTGCGAATTCGACTTCGATCGCCTTCGCGCGGTCGGTCAGCGCATCGGCCGGCGGGCCGCGGGCGTCGTCGAGCGCGCGCCGGATGTCGCGGTCGAACTCGCGCATCGAGGCCAGTGTCTCGGCATCGACGTCCGCGGCGTCGAGCTCGGTGCGCAGTTGTTTCAACAGTTCGCGAACGCGTTCGGCGCTCATCGCTCGTCCCTAACGCAAATCGAGAGGTAGCTTAACCGAAAGTCCCTCGATCGGCGGGCGTCGCGAACTACCGGGGTTGACGCGCTTTCGCCCGTGGGACGTCACGCCGTGGTTCGGCCAACGCGGTACGCGCCGCGCGTGCGACCGCAACCATGCGCGACAAAGCAGCCTCTGTTTCCGGCCAACCGCGGGTCTTCAAGCCGCAATCCGGATTGATCCACAGTCTCTCCGCCGGTATCACGGCGAGTGCGCGTTCGAGCAGCTGCTTCATTTCGGCATTCGCCGGAACGCGCGGCGAGTGAATGTCGTAAAGGCCGGGACCGATGTCGTTCGGATACCGGAAGTCCGCGAATGCATCGAGCAGCGCCATGCGCGAGCGCGACGTCTCGATGGTGATGACGTCAGCATCCATGGCGGCGATCGACGGCAGGATGTCGTTGAACTCGCGAATAGCACATGTGCGTGTGAATCTGCGTCGATTCCGCGACGCCCGACGCGCCGACCCGAAATGCGCGCGCGGCCCAGTCGAGATACGCGGGCCAGTCGGTCTGTCGCAACGGCAGTCCCTCGCGAAACGCAGGTTCGTCGATCTGAATGACACGGATACCCGCGGCCTCGAGGTCGCAGACTTCGTCGCGAAGCGCGAGAGCCAACTGCATTGCGATCTCGCGACGCGGCAGATCGTCGCGCGCGAAGCTCCAGCACAGCATCGTCACTGGACCGGTGAGCATCCCCTTCATCGGCTTGTCAGTCAGACTCTGGGCGTAGACGGCCCATTTGATCGTCATCGGCGCCGGCCGGGAAACATCGCCGTAGATCACCGGCGGCTTTACGCACCGCGACCCGTAGCTCTGCACCCAGCCGTTCTCGGTGAACTGCAAAGCCGGCGAGCTGCTCGCCGAAATACTCGACCATGTCGTTGCGTTCGGCTTCGCCATGCACCAGCACGTCGAGACCGAGAGCTGCCTGTGTTTCGACCGCGTGGCGGATCTCCCGATGCATCGCGTCCGAGTACTCGGCTTCAGTAATCCGGCCTGCCTTGAACGACGCGCGGGCAGCGCGAATCTCGGCGGTCTGCGGGAAGGATCCGATGGTCGTAGTCGGCAATGGCGGCAGTCCGAGCGCGTCGCGCTGCAAACGAATCCTGGTGTCGAACGGCGCGCTGCGTTCTGCGTCGCGCGGCTGCAGGGCAGCGACGCGCGCGCGAACCTCGTGGCGGCATGTCGACGTAGCGCCTCGTCGACCTTCGCACGCGGCGTCGGCGTCTTGAAATTCGGATGAAGCGGCGTCACCGACCAACGCCCGTTTCAACAGAACGATCTCGCCGAGCTTCTGTGTCGCGAACGCCATCCACCGTTTCAGTTCGGGATCGAGAGCGTGTTCGTGTGCGAGATCGGTAGGCACGTGCAGCAGCGAGCAGGAGGCCGACACCCAGAGTCTGTCGCCGAGTGCAGCGCGTGCCGGACGTAGTTGCGCCAGTCGTTCAGACAGATCGGCGCGCCAGATGTTGCGGCCGTCGATGACGCCGAGCGACAGCACCTTGTCGGCTGGCCAGTCGGCTAGAAATGTGTCGAGTTGTTCGGGTGATCGGGCGAGATCGAGATGGAGCCCGTCGATCGGCAACGTTCTCAGCAGTGCTGCGTGTTCGGCGACGCTGCCGAAATAGGTGGCCAGCAGAATCGGCAGATCGGCCCGCGCCAGTGTGCGATATGCGACCACGTATCGATTGAGCCAGGCCTCCGGCAGATCGAGCGACAGGATGGGCTCGTCGATTTGTACCCACTCGACGCCGAGGTTTTTCAGTTCGTTGAGCAACGTGGCGTAGACGTTGAGTAACGGCGGGAGCAGATGCAGCCGATCGAAGCGCTCGTCAGCCGATGCCAGCCAGAGCCATGTCAATGGACCCGGCAGCACCACCTTGACGGCGTGACCGAGGGCGAGCGCCTCGCGAACTTCGGGCAGCAGCCAGTGCCGATTCAGCGCGAACGCCGTATTCCAGTCCAACTCCGGAACCAGGTAGTGATAATTCGTGTCGAACCACTTCCGCATCGCGAGCGCCGGCGCGTCGCGCGTACCGCGTGCCATCGCGAAGTAGCCGGCCACGTCGATCGGCTCCTTGAATCCGAAGCGTGCGGGCGCCGAGGTGAACAGCGCGGTCGCATTGTGCAGATGGTCATACCAGGCGAAGTCGCCGACCGTGACGTAGTCCAGCCCGGCCTCGCACTGCAGCGCCCAGTGGCGTGCGCGCAAGTCGCGTCCAACCGTCTGCAGGTCGGCCAGGCTGGTCTTGCCTTTCCAGTAGGATTCGACCGCCGTTTTCAGTTCGCGTCGTGCGCCTATGCGCGGGAATCCGAGGATGTGGGCGGCGGACATGAGCAATCAACCGGCAGAAATCGATTGCGCATGGTCCGATCACGCCCGCACCGGCTCAATCGCAGCTTTTTCCGGATGTGCGTGAACGTCGTTCAACTGCGCTCGTTCCATTTCATTAACTCGACCAAATCCATCGAAATAGTGTTGTTCGGTTATACCGCTAGAATTTTCCATTCCTTCCAGCGGCGCTGTCGTGCCGTTAGCATGCCGATCGTTCGACAACGACTGTTCGTCCCGTTAGCAATCGAACTCGCCACACGGCGTTCGTAACGGGCCAGAAGCAGCAAAAGACAAGCGATACCGACCGGACCACCGGAGGCGTCCTCACTGAATAAGGAGACACCTCATGGAAGTCCGTTCGGTTTTTTCGCGTCGCCGTGCGTCGGCGCGACGCAGCGACGGCGCGGCGATCCGCTACCGCCTCGTCGTACTAACTGCCATCGGCGCCGTGGCGCAACTGTGGACGCCTGGCGCCGCGGCAGAGCAGGCGAGTGAAACTCGCGCCGCGCCGCGCGAGCGAAGTCGAAACGATCACCGTCACGGCGCGGCGACGCGAGGAAGATTCGCAGGACGTGCCGATTCCGATCGCCACCCTCAGCGGCGAAGCGCTCGACAAGGCGGGACAGTTCCGCTTCGAAGATCTGAACCAGCATTTCCCCAGCACGAACATCCAGTTCGCGAATCCGCGCCAGACCAGCATCGCGGTGCGCGGCCTCGGCAACAACCCGGCCAACGACGCGCTGGAGTCGAGCGTCGGCGTCTATCTCGACGACGTGTATCTCGGCCGGCCCGGCATGGCGAACCAGGATCTCATCGACATCGCGCAGATCTCGCTGTTGCGCGGCCCGCAAGGCACGTTGTTCGGCAAGAACACGACCGGTGGCGTGCTGAACATCGCCAGCCGCGAACCGACGTTCACGCCGGAAGCGCGACTGGAATCATCCGTTGGCCAGTACGGCGACAACAACTACTACCAGTTGCGCGGCGCGGTGTCGGGTCCGCTCGTCGAGGACCAACTCGCCGGACGATTGTCGTTCGCGAAGACGTTCCGCGACGGCTTCGTCGACGACGTCACCAACGGCAACACGCTGAACGGCACCGAACGCAAAGGCACGCGCGGCGATCTGCTGTACACGCCGACGGAGTCGTTGAAGATCCGCATCGTCGGCGACTACAGCACGGAAGATTCCGATTGCTGCGCGTCGGTGCTCTACAACCCTGGCCCTAACGGTGGTGCACTGTACTTCTCCCGAGGTCGCGGCTGCCGGCGGCACCGCCGTGCTCGACGACAACTACAACAAGGTCACGCTGAACACGAAACAGCACATGAAGGTGCGGCAGGGCGGTGGATCGGTGAAAGCCGATTGGGACATCGGCGACTACACGGTGACGTCGATCACCGCGTATCGCGGCTGGAATTTCTGGCCGACGAACGACGCCGACGGTATTTCGGCGACCGCGATCATCAACGCGGGTCAGCACGTCGACGATTCGCAGTGGAGTCAGGAGCTGCGCCTGGCGTCGGCTTCCGGCGGTCCGATCGATTGGGTCACCGGCCTCTACTACTTCTATCAGGATCAGAAGAACTCGAGCTACACGTACTACGGCCCTGACGCCGGCGCGTTCCTCGGCCAGGCGATTCTGAACAACGGCACGGTGATTTCGCACCAGGATCTGAACACCGACAGCTACTCCGGCTTTGCACAGGCCACGTGGCACGCAACGGATCGCCTCGACCTGACCGCCGGCATCCGCCAGACGTACGAGCGCAAGACCGCAAGCGTCGTTCGCGATCAGGCGACCGGAACCCCCGGAATCGCCCTCGCGTTTCCTGCATATGAAACCGGCAATCTCGACGTCAGCGATACGCGCCCATCCGGACTGGTCAGCGTCAGCTACCAGCTCACCGACAACGTGCTCGCGTACACGTCGGTGTCGTCTGGTGCGAAGGCCGGCGGCATCAATCCGCAGGTGCCGGCGCGCGGGCTCGGCATCGATTCGCTGTTCATCAATCCGGAGAAAGCGAAGGACGCGGAACTCGGCATCAAGACCACGCTGTTCGAGCGCCGCGTGCAGTTCAATGCGAATGCATTCTGGACCAACGTCGAG
The DNA here is from genome assembly GCA_963787045.1 of uncultured Gammaproteobacteria bacterium. Taxonomy (GTDB): domain Bacteria; phylum Pseudomonadota; class Gammaproteobacteria; order Pseudomonadales; family Azotimanducaceae; genus DATJGR01. The sequence continues at coordinate 79,524 of CAWBBR010000021.1, read as the reverse complement.
GATTACCAGGCGACCAATCTCGAACAGATCAGCCCCGGGGTGTTTTCGCAGACGTTGTCGAACATCGGCAAAGTGCAGACGCGCGGCTTCGAGGTTGAACTCGTCGCGATTCCGCTCGAGGGACTCACCGTCGGCCTGACCGGTTCGTTCAACGACGCGACGTACGAGTCGTACAAGAACGCGCCGTGCTCCGCCGAGAAAACCGCTGCTGGACAGACCGTGTGCGATCTGACCGGCAACCCGGTCGTCGGTGCGCCGCGCTGGATCGCGAATCCGAGCATCGCGTACGAACACTCGATCGGCAACGGCCTCACGGCATTCGCTGCGTCTGACTACGCGTGGCGATCGGAGTTCTTCGGCTCGCCGGACAACTCCGACTTCGCGAAGGTCGACGCGTTCGGCATCCTGAATCTGCGGGTCGGTGTCAGCGGCGAGTTCGGCGCCAACGCGTGGGATGTCACGCTGTGGGGCACCAACGTGCTCGACGAAGCGTACGTGGTCGGTGGGCTGGGCGCGGGCAACTTCGGCTCGTACTCCGAGTTCCCCGGCTCGCCGCGCGCGTATGGCGCGACGTTCCGCGTGAACGTGCTCTGAGCGGCGTCCGAGTCGTGAGTGAAGTCACTGTCACAGCGCCGCGTCTCGAGTGGCGTGCAGGAGAGGTGCTCGCGCGAATTGCGCGCGAGCCTCTCAACGCACTTTCTCGCGATCGGACTGGCGCTGTTGCTGCTGGCGCAGTGGCGGGCCGGTAGCGAAACCGACCGCTACCGCATCGTCGTCGATGCGGCGACGGAGTACCGGCTCGCGGCCACGTACCAACAACAGTACGGTGCCGCACCATCGAATGAGCAGTTGCAGTTCCTGATCGACCATTACGTGCGGCAGGAAATCCTGTATCGCGAAGGAGTTGCGCTCGGACTCGATCGCGACGACGAGATCGTGCGCCGGCGCATCGCACAGAAGTACGAATTCCTGCAGCAGGATGCCTCGATCGTCGGCGAGCCGTCGGATGCAGAAATCGAGGCGTTCTATCGAGCCCACCGCGAACGGTATGCCGTCCCCGAGACTGTTTCGTTCAGCCACGTCTACTTTTCGCCTGACAGCGGCGATGTCGCTTCCGAACTGCGCGCCCGCGATGCATTGGTGCTTCTGCAGGCAGGCAATGCAACTCGCGGTCCGGATCGCGGCGACCGCTTCGCCGATCGATACGACTTCGCGTCGGTCGATGCGTCGGCGGTGCGGCGTCTGTTCGGCGACTCGGCGTTTTCCGACGACCTGTTCCGGGCGCCGCTGCATCGGTGGTCCGGTCCGTATCGATCGGGATTCGGCTGGCATCTCGTCTACGTCGACGAACGCGTCGCCGCGCGGATACGACCGCTCGACGAAGTTCGCGAGCAAGTCCGTGCGGACGCGATGGCCGCGGTACGGCTGCGCGGAAGTACTCGAAGCGTTCGATGAGGTCGCGCGCAAATACACGATCACGCGGTCCGCACCGGGAGGCGCCGATGCGTCTTGAAATTCTGCGCTGCCCGTTCCTCCTCGCGGCGCTGCTCGCCGGTCACGCGACGTTCGCGCACGAGATCAGGCCTGCGTATCTCGAGATCACCGAACAGTCGGGGCATCGCTTCGACATCGTGTGGAAGCAGCCGGTGATGGGCGATGCGGCTGTCCGGTTGATACCGCATCTGTCGAACGGCTGGCTCGAGGAAGCGCCGGTCGAACAGCAGGCGACGCCAGGTTCGCTGATCAGGCATTGGGCGCACACGGCCGATGACGGCGAATCGCTTGAAGGGCAGACCATCACCATCGAAGGGCTCGATCGCACCATTACCGACGTGTTGGTGGAGGCGACGCCTGAGAGCGGTCGCGCGATCCGGCAGATCATCAAGGCGGATGCGCCATCGCTGACGTTGTCGTTCGGCGAACCGGTACTCGCGGTGCCGGCGTACCTGACGCTCGGCGTCGAGCACATTCTCACCGGCGTGGATCACCTGCTGTTCGTGCTTGGTCTGCTGTTGCTGGTACGCAGCCGGCGGCGGCTGGTGTTGACCGTCACCGCATTCACTGTGGCACACAGCATCACGCTGGCCGCAACGACGCTCGGCATCATTCATATTCAACCGGCCGCGATCGAAGCGCTGGTTGCATTGAGCATTCTGTATCTGGGCGTGGAGCTGGTCCGGCAGCTGCAGGGCAAAGACGTGATCACCGCGCGCTATCCGTGGGCGATCGCGTTCACGTTCGGGCTGCTGCATGGATCCGCGTTTGCCGGTGCGCTCGCGGAAGTCGGATTACCTGCCGGAGCGATCGCGATGTGCCTGTTTCTGTTCAACGTCGGCGTGGAGATCGGCCAGCTGCTGTTCATTGCGGCCGTATTCGGTGCCACCTGGCTCTACAAACGTTTTCGAACGGCGACCCCTTTGTGGGCCCGTTGGTTTCCTCCCTATGCAATTGGATCGTTTGCCGCATTCTGGTTTCTGCAACGAAGCCTGTTGGTGCTGGCATGAAGAAAGGAGTTGTAAGAATGTCCGGTTCACGATTGATCGCGGTGCTGCTCGCGCTGGCAATGACGGCGTGCTCGAAGGAGTCGCCGGTGGAAGGAGTCCAGAGTGCACAAGCAGCACCCGCACCCGCGTTGGCTGCGACGCCGACGCGCGAGGCTTACTACGGCGACCTGCACATCCACACGACGTATTCGTTCGACGCGTACGTGATGTTCGGCACGCGCACGACGCCCGACGACGCCTACAAGTTCACGCGCGGCGAAACCGTCTCGTACTTCGGCCAGCCGGTGAAGCGAGATCGCCCGCTCGATTTCGCGGCGGTCACCGATCACTCCGAGAACATGGGTGTGTTCAACGAACTCGACGATCCGAACAGCGCGTTTTCGAAATCCGAAGTCGGCCAGACAGTGCGCAAAGAAGGCAGCAAGGGTTTCTGGAACATCGTCAAACTGTTCACCTCCGGCAAAGATCTGCCCGGCTTCGATCAGAAGCCGGTGGAAGAGGCGGCGTGGCAGAAGGAAATCGCGGCTGCGAACTGCGAACTACCAGCCGGGCAAGTTCACCACGTTCATCGCGTACGAATGGAGCTCGATGCCGGAAGGCAAATACAACCTGCATCGCAACGTGATCTTCAAAGGCGACCATGCGCCGTTGCCGTTCTCCTCGGTCGACTCGCGGCGGCCGGAAGATCTGTGGAGCTACCTCGAGAACGCACGCAAGGACGGCGTCGAAGCGCTCGCGATTCCGCACAACGGCAACGCCAGCAACGGCCTGATGTACGACTGGAACGACAGCGACGGCAAGCCGATCGACGAGAAGTACGCGCAGCGCAGGATCCTCAACGAACCCGTCAGCGAGATCTCGCAGAACAAGGGTCAGTCCGAGACTGTTCCAGCGCTGTCGCCGAACGACGAGTTCGCGAACTTCGAGGTATTCGACACGCTGCTCGTATCGCGCGAACCGAGCAAGCCGGACGGCAGCTACGTGCGCGATGCGTGGGGCAGAGGTCTGTCGATCGAAGAGAAGGTGGGCGTCAATCCGTACAAATTCGGCGTCGCCGGCGGTGGCGATTTCCACAACGGTCTATCGACGTCGGCGGAAGATGCGTATGCGGGAAGTGCAGCCGGCATCGATCCGAACGTACCCGCGAGCGCGAAGGCGCCGCCACCGATCGATCCTGCGCGCTTCAGTCAGTTCGCGACCGGGTCGGGAAATCTGACGGTCGTATGGGCGGACCAGAACACGCGCGATTCGATCTTCGACGGACTGCGACGCAAGGAAACGTTCGCGACGTCCGGCACGCGGCTGAAGTTCCGCTTCTTCGGCGGCTGGGATTTCCCGCAACAGGTGTTCGACCAGGACTGGGTGAAGGTCGGTTATCAGTCGGGCGTGCCGATGGGTGGCGACCTGCCGGCGAAATCGTCCAACGCGCCGCGCTTCGTGGTGTGGGCGATCAAGGATCCGAACGGCGCGAATCTCGACCGCGCGCAGGTCATCAAGGTGTGGGTGGCCGGCGGCAAGCATGAGGAGAAGGTGTTCGACGTTGCGTACGGCGGCGACCGCAAGCCGGACCCCGCGACCGGCAAAGTGCCGGCGATCGGCGACACCGTCGACCTGCAGAAAGCGACCTACACCAACACGATCGGCACTACGGAACTGAAAGCCGTATGGCAGGACCCGGAATTCGATCCGGCGTTGCCGGCCGTCTACTACCTGCGCGTGCTGGAAATTCCGACGCCGCGCTGGACCACGATCCAGGCCGTCAAGCACGGCCAACCATTGCCGGCCGATACGCCGGCGACCATTCAGGAACGCGGCTGGTCGTCGCCGATCTGGTACACGCCGAAGAAATCAAATGCCGCTTGAACTTGTCGATGAACGAATCAGGAGAAACGAAATGAGCGTGAATCCGAAAAGACTCAACGTGGCACCGGGCCTCGAGGTTCGCCGCGTGGCCGGACGGATCGGCGCGGAGATCGGCGGCGTCCGCCTGTCCGGCAATCTCGACGCGCGCACGATCGGCGACATCCGCTATGCGCTGCTGCACCACAAGGTGATCTTCTTCCGCGGCCAGCAGCATCTCGATGATGCCGAACATGAAGCCTTCGCGGAATTGTTGGGAACGCCGGCTGCGCATCCGACCTTGGCCACCGCGAAGGGCACGTCGTACATACTCGAGCTCGATGCGGCGCGCGGCGGACGCGCCAATCAATGGCACACCGACGTCACCTTCCTCGATCGGTATCCGGCCGCGTCGATACTGCGCGCGCTCACGGTGCCGTCCTACGGCGGCGACACGGTGTGGGCCAATACTGCGACCGCGTACAACGATCTGACGGCGGAGCTGCGCGACGTCGCGGACCGCTTGTGGGCCGTGCATTCGAATGCGTACGACTACGCCGCGGTTCGTCCTGAGTCATCGGCAGAAGACCGGCAACGGTTCGCGCAGACGTTCGCGTCCACCGTCTATGAAACCGAACACCCGGTCGTTGCCGTTCATCCGGAGACGAACGAGCGCACGCTGCTGCTCGGCGGCTTCGTGCAGAAGCTGGTCGGCCAGTCGCGCGAAGACTCGACGCACCTGTATTCGCTGCTGCAGTCGCGCGTGACGCGCCTCGAAAACACCGTGCGATGGCGCTGGGAAGCCGGCGATGTCGCGATCTGGGACAACCGCGCCACGCAACACTACGCGATCAACGACTACGGCGATCAGCACCGCGTGATGCGGCGGGTCACCATCGAAGGCGACGTGGCGGTGGGCATCGATGGGCGACGCAGCGTTTCGCGCGCACCGCGAACCCCTTAAAAGGCTGTTTGGATCATGGCCGATGCAGCACCGCCGAAGCTGCCGAGCGCAGTAATCGAGCGGATTGCGGCCGTCATTGCGGAGGTGAAATATGGAACCGTCGAGATCACGATCCACGACGGACGCGTTGTCCAGATACAGCGCAAGGAACGCTTCCGTTTCCCTTCGGAGCCTTCCGAGCCGAAGCCGCGCGATTGAACTGCGCGACGAATTCGAACTGATCGCGAAGGCCGTCGAGCGGATTCCGGTCGTTGGGCAGCTGTGGGCAGACGCACTTCAGGTGGTCTTCGGTGTCGCCGATGCGATGAATCTGCGGCGCGTGCGAACAGGTACGCCGCATGGCGTGTCGCGCGATCGCAAGCTCGTGTTCCTGTACTGAGTTCTCTCTCTCTAATCGAGGTTACCGTCATGCCCATTGCCGCCATCAACGCGCGCAACCAGTTTTCCGGCACCGTCGTCGAGATCATTCGCGGACCTGTGCTGTCCGAAGTCGACGTCGAAACCGCCGCCGGCATCGTCACGTCGGTGATCACCACGCGCTCGATCGATGCGCTCGACCTGCAGGTGGGCGCCGAAGTGCTGACGGTGTTCAAGTCCACCGAAGTGATGATCGCCAAACTGCAATAGACGAGCATTCGTAGATGTGCCTGATCATTCACAAGCCGGCACAGGCAGACGTGCCCGAGGATCTGCTGGCATCCGCGGCGGAGTTCAACCCGCACGGCTTCGGCATCATGACGTTCGGCGCGGATCGCGGCATCACGGTGCGGCGTCGTTCGCGTACCCGCCTGCCGGAGCTGAAACGTTTGTGCCGCGAATATGCAGCAGCGGAGTGCGTAATCCATCTGCGCTACCGAACGCGCGGCACGATCGAACTCGAGAACACGCAGCCTATGCGAATCACTCGCGAGATCAGCATGGTGCACAACGGTACGGTTGCACTGGAGCCGCACAGCCCGAATCGCTCGGACACGTGGCACCTGATCAACGACTACCTGCGCCCGATCCTGCGTAACCGGCCGGAGACGCTCTATGAGCGTTCGTTCGAGACGCTGATCAGAACCTGGGCCGGCGCGCACAACCGTTTCGTGTTCATGGACGCGCGCCACCGCAAGACGGTGATCATCAATCGCGAAGCGGGTGTGCCCTGGGACGACCTGTGGCTCAGCAACGCACGCTGGTTCGACCCGACGCAGTTCGACTGGCATCGCCTGTGGCACGGACCTGTCGAGAAGCCGCGGGACCTGACCTTCTTTGCGTGATCGCGCCGAGCGGTGTCGTTATCCGGTCGCCTCTTCTGCCCACGCGATATCGCTGTCCCTCAATGGGTCCGTCAGCAGTCCATAGCGTTTGAGCAGGGTCCGCAGCGTGTTGCGTGTGACACCGAGGGCTCGCGCCGACTTGACCTGGTTGTCTCTGCAATGCCGGTACGCCTCGCGCACGAGCGACTCTTCGACGATCTGATGCAGGTTCGGCGCGCCGGTCTCGAGCAGCGTACGCAATGCGACCACCAGCGCTGACTGACTCGCATCGGGCTGTCTTCCCGGGGGCAGCGCAACAGCCGCGTTCGCCACCGTGCCCAGGTCACCCAACCGGATGACGCCGTCGCGGCATACGATCAACGCGCAGTGCACGACGTTTTCGAGTTCCCGGATGTTCCCCGGCCACGCATAGCCGAGCAGCGCGTGTGCGGCCTGCGCATCGATCGTCGCATCGGTTAGACCCAGCCGTGGTCCATAGACTCCGATGAAGTGTTGCGCGAGCGGCAGGATGTCGCCGCGGCGTTGGCGCAGCGGCGGCAACTCCACCGTCGCAACGCTGATACGGAAATACAGGTCCGCGCGGAAGCGCTGTGCGTCCACGGCCTTGCGCAGATCGATGTTCGTGGCAGCGACCAGGCGTACGTCGAGCGGAATCGAGCGTCGCGAACCGAGACGCGTGACCTGGCGCTCCTGCAACACCCGCAACAGTTTCACCTGCAATGCCAGCGGCAGATCGCCCATCTCGTCGAGAAACAGCGTGCCGCCGTTGGCGGCCTCGAACCAGCCTGCGCGCGCTTGCGTCGCACCGGTATATGCGCCCGCTTCGTGGCCGAACAGTTCGGCGTCGATCAGCGCCTCGCCGAAAGCACCGCAGTTGATCGCGAGGAATGGGCCGCCGCGGCCGCTCTGTTGATGGAGATGTCGCGCGATCAATTCCTTACCAGTACCCGTTTCGCCGATGACGAGCACGGTCGCATCGGTGCGCGCGAGTCGTTCGACCCGCTCGAGCAACGCGAGCGAAACCGCATCGTGGAACGAGAGCGCCTTGGCGCGGATCGACAGCGAACTACCGGGTGCTGCCGGATACGTGAGCAACTTTTCCAAAACGCGACACCGACGTGAATCCAGTGCGCAAAAGATACGTGTTGCAAAGCGAATCTCAAAAGCCGGAATCGGCCTTTCGATATGCGCACAAGAGACTTGACAAGTAACTCTATCTATCTGCTCGTGTTAATGAGATCGACGCGATTCCGTTCGCGAGTCTCGAGCGCCGCGCGGATTTCCCGATGCCGCGTCTCGTCGAGCGGGAAGCCGCGGATCAACGCGGCCGAGATCAGATGCGCGACTGCCGGGCCGAGCGCAAATACCCACTTCAGCGATTCCAGCGTCGCTGCGTCGTTCGTCGCTTTCGGATCGAAGCCGAGCCACGCGATGAGCGGCAGCGCGATACCGGCGGCTACGGCAGTGGCACCTTTGCCCGGAGAGGCTGAACACGGAGTAGTACAGACCGGTGCGGTCGACGCCAGCATCGAGCCGGTGTTTGTCCGCCACGTCCGCGACGATCGAGCGCAGCATCAGATTGCCGGAGCCCTGGGCCAGTCCTTGCGCCAGCGTCAGCCCCAACAGCAGCGGCAGCGCCTGCGGCGTCACCCACAGCAGGCCGAGGTTGATCGCGGCCTGCACGAGTTCACCGAGCACGGCGGTGCGGTGTTTGCCGAATCGATAGCCGATCCGCAACCAGATCGGCGCGGCGAACACGCCGAAGACGAACTGGAACAGGAACAGGCCGCTCGCCCACTTCGGCATGCCCATGTAGTACGCGACGAAGAATACGAACAGCGTGCCGCGAACGGTTTGGGCCAGCGTCACCGCGAAATCCGATGCAAGCACGCGCATCAGCAGGGCATCTTTGAGGATGAGCGTCGATGCAACGCGAAAACCGAGCGGCTGCTTCGGCCGCAACGGCGGCGCGCGCTCCGGAAATGCGGTCAGCGTGAGAAACAGCGCGGGCAGCAACGTAACGAGGATGAACGCGCCCATCGCGGCGATCTTCAAACGGCCGTCACCCGGGGCGCAGCTGATCGACGATGGTCGGCAGCACGAGCACCAGGAGCAGCGACGCGGCGTGAGTGACCTGTTGGTACGTCGCCACGCGCGTGCGCTCGTGATAACGCGCGGAAAGTTCGCCGGACCACGCGAGCGCCGGAATCTGGATCATCGTCCAGCCCAGATAGAAGAAGAACAGCGCAGCGCCCAGATAGACCGGACCGACCGCAGCGGGTGGAAAGAACAGCGCGGCCGACGCGAACGCGAACAGCACGCCGCCGGCGGCGATCCATGGTCGCCGCCGACCGAACCGCGACTGCGTGCGATCGCTCATCGCACCGATCAGCGGATCGGAGATCGTGTCCCAGATGCGACCCAGCATCAGAACGAGTCCGATCAGCGTCAACGACAGGCCGAACTCGGTGGCATAGAACGCCGGCAGATACACCGCGAGAGGCAGACCGGCGCCGGCGATGGGAACCCCGATCGAAGCAAACGCGGCAAGGCGCCCGCCGGGCAGGCGCTGCTCTATCGAGCGGACATCCGGACTGTCCTGCGCGTGATTGCGCAGGACAGCCATCGGCACCGATACCGCTTCGGAAGCCACCAGCCGTTTCCTCAGGCCGCCGCGACGGCCGCGGGTTTGAGACTTTCCTGACGACCTGTCTGCGGCGCACGGACCTCTTTCTTGCGCGTCACGCTGCGCCGGCCGTCGACGCTCACCGGCACGACGCCGTCGAGTGTCACGCGCCGCACCACACGATGCTGATCGCCGTAGTCGTTGACCGCATAGTGTTGCGTCGCGCGGTTGTCCCAGATCGCGACGTCGCCGGCCGCCCAACGCCACCGCACCGTGTTTTCCGGCGCGATCACGTGGCTCTGCAGCAACGCGAAAAGGTGTGCCGAATCGGCGCTCGACAACCCGACGATCCGCTTCACGAAGTGGCCCAGCAGCAACGAGCGCTCGCCGGTTTCCGGATGGATGTGCACGACCGGATGCTCGGTCTCGTACAGCGTCGACGTGAACGTATCGCGGTACCGTTTCGATTCTTCCTCGGATGCCGCCGGGCGCCGCGCGGCATAGTCGTACTCGTTCGAATGGACGGCCCACAGCCTGTCCGCGAGATCGCGCAGTTCGGACGGCAGGTCGCGATAGGCAGACACGGTGTTGGCCCACAACGTATCGCCGCCGGACGCGGGTATGACCACCGCGCGCAGAATCGACGCGAACGGATATGCATCGACGAACGTGACGTCGGTGTGCCACGAGTTCGCGCGACCGCCGTGCGCCGAATCGATCTCGAGCAGATAGGTCGAACCGTCTTTGACCGGCACCGTCGGATGCGCGACCGGTTTGCCCAACAGATTCGCGAAGGTCTCCTGTCCGGCATCGGTCAGATGCTGCTGGCCGCGGAAGAAGATCACCTTGTGATCGTTCAGCGCCTGACGAATCGCCGCGATCTGTTTCTTGTCGATGTCTCCCGAGAGATGCACACCGCTGATCTCCGCGCCAATCCGTCCGGCAACGGGTGCACCGTCACTTGTGCTGCTGTTTCCTTACTCATCGTCTTACTCCTAACGTTCTGTGTTGTCGATGCAGCGACGCGACGTGCGCCGCCGATCGCTGTGCAGCACGACGGAGCAAGAGCTGTGCCACTCGAAAAGCTGCGGAGAACCGCGGCTGGCGCGCGAACGAATGCTGGCTAGCCAGCAGGTGCTGCGCGAAATCCAGCAAATCGGTGTGCGGGCGCCGCGCTACAGCTGTTGCGACACCCCTAAAAAGATCCCGCGCCGCGGACCGTACTGCGGAGCGCCGACGCCGACGCCGGTGCCGTCGCGAATCTCGTAGACCTGGTCGAACACGTTGATCACATCGAGTCGCACCGTCAGTGCGCCGGCATCAGTGAGATGGAACTCGCGACTGACGCCGAAGTTGATCTGCGTGTAGCTCGGCAGATGATCGCCGTTCGGCACGCTGCTGCCGTCGGCCAGCGTCAGGTCCGCGCGTAATCCGGTGCCGTACAGCATGTCGGCGCTGAAGCGAGTCTGATCCCACAGATACGATGCCCCGCCCGACGCCGTGCACTTCCTGCTCGTGATCCAGGTCGATGTAGTGCGTGGCGATGTAGTCGAGATCGTCCTGCGCAAAGTTGAACTGCGCCGATTCGATCGTGCGGCCGTGGGCGCTCTGGAAGGCGAGGTTCGCGTACAGCGATAACGCGTTGCTCTGATAGTTGGCGGTGAACTCGATGCCCTTCGATGCGGCCGTCGTGGTAGTTGAACGGCGTCAGGATGATCGGCGCGCCGAACTGGCCCTCGTCGATCAGGTTGCCGAGTGCCGATAGTAGCCGTCGACGCCCACGCGTCAGTCCGTCGAACAGCTTCTGCTGCAAGCCGACATCGTAGTAGTCCGGCGCGCTCGGCCTTGGGCGGCGTCGTCGAGCGTGACCTCGGGCGCCGGCGGTGGTGTTGGCGAACTTCGATACGGTCTCGCTGCCGACGAGTTCGAACGGCGGCGGCGTGAAATAGCGCGAATAGCCGGCGTGTACGGTGGTGTCCGGTGCCGCAGCTCCAGACGGCGTTGATTCGCGGGCTGACCTGGTCGCCGTTCGAGAAGCCGTCGTAGTGGTCGAAGCGCAGTCCGTAGTTGATCGTCAGCGACTGAGCCGCGCTCCATTCATCCTGCAGATAGAGCGCTTTCGATCCATTGCGACTGGCGAGCCGTTGTCGGCGATGGTGATCGGCACATCGCTGGTCTGGATACCCGCGGCGTCGGTCGGCAGGACCTGCGATGTCGCGTCGGTCCTGGCGTCGTCGTGCTGCACGTACCAGCCCGCGCGCAGCGTGTGCGCATCGTTCAGCTTGATACGAGACGTCGGTCTGCCAGCCGAGTGGCGATGTCGCGCTTGTAGGCGTTCTGCGCGATGCCCGTCGTAGAGCAGATCGCCGAGCGGACTCGGCGTGAAGGCCAGCCTCGAATAGCGCGTGCTGAACGACGGTCTGCCAGTCGAGCGCGCCCTTGCGAATGCTGCCAGCTGACGATCGCGAAGTTCGTCAGCTCGCGCTGATTCTCGTCGAGGTCGTCGCTCGGAAAGTCGGTCTGGCCGTCGACGGTGAGGCCCAGTCGAGGGCTGCAGGCCGCGCTGGTTGGGAATCTGGAAGTTGCCGTTCGAAGTGCCGACGATCAGCGACAGGCGGTTGTCCGCGTCGAGGATGTCCTCGAAATAGCCGAAGCCGTGATACTGGGTCGGTGTCGATCGTGCAGCGGATCGGTACTGCCGTCGGGCGACTCGATGCCCAGATCGCTGCTGACATAGTCGCCGCGTCACGAAGTAGTTGAGGTTGTCCGGAGCTGCCGCCGTAGTCGACGCTCGGCTCGAACGTGCCGTGGCTGCCGCCGTACAGCGAGATCGATCCGCCCGGATCTGACCAGGCCGCTCTTGGTCGTGATGTCGATGATGCCGGCGGTGCGCAGGCCGTACTGCGCCGGCAGCGCGCCGGTGATCAGCTGCAACGTCGAGATCAGCCGCGGGCTCAGCGTCTGGCCGAAGACGCTGATGCCTTCGGGCAGGATCATGCCGTTGAGGCGGTACTGCAGGTCGTTGTGGTCGCCGCGGACGTGGAACTGGCCGAACGAGTCCTGCACCACGTCGGGGGCCTGCAGGATGACCTGGTTCAGCAGCGTGTTGTCGCCACCCGGCGTCGCGTCGATGGCGGCTTCGTCGATCGTGTAGGTCGATGCGCCGGTCTGCGTCTCGATGCCTGCGCGTTTGTCGTTCAAGCGCTCGGCGGTGACCTCGATGGTCTCGACCGTATTGCCGGCGCCGGAGCCCGCATTGGTGTTGTTTGTCGGTGGGTCGTTCGGCTCAGCGTGACCCTGCGCTGCGATCGCGCAGGAAATCGCGAGCGCGGCCATGTATTTCGGCTTCATTGGAATAATCCTCTCGAATTGTCGGTAAACGCCGACGCTCATCGGTTTCGATGAGCGTGCCTACGTGAACAGATCAATCAGAGGAACGCGGGAGGCGCGCGCGGTGCGTGCGAGGAGAACGTAGGACGCAGGACTGCGACGATGAACTGCGCACAGATTGCCGCAACGATGAACTGGAGGAATGCGACAGGTGCCGTGGCGGGGGTCGGCGGCGCAGCGGCGTGGCCGATCGCCTGACAGATCTGACAAGGCTCGCCGTTCGGATGCAGTGAAGCGTCGGAGGCGTGCGCCAGGCTGATTGTCTGTCCGATCACAAATGCGAACAGACCAACAACGATGCCGGTGCGCCATCGTGCGAGGTGTTTGCGTACCCGAGCGATCATTGATCGAGCCTACTGCTCGGCGGCGATCGATGGCAAACGCAAAATCGAGAACGTCAATGGACTGTCGGACGACTACGGGCGGCGCTCAATCGTTGGGGAAACACGGTAGCGGGTGGTCGCGTCATCGACGGTGGATCCTTGGAACTACGGCCGGTACGGCGCCTCGCTCGGAAGTATCACGCCCACATCCTTTCGCGTAGCGATTCCACGCGGCGATCAGCTGCTTCAGACGCCTCGGTTCCGAACTCGCGAGATCGGTCGTCTCGCCCGGATCCTTCGCAACGTCGAACAACTGCCAGCTGCCGTCGAACAGGTGCACCACCTTCCAATCGCCCTGGCGCAATGCGCGCGCGCCGAACAGTTCCCAGCCGGTGGCTTCGTCGTTCGCGTGCACCGTCTCGGATTCGCCGGCCAGATACTTCGCCCAGGATCGTCCGCGAACGGGTTCTACCGTTCTGCCTTCGAATTCGGTGGTGGCCGGCGGTAGTCCTGCGATGTCGAGAAACGTCGGCACGACATCGGCAACCGTGCCGAACGCGGTGCCGATTGCGCTCTGGCGCTTGGCGCCGCCGTACGTGATGAAGGCCGGCACGCGCGTGCCGCCTTCCGTGGTGTACGCCTTGTACAGCCATGACGGCGCAGTGGCGGCCTGTGCCCAACCGGGACCGTATCCCAGATACGACGTGCCTGTGCCGAGGTTGTTCAGGTCGTTGTCGGCGGCATCCACCATTCGCTTGATGTTCGGAATCGTGCCGGCGCGTAAGTCTGCCCCCTCAGCGCCGTTGTCGGATGTGAACAGGATGAACGTATTGTCGAACTGGCCGGTGCGTTTGAGATAGTCGATCACGCGGCCGACGTTGCGGTCGAGGCGGTCGACCATCGCGGCGTAGATCTCCATCAGCCGCGCCTGTTCCGCCTGCTGTTCCGGCGACAGGCTGGACCAGTTGCCGGTCTTGAAGATCGGCTGGTGTGCGACGACGGACGGATCGAGCAGGCCCAGTTCGACCTGGCGCGCGAGGCGCGATTCGCGCAGCGCGTCGAAGCCTTCGTCGTACCGGCCGTGGTACTTCGCGATGTCGGATGCCGGCGCCTGCATCGGCCAGTGCGGCGCGGTGAACGTCAGGTACGCGAAGAAGGGCTTGCCGCTTCCGGCGGTCTGGCTGAAGAAACCCGAGCAGCCTGTCGGTGAAGTAGTCGCTCGAATAGAAGTCCTTCGGCAGTTCGGTGAGAGTCTGTCCGTTCTCGCGATACGTGTTGCCCTTCGTCGGATCGGTCGACAGACCCAGACCGAAGTGATTGTGGCCGCCCTGCACCAACGCAAAGCTGTACTGAAAGCCGCGCTTCGATGGATCCGTTTCCGGCGTGACGCCGAGGTGCCACTTGCCGGACATGATCGTCGTGTAGCCACCGTCGCGAAGGCGCTCGGCGAGCGACGCGACATTCGGGCTCAGATATCCCTCGAAGCCGCGTTGGCCCTTCTGATTCGGCGCCAGCAGTTCCGCCATGCTGCCGAGCCCGGCGACGTGGTTGTCGGTGCCCGAAAGCAGCATCGAACGCGTCGGCGAACAGGTCGGCGCCGAATGGAATCCGGTCAACCGCAATCCCTGGTAGGCGAGGGCGTCGAGGTTCGGCGTTTCGATCTCGCCGCCGAATGCGCCGACGTCGGAGAAGCCTAAGTCATCGGCGACGATCACGAGGAAGTTCGGCGGACGCGGGTCGGCGACGGCCAGCCCGACCGCAGCGATCCAATGGCCACGCCCCATACAAAAAAACGACCCCAATACCCGCGCATTGTCCGCTCCGATTAATTCGTTGCGCGTTTGATATCACAGGATTTACCTTTAGTCAGGTAACTTGATCGAATTAGTATAGATTAAAGAATGAGATCAGCCTCCGCTGCGATCGCGGTCTAATAAGGTCGTTTGGGAGCTCTCAGCTGCCCTCGGCCAGGGTCCGCGCAAGGTCGGCCGCATGGGCGCGCTCGTGGCGCGTCGATTTACACCCTGCGCTCGACCCGAGGGGTGTTGCGCGCGCCAACAACTCTGCGTCGCAACTGCTGCAAAGTCAGCAACCCGACACGTTCATCGAGTCGCGGTGCTCAGCCGCGTTGCGGCTGGCGAGCTTTTGCGAAGCTCAGGTGCGGACCCCGCGCCGCAACCGCTTGCGGCGCAGGCGATCCGTTGGCAAGGAAATTGCTAAGCAGGCCAACACATACAATGCGGCGTGAAACTACGCTGCATCGTATGTAAAACCAACGGATGAACTGAGGTGCGGTGAATGGATCTCGAACTCAACGGTAAACGCGCGATCGTCACCGGCGCCAGCCGTGGCATCGGCAAAGTGATCGCCCGGCAGCTCGCCTCCGAGGGTGTCGACGTCGTGATCGCCGCGCGCGGCGCGCGGAGCTCGACGCGACCGCCAACGAGATCGGCGCCGAGACCGGTCGTCGCATCGTCCCGATCACGGTCGACACGGCGTCGAAGCTCGACGTCGATGCGCTCGTGGCGAGTGCCGTCGCCGAGCTCGGCGGGCTCGACATCCTGGTCAACGACGCGGCGCTGCCAGGAGGCATCTCCACCGCCACCAGCTCGCCCACATGGTCGACGAGCAGGCGCTCGAGGACATCAACATCAAGGTCGTCGGCTACCTGCGCACGGCGCGCGCCGCCGCGCCTCACCTGGTCGCCAACGGCTGGGGCCGCATCATCAACATCGGCGGCCTCGCCATCCACAACACCGGCCGACCCGTCGCGACGCTGCGCAACGTCGGCGTCGCCGCGATCACCAAGAACCTCGCCGACGAGCTCGGCCCCAAGGGCGTGAACGTGGTCGCCGTGCACCCGGGTGTGACGCGCACCGAGCGCACCGACCCGCAGAGCGCGAAGTGCGCGCGCGAGCTCCAGTACCATCGGCCGCATCGTCGACGCCAAGATCGCGTACGTGGTCGCGTTTTTCGCGTCGCCGCCAGAGCGTCTCCTCAACGGCGACGCGATCAATGTCGGCGGCGGGTTACCCGGCGCCATTCGATACTGAACCTGCCGGAGTCGATGAATCGCGAACGGGATTCAGACGGAGCTGACAGGGAATATAGGGGAGCCTGCGCGATGACGTTGGGCGGCGCGTAAGCGAAGAACGATGACTAGGCGCGCTTTCGAGACGGGGTCTTGCGCCGTCGGACAGCGGGCTTTTCGATCATGCTGGCGACGCTGCGGTTCTCGAGGATGTCTGCCGTGGCGTCGCGCACTTCGAGCAATACCTTCCGGATCGGACACGTGTCGGCGTCGAGACAGTCGTCGCACTTTCTATATGCCATGCGGCTGGCGCACGGCGACAGCGCGAGCGGCCCGTCGATGGTACGTATCACTTCGGCCAGTTCGATTTCGCTTGCCGGCCTGCCGAGCGTATAGCCGCCGAGTTTGCCGCGCGTGCTGTGCACGAGGCCGCGCTTCTTCAGGTCGAGCAGAATCTGTTCGAGAAACTTTCTCGGTACGCGCGCTTCGTCGGCAATCTCCGCGATTTGCGCTTGGGCACCTGGTTCCAGTTCTGCAAGTGCCGTTAGTGCGCGCAACGCGTAGCGGGCTTTCTGGGACAGCATCCTGTGTCGGTCCTATTCGTCAGTCCAATGAGGCGTGCCTATCTTCTGCGCTTTGCCGTCGAGGTCAAGCGCAGGGTTGGTCTTTATGACCATAGAGCACTTTGTTATCGATCTTATATGTTAACTCTATAGACGTAGTAGAGATTATCGCGTACAAAGCGCTCGTGTGATTGCGCCACACGCTGTGAGTGCGGCACACACCAAGAACATCACGAGCAAGGGAAGGGAAGTCAGTGAGTGCGACATATCCGAAACGTCAGGTCGGACAGGCATCGCAGGGCGCTTCGTTCGATCGGAACTCGGTCTACGAACGGATTGCCCGAGTGGTCTCTGAACTGCGATTCGGCACTGTCGAAATCACGATTCACGACGGGCGGGTCGTTCAGATCGAGCGAACGGAGAAGATCCGTTTGCCGAACGAACCGTTTGCCGAATTTCCCAAGTAGACCGTTTCACTCCGCGTAGTTATCGGGTGCATATGTCGGATCGTTATGGACTTGTGACATAAACTCCATAGACACGGTAGAGATAATCGAATAAAAAGCGCCACAAGATAGTGCCGCGCCTCTCGATGGTGCGGCCAGTGGCGCCGATCTGCCGCTAAACCAGACCACCATGGGGATTTCAGCATCATGAAATGCAACACATTGTTGCGCCTGACAGTGCGGCGCAGTCGCGTCGCTCGCGGCGTGGAGCACGCCGCATTTTCTTTCAATTTTTTTGGGGCACGAACATGAAAGTAGAACGGTTCTTGGCGGCATGGCTTGGCGGCTTATCGGCCGTGTTGGCGATTCCCGCCAGCGCGGCAGATGCAGAGACCGACGCGAAGATCAAAGCGCTGGAAGAGCAGGTTCAGGCGCTCAGCACGCAGATTCAGGATCTCAAGGTTGGCACCGCCAGCAAGTATGCGGAGACGCAGAAGCAGATCACCGCGGTTGCGCCGTCGCTGATCAACGGACGCCCCACGTTGACGACGGCGGATGGCGCGTTCTCGGCATCGTTGCGCTCGCTCGTGCAATTCGACATGGGCTACTACGACCAGGCGGCGCCGCCGCGCGCCCCGCAGCTGTCCAACGGTTCCGACTTCCGCCGCGCCCGGCTCGGGATCGACGGAAGGGTGTACACGGATTGGGAATACAGCTTCATCTACGACTTTGGCGGTAGCGGTGTAGAAGGTGCTTCGATTTCCGCCGCGTACGTTCAATACGACGGTCTCAATCCGGTGCTGCTCAGGCTCGGCGCGTTCCCACCGTACGCGAACGTGGAAGACAGTGAAGGCGCCTCCGACATGCTGTTCCTCGAGCGTGCAACCGTCACCGAGATTCAGCGTGGTCTCGCCGGCGGCGACGGTCGATCGGCATTCAGCGTTGTGCGCGCGGGTGAGCGCTTCTTCGGATCGCTGGCGCTAACGGGCGGCCGCGCCAACCAGTCCAACATTCTGGACGAGCAGGAGGCATTGCTCGGCCGCGTAGCCTATCTCGTCGTCTCCTCGCCGGATTCCAAGATCGTTCTCGGCGCGAATGGAACGTCGATTTTCCAACCGGCGGGCGTCAATCCGCCGCCCGGCGTTGCGCTGAGCCTGCAGAATCCCACCGAACTGCGCGTGGACGACACCGGAACGAATGGGGCGCCGGTCAACCTGATTTCGACCGGCAACCTCAACGCCAACTCGCTCACGCAGTGGGGTTTCGATGGTGCCGCGAACTACAAGAACTTCTACACGGAAGGCGGTTACTACTCGTTCGAGGTCGACCGCAAGCTGTCGCAACCCGACGTGGAGTTCGACGGTTGGTATGCGGTGCTGTCGTGGGTCATTACGGGTGAGCCGCACCGCTACGATCCGTCGCGCGCTGCGTTCCGCTCGCCCAACGTACTGCATCCGGTCGGCTCGCCCGGTGTGCAAGGAAACACGTCGACCGGCACCATCACGCCCGGCTGGGGTGCGTGGGAGCTCGCGCTGCGTTACTCGACGATGGACCTCGATGATCTTCCGTTCGACACCGTCGCCGCCAACCGTGTACGCGGTGGTATACAAGACATCTGGACGGTCGGCCTCAACTGGTACATCAACAATGCGATCAAGACGCAGCTGAACTATCAGTATGTGACCGTCGATCGGCTGAACGCGGCTGGCCAATCTCTCAACCAGGACATCGACCAGATCTCGATGCGCCTGCAGTTCGCCTTCTAATCAAGAAACGAGTGGAGAATGTCATGAATCTCAGATCCTTTGCGCGCGCAATCGCGCTAGTGCTGGCGGCGGCTGCCTTCCCGGCCGGTGCTGCCGAACAGGAACTCACGCTGTTGAACGTCTCGTACGATCCAACGCGTGAGCTGTGGCGCGACGTCAACGAACACTTCATCGCCGACTACAAAGCGAAGACGGGCGTCGAACTAACGATCAACCAGTCGCACGGCGGCTCGAGCACGCAGGCGCGCGCGGTCATCGACGGGCTCGAGGCCGACGTGGTGTCGCTCGCGTCTTATATCGACACGAATGCGATTGCCAAGCGGGGGCTGATCAAATCGCCATGGATCGATCATTTCCCGAATCACTCGCTGCCGTACACCTCGACGATCGTGTTCGTGGTGCGCAAAGGCAACCCGTGGAAGATTCAGGATTGGCCCGATCTCGTGAAACCGGGTGTCGAGATCGTTACGCCGAATCCGAAGACGTCGGGCAACGGCTATCTGACGTTCTTCAGCGCGTGGGGATCGGTCGTGTTGCGAGGCGGCTCCGAAGACCAGGCGAAGGCCTTCCTCGCCGAGCTGTACAAGCACGTACCGGTGCTCGATTCCGGCGCGCGCGGTGCGACGACGACGTTCGTGCAGAAACGCATCGGTGACGTACACCTCGCGTGGGAGAACGAAGCGCGCCTCGAAGTGCTGGAAGCAAAGGGCGGGCTCGAAATCGTCTATCCGCCGATCAGCATCCTCGCCGAACCTTTCGTCGCAGTCGTCGACGCGACCGTCGACCGTGCGAAAGGACATCGTGCCGCGGCCGAAGCCTATCTGCAGTATCTGTACACCGATGAAGGTCAGAACATCATTGCGGAGCACTTCTATCGACCGAGCAACGCGGCTATTCTGCAAGCGCACGCCGCCAACTTCCCCAAGATCGAACTCTTTCCGATCACGAAAATTGCACCGGGTTGGGAAGAAGCACAGAAGCGCTTCACCGGGGACGGCGGTCTGTTCGATACCTTCTATAAACCGGGGCAGTGAAGTCGCATTCGGTATCGAGTCCGGTGCCCCTCGCGAAAACGAGCAAGATCGTAAATGGCCAGCGTCAACCGGCGGGTTCTGCCCGGGTTCTCTCTTACGCTCGGATATTCCGTCTTCTATCTGACCGTGCTGGTCATCATTCCGATCGCAGCGTGCTTCCTGAAGGCGAGCACGCTGTCGCTCGACGAGTTCATCCACGCCGTTTGGACTGACCGCGCGCGTGCGGCGTACTCGCTGACATTCGGTGCGGCTTTCTTCGCGGCGACGGTGAACGTCGCACTCGGGCTGCTGCTTGCCTGGGTGCTGGTGCGCTACGAATTTCCATTGAAGAAGCTGCTCGATTCCCTCGTGGATCTTCCGCTTGCACTGCCGACCGCGGTCGCAGGTCTGGTGTATAGCGCTCTGTACGTCCCAACGGGCTGGCTGGGACAGGTGCTGGTTCCGTTGGGATTCCAGGGCGCCTATACGCGCGCCGGAATCGTGCTGGTGCTGATCTTCGTCGGCCTTCCTTTCGTCGTGCGTACGGTTCAGCCGATTCTCGAGGATCTCGATCCGGAGACCGAAGATGCGAGCGCGTCGCTCGGCGGTACGCGTTGGCAGACGTTTCGCCACGTGATTCTGCCTTTGCTCTTTCCCGCGCTGGTGACGGGATTCGGTCTCGCGTTCGCGCGCGGCGTCGGTGAGTACGGTGCAGTGGTGTTCGTCAGCGGCAACATGCCTTTCAAGACAGAGATCGCGCCGATACTGATCGTCGCCAGACTCGAGGAATTTGCATACAGCGAAGCAACTGCGATTGCCGTGGTGCTGCTGATTCTGTCGTTCGGTTCCCTGTTGCTGATCAACCTGGTGGAACGCTGGAGCAGCCGTTATGAGCGCTGAAGGAACGTTGGCCAGGCGATCGCAGAACGACGCCCCTTGGGTGCGCGTGCACGCTCACGATCGCGGCGGTGCTCGTCATCGGCGTGCTGGTGCTGATACCGCTCGTAAACGTGTTCGCGCAGGCCCTCAGCGAAGGCGTTGGCGTCTACTGGGATAATCTGTTCAACGACCACGACACGCTCGCGGCAATCAAGCTGACGATGGTCGTCGCGCCGACGGCGCTGATGCTCAATCTCGTGTTCGGCGTCGCCGCGGCCTGGGCGATTGCGAAATTCAACTTTCCGGGACGGACGCTGCTGACGGCGTTGATCGACCTGCCGTTCTCGGTTTCGCCGGTCGTCGCCGGACTCATCTTCGTGCTGATCTTCGGCCTGCAGGGTTATCTCGGCCCGTTCCTGCGCCGCGACGGCTACTCCGCGATGCCGTATCTCCTGTCTCTGCTGGCGGTCGCGGTCTACGTATTGATGTACCTCGGATTGCGGCCGATCAATCCGGTCGAACGCAGCGGCTGGTGGAACCACCCGTGGCTGGCCACGATCGTCGGTGGCGCGCTGGTGTTCTTCGTGACGTTTGCGCCGCAGATCTACTTCGAGATGTGGCCCAAAGACACGAGCCTGAAAATCATCTTCGCGACACCCGGGCTGATACTCGCAACCGCGTTCGTCACGTTTCCGTTCGTCGCGCGCGAGTTGATTCCGGTGATGGAAGCCATTGGTGTCGAAGAGGAGCTTGCTGCCGTGAGTCTCGGTGCGAACGGATGGCAGATGTTCTGGCAGATCACGCGTACCGAACATCAAATGGGGACTGATCTACGGCATCATCTTGTGCAACGCGAGGGCGATGGGCGAATTCGGCGCGGTGTTCGTGGTGTCGGGACACATCGCCGGCCTCACGGATACGATGCCGCTGCGCATCGAAAAACTCTTTCAGGAATACAACTTGCCCGGCTCATTTGCCGTCGCTTCGCTGCTCACGCTGGTCGCGTTGCTCACGCTGCTTGCGCGCGTCGGCGTCGATCGGGCAGAGGCCGCGCGGGTCAAATCTGCGGCCGAAGGAACCAACGAGCTAAGTTCATGAGCATCTCCATCGATCGCGTCTCGAAGAAGTTCGGCAGCTTCACGGCGCTCGAGCGCGTAAGCCTCGAAGTACCGGACGGCGAGTTGCTCGCGCTGCTGGGACCCTCGGGATCCGGAAAGACGACGCTGCTGCGCATCATCGCCGGCCTCGAAGTGGCCGACTCCGGGACCGTGATCAGCGATGGCGAAGACATCACGAACGAATCCGCGCGCCATCGTAAAGTTGGATTCGTATTCCAGCACTACGCGCTGTTCCGGCACATGACGGTTGCGCAGAACATCGCTTACGGATTGAAGGTGCGTAAGGCACCGAAGAAGCAGATTCGCGAGCGCGTGGACGAGATGCTGCACCTGATTCGCCTCGAAACGCTGCAGAATCGCTATCCGGCGCAACTCTCCGGTGGCCAGCGACAACGCGTGGCGCTCGCGCGTGCGCTCGCCGCTCAGCCCAGCGTGTTGTTACTCGACGAACCGTTCGGCGCGCTCGATGCAAAGGTGCGTCAGGAACTCCGGCAGTGGATTCGTCGCCTGCACGACGAAATCCACGTGACCAGCATCTTCGTCACGCACGACCAGGAAGAGGCGTTCGAAGTCGCCGACCGGGTGGTGGTCATGAACCACGCGCACATCGAACAGATCGGAACGCCGCAGGAGGTTTACAGCCATCCGGCGACGGCGTTCGTGTACCAGTTCCTCGGCAACGTCACGACGTTCCGCGGCACGGTCCGCGACGAATGGTTCCAGCTCGGCGAGACCAACGTCTATCTGCCGGTGCGCGATAACGTCCGGAACGGACCGGCCATCGCGTGCGTCCGCAATCACGACGTCAAGGTTCACTTGCAGCCGAGCGCGGAGGCGCCGATCGCAGCGCGGATCACGCACGTCAATCCGGCGGGAGCGATCGTTCGCGTCGAGCTCGAACGCCTCGATGATCAGAGCCGGATCGCAGCGGAGTTGAGCAAGGAGAACGGCATCCCAACGCTGCATCCAGGCGTGAACGCTTTCGTGGAACTGCGCAACGTGCGCATCTTCCCCGACGACGGAGTACACGCTCCAACAACGGCGACGATCGGCGCTGCGCAAACGGCCTGATCGAGGGGCGCTCGGCCTACTGTGCGTCGACCAGGGCCCAGGCGCGGTCAGAACGCATCCGACAGGCGTCCTTGAAACCGATCGCGGTATCGGAACTCGCGTTGCCGTCGAGGCCGCGTTTGTAGACGCCCTGAATGATGGCGGCCGACCGGAACAGGTTGTACACCACGTAGAACTTCCAGTTGTCGATCGGGCCGCGTCCGGCGAAGCGGCAATAGTCCGCGATGAACTCGCGTTCGGACGGAATGCCGAAGTTCGCGAGATCGGGTCGAGCGAGACCCGCGGTGGTGTACGAGTCCGAGTGGTAGTCCATGCAGACGTAACCCAGGTCGGCCAACGGATGGCCGAGGGTAGACAGTTCCCAGTCGAGCACGGCGGCGATGCGCGGCTGCGTCGGATGGATCAGCACGTTACCCATCCGATAGTCGCCGTGGACGATCACGGTCTCGTCCGCTTGCGGCGTGTGTTCGGGCAGCCACTGCATCAGTTTGTCCATGGCGGGCAGCGACTCGGTTTGCGATGCGACGTACTGCTTGCTCCAGCGCGAGATCTGCCGCGAGTAGTAGTTGCCGGGCTTGCCGAAACTCTCGAGGCCGACCGCGCGATGGTCCACGCAATGCAGTGCGGCCAGAACGCGCGCGAGATCTTCGTACACGGCGCGGCGTTCGGCGTTGTTCATCGACGGCAGCAGCAGATCGGTGAAGACGCGCCCGGCCACTTTCTCCATGACATAGAACTTGGTGCCGATCACGCTCGCGTCTTCGCACAACGCGTACATCTTCGGTACCGGCACGTCGGAATCGCGCAGCGCGTGCATCACGCGGTACTCGCGGTCCACCTGGTGCGCCGACGGCAGAAGCTCGCCGGGCGGTTGTTTGCGCAGCACGTACTCGCGCGAGCCCGCTTGCAGCGCAAACGTCGGATTGCTCTGACCGCCTTCGAACTGACGTACGGTCAACCCGCCTTCGTAGCCTTCGACGTGCTGCGCGAGGTAAGCGTCCAGCGCGCGTTCGTCGAAGCGATGGGCCGCGCGAACGGGCGTCAGCGTGGGAAGGTCGGTCATCGCGGGATCTCTCGTGTCTGCAGCGAAATGGCGGTCAAGGATACGGCTTGATTCCGTTCGTCGCAAAATGAGAGGCTTCGATCCTTTCGCGTGATTTCAAACAGATTATTTGGGGGAAACGATGCCACTAGCGAAACGCATGGCGGTGACGTTGCCGGCGAGTCCGTTCATCAAGGATTCGGTCGAGCGGGTCAAATGGGCGGAAGCGAACGGCTATACGGACGCATGGTTCGGTGACGGCGGTGCACCCGACGCACTGACGGTAACGGCGGTATTGGCGCAGTACGTCAAGACGCTGCGCCTCGGCGTGGCCGTCACGCCGGTGTACACGCGCACGCCGGGCGTGCTCGCGGCAACGGCCAATGCGATTGGTCAGGTGTTGCCTGGCCGTTTCGTCATGGGTCTCGGTTCGTCCAGCCAGACGATGATGGGCGGATGGCACGGCTTGCCCCTCGACAAACCCGTTACCCGCGTCAAAGAGACGGCCATCATGGTTCGGTCGATGCTGAAGGGTGAGAAGTCCGAGTTCGATCTAGAGACGATGTCGAGCCATGGCTACCGTCAATACCCGATGGAGAATCCGCCACCGATCTACATCGCGGCGCTGCGCTCCAACATGATCGAGATGGCGGCCGAAGTGGGCGACGGAGTGATCTTCAATCTGTGGCCGAAGCGTGCGCTTGCCAAGATGGTCGAGCACGTGAAGATCGGCGCGAAGCGCGCCGGCAAGGACTGGCGCGATGTCGAGATCGTCAACCGCGCCATGGTGCTGGTGACCGACGACAAAGCCGAGGCGCGCAACCGGTTCCGCGGCGCGTTCGCGCCGTACTACGCGACGCCGGTTTACAACAAGTTCCTGGCGTGGGCGGGATATGAAGATGCCGCCGAAACGATCAATGAAGGGTGGGCGGCGAAAGACCGCGCGAAAACCGGCGGCGCATTGACCGACGCGCTGATCGACGAAGTGGCGATCATCGGCAGTGAAGAGGAGTGTCGCGCCCGGATTCGCGAAGACGCGGCCGGCGGCATCCACACGCACATCATTGCCCCGCTCGCGGGATCGAACGCGGCAGAAGCGATGCGAACCTTCAAGGCGTTCACCCCGGATCAGTTTTCGTTCTGACAGGAGATCGACGTGGAGTACCGCAGGATCATCGTCGACACACCGCGGCCGAAAGTGCAGCGCATCACGCTGAATCGGCCCGACAAACGCAATCCGTTGTCGAACGAACTGCGCGGCGAACTGTTTCATGCGCTCGAAACGGGCGACAACGACCCGAACGTGGCGGTCACGATCATTCGAGGCGCCGGTGAGTGTTTCTCTGCGGGCTACGATCTGAAATCGAACGTCGCCGAGGGGCAACCGTTCCACACCGCGGGCGGCCTCGGCAACTGGCCGCGCCACGTCGTCGACGGATTCTTCAGGATGTGGGACCTCGGCAAACCGGTGATCGCGCAGGTGCACGGCTACTGCCTGGCCGGCGGAACCGAACTCGCGACCGCGTGCGATCTCGTTTACGTCGCCGAAGACGCGAAGATCGGCTATCCCGTGGTGCGGGCGATCAGTCCGCCCGACAACCAGTTCTATCCGTGGATCGTCGGGCTGCGGCGCGCGATGGAACTGATGCTGACGGGCGACTCGATGTCGGGGCTGGATGCCGTGGAGTGCGGCTTCGCGAACCGTGCGTTTCCGAACGCGGAACTCGAGGCGCGCGTGCTCGACATCGCGGAGCGCGTGGCGAAGGTGCCGTCCGACATCCAACAGATCAACAAGCGCGCGGTTCACCGGCAGATGGACGCGATGGGCATTCGCGCAGGAATTCGCGCCGGTACCGAGATGCAGACGCTCGCGACATTCACCCGTTCGACGCAGGCGCACCTCGCCGAGTTGCGGCAAGGACTTACCGAAGCGCTGACGAAGCGCGACCAGGAATTCGGCGACTACCGAACCACCAAGAAATGACCGGTCCGATCACCGAGGATCCGTCCGCCCTGATGCAGTCGTTGGGGGACGGCCGGATCGTCGAATTCATTGCGGCCGAAAATCGCGCGGTCATGGAATTCACCGGGAAGCCGGAGATGTGTCACTCGGGCGACGTCGTGCAGGGCGGTTTCATAACGGCCTGGATCGATTCCGCGATGGCGCGCGCCGCCATGCTCGCGACCGAAGGCGCGCTTGCGCCGGCAACGCTCGAAATCAAAGTGAGCTTCTTTCGCGCCGCCAATCCCGGCCCGGTGCGCGCGGAAGGATGGGTCGAACGAATGGGCCGGTCGATCGCTTTCCTCGAGGGACGTCTCACGACGCTCGACGGCGACGTGCTCGCGAGCGCGACGTCGACGGTGAAGCTCGTGCCGACCAGTCGGCCGTGAAACCCGACCCGCGATATCTGAACGCCGGCGGCGAGTTCATCGATCCGGTGTGCGCGATGACGGTGCGGCCGGACGGTCCGCATCATCTGGAACACGCCGGCCACGAGTACCGATTCTGCAGCGCGCGCTGCAAAGAGAAATTCGGCGCCGACCCTGCGACGTATCTGGCGCGCGACCCGCGAGACAGCCAAACCGCATGCAGTCGTTCCACCGCCGAACAGCACCGCGCGTTACTTCTGCCCGATGTGCGAAGGCGTGGAAAGCGACGAGCCCGGCGATTGCCCGAAGTGCGGCATGGCGCTGGAAGCGCGCATTTCGGACGGCGCCTCGAATCCGGAACTCGACGACATGTCGAGGCGTTTCTGGTGGGCGCTGGCGCTGACCATTCCGGTGTTGATCCTCTCGATGGGCGACATGATCGGCGATCGCCCCTTGAGCCATCTGTTGGGAGCAGGTACACGGGCATGGCTCGAGCTCGCGTTTGCGACCCCTGTTTGCCTATGGGCCGCGCGGCCGTTCTTCATTCGCGCCGCTCGGTCGGTGGCGAATCGATCGCTGAACATGTTCACGTTGATCGGTCTCGGCGTGGGTGTTGCGTATGGCTACAGCCTGATCGCGTCGTTTGCGCCGAACCTGTTTCCGCCCGCGTTTCGCGGTCACGACGGTGCGGTACCGGTGTACTTCGAAGCCGCGTCGGTGATCGTGACGCTGATTCTGCTCGGCCAGGTGTTGGAGCTGCGCGCGCGATCGCAAACCGGCGCGGCGATCCGCGAGTTGTTGGCGTTGGCGCCGGTGCTTGCGACGCGCGTGCGCGCCGACGGATCACACGAACAGGTGGCGCTCGATGCGGTCCGCGTCGGCGATCGGCTGCTGGTGCGACCCGGCGAGAAGATCCCGGTCGATGGTCGTGTGGTCGATGGCGCCAGCTCGGTGGACGAATCGATGTTGAGCGGAGAACCGATGCCGGTGGAAAAGACGGTTGGCGCGCGCGTCGCCGGCGCAACCATCAACGGCACCGGTGCGTTGACGATGCTTGCCGAGAAAGTCGGTGCCGAAACGCTGCTCGCGCGGATCGTCGCGCTCGTGGCAGATGCGCAGCGCAGTCGCGCGCCGGTGCAGCGACTCGCGGACCGCGTCGCCGCGGTATTCGTTCCCGCCGTGATCGCCGTTGCGGTGCTGACGTTCGTCGTTTGGGCAAACGTCGGCCCCGATCCGCGTCTTCCGCACGCGCTCCTGGCGGCCGTGGCGGTATTGATCATCGCGTGTCCGTGCGCGTTGGGGCTCGCGACGCCGATGTCGATCATGGTGGCCACCGGGCGCGGCGCGCGCATCGGGATTCTGTTCCGCAACGCCGAAGCCATCGAGCGGTTGCGCGACGTAGATGTGTTGCTGGTCGACAAGACGGGCACTCTGACCGAAGGCCGTCCCATGCTATCCGCGATCGTCACCGTGGACGGTCACACCGAGAACGACGTGCTGCACTGCATCGCCGATCTCGAACGCGCCAGCGAACATCCGTTGGCGAAGGCGATCGTCGATGCCGCCCAGGCGCGTGGAATTTCAAGCGGCGCGGTAGAGCGGTTTGCGTCGGTAACCGGTCAAGGTGTCACTGGAGTCGTTGGCGGGCGGTCGGTTGCGTTCGGTAACGAACGGCTGATGAAGTCGTTGGGCGTGGAAGTAGCCCAGGCGGACGCCGCGCGGTTTCAGTCCGACGGCGCGACGGTGATGTACTGCGCGATCGATGGCGCCTTTGCCGCACTCGTTGCGGTGGCCGACCCGATCAAGCCGACGTCTGCCGAAGCGGTGGCTGCACTTCGCGCAGAAGGGATTCGGCTGGTGATGCTGACCGGTGACAACGAACGCACCGCGAACGCGGTCGCGGCAAAGCTCGGCATCGCGGAAGTGGTGGCCGATGCGTCACCGCAACGCAAGCTGGAACGCGTGCGCGAACTGAAGGCTGAAGGGCGCGTGGTGGCGATGGCGGGCGACGGCATCAACGACGCGCCTGCACTCGCCGCGGCGGACGTCGGTATTGCGATGGGCACCGGTACCGACGTTGCAATGGCAACCGCCGCGGTGACGCTGGTGAAAGGCGATCTGAACGGGATCGTCCGCGCGCTCCGGTTGTCGCACGCGACGCTCGCAAACATCCGCCAGAATCTGTTCTTCGCGTTCGTCTACAACGGCGTCGGCGTGCCGGTGGCGGCCGGCGTTCTGTATCCGCTATGGGGTCTCTTGCTGTCGCCGATGCTTGCGGCCGCCGCGATGAGCGCGTCGTCGATCTCGGTGATCGGCAACGCGCTCAGGCTGCGCAGCAAACGGATTTGAGCGGCGCCCTACGCGGTGGCGCGCAGCGCGGCGATGCGGGTATCGAGCGGTGGGTGCGACGCGAACAGCGCCGACAAACCCTGACGCATGCCGCTCGAGATTCCGAACGCGACCAGCGTTTCCGGCATCGTCTCCGGCATTTTCGTGGCGGCTTTCAGGCGTTCTAGAGCGCCGATCATGTTGTCGCGGCCCGCCAGTTGCGCGCCCGCGGCATCGGCGCGGAATTCGCGGTGCCGGGAAAACCACATCACGATCATGCTGGCGCCGATGCCGAGCACCACCTGCGCGATCATCGTTACGACGAAGAAACCGATGCCGTTGCCGTTCTCGCTGCGGAACACCGCGCGATCGACAACCGTTCCGATGATGCGGGCAAAGAAGATCACGAACGTGTTCACCACGCCCTGAATCAACGTCAACGTCACCATGTCGCCGTTCGCGACGTGGCCGATCTCGTGTCCGAGCACCGCGCGCACTTCGTCGGGGCGCATGTTCTCGAGCAGCCCGGTGCTCACCGCAACGAGTGCGTTGTTCTTCGAAGCACCGGTTGCGAACGCGTTCGGCTGCGGTGAGGCGAACACGGCCACTTCAGGCATTCCGATGCCGGCCTTCTGCGCGAGATCTTTCACCGTATCGACGAGCCAGCGCTCCGACTCACTGCGCGGTTGGTCGATGACCTGTGCGCCGGTCGACCGCTTCGCCATCCACTTCGAGATCATCAGCGAGAAGAATGAACCGCCCATGCCGAAGACCGCGGCGAAGACCAGCATGCCCGTCAGGTTGATGCCGACGCCCTGCTGGTACATGAACTGTTCGAGTCCGAGCACGCGGAACGTGATGCTGGCGAGCAGGAGCACCGCAATGTTGGTAGCTAGAAACAGCAGAATACGCATTGGATCGAATCTCTCCGTGACTGATCGTTGGACCCGGAAACGGCGGTTCGGTGCCGTAGCCGCGATGTCATTGTATGGGGTTCGCACCCCACCGGTTCAAGCGCCGGCTCCGCTATCATCGGCGACTCGACAGGAGACCGGAATGGATGTGCTTTACCTCGTCCGCCACGGCGAGACCGAGTGGAATCGGCAGCGCCGGATGCAAGGACGCCTGGATTCCCCGCTCACGCCCGAAGGTCGCGCGCATGCACGTGTAAACGGCCAACTGCTCGCGCGAGAGACGGTGGGACAGATGATCGTGTCGCCGCTCGGCCGTACGCGCGAGACCGCGGAACTGATACTCGAAGGTTGCGACATTCCGGTGACGTACGACGCGCGGTTGGTAGAACGCCATTGCGGCGAGTGGGAGGGGCTCACGATCGACGAAATCGCCGACCACTATCCCGACGAATGGGCCGCCCGGTCGCTCGACCCGTTCCACCACCGGCCGCCCGCGGGCGAAAACCTGCCGGACATGCTGCTGCGAATCGCGCCGCTTGCCGAGCGATTGCACGAAATTCCAGTTAGCAAGCTCGCCATCGTCTCGCACGGGATCAGCGGCCGCGTGCTGTTGACGCACTTCCTGGGGTTGAAACCGTCGGAAGCCGATCGGGTCCGGCAGCCGAACGATCTGGTGTATCGCCTGTCGTTCTCGGGCGGTGAGGTCTCGTGCGATCACTTT
The DNA here is from genome assembly GCA_963787045.1 of uncultured Gammaproteobacteria bacterium. GTDB lineage: Bacteria > Pseudomonadota > Gammaproteobacteria > Pseudomonadales > Azotimanducaceae > DATJGR01. The sequence continues at coordinate 49,354 of CAWBBR010000021.1, read as the reverse complement.
CGCAACGGTGAGGGTCCGCATCCGGGTCTCTTCATGCACGCGCCCGATCAGGTCGGCTAGTTGCCATTTCGGCGCTCAGGCGCCGTACAATCCCCATTCGCATTTCTAATCCGGAGTACGTCAATGAAAGTAGATGGGGGAGTGGGCTGGGAACTCGACAAGGTGGGCGCCGAAGCCAAGGCGCTGGAAGAGATGGGCTACAGCGGTCTCATGACCGCAGAAACCTCTCACGATCCGTTTTTTCCATTGCTCGTCGCGGCAATGAACACGCAGCGCATCGAATTGATGACCGGGATTGCGGTCGCGTTCGCGCGCACGCCGATGGTGCTCGCAAACATCGGTCACGATCTGAACGCCGTCTCTAAGGGGCGCTTCGTGCTCGGCATCGGATCGCAGATTCGCCCGCACATCACGAAGCGTTTCAGCATGCCGTGGTCGGCACCCGCCGCTCGGATGCGCGAGTTCATCCTTGCGATGCGCGCGATCTGGGCAACGTGGCACGAAGGCAAACCGCTGGAATATGCCGGACGCTTCTACACCCACACGTTGATGACGCCGTTTTTTACGCCGACGAACAACGAATACGGTGCGCCAAAAGTGTTCCTGGCCGCCGTAGGCCCGTTGATGACGGAAGTGGCGGGTGAGGTCGCGGACGGCGTGATCGTGCATGCGTTCACGACCGAAAAATACCTGCGTGAAACGACGGTGCCCGCGCTGGAGAAAGGCTTCGAACGGGCCGGCAAGTCACGCAAGGACTTCGAAATCAGCTACCCGGTGTTCGTGGTGACGGGCAAAGACGACCAGGCCATCGAAACGGCAAAAGTGGCGACAAAACGTCAGATCGCGTTCTACGGATCGACGCCCGCGTACAAGCCCGTGCTCGACTCCATCGGCGTGGGTCACCTGCAAAGCGACCTCAACAGCATGTCGAAACAGGGTCGTTGGGAAGAAATGGGCCACCTGATTACCGACGATATCCTCAAGGAATTTGCGGTGATCGGCGCCCCGTCGACGATTGCGGGACAAATCAAGTCGCGCTATGGCGATTTGATAGACCGTACGTCGGCCGCCTACGCGAGCATCGGCAAAGAAGATCGCCAGAACATCATCAAAGAACTGACGAAGTAAGCCGGAGCACACGATGAAAGTAGATGCCGGACTCGGGCACCAGCTCGAGCGTGTACCCGCTTCGGCCAAAGAAGTGGAAGCGATGGGCTTCGACGGCGTGCGCACCGCCGAGATGAACCACGACCCGTTCTTCCCGCTGCTGTTGGCCGCGGAACACACGTCGAAGATCGAGCTGATCAGTTCGATCGCGGTCGGTTTCGCGCGCAGCCCGATGCTGCTCGCGAACATCGGCCACGATCTGAACGCCTACTCTAAGGGGCGCGTCACCATCGGTCTCGGTTCGCAGATCAAGCCGCACATCACCAAGCGTTTCAGCATGCCGTGGGGCGCGCCGGCCGCGAAGATGCGCGAGCTGGTGCTTGCGATGCGCGCGATCTGGGCGAACTGGTACGACGGCGCCAAGCTCGAGTTCGTCGGCAAGTTCTACAACCACACGCTGATGACGCCGGCTTTCACGCCCGAGAACAAGGAATACGGCGCGCCGAAAGTCATCCTTGCTGCAGTCGGGCCGCATATGACTGAAGTCGCCGGCGAAGTGGCGGACGGCATGATCATCCATCCGTTCAGTACGCTGCCGTTCATCGAGCAGGTGACACTACCCGCAATCGAGCGCGGCCTCGCGAAAGCCGGCCGGCGTCGTGGCGACTTCGAGATTTCGTATTCGAACTTCGTCGTTTCCGGGCGCACCGAGGAAGAGTTCAAGAAAGCCAAACAGGCGAACAAGGAACGCATCGCGTTTTATGGGTCGACGCCGGCGTATCGCGGCGTGCTCGAGTCGATCGGTGTTGGCGACCTGCAGACTGAACTGAACACGATGTCGAAGCAGGGCCGTTGGAAGGAGATGGGCACGCTCATCACCGACGAAATCCTGAGCGAGTTCGCCGTGGTCGGAGAACCGCACACGATCGTGCCGGAGATGAAGCGTCGCTACGGCGCATTCGTCGATCGCAGTTCCGCGTCGTTCGAATTCGTCGATCGCGAGCAACGCAAAGCGATGATCGCCGAACTGCGGAGCGCATGAGTCATGGCACTACCGCGCGAACTGGCGCTCGACGCCAAACAGATCGACGAGATGATGACGAGCTTGTGGAACATGCGCATTGCGTCGGTCGGACCACGCAATCGCATCAACCTGACGCCGATGTGGTTCGGTTGGGCCGGCGGACGCATCTACTTCTACGGTCGCGGTCAAAAGATCGTCAACCTGCGTCGCGAACCGGTCTGCACCGTGCTGGTCGATCGCAACGAGAAATTCCCCGAACTGCAAGCGGTGATGGTGCAGGGTCGCGCCGTCGTGCTCGAAGACGCAGCGGCCGAAGCGGCGGATCCGCATCTGCAGGAAGCTCGCGTGCAGATGGGCCGGAAATACAACGGCGGCCATGGTGCGGCCGCGGTCGAGAACCCGCCACCGAACGGCGCGAGCGCCGGCGGTCGCAACCGGCGCTGGGTTGTCGTGGTGCCTGACCACATCGTCACTTGGGACAACTTCAAGCTCGGCAGGCGCGGCTGATGCCTGTAAAGGAACTCGCGGCCGACGCCGTCGGGATTCCCGATTATTCATTCGATCCGGCGAACGGCGTCAGCGCATTCGATCTGTCGAGCCATGCACGCGCAGGGCAGGCGCTGCAGTTCGGGCTCGACACGCCCGGCAACGATCACAACGTCTATGTGCTGGGGCTAGACCGCAGCGGTCGCATGACCGCGACGCGCGAGTTCGTCGAAGCGTGGGCGCAAGGGCGACCGCCGGCGAGCGACTGGATCTATGTGGTCGATTTCGAGGCGCCGTCGACACCGCGTCCGATCCGTCTGCCCGCTGGCACCGGCCGACGCTTCAAGTCGGCGGTCGAAGAGACGGTCCCGGCGCTCGCCCGGGAGCTCGCCGCCGCGTTCGGCAGCGAGTCTTATCAACGTCAGGCGACGACGCTGCGGGCGCAGAACGACGCGCAGATCCAGAGCCAGCTCACTGCACTCGAAACAGACGCGAACGCAGCCCGTCTATCGATCATCAACACGCCGCAAGGCGCCGTAGCGGCCGCGATCGGCGACGACGGCAATCCGATTCCGATCAACATGCTGCCGTCCGACCAGCGGACGCAACTGGAAGAACGCGGTCGGCCGCTCATCGAACGGATGGCGGAGATCAACCGCGATGCCGCGCGGTTCCAGAGGCAGTTCTTCGAAACACTGAAGGGTTTCAATCGGGACATCGCGGCGCGCGCCACAGAAGGATTGTTGGCGGGCTTGCGCGATCGATTCAATACGTTCGCTCAACTGACGGAATGGATCGACGCGTTGCGGCGCGACCTCGTCGAACATCACGAATTGCTGCTCACCAGCGAAGACGGCGTGGTTGCACCGCGCACCGAGCGCGGCGAGCGGCGTTACTCGGTCAATCTGCTGGTAGATCGCAGCCGCGAGACGCATCCGCCCGTCATCTGCGAACACAATCCGACATACGAGAATCTGTTCGGGTTCATCGAGTATCGCCAGTTGCCGGGCGGTGGCCTCGATACCGACGTGACGCTCATTCGCCCGGGTGCGTTGCACCGCGCAAACGGCGGCGTGCTGATCCTGCGCGCGGAAGCGCTCGTGCGCGATTTGACGCTGTGGGCATTCTTGAAAGGGGCGCTGCGCGACAGCGAGATCCGCATCGAGGAGTTCTATCGCGCGAATTCACCGCCGCTCGCCGGCGCGCCGAAACCGGCACCGGTGCGGCTCGACTTCAAGGTGATCGTGGTCGGCGCGCCGCAGTGGTACTACGTGTTCTTCGCGCAAGACCCCGAATTCCAGGTGTACTTCAAGGTGAAGGCCGAGATCGAACCGACGGCCGATGCGACGCACGACAACCTGTGCCGCTATGCCGGGTTGATCGCCGTCAACGCACGTCGCAACGGCATCGATGTCACGCGCGACGGGATCGCGCGGCTGCTCGGCATGGCTTCCAGGTGGGCCGAGCATCGCGACCGGCTGACGGCGCGCTTCGAACTGATCACCGACGTGCTGATCGAAGCGTCGAAGCTCTATCCCGGCGTGCCGCTGACGGCCGAGCACATTCGGGCAGCCGTGAGGCTGCGTCGGGAGCGGAACGGACAGGTCGAGGACCGCGTTCAACGCGCGATCGGCGAGGGCACGACCCTGATCCAGGCGAGCGGTGCGGTGGTGGGTCAGATCAACGGCCTGACGGTGCAGTCCGCTGGAGATCACGTGTTCGGCTCGCCCGCGCGGATCACGGCGCGTTCGTCGGTGGGCCGCCGCGGTGTGATCAGCATCGAGCGGCTGGTCGCGATGAGCGGACCGATTCAGCAGAAAGGCAGCATGACGCTGCAGGGGCTGCTGATGCGCTACTTCGCGAACAAGTTCCCGTTGTCGTTCGATTGCAGCGTCACGTTCGAACAGATGTATGGCGGTATCGAAGGCGACAGCGCGTCCATGGCGGAGTACATCGCCATCGTCTCCGAATTGGCGGACGTTCCGATCCGGCAGGATCTCGCGATCACCGGTTCGGTCAATCAGCTGGGTGAAGCGCAGGTCATCGGCGGCGTCCACCATAAGATCGAAGGGCTTCTTTGCCGCCTGTCTGTCGCTGGGTCCGCTGACGGGATCGCAGGGGGTGGTGCTACCGCGCCAGAACGAGGCGAACCTGGTGTTGCGTGACGAGGTCCGGGACGCCGTCGCGGCCGGCTCGTTCCATCTATACAGCGTGGTGCGCGTGGAGGAGGCAATCCAGCTCTTCACCGGAATGCCGGCGGGGGAGATGGACGGAGCCGGCGATTACCCACCCGAATCCGTCTACGGCCGGGTGATGGCGCGACTGACCCGCTTCGACACGATGCTTACAGCCCGACACATCTGATTCATCGAATTCTGCGACTCGGCGGGACGTCGTGGAAAATCAACGGCTTCGGCCTCACTCTTAGATTGCTGCGCCGCAAAACAAAATCCCGGTCAATCTGCAGCGTCTTAGACCGGTTTAGTATCAATAGAGGCCTTCTAATGGATCGTATACGTCGAATGCCGATGTTCATTGGTTCGACGGGTTAGCGCTTCTTTACTTTTGGCCCTCACGTTACATCGCAGCAACAGTTTGGTCCCCCCTCGATGACTAGGCTGCGGTTCATTGAGTGACGCAGTGCATATAGAATGCCGCAGTCGAGGGGGATCCAAAACGTGCAAAACCGTGTTGTTAGAAACACCGTAGGCGGACGTTTGAATGCAGGGATTCGGCAAGCGTTGACGGGTATTCCGGTATTGATCAGGGCTCAGGTCGCGATGCTGGCTTTCGCGTCGGTGACCTGTACCGCAGTGGTGCTGCTGGCGGGTGACCGCGGCGTCGAACGGACGCCGTTTGCGGTCCCGGCGGCGATCACTGCCCAATCGCCGTGGAACGACGAAGTGAGCCGCTTTGCACAGCGCCTGCACAAGGCGCTCGGCATCCGCCGCGCCACTGCCACCGAGTTTTCGGGCTGGATCCTCGAGGCGTCGAAGCGTCAGGGTCTTTCGCCGGAGCTGCTGGCCAGCGTCGTGTTCATAGAGAGTTCGTTCCGGAAGGAAGTGACGTCCGATATGGGCGCCATCGGACCGGCCCAGGTCAAACCGTACTGGGGTCTGTTCTGCGGCAGTGTGAATCTGGCGGACCCGGCGGAGAACATCTACTGCGGCGCCCAGATCCTCGCCCACTATCGCGATCTGTGCGGCTCGGAGCAGTGCGCGCTGTCGGCGTACAACGTGGGTATGAAGAATCAGCGCGAAGACGGCTACTACCAGGAACTGGGTATGCGTTACGCGCAGTCGATCGACCGGCACGTTTCCCGCTTCGCGAAGACCGTTCTCTGATGTGACTTCGGCGTGGGCCGCCGGAAGGGCGGCTCCACGAAGTTCTCCCCTTCAGCACTCCTCTGTTAGGCTGTACGGCCTTATCTGGGTAGAGGGTCTCGTTGTGGTGTCACGTCTTTCTATGAGCTTTGCCGTTCTCGCCCTGGCTCTCGTCAGCTCGTTTGCGATTGCGGAGGACGCGGCGCCTGCGGCCGGCGCACCCGCTGAAGCGGGCGCAGCACCGGCGGCACCGGTGCAATTGCCGCCGTGGATGAGCACCGATGTCATCAAGGCCGCGGTTGCTATCAACATGACGGATGCGCAGAAGCCGGAGTTCAACAAGGTGGTCGGCGAGTACGTCACGGATCATTTCGCGATGATCCAGAAAGTCATGAAGGTCGGTGCGCCGAACGTTGACATGACCATCCGAAGCAAAGACAACTCCCTGGTCCACAAGATGGACGAAGGGGTCCACAAGATCCTGACGAAGGACCAGTGGCCCGCGTACGAGGAATACAAGAAAGTTCCTTCGCGCCGGGCTGAAGCCGTAATCGCCATGACCGACTTCGGCGTCCTGATGTTTCCCACCGACTATGCGATTGCACCGCACGTGCTGGCATCGGAAGCGGAAGCGCGCGGCTTCGAGTCGGTCTTCTTTCCTGAGCACACGCACATCCCGGCGAGCCGTAAAACGCCGTGGCCGGGTGGCGCGGAGCTGCCGCGCGAGTACGCGCACACGCACGATCCGTTCGTGGCGCTCACGGCCGCGGCGGCAGTCACGAAGTCGATCAAACTCGCCACTGGCATCTGTCTCGTCACCGAACGCGATCCGATCGTGATGGCGAAGCAGGTCGCCTCGCTCGACCTGCTGTCGGGCGGCCGTGTGGTGCTCGGCATCGGCGCGGGGTGGAACGTTGAGGAGATGGCCAATCACGGCGTCGCCTTTGCCACTCGCTGGAAGGTGACGCGCGAGCGTGTGCTCGCGATGCGACGCATCTGGAGTGACGAGTCCGCCGAATATCACGGTGAGTTCGTCGACTTCGATCCGATCTGGTCGTACCCGAAGCCGGCGCAAATCGGCGGACCGCCGGTGCTGCTCGGCGCGTCGTCTCGCTGGAGCTGGCAGCGCATCGCTGAATATTGCGACGGCTGGATGCCGATCTTCCAGGACACGCGGCGCTCGCAGGCGTCGGGCGGTATCGACTATGAAGAGGGCATTCGCAAGACGAACGAAGCATGGCGCGCTGCGGGCCGCAGCGGCGCACCGCAGTTCTCGATATTCGGCGTGCCGCCGAATCAACGCCGCATCGAGGAGTTGATCGGTTTCGGCTTCAGTCGGCTCGTTTTCGGACTGCCCCCCGCAGATGCCGATACCGTGATTCCGCTGCTCGACAAGCTCGCTGAACTCGCCGGAAATCTCCAAGCCGCATAGTACGCGGCTCGCCCCTTATCGATTTAGTTAGGTAGCCTCGATCCGGTCGAAGCCGGCAAAAGCGCGCGTTTTCATTGAAAAATCGCGTTCATATTCCATTCAGGACACCTTCTCTAAAGTGAACATCGCCACATCGACATCAAGGAGATGGCAATGTTGAAGAGAGTCCTGGCAATCGCGGTAATCGGCGCCGCCGCGCTGACGTCGGTCGGCGCGTGTGCATCGGACTACGGTACCTCCGGTACCTGGGGTTCGGGTTACCGGTACGCCCCACCGCCGGTGGTGCGATACGTACCACCGGTGCGGTATGTAGCGCCGCGCTACTACCCGGCCTATCGGTGGGCGCCGGCGCCGGCATACCGTTGGGTACCACCGTATGCCTATCGGTACGGCTACCATCCCAACTACGGCTACTGGAACGGCCACGGCCCCAATCATTGGTCGGATCGCGATGACCATCACGACGATCGCGACGACGACCATCACGATTGGCACGATCGTTGATCGCTTCCGCGGGGCGGCCGAAGGGCCGCCCCGACTTTCTCTCCCTTCGTGTAAACTGCCGCGCCCCGCGGATCCCATCCCGCGAAACGCTCTCGTGAACCCTCGGAGTGAGAGATGTTTGCCGGCTTCGACTACGGTACGTCCAACTGTTCCATCGGTCTCGTGCACGACGGGAAGGTCAGGCTGGTGCCGCTCGAAGACGGGGACCCGCTGATTCCGTCCACGCTATACGCGCCTCGTCCGCAGTTGCAGCTGGAACGCTCGGTCGCCGACATTCGTGGTCTCGACGTAACGACGCGATCGTTCGACGAATTGCGATTCGGCCGCGCGGCGCTCGCGGCCTATCTCGAAGCGCCGTCCGCCGGTTACTTCATCAAGAGTCCGAAGAGCTTTCTCGGTGCGAGGGGGCTCAGCGACGAAATCAGAGCGCGGTTCATCGGCGTCGTCACCGCGATGATGGCGAACGTTAAGCGCCACGCCGACGAAGCCAGTGGTGAATCCATCGACGACGTGGTGATCGGGCGGCCGATCAATTTTCAAGGCGCGGGTGGCGAGGAAGAAAACCGCAATGCACTCGAGATGCTGGTCGAGTCGGCGCTCGAAGCGGGTTTCAAGCGCGTCGAGTTTCTCTACGAGCCGATGGCCGCCGCGATGGAATACGAGGCGCGGCTCGATCACGAGGAGTGCGTGCTGGTGCTCGACATCGGCGGCGGTACCACGGATTGTTCGTTCGTGCGCGTCGGCCCCAAGCGCCGCGCGTCGGTCGAACGCGCCGCCGACATTCTCGGTCACGCCGGAGAACGCATCGGCGGCAACGACTACGATCAATTGCTTGCGCTGCGCGCCGTAATGGGTCTGTTGGGGTACGAAGACGAGTTGGTGTCCGGCCTGCCGATACCCAACACGTACTTCGTCGATGCGGTCTCGACGAACGACGTCAACGCGCAGCAACGGTTCTACTCACGGCGTACCCTGGAGCGCCTCGATCGCCTGGTCAGCGAGGCGTTGCTTCCCGATCGGATCGGTCGATTGAGATCGGTGCAGACGGAACGCCTGACCTATCGCATCGTGCGCAGCGCGGAGCTCGCAAAGGTCGCGCTGTCGGATGCCGAGCGAACCGACATCGATCTCGCGTACCTCGAGCAGGGTCTGTCCGGCGCAACGGATCGTCGGGTCTTCGCGCAGGCGTGCGAGCGCCTGCTCGTGCATCTCGAAGGGCTCGTTACCGAGTCCGTGACGGCCGCAGGCCGCGAGCCGGATGTCATTTACCTCACCGGGGGAATGGCGCGCGCGACGATCGTCCGCAACTATCTGGAACGCAAGTTTCCGGCCGCGCGATTCGTCGACAGCGACCACTTCGCCAGCGTCACTCAGGGTCTCACGTTGTGGTCGGAGCGATTGTTCGGGCAGCCCCGCAAGGACTAGCGGTCAGTACCCGGCCATCCCGGCGCGGATTTTCGACAGAAACTGCTGATCGAGCGGTTCGTAAGTCGGCTGTCCCGGCTTCATCACGTACAACGGCTCGTTGACGGTCGCGAGGTCATAGCCCTCGCGGCGCAAGTCGCCCTTCATCAGTTTGAACGTGCCGGTCACTTCCATCTCCGGTTGGATGCGGATGAATACCGGACGCGCATAGCTCGGCAGTTCGTGCGCGACATAGGCCGAGAAACCGGCGACGTCGAGTTGCTTCAGACCCGACTTCAGCGTGATCGCGGCCATGCCCGCGCGACCGTCGGCATTCGGGATCGAAACGCCGTACACGTTGCAGAACTGCACTTGCGGGTGCTGGTTGATGATCTCGCCCACTTCGTTCGTCGATACGTTTTCCGAACGCCAACGAAACGTATCGCCGACGCGATCGACGAACTGGTAGTGCTTCTGTCCCATGGTGAAGCCGACGTCCACCTGACGGATCAGGTCCCCGGAATTGAACCAGGCGTCGCCATCCTTCAGCACGCCATGCACGATCTTCTTCTGCGTCGCTTCCTCGTTCGTGTATCCCTCGAACACCTGCGTTTCGTTGATCTCGGCAAGCAGCAATCCTGGTTCGCCCTCGGCCACCGGCACGCAACGACCCGCTGCGTCGCGAATGATCTCGTCGGCGTCCACGTCGTAGCGCACCAACGCGATCGTGCTCGCCGTCATGCCGACCGTGAGGTCCTTGTTCAACAGGTTCATGAACGCCACGTTGCCTTCGCTGGCGCCGTAGAACTCGGTGATCCGCTTGATGCCGAAGCGTTTCTTGAAGTCGAGCCAGATATCTGGACGCAGACCGTTGCCAACGATTCGCTGAAGGGGATTGTCGGCGTCGTTCGGCTGCGCCGGCTGGTTCACCAGATAACGGCAGATCTCGCCGATGTAGACGAAACAGGTCGTACCGTATTCGCGCGCCTCTTTCAGGAAGTTCGACGCCGAGAATTTGCGCCGCACGAACATCGAAGATCCGGACCACAACGCGGAGCAGAATCCGACCATCAAGCCGGTGCCGTGATACAGCGGCAGACAGATGTACAGCCGGTCGTTCTCGTTGCTCTTCAAGCCGAGGCGCCATGTCGTGAGGCCGGTGGCAAGGAAACGTCGGTGCGACACGACCGCGGCTTTCGGCAGGCCGGTCGTTCCGGAAGTGAACAGGAACGTGGCGTTGTCGCCGAGTTTGATTCGCTGTGTTTCCGGCAGGTTCGACGTGGGCGCAGTGGCCGCTTCCGCGCCGAGGTCGACGGCCCAGTTCGGCGCGCGCGTTTTCGCCGCGTCGGCGACGAAGAGGAAGCCGCTGCCTTCCTTCAGCGTCAGATCGGCTTTTACGCCGCCGACGGCATCGCTCAACTCCTCGCCGAAGATCCACGCTTTCGACTGCGTGACGGAAACGCAATGCGTCAGCGGCCTGCCGCGCAGGTTCGTATTGATCAGCGATGTAACCGCACCGAGCTTGGCAATCGCGATGAGCGCGGCGAGGAACTCGATGCGGTTTTCCATCATCAGACTGACGATGTCGCCGTGGCCGATGCCGCGCGCCTTCAATGCATGCGCGAACTGATTGGCCAGCGCGTTGAATTCCTTCCACGTGATCTGGCGACCCTCGAACAGCAGCATCGTCCGATCGCCGAATTTCGCTGCGGTCTCTTCGAGCTTCAGTCCGACGGAGTCGAGCGTGTCGGCCGGCCGCGGCGCAAGATAACGCCGATTGCGCAGCAGCCCGACGAACTCCTTGAACGTGGAAAAGTACTCGCGCACGCCCATGCAGAAACCCCCATCGAAATTGGCACCGCGACCTTAAGCGAGCGCATTTGCAACAGCAAGCGTATTGCCAGCGTTCGGACGTTTGGAGATGCTGCGATGTCTTCTAACGGCGGAGCGGCGCGATGAATCAATGGCAGATCGGCGACGTGAAGATCACGCGCATTGTCGAACTGGAAGTGGCCGGTGGAACCAAGTTCATTCTGCCGGACGCAACGCCGGAGGCATGCCGCGACATCGAGTGGCTGAAGCCGCATTTCATGACCGAGCAAGGCAAGCTGATCATGAGCGTGCACGCGCTGGTGGTCGACACGGGCAGCCGACGCATCGTGGTCGATACCTGCATCGGCAACGACAAGGAACGCAACATTCCGAGCTGGAGCCATCTGCAGACATCGTTTCTCTCGGACCTCGCCGCGGCGGGTTATCCGCGCGAATCGATCGATACGGTGCTGTGCACGCATCTGCACGTCGATCACGTCGGTTGGAACACGATGTTGGTCGACGGCCACTGGGTGCCGACGTTTCCGAACGCGCGCTACCTGATTGCGCAGCAGGAATGGCGCTATTGGGACGAACACGGCGAAGACGCGCAGTACGGTTCCGTGCTCGCGGATTCGGTACGTCCCGTCATCGAAGCGGGGCTCGTCGATTTCGTTTCGATGGAGCATCGGTTGTGCGACGAAGTGTGGCTGGAGCCCACGCCGGGGCACACCGCCGGTCACGTCAGCGTGCACATCGCGTCGCGGGGCACCGAAGCGCTGATCACCGGCGATTGCATTCACCATCCGTGTCAGATCGCGCGCACCGATTGGACCAGCTCCGCCGATTTCGACAAGGCCCAGGGCGTGCGCACCCGGAACGATCTGTTGGCGAAGTACGCGGACTCCGCGGTGCTGGTGATCGGCACGCATTTCGCGACGCCGACCGCGGGTCGCGTGAAGCGGGCAGGCAAAGGCGCGTATCGATTCGAGGTCTGACGTGCACGCCGAGTTCGATTTACAACCGGTTCTGTCGGGGCCGAACGTTCGCATCCGGCCGATTCGCACCGACGAATTCGAGGCGCTGTACGCCGTGGCGTCCGACCCGCTGATGTGGGCGCAGCATCCGGCGAAAGACCGATCGCAACGCGGTGTCTTCGAAAAGTGGTTCAAGGCTGCAGTGCCGCAGCGCGCGCTGACGATAGAGGAAGCGGCGACACATCGCGTGATCGGGTCGTCGCGCTACTACGACTGGAATCCGGCGGCGCGCGAAGTAGCGATCGGGTTCACGTTCATCGTGCGCGACCATTGGGGCGGGCCAACCAACGCCGAAGTGAAGCGTCTGATGCTGGACCACGCGTTCAAGTGGGCGCGTACGGTCTGGTTTCACGTCGATCCCGCGAACACGCGATCGCGCAAGGCGATGGAGAAAATCGGCGGCGTCTATTCCCACACGACCATGATTGGAATAGCTGGAGAAGCGCCCCGCGAGTACGCATTCTACCGAATCGACGCCCCTTAGCAGATCAGGTGGGGTCGCGACGACGCTCGTTCTGCAGCATGTCCATGTGGTAACGCTGCCGAGTCTCGTTGAGCCAGCGCTCGAGACGACGTCGCAGCGGCGGAAAGTCGGAAATCACCAGCGCCACACCGAGCGGGAACATCCAGAAACCGAGCACCGGCAGGAAGCCGACGACCCCGGCGGCCATCAGCAACAGGCCGAGCAGTGAGCGGACTACCGGCGGAAGTCTTCTGTGAGACCAACGAACCAATCGATACGTGACGATGACCAGCCGATGGCGCCAGTTGCGCTTCTTGGTCAAACGTGTGTCGTGCCCCTGAGTCTGGGCACGACGCTAGACCTGCATCGGGCTGTCGTCGGGGGCCGTGTGGCGATCGGGATTCGAGCGCCGATCGAGATCGGGGTCGATCGAACGGAAGTGGTAGTAGCCGTCTTCGCCGAGCGTGCGTTCGATGCGGTTGCGATGCATCAGCAGATGCAGATGCGCAATCGCCTCGCCCAACGCCATCATCATCTGGCGCGGGTCGAGTTTGCGTTTGAACAACACCGGCAGCAGGTCGCGCGCGAGCGCGGGCGTCGTCTGGCAATGCTCTTCGATCGCGAGCATGCGGTCTTCATGATGGTTGATCAGCTGCCGCAGCCGCTCGCGCACGCCGTAAAACGGCAGGTTGTGCGCCGGTAATACGAGCGTCTCGCCGGGCGTTTTCATGAACTTGTCGTGCGACTCCATCCAGTCCTTCAGCGGATTCGCCTCCGGTTCGGTCGGATGCACGCTGACGTTCGACGTGATGACCGGCAGGATCTGATCGCCGGAGATCATCACGTCGAGGCCCTTCGCGTGCAGGCACGCGTGTTCCGGCGAATGGCCGGAGCCGACGACGACGTCCCATGTGTGGTTGCCGATGCGCAGTTCGTCGCCATCGACGAGTCGTTGGTAACCCATCGGCAGCGACGGCATGCCGAAACCGTCGCCGCCCTTCGCGCGGGATTCCCACATCTGCTTCATCTGGCCGAGATAGTCGCGCGGCATGCCTGCGCGCTCGAAGAACACCTGGCCCTGCCAGCTCGAATGGTTGCTGCCGGGACCGGACGAGTGGAACGCGCGCGCCTGGTAGTACTCCGCGCGCGTCATCAGCAGCGGGCACTTGAAGTGATCGGAGATCATGCCGGCCTGGCCGATGTGGTCCGGGTGCATGTGCGTGCAGATCACGCCTTTCACGGGCCTGCCGCCCATGTCGCCGGTGAACAGCTGGTGCCACAGCGCTTCTGTTTCCTGATTGCCGAGGCCGGTGTCGACCACGTACCAGCCGTCGCCGTCGTCGAGCAGATACAGATTGATGTGGGTCAGCGAGCCGCCCATCGGCATGGTGAGCCAATGGACGCCGGGCGCGACTTCGCGAGTCGTTCCGGGTTTTGGATGATCGGGATAGGGATATACGAGGTCGGTCATGTCCGGAGTATAAGCGGACTATCCGGCCGGAGCATCCGTCGGCGCGCCCTTCAATGTGACGCGCAGCAGGAGATATCCGACCACCGCGGAGAATACCGACCCGCCGAGCACGGCCGCGCGCAGCGGCGCATCGTAGTCGACCGGCGAATGTTCGAAGGCGAGCCCGCCGATGAACAGGCTCATCGTGAAGCCGATACCGGTCAGCACCGCGACGCCGTACAACGACGACAACGATGCGCCGCGCGGCAGTTCGGCGAGACCGAGCTTGATCAGCAACGCACTCGTCGCGAACACGCCGACCTGTTTGCCGATGAACAGCCCGAGCACGATGCCTGTAGCGACACCGCCGGTCAGTTCGCCGGCCGTCATGCCGGCAAACGACACGCCCGCGTTCGCGAACGCGAACAGCGGCAGAATCATGAACGCGACCCATGGGTGCAGGATGTGTTCGAGGTGCCGCAATGGCGAACCGGCGTACGCCGGGTCCGGATGCTTCAGCGGAATCGTCAATGCGACCACAAATCCCGCCAGCGTCGCGTGCACGCCGCTCTTCAATACGCATACCCAGACCGCGATGCCGATCAGCACATAGGCGGCAATGCGGCCGACGCCGAGGCGATTCATCACGACCAGTGCAACGATGCCGATCAATGCGAGCGATAACGACACGACCGACAGATCGGTGGCGTAGAACAGCGCGATGACGACGATCGCGGCGATGTCGTCGAAGATCGCGAGCGAAGTCAGGAACAGCTTGAGCGACGCCGGCACGCGGCTGCCGAGCATCGACAGGACACCGAGCGCGAACGCGATGTCGGTGGCGGCCGGAATCGCCCAGCCGCCAAGTGCCACTGCATCGTTCCAGTTGATGTACGCATAGATCGCAGCCGGAACGGCGAAGCCGCCCAACGCCGCGCAGCCGGGCAGCACGATCTGCGAGGGCTCGCGCAGCTCGCCTTCGAGCACTTCGCGTTTCACTTCGAGGCCGATGAGAAAGAAGAACACCGCCATGAGGCCGTCGTTGATCCACAGCAGCAGTGGCTTGTCGATCGCGAGGTCGCCGACCGCGACCGTCAGCTTCAGATTGAGGAACGAATCGTACAGCGGTGCGAGCGGCGAGTTCGCGATCACGAGTGCGATGATCGCGGCAACGACCAGCACGATGCCGCTCGCCGATTCGAGCGCGAAGAAGTCGCGCGGTGAATTGATCGCCATCGAAGTGCTCTCGTTGCGGGACGTCGCATTGAAGAGTGTTCGCGGTTCGATCGCAAGCACGGCTACTTGCTCACGTCGCGCTGCGCCGATTGCCGCTGTCGCCACAGCGAGGCGTCGTTAGGCTCGGTCTCGTACATCGAGTGGGGATGCGCGGCAATGGCGGAGTGGCTGTTCATCGTGGTCGCGATCGCTGCGGCGCCGCAGCCGACCATCTACCGTTGTCCGGGCGACGCCGGTGAAACGCTGTTCAGCGACCGCCCGTGCGCCGGCGGCCGAACGCAGACGACGCAGCCGATCGTCACCGTCGACATGTCGCACCTGAGTGCCGGCGAACAGGCAACGCTCGATTCGTTGAGCCACGATAAACGCACTCGCTCGGTGCCGGTGCAGCGGACCGACGCGAAGACGCAGGACGACAGGCGTTGCCAAGCAGCGCGTGACGGCCTCGATCGCGTCCGTGCGACCAAGCGCCATGGTTATCGCGCGTCGAGCGCGGCGAAGCTCGATGCGCGCGAACGCAGCTACGAAGCACAGCGCGACCGCAGCTGTACGCAGCCGTAGCGGTGGATTGTGTGTATTGACAGCAGGTTCGTTCGGGCCGGACAGTCCGGGCGACGTCGATGCACGAGTGTCCGCCATGTCTGCCACGCACGAAGTGACGAACCAGGTCCCGCCGCTGCTCGATTACAACCTCTACCGCATCGATCGCACGCTGCAGCAGACCGTCGACCGGTTCGACGCTGCGTGGGGCGATGAAGCGCTGGCGCGCTACGGCGCGCTGGCCGGCGGCGAACTGGTCGAG
This sequence comes from uncultured Gammaproteobacteria bacterium, assembly GCA_963787045.1. Lineage (GTDB taxonomy): Bacteria > Pseudomonadota > Gammaproteobacteria > Pseudomonadales > Azotimanducaceae > DATJGR01. The sequence continues at coordinate 33,274 of CAWBBR010000021.1, read as the reverse complement.
CACGGCCGTCTCGCGAATCGGAACGCGCCGGAGCTGAAGACGCACGACGCGTATGGGCATCGCATCGACCAGGTGGCGTTTCACCCGTCGTATCACCACCTGATGCACACCGCGATTGCGCACGGTGTACACGGGCTGGCGTGGGAAACGCCGCGCCGCGGCGGACACGTCGTGCGCGCCGGCCTTGAACTGTTGCACAACCAGGCCGATTCCGGCACCGACTGTCCGCTGACGATGACGTACGCGTGCATTCCGGCGCTGCGCATCGAGCCCGCGCTCGCGCAGGAATGGGAACCACGCATAGTGGGGCGAAGCTACGACGGTGCCGCGCGGCCGTACTTCGAGAAGGCGGGACTGACCATCGGCATGGCGATGACCGAGAAGCAGGGTGGTACGGACGTGCGCGCCAATACCAGTCGTGCCGCGCCGCTCAACGAATCCGTTGGCGGCGCCGAGTGTTTCAGGCTGACCGGACACAAGTGGTTCTGTTCCGCGCCGATGAGCGACGCGTTCCTGACGCTCGCGTATCTCGATGCCGGGCTGACCTGCTTCCTGCTTCCGCGCTTCAGACCCGACGGCAGTCGCAACGCGATCTTTCTGCAGCGCCTGAAAGACAAGCTCGGCAATCGCTCGAACGCATCGGCCGAGATCGAGTTCGAAGACGCGTTTGCGTGGCGGCTCGGTGAACCGGGTCGCGGTGTCGCGACGATCATCCAGATGGTGGCGCTCACGCGTTTCAACTGCATGGTCGGCTCGACCGCGATCATGCGTCAGGCGGTGATCCAGACGCTGCATCACATCGCGCATCGGCGCGTCGGCGGTGTTCGGTTGATCGAGGCGCCGCTGATGCGCAACGTTGCGGCGGACCTCGTGCTCGAGACCGAAGCTGCGATGTGGCTCGTGATGCGCGTGGCGCGCGCGCTCGATCACCCCGACGATGCCAACGAGAGACTGTTCGTGCGCCTGGCGACGGCGTTGGGCAAATACTGGATCTGCAAGCGCGCCCCGCAACACATCAACGAAGCGCAGGAGTGCCTGGGCGGTCTCGGTTATGTCGAAGAACACATCATGGCGCGGCTGTATCGCGAAGCGCCGCTCAATTCGATCTGGGAAGGCAGCGGCAACGTGCAATGCATCGATCTGCTGCGCGCGCTCGCCCGATCACCGGAAACCGTCGACGTGCTCGTCGACGAACTGGCCGGCGCGATGGGCTCGAACGCGTCGTTCGACGCGGCCGCGACGCGGCTCGCGACGGACCTGCGGCGCGGCGAGCCCGATCCTTTCGAGGCGCGGCTGTTGGCGGAACGGATGGCAGTGTTGTTGCAGGCGAGCCTGTTGATTCGTTACGCAGGTGAGACGATTGCGAACGCCTTTATCGCGGCGCGGTTGGGGCCGCGCAGCCTCACGTACGGCGCGCTGACCGATCGCGCCGCGGTCGCCGAACTGCTGAGCCGGATCGAATTGCCCTGACGCCGGGCGCGCAGTAGATTGAGCCCCTTTGTCTAATCGGGAAGAGAGGGGAATACGCCGATGGCCATGAACGTCAAACCGGTGCCGACGCTCGACGACGAGGTCAACGAGATCCGTCTGGCGACCGCCGAAATCGTCAACAAACAGATCCTGCCCGTCGAAGACAAGCTGTGGGCTGCCTATTCCGACAGCGCAAACGCGCCGAACGAAGCGGCCAAGCAGGCGAAGGAACTGCGCAACCAGGTTCAGGACGCCGTGAAGAAAGCCAAGCTGTGGGCGCCGCACCTGCCGCGCGAATTCGGCGGCATGGGTCTCACGTTCATGCAGCACGCGTACATGAACGAAGTGCTGTCCTACAGTCCGGGTGCTGCTTCGTTGTTCGGCGTCGTCGCGCCGAACTCCGGCAACCAGAGCATCCTCGTCAAATACGGCACGCCGCAGCAGCACGAGAAATGGCTGAAGCCGCTGACCGAAGGGCGCATGCAGTCCGGCTTCTCGATGACCGAGCCGCACAACCCCGGTTCCGATCCGCGCTCGCTGACGACCAAAGCGCGTGCTCGAGGGCGACGAGTGGGTGATCAACGGTCACAAGTGGTTCACGTCGAACGGTTACGCGGCGGATTTCTACATCGTCATGTGCCGCACGTCCGATCCGAACGACACGACCGGCCGCAACGACAAGATGACGCAGATCATCGTGCCGCGGAAAACCAAGGGCGTGAACATCGTCCGCGGCGTGCCGGTGTGGGGCCGCGCGTCGAGTCACTGCGAGATCATTTACGACAACGTGCGCGTGCCGAAAGAGAACCAGCTCGGCCGTACCGGTACCGGTCACCAGGCCGCGCAGGATCGCCTCGGCGCCGGTCGCGTCTATCACTGCATGAATTCGATCGGTTCGATGTGGCGTGCATTCGACCTGATGGTCGAACGCGCGATGACGCGCGAAGTGCACGGCGGCGAGAAGCTCGAAGACAAGCAGTTCATTCAGGGCTTCATTGCCGACTCGTACATCGACATTCAGGCCGCGCGGCTGATGACGATCCACTGCGCCGAGAAGATGGAGAGCGGCGCCGATCCGCGCACCGACATCTCTGCAATCAAGATCTTCGTGCCGGAGATGTACCACCGCGTGGTAGACCGCGCGATACAGGTGTGGGGTGCCGCCGGCGTGTCCGGTGATCTGCCGCTCGCCGGCATGTACCTCGGCGCGCGCACGCTGCGCATCGCCGACGGCCCGGACGAAGTGCACAAGATCCTCATCGCGAAGAACGTACTGCGCCGCTATCACAGCGGCGAGAAGTGGGACTTCGGCAACTAGCAGTTAACGAAAAGCGATGATCAGCGTCGCCGAAGCGCACGCGCAGCTGACGGCGCCGGGTGCGCCGTTCGAGATGGAAGAGGCGGTCATTCGCGGGCTGCGCTATCGCGTCTGGAAGAGCACACCCAGGAACCTGCGCGTCGTCTTCGACGAAATGCGGGCGCACGGCAACAAGGACTACGTCGTCTACGAAGACGACCGCCTGACGTTTGCCGACGCGATCCGCGCGTCGTCGACGCTGGCGCACCTGCTGCGCGACCGATATGGCGTAAAGAAAGGCGACCGCGTAGCGATCGCTATGCGCAACTTTCCGGAATGGGTCGTGGCGTTCTGGGGCGTCACCACGCTGGGTGCGGTCGTCGTGCCGCTGAACGCGTGGTGGTCCGCCGAAGAACTGCAGTACGGTCTCGAAGATTCCGGCAGCCGTGTGGTGTTCGCGGACGAGGAACGCGCGGTGCGGCTGTCGAACGTGATGCTGCGACTCGACCTCGACGCGTGCATCGTCGCGCGCGCGAAGAACCGCGTGCCCGACGGCTGTATCGCCTTTGAAGAACTGTTGGGATCGATCGCCGACTATCGCAAGCTGCCGAACGACGCGCCGCCGGATGTCGACCTGGACCCGGAGGACGACGCCACATTGTTCTACACGTCCGGCACTACCGGCCGGCCGAAGGGTGCGCTCGGTACGCATCGCAACATCTGCATCAATCTCGTATCGCTCGGTTTCGGCGGTTCGCGTGCGCTGTTGAGACAGGGACAGCCGTTGCCGACACCCGATCCGAACGCCCCTCAGCGCGCCAGTTTGCTGTCCGTGCCGTTCTTCCACGTAACCGGTTGCCATTCCACGTTGCTGCCTGCATCGCGCGCGGGCAGCAAGCTGGTGCTGATGTATCGCTGGGATGCGGGCGAAGCGCTGAAGCTGATCGAGCGCGAGCGGATCAACGGCATCGGCGGCGTGCCGACGATGATGTGGCAGCTCATTCAGCATCCCGATTTCCCGAACACCGATCTGTCGTGCGTCGAGAGCATCGGCTACGGCGGCGCGGCGGCGGCGCCGGAACTGGTAGAGCGCTTGAAGACCGAGTTTCCGCAGATCGCCGGCCCCGGCCAGGGTTACGGCATGACCGAAACGTCGTCGATCGTCACGTCGAACGGCGGCATCGACTACGTCAACAAACCGCAGAGCTGTGGGCCGGCCGTGTCGATCTGCGACATCCGCGTGGTCGACGATCGCGGCCGCGACGTTCCGCAGGGATCGGTCGGCGAGTTGTGGGTGAAAGGTCCGAACATCATCAAGGAATATCTGAATCGGCCGGAAGCGACCGCCGAGTCGATCACCGACGGTTACATGCACACCGGCGATCTGGTCACCGTGGACGAAGACGGTTTCATCACGATCGTCGATCGCGCCAAAGACATGTTGATCCGCGGCGGCGAGAACATTTACTGCGTCGAAGTGGAAGCCGCGTTGTACACGCACCCCGAGGTGTTCGAGGCGGCGGTGGTCGCAGTACCGCACAAGGAGCTCGGCGAAGAAGTCGGCGCGGTGGTGCGGCTGAAGCCGGGCGCGACAGTCGACGTGGAGGGGTTGCGGCTGCACGTGCGCGAGCATCTGGCGGCGTACAAAGTGCCGAAGTACATCGAACTGTGGGCGCAGGAACTGCCGAAGAATGCGAGCGGCAAAGTGCTGAAGCAGGAACTGCGCGAAGTCATGCGTCGCTATGCGACGCCCTGACTTCCGAGGCCGATGAGATCGCTCGCGGGCGCGCTTGCGGTCATCGTTTGCGCCGCGTTGTCCGCGCACGCGGATGAACCGGCGGCCGCAATCGCGAGTGCAGTGAAACTGGTCCGTACGTATCCGGACGTGCCGAACGACACCGACGAATTGCAGGCATATGCGCATTCAAGCGACGGTGGTCAAAGACGTATACGGAAGCGAGATCGCTGGCTACAAAGCGGGTCTCACCAGCCTCACGACACAACAGCGCTTCGGCGTCGATCAACCAGTGCTCGGGGTACTGCCGGTGTCGGGTCAATTGTCCACCGGCGCGACGCTGGCGATGGTGCCGGGACTCAAGATCGAAGTGGAGATCGGCTTCCTCGTGGGCGAGGGCGACCAGCCCGCGGCCATGCTTCCGGCCATTGAATTGCCGCGTCTCGACTATGCAGACATGAAGCAGGTGACGCTGGCCGACATCGTCGCGACGAACGTTTCCGCGTACGAGTTCATTTCCGGGCCAACGTCGCCGCCCGATCCGAACGCGCGCGCGTATCAGGTGTCGCTCGACAAAGACGGCAAGGAGCTGTTCTCCGCGTTCGGTTCCGACGCGCTCGGCGATCCGCTTCAATCCTACGCGTGGACGGTGAACAAGGTCCGTTCGCTCGGCTACAAGTTGAAGCCCGGCATGATCGTGATAACGGGTGCATTAGGGCGCGTGACCGATGCCGAGCCCGGCACGTACGTTGCGCACTACGGACCGCTCGGCGAACTGAAATTCCGAATCAAGGGAAGCGATGATGCGTTACAAGCTACTCGGCAATAGCGGCCTGCGCGTGTCCGAACTCGCGCTCGGCGCGATGACGTTCGGGCCGGAAACCGGCTTCGGCGTGGACAAAGACGAGAGCCGGCGCGTGTACGACGCGTTCCGCGAAGCGGGCGGCAACTTCATCGACACCGCAAACGTCTATGCGGCCGGCACCAGCGAGCAGTATCTCGGCGAATTCATGGGCCGCGATCGTCCGCGCATCGTACTGGCGACGAAATACACCGGTCCGATGCGCGGCAGGGACGTGAACGCCGCCGGCAACTCGCGCAAGAACATGATGGACTCGGTGCACGCCAGCCTGCAGCGGTTGAAGACCGACTACATCGACCTGTACTGGGTGCACGCGCGCGACTATCTGACGCCGATCGACGAAGTGATGCGAGGGCTCGACGACCTCGTTCGGCAGGGCAAGGTGTTGTACGTCGGCGTTTCCGATACGCCGGCGTGGGTCGTTTCGCAAGCCAACACGATTGCCGAGCTGCGCGGCTGGAGCCGCTTCATCGGTCTGCAGATCCGCTACAGCCTGATCGACCGCACCGTCGAACGCGAACTGTTGCCGATGGCGCGCGCGTTCGACCTCGGCGTAACGCCGTGGGGCATCGTCGGCTCCGGCGTTCTAACGGGGAAATACAACCGCGACCCGGAAACGACCGGCCGCGCGAAGCTGCGCGATGTGCTGTCGGAGCGTTCGCTGCGGATCGCAGCGGCGGTCATCGAGGTCGCCGGCGAACTCGGCGTGACGCCGTCGCAGGTCGCGATCAACTGGGTGCGGCAGGGACCCGCCGTGATCGTGCCACTGGTCGGCGCTCGCACCGTCGAGCAGTTGGCCGAGAACCTCGGCAGCCTGGAGTTCTCGCTGTCCGATGCGCACATGGCGAAGCTCGACGAGGTGAGTGCGATCGAGCCGGGGTTCCCGCACGACATGCTCGGCCCGCAAACCGCCGCGCAGACCAAGATCGTCGACAACCATCGGCGGTGGTCCACGCCGCGGTGACGGATGTCGAAGAACTGATCGATCGGCTCAACCGTAACATGCCGCCGGCGACGCGATTGCTCGAAGGCAAAGTAGTTGCCGCGAACATCGAGGAACGCTGGGCAGAGATGACGTTCCAGATGAAACCGGAGTACTGCCACTCGATGGGGCTGCAAGGCGGTTACATCGCGGCAATGCTCGACAACGCGATGGCGCGCGCCGTATTCCTCGTCTCGAATGAAACGCTGTCGCCGCCGACGCTGGAATTGAAAGTCAGTTATCTGGCGCCAGGGGCCGCGGGCGAATACCGCGCGCGCGGTCGCATCGAGCACATGGGCAAGTCGATCGCCTTCATGGCGTCGTCGGTATGGGACGCCTCGCAGACGCTGATCGCGAAGGGCACCGCAACCGCGAAGCTCGTGCCTTATCGCGACCTCGGCCGCCTCTAGTTCACGAAACGCCTCCGAGTGAGGTCGTAGCCACGATTGCGACCGGAGCGCAAGCCCGAGCTACAATGCGCGTCATGGCCGTTCTCGAGAAACCCACCGACTTTTTCTCCCGCGAGGAGATCACCGATCTGCGTCGGCTGTCGCCGTGGCACTCGACGTGGCTGGTCGTGCATTGCTGGGGCGTCATCCTGCTGACCTGGACCGCCGCGGTGATCTGGCCGTATCCATGGGTGATCGTTCCGGGGATATTGATCATCGGCGGACGCCAGCTCGGGCTCGGCATCATCGGCCACGACGGCGCGCACCATCTGCTCTACAAGAACCATCGGCTGAACGATTGGGTGTGCGAGTGGCTGTTGAATCGTCCGCTGCTCGGCGCGTCGATCGTGCCGTATCGCACGTACCACCTGAATCATCATCGGTTCACGCAACAGCCCAACGACCCGGATCTGCCGCTGTCGGCGCCGTTTCCGATCACGAGAGCGAGCTTCCGAAGGAAGGCGATTCGCGACCTGACCGGGCAGACCGGGTTCTCGCAGAAAGCGGCGGCGATCAAGGCAGCGTTCGGAAAGCCCGGGCAGACGACGGCATCGCGCATCGCGCAAGGCGTGCGCCGCCTGGCGCCGAACGTCGCGATCAATGCGGTGTTCGTCGCCGGATTCGCGTGGGCCGGACACTGGTATCTGTACGTACTGCTGTGGGTGGTGCCGGAACTGACGTGGCACATGTTCATCTCGCGGATCCGCAACATCGGTGAGCACGGCGCGGTACCCGACAACGACGATCGGTTGCGGAACACGCGCACCACTCACGCCGGACTCATCGAGAGAGCGCTGATCGCGCCGTACTTCGTGAACTATCACCTCGAACATCACCTGCTGGTGTCATGTCCGTGTTACCGGTTGCCGAAGGCGCACGCGTTGCTGATCACGAAGGGTTTTGGCCCGCGGATGGAGACCAAGCCCAACTATCTCGCCATGCTGCGCCATGCGGTTTCCAGGCCGGAGCCGGCTGCCGCCTGATATCCGGCGCTCCGCCGGAGCTTTCCTATACTGAAGGGACGTGGCAACGACGCGGGTCGTCCGTGTTTCCATCGTTTCGCACATCGGTCACGCAATTGACCCTGTATCGGGTGCTGGCGCTCGTGACGCCGTTCGCGCTGGTCGCGATCGGGCTGCTGCGGCGCCGTGTCGACCCCGAGCCGGACTGGTCGTGGAATCTGCGGCTGCTGGTCAGCGCGTCGTGTCTGGTATTTCTGATCGCCACGTTCGTGTCGGCGCGGGTGCGCGCGCGCCCGATCGCCTATCTGACCGTGCCGATGTTCATGATCGGCGGCATGATCGTCGGCGTTGCTTACGGCACCGGATTCTCGACCGACAGCGGCTTGGGAGCGCTGGCGGTCATGACGGCGGCGGGGCTGCTGTTTCGTTCGCGGGCGCTCGTGGCCGGATTCTTCGCGGTCGTGGGTGGTGGCCTGATGATCGCGGTCAGATCGGTGCCGCATCCGGCCTACGATCCGACGTACTACACGTACGTACTCATCACGTTCGCGTCCATCGCCTACATCGTCATCGGCTCCCGCATGCAGGCACAGCGGCGCACCGAAGAGAGCGAAGCGGTGATGTCGTCGCTGTTCCAGGAGAGCGCCGACGCGCTGGTGCTGGCCGAAGTTCCCGGTGCGCGTGTGTTGATGTGCAACGATCGCGCGCGGGAGATGTTCGACTCGAACGACCCGCAAGTGATTGCCGGGCTCGCGCGCGACGTGCTGCTTCCCGATGAGTCGATTGCCGAAGCAGCTACGGCGCGAGCGCACGTGGACCGGCGAACGGAAATTCACGACGTCGAGCCGCGGTTCGCTGTGGGGCGACGTCGCGCTGCGTCTGATCGATCTGGATGGGCACACCGCGTTGCTGCTGCGAATCTCCGACGTATCCGAACGGAAAGCGATGGAGAAATCGTTGCGATCGGCGAAGGAGCTTGCGGAAGCCGCCGTGCAGGCGCGCAGCCAGTTCCTCGCCAACATGAGTCATGAGGTGCGAACGCCGATGAACGGCGTCATCGGCATGACCAGCCTGCTGCTCGATACGCCGCTCACCGGACAGCAGCGCGACTTCGTCGACACGATCCGCGTCAGCGGGGAGTCGTTGCTGACGATCATCAACGACATCCTGGACTTCTCGAAAATCGAGGCGGGCCGCGTCGAACTCGAGTCGCACCCGTTCGACGTAGAACAGTGTGTGATCGAGAGCCTCGAACTGCTCGCAGGACAAGCGCACGGCAAGGGCTTGGAGCTGTCGATGTACGTCGACCCCGGCGTTCCGGCGGAAGTGATCGGCGACGCGACCCGTTTGCGGCAAGTGCTCGTCAATCTGATCGGCAACGGTGTGAAATTCACCGAACGGGGCGAGGTGTTCGTGCACGTCCGCGCGGCCGCGCGCCAGGACGACCGCGTGGAGTTGCTGGTTTCGGTGCGCGACACCGGCATCGGCATACCTGCGGACCGTCAGGGAGCGTTGTTCAACGCGTTCACCCAAGTCGACGCGTCGACGACACGACGCTATGGCGGTACCGGTCTCGGACTATCCATCTCGAAGCAACTGGTCGCACTGATGGGCGGCCACCTGACGCTGACGAGCGAAGTCGGCGTGGGCTCGACGTTTTCCTTCAACGTGAAGTTCAAGGCGGCGTCCGCGGCGCGCCCGTCGTCGGAGGTCGGGGTTCTAAAGGGCCGCCGCGTATTGTGCGTGGACGACAACGCGACGAATCGCTATGTGCTGGGCCTAACGCTCGCGCGATGGGGCGTCGACGTGGTGATGTGTTGCGAGCCGGAGGAGTGCCTGCAGCACGCGACGGCCGCGACGTTCGACTGGATCATCCTGGATCACCAGATGCCGGACGCGAGCGGCGACGAGCTGGCGCACCGGATTCGTTTTGCGCTGGCGGAACGTTGTCCGCCAATTGTCCTGTTGACGTCGGTCGGCCGCGAAGCGGTCGAAGCGAAGGGACTGTTCGACGCGCTGATGTCGAAGCCACTGCGGCGACACACGCTGCAGAGCGTATTGCAGCGGTTGCTGCCGGACGGCGGCCCGCTGCATCGCCCGAGGGCGTTCCCGTCGGCGCCCGTAAAACCGAGACGCAGCCGGTTGTTGCACGTACTGGTGGCCGAAGACAACGCGATCAACCAGCGCGTCGCGGCGCGGATGCTCGGGCGCCTCGGCTGCATCGTCGATCTTTGCGGCAATGGCCTCGAGGCCGTCGCGATGGCCAACGGTTTCAAGTACGACCTGATCCTCATGGACGTGCAGATGCCGGAACTCGATGGCTTCGAAGCGACGGTGCGGATACGTGCCCATGCATCCACCCAACCGAAGATCGTCGCGCTGACCGCAAGCGCCATGCAGAGCGATCGCGACGCGTGTCTCGCGGCGGGTATGGACGACTATCTGTCGAAACCGATCCGGCTGGAAAGCCTCGCGGATCTGCTCGACCTTCACTTCCCCGCGACCACTCAGAGGCGCGACGCCTCGAAGGCGTCAGGTACAGAGGCCGGGTAACGACTCCACCCAGCGCCGCAACAGCGCCAGACCTTCTTCGTGCACCGTCGTGCGGCCGAGCTCGGGCATCATGATGCCCGGATCGGTATCGCCGACCCGGTAGATCAGGATCGATTGGTCCGGTCGACCCGGCATGACGGACACGTGCCGTCCGCCGGTGCCACGACCCGCGGCGATCGGCGGTTTGCACACGCCCAACCTGCGTGCCGACGTCTCGCCCGCGTATAGAAACAGACCCGACGTATCGGCGGCGCCTTTCGGGTTGTGGCAATGACCGCAATTCACGTCGAGGTACGAACGCGCGCGATGCTCGATGTCGTCGTCCGCACCGGCGCGCCACAGTGCGTTCGCCGGCGCATCGTCGTCCGAATGATCGAGATAGCCGTATTCGACCCAACGCTGCAGTTGAGGGGCAGCGCCATCGGCATAGTGCTCGTACGTCTTGTTGAGATGTCTGGCCGCGAGGCCGATCGGATGGATCTTGCCGGAGGCGTGATCCGTCGCATGACAATTCGCGCATTCGTTTCGGGTTGGAATCACGTAGTTGACCTGGTGCACCGCGCCATCGCTCGACGCCAGCGCCAGCTGCTTGATGTCGCCGGCGATTTCCAGCGTGGCCTCCCGCTGTGCGGCGTCCCAGACGTACGCCAGCGCATCCCAGCCGTTCTCCTGCCGGACGAGCAGGCGCGTCTCGATCAATCGAACGTTGCGTAGATCGAGGCCTTCGCCGCTGAAGTCACCGCTGTTGTCTTCGTTGCGCAGCAAAGCGCCTTCCGGCGCCGGCGCACGCGGGTAGTAGAACGTCTTCGAGATGATCGTTCCTACCGGAAACTCGAACACTCCATCGGCGCTGTAATGCGCCTGAGTACCGGCTGGCAACCACACCGCGCGCAGCTTGTGCGCGTAGTCGCTGAACAACGGCGTATTGAGGTCGTACGGCAGGAAGCCTTCGCTCAGTGTCAGCCGATCGGCGGTGACGCCGAGCACGCCCCAATCCGAGAGGTGTGCCGGATACGCCGAAGCGGGGAAATGTTGTACCGATCGCGGCGCGCCGCCGCACGCGCACAGCGACGCGAGCAGGCACGCGATGGAAAGCGTGCGGATCACGACGTTGCGGACGTCTCCGGCAGGACGATGGCCGGCAGTTTATCGAGTTGGCAGCGGTGCGCGGCGGTGTCGATCTTCGGATTTGCATTCTTGTTGGCGTTGTCGACATTGACGATGTCGGACGCACCGTTGTCGACGCAGATCGACAACGCGGCCGGTAGTCGCCCCTCGACAAACTTGTCGGTGTTGACGATACCATCCCAGACGATGTCGGGCAGGTTGCCGTCCGCGCCGAACATCGCCTGACGCAGCGCCTGCAACGCCGGACGATCCGGCGCGCCGCCGCCTTTCGAGAACGTGTTGCCGTAGATGAAAATGCCTTCGGGATACGGGTCGAACGTCTCCGCCAGCTTTCGTTCGCCGGAATACGTGACGCTGAAATAGCTCGAGATCAGCACGTTTGCGGTGTTGTTGCCGCCGATGGTGTTGTCGAAGATCTCGACGTTGTCGTTCGAATTGACCACCACGCCGGCACCGGCCGGAACGCTTGCCACCGCGCTGCCTTCCGCGCCGAAGTTCTTCGTGTTGTTGGCGACGATCTGGTTGTTGAAGACGCGCGTGTTGTGCCCGGGCTGCTTCAGGTCCGGCATGTTGAATACCAGGATGCCGCCGGTGTTGTTGGTGGCGACGTTGTCGTGCACGTCGGCGCCGATGGTGTTCTCGATCTCGATGCCGGCCACGTTGAATTCGGCGCGGCTGTTGCGGATCACCACGTTCTGCGACTGGCCGACGTAGATGCCGGCGTCCGACGCACCGATCGCTACCGACCCGTCGACCAGCGTGTTCTGCGTCATCACCGGATAGATGCCATAGGCGCCGTTCTGCGTGCTCGGTCCGCCGGTCCACTCGGTACGCACCCGCCGAATGACGATGTTGGAACCCTCGTTCACTTTCAGCGCGTCGCCTTTGGTGTCTTCGATCGCGACGTCTTCGATGGTGAAGTTGCTCGCGTTCACGAGCAGGCCCTCGGCGCCGGCGATCTGACCTTTGAACGACAACACGCTCTTGTCCATGCCGGCGCCTTTGATCGTGACGCCGCTGGCCGACAGCACGAGGCTGCGCGTCATCGGAAACGTTCCTTGCGGAATGGTGATCACGTCGCCGGGTTTCGCGGTTTCGAGCTGGGTGCGCAGCGTCTTCTCGTAATCTGCGGGAGAAGCAGACGTGGCCGCCGTCTGTTGCTGGCCGCAGCCGCAGACGATTCCGAACGCCGCACACGCTGCCAGAAAATTGCCGCTCACGCGCATCGTAGACCCCGGTTCGTTTGGTGCGCGGCTTTATAGCAGAGGCGCTCTAGTGAACCAAGTTGTTCACGCGACATCGTGCCGGCGCATTCGCCTGATGTAGGCTCCGTTTCTCAACCTCGAAGGAGCGACGATGCACGCTCTCTCTGTTCGCGCCGTGGTGGCCATCGTGTCGCTGTCTTGCGCCATTACTGCGCTCGTTGGATGGGCCGCTCCGATAGCCCAAACCGCATCGGGGCCAATCGCCGGCGCGAGCGAGGACGGAGTGCTGACGTTCAAAGGCATTCCGTACGCGGCACCGCCGACCGGCGCGCTGCGCTGGCGTCCGCCGCAACCGGTAGCGACGCTGGACGCAGCCGCTCGACGCAACGCACTTCGGCGCCGCGTGTCCGCAACCGGCGCGGCGCGATCGAGCGGGCGATCCGGGTGCGACCGACGAGAGCTGTCTGTTTCTGAACGTCTGGACTGAGGCGCTCGACGGCAAGCGTCCCGTCATGGTGTGGATTCACGGCGGTGCGTTCCGCATCGGTTCCGGCTCGATGCCGATCTACGACGGCGGCGCGGTTCGCACGGCGCGGCGTCGTGCTGGTGACGCTGAACTATCGACTCGGACGGTTCGGCTTCTTCGCGCACCCGGCGCTGGCCGCGGCAAACCCGCAAGACGCACGAGCCAACTATGGGTTGATGGATCAGGCCGCCGCGCTCGCGTGGGTGAACGCGAACATCGCCGCGTTCGGCGGCGATCCAGGCAACGTGACCGTGTTCGGTGAGTCGGCAGGCGGGGCGAGCGTGCTGCATCTGCTGACATCGCCGAAAACAGAAGGTCTGTTTCAGAAAGCCATCGTCGAAAGCGGCGGCGGGCATCAGCTCGACCGGCGGCTCGATGCGGCGCGCGGCTCGAAACCGTCGCTGCTCGAGCAAGGGGTCGCGTGGGCGACGAGCGTAGGCGCCGCCGATGCGGCGACTCTGCGCGGCCTGTCGACGCAACAGGTTCTGGGCGACGGACAGTTGTCGGAAGGTCTCGCCGGAGTGGGGCCGGTGATCGACGGCGCGTGGGTGCCGGACGATCCGGGCGTGCGGCTGGCGAACGGCGAATTTCATCGCGTACCGCTGCTGATCGGCACGAACAGCTACGAAGCGAGCGTGCTGGAAGCGTTCGGCACCGACGCGAGCAAGCTGCTGGCGACGCTCGGCGGGGACGCCGCCGGATTGAAGAAGCTGTATGCCGGTATCGCGACGGACGACACCGACCTTGCGAACCAGGCATTCGGCGATGCGTCGTTCGTGTCCGGCGCGCGCCACGTGGCGCGTTCGTTCGCTGCGCACAATGCGCCGGTGTACCTGTATCACTTCGACTACGTGCTGGAGCGCCGCCGCGGCAAAGTACCGGGCGCCGCGCACGGCGCCGAGATCGCGTATGTGTTCGACGCCTTCGGCAAGCTGCCGAAAGTCGTGCAGATGCTGGCGACGAAAGACGACGAGGCGATGGCCGCGATCATGAACGGCTACTGGGTGAACTTCGCCGTCAGCGGCGACCCCAACGGCACGGGACTGCCGCGTTGGCCAAAATACTCGGCGGGCTCGGACGAATGGCTGGTGTTGCGACCCAGGATCGAAGTGGTGGCGGGATTCCGCGCACCGCAGCTCGATTTCTTCCAACAGCGTTGGGAAGGGGCGGAGGCGCGGTGAGCCCGCGCCCCCGCACGGTCTAGCTGGCCTTCTTCTGGGCTTTCTCCGCTTCCTCGCGGTGATACTTCTCGATCGTCTTTGCCGCCGCGCCCATCGCGGCGCCCATGAACGTTTCCGAGTTGTCGGCCGCCCACTGCAGCGACTCCGCGCGCGCGGTGTTCGCGCGGTTGAAGTGCGGCTTCACGTGTTGCGCGAACAGTGCGTACGAGCGCTTGGTGTCCTCGAAGTTCGCCCAGTTGTGCGCCAGCATCAGATACGCGCCGAAATTCGGGATCTTCTGCTCGAGCCGCTCGATCTGCGCGATCGCGTCGTCCGGCGTGCCGATGATGCCGGCGCCGCGCTCGATCATCGCGTCGACCGGATCTTTGCCTTTCAGGTCTTCGGCGCCCATCCGGTTGATCTGGTTGAAGTAGCCGCTCCACTGATGGAAACCGAACTGCACCTGTTCCTTCGCTTCTTTGCGCGTTTCGGCGATATGCATCGGACCGACGAGACGCAGCCGACCCGGGTCCATCGTGCGGCCGTGCTCTGCTGCGGTCTTCTTGGCGACTTCCCAGTTGATGCCGAGCGCGTCGTAGCCGAGCGGGTTCGTTGCGGCCACGCACAGCATGCCGAAGTCGTGACGTCCGGCCAGCGTTCCACCGGACGGCGTCACCGAACTGGCCACGGCGATTTCGGGATAGGGCTTCGTGTAAGGCAGCAGTTGCATGCGCGCGTTCGTCAGCTTGAACCACTCGGTCTCTTTCGTGACGGTTTCGCCCTTGAACAGCCGCAGGATCACTTCGATCGACTCGACCATGCGGTCGCGCTGCTTGTCGACCGGAATGCCCATCATCATTGCATCGGACGGCAGCAGACCCGGACCGACGCCGAACAGCACGCGGCCGCGCGTCTGGTGGTCGAGCTGGATGATGCGGTTCGCGGCGGTCAGCGGGTTGTGATACGGCAGCGACACGACGCCGGTGCCGAGCTTGATGCGCTGCGTCCGTTCCGCGGCGGCGGCGATGAACACTTCCGGCGACGAGATGATTTCGAATCCGGCGGAGTGGTGTTCGCCGATCCACGCTTCTTCATACCCGAGTTCGTCGAGCCATTCGACGAGTTGGATGTCGCGGCGGATCGCCAGGGTCGGGTCTTCATTTACGGGGTGGAACGGCGCAAGGAAGATGCCGCTGCGCAGCGGTTGACGTGCATTCATGGAGTCTCGCTCGTGGTGGGTCGAAGGGAATTAATTCGGTTGAATTCGAAGGTTACTGGGCGAGGTCGATGCCGTCTACGGCCGGATCAGGCGCGCTGGATCTCGGCCAGCGTCACGTCGCGCGTTTCGGCAGCGCTGCGATAGCACGCTTCGACCAGTTCGTGCGCGAGCACTGCGTCGGCGAACGTCGGATGCGCCGGACGTTTGGCGATCGCGGCCTGGATGAAGGCGCGGTCGCACATGCCGCCGAGGCTGCGCAGGTCGTAATCGACCGGATCGAGGCCTTCGAGACTCATGTAGCGCGCCAGCACTTCATCGGACGATAGCGTCACCGCATCGCCGCTGCGGCCCTGGTACACCACGGAGCCGAAATAGTCGTGCTCCGTGGCGATGTAGCCGCCTTCGAAGAAGATCTCGATGCGCCGCGTCGACTGGCGGTCGTCCATCGAGTGCCAGATCGAACCGAGCTGGGTGGTGTGGCCGCCCGCGTGCTCGAACGTGATCATCGCGATGTCTTCGACGCCTTTGTGGCCGCTGATGTTGCGGGTACGGCAGCGCACGCTGTCGACGTCACCGGCCAGACGGGTGATCAGGTCGAGGTCGTGGATCGAGTGTTCGATCAGCGTGCCGCCGCCGGCGCGGGTCACGTCGCCGCGCCAGCTCGACGCGTATTGGCCGCGCACCGGGAAATACTGGTCGTCGCGCAACTGGATCGCGAGCAGCGCGCCGAGGTTGTCCTGCTGCATCAGGTCTTCGATCACGCGGAAAACCGGCGAATAGCGCAGCACCAGCCCGACCTGGTTGGTGATGCCGGCCGCTTTCACCGCCGCGTGCATCCGGCGCGCGTCGGCGAGGGTCGTGGCGAGCGGTTTCTCGCAGAACACGTGCTTGCCCGCTCTGGCCGCCGCGATCACGAGATCGACGTGCTCGACCGTCTCGGTGCAGATGTACACCGCATCGACGTTCGGCGACGCGATGACTTCGGCCGCATCCGTCGTCGCGAGCTTGCATCCGGCGTGCTCCGCGAAAGCATTCGCGCGGTCGAGATCGCGGTCGCAAGCCGCGAAGTACTCGACGTCGAGCGGTGCGGCGTTGGCGCCGGAACGGGCGATGTCGCGGATGTTGCGGGCGTGGAATCGGCCGATGAAGCCGCAACCGATCAGGCCAATGCCGAGCGTCATGCTGTTACTCTGTGCGCGTCGTGGATCCGGCGCGGACACTATCTGGAGCGCAGATGGAGTTCAAATCCGGCCAGCCAAACGCGGAGGTGAGCATGAAGATCGGCATATTCGGTATCGGATCGGGGATCTGCGCCGACCCGGCGGTTGCGCGGCAGGTCGCGCAGGCCGCGGAACACGCGGGTCTCGAATCGGTGTGGACCGGCGAGCACGTGGTGTTGCCCGACCCGCAGAAATCGCCGTCGCCGGCGCCGCCGCTGTTCCCGATGCTGCATCCGTCCACGGTGCTGTCGTATCTCGCCGCAGTGACCGAACGGATCAAGCTCGGCACCGGCATCGTGTTGATCGCGCAGCGCAATCCGGTGGTGCTCGCGAAAGAGATGGCGAGCCTCGACGTGCTGTCGGGCGGCCGGCTGATTCTCGGCATCGGCGCCGGCTACCTCGAACCCGAGTTCCGCGCGCTCGGCATTCCGTTCGCCGATCGCGGCGCCCGCACCGACGAATGCATCGCCGCCATGCGCGTGCTGTGGCGCGACGACGAGCCGATGTTCGACGGACGCTTCGTGGGCTTTGCCGGCATTCAATCTCGACCACGTCCGACGCAGGCCGGCGGCCCGCCGATCGTCGTCGGCGGTGCCAGCGATGCGGCGATCGAGCGCGCCGTGCGGGTCGGCCAGGGCTGGTACGGCTTCGCGATGGACGTCGACGCCGCGCGCGGCTGTATCGAACGGTTGGGCGCCGCGCAGGCGCGTTGGGGTCGCGGCGACGAATTGGGCGAACTCGAAATCAGCATCACGCCGCGCGGCAGAGGTGACGAAAGAACTCGTCGAACGGTTTGCGGACGTCGGCGTGCATCGCCTGATCGCGCTGTTGCCGCAAGACACCGAGTCGAAAGCGCTCGATACGGTCGCCGAATTGGGAGCGCTCGCACGTCGATGACAACCGTTCGTCGTTTTGGGTTGACAGGTTTGTTGAGGCGCGGCAGTATGCCGGCCGTTTTTCCGGTATTTGCACTCATGCGCCTGTGTTTTGAATACAAACTGAATCCGATCACGACCGCCGATACGGCGCGCGTGATGGTTTCCGTCATTCATGGAGGCGGGCGCACGAGGTTGTGACCAGATAGTTCGAAAGAACGATTCAACGAAACCCCGGAGCGCCCAAAGCCTCCGGGGTTTTTCGTTTTGGGGCGGTTATTTTTCTTGGGGCAGGAGTTCGAGCGATGAACGCGATAGGCGATGTCCAGTTCAGAGATCGATTGAGGCGGAACATCAACAGAACGCTGGCTTTCGGCTTTTTCCAGGTTTTCCTGGTCATCATGCCGGTGGTCGTGCCGTTCTTCGAAAGCCGTGGGCTGTCGATGCAGCAGATCTTTCTGCTGCAGGCGCTGTTCGCGGTGGTCGTGCTCGTCATGGAGATTCCGTCGGGTTACGCGGCGGACATCCTCGGACGACGCGTGACGCTGCTCGTCGGCAGCGTGTTCATCGCGCTCGGCCATTCGATGCTGTTGTTCGCGGACGGCTTCGGCGGACTCGCGCTGTTCGAAATGTTTCTCGGTATCGGGTCGAGCCTCGTTTCGGGCACGGACCTCGCGATTCTGTACGACTCGGAAGCAGCGCTCGGTCACGACGCGGGTCGGCGTCAGGAACTGGTCGGTCGGCTGTTCACGATGCACACCGCATCTGAGGCATTGGCCGGCGTGTTGTGCAGCGTGTTGCTGATCTGGACGCTCGACGCGGCGGTATACGTTCAGGTCGTGGTCGGCTGGATTCCGTTGCTGATCGCGCTGAATCTGGTGGAACCGCCGGGCGAACGGATGGACGCGAACAATCACCTCGCGAACATGCGCGAGATATTCGAACACCTGATGAATTCGGGTGCGGTGTTGCGGCTGACGTTCCTCGCGCTGTCGATCTGGAGCCTGACCACGTTCTACGCGGTCTGGCTGTTGCAGAAGTTGTGGCAACAGCAGGGCGTCGAGCTGTCGCAGTTCGGCTATCTGTGGGCGATCTACATGCTCGTGTCTGCAGGCGCCGGGCGGCTTGCGCTGAAAGCGGAGGACCGATTCGGCGCGACCGCGCTGCTCGCGTTCGTGGGCGTGTTGCCCGCGCTCGGATATGCCGGGCTCGCATTGTTCGGCACCGTGGGCGGATTCGTCGCGGCGTTGACGTTCTTCGTCGCGCGCGGTCTCGGGCTCGTAGTGTTGCGGGACGCGTTCAACAAGCGCTTGCCCGGCCGGTTCCGCGCCACTGCGAACTCGTTGGCGAGCTTCGGCTTCAGAGCGGCGTTCGCGGCAACCGGGCCGTTCGTCGGTTGGACGCTCGATCTGTGGGGCATGGACGTGACGCTCGCGTTGCTCGCGATCGTGTCGTTGGTGATCTTCGCAACGTTGTTGCTGCCGTTGACGCTGGCCGTGCGTACGGCGGCCGCGACGGTCGTCGAGCCAGCGGCCGGCGGCGGGTAACAAAAAAAGGGCCGGACCCGTGGAGGGCCGGCCCTTTCTTCTGCTCGATGACGAGCGGTCAGCCGACTTTGACGATTGGAATCGCGATCGCTTCGTTGCGGATCAGATTTGCGCGTCCTTGCCGTTTGCGCAGCGGCGTATTGACGATCTCGGCGAGTTCTCCGGCGCCGAGGCCTGCGGCGATGCGTTCCGGCGACGCGTCCTGATACGCGGTGGTCCGCTGGCGAGGTTGCCGCTCGCGCCGCGCGGATCATCGCGTGCATCTCTTCCGGCGACGTCTCCTGGCCGTGTGCGGCACCGGCCGCGCGCGTGATGCTCTCGTTCATCAACGTGCCGCCGAGGTCGTTGCAGCCGGCGTTCAAGCAGGCGATCACGCCCTCGTGTCCCATCTTGACCCACGACGCCTGGATGTTCGGAATCACCGGGTGCAACGCGAGCCGTGCGACCGCGTGCATCAGCACCGCTTCTCGGAACGTCGGACCGCGACGGGCGCGACCTTTCAGATACATCGGCGCTTCCATGTGCACGAACGGCAACGGCACGAATTCGGTGAAACCGCCGGTCTTCTGCTGTTGCGCACGAATCCGCAAGAGATGGCGCGCCCAGTTCTCCGGCTTGTCGACGTGGCCGTACATGATCGTCGCCGTCGTTTTGAAGCCGACGCGGTGCGCCGTGTCCATGACTTCGAACCACTGCGCCGTATTGATCTTGTCGGGGCAGATGATCGCGCGCACTTCGTCGTCGAGAATTTCGGCGGCGGTGCCGGGCAACGTGCCGAGGCCGGCCGCTTTGAGTCGCGTCAGGAATTCTTCGAGCGGAATCCCGAGCGTCAGTGCGCCTTGCCACACTTCGAGCGGCGAGAACGCATGCACGTGCATGTCGGGCACCGCTTCTTTGACGGCGTTCAGAATCTCTACATACGTGTCGCCGGTGTAATCCGGATGGATGCCGCCCTGCATGCACACTTCGGTGGCGCCGCGGTCCCAGCCTTCGCGCGTGCGGCGCTGGATCTCATCGAGCGACAGATCGTATGGGCGGCCGCGCAGGTTCTCAGACAGCTTCCCTTTCGAGAACGCGCAGAACTGGCATTTGAAGTAGCAGACGTTCGTGTAGTTGATGTTGCGATTGACGACGTAGCTGACCACGTCGCCGTTCACGAGCTTCCGAATCGCATCTGCCGCGTGAACGATCGCGGTGAAGTCGTCGCCGCGCGCATTGAACAGACTGACGACTTCGCGTTCGCTCAGGTCTTCACCGCGCTGCGCGCGTTCGATGATGTTCGCAACTTCGGCGGACGCCGCCACATTCGGTCCGCGGATCGCGGCGAGCACGTCGGCCGGCGGGCTGCTCGCTTCGCCCGGCGACCACGCGTCGGTGCGCGGCAACCCCGTCGCGTCGACGAGGTCGAGCACTTTGTGGCGCAGCGGTTCGGAGAGCCAGACGTCGGGACGCTGTACGTATTTCGGATAGACCGTGAGGCGCTCGTGCAGCAGCTTGCCGGCGCGCGCGGTTTCGCGGCTGAGTTCTTCCAGGTGCGGCCACGGCGCTTCCGGGTTGACGAAGTCGGGCGTAAGCGGCGACACGCCGCCCCAGTCGTTGATGCCGGCCGCGACGATCTGCGGCAGCACGCCGGGGCTCAAGTTCGGCGGCGCCTGAATGCTCATGTCCGGGCCGAACACGATTCTCGCGACGGCGATGGTCCACAACAGTTCGTCGAGATCCGGTTCCGGTGCGTGGCGCATCTTCGTGCCTTCCTTCGCACGAAAGTTCTGCACGATGATTTCCTGAATGTGGCCGTGCTCGGCGTGCACCGCGCGCAGCGCCAACAGCGATTCGATCCGCTCGAGGCGCGTCTCGCCGATGCCGATCAGAATGCCGGACGTGAACGGCACGCGCGCGGCACCCGCGCGGCGCAACGTGTCAAGCCGCACCTCAGGAATCTTGTCAGGCGAGCCGTAGTGTGGCATGCCTTTCTCGCTGAGTCGCGACGACGACGTCTCCAGCATGATGCCCATCGACGGCGACACCTGGCGCAGCAGCGCGAGTTCGTCGTCGGTCATCGTGCCGGGGTTCGCGTGCGGCAGCAGCCCGGTTTCGTCGAGCACCGCCTTGGCGGCCGCGTGCAGGTATTCGAGCGTGGTCGCGTAGCCCATCTTGGCGAGCGCTTCGCGCGCGGCCTTGTAACGCAGTTCGGGTTTCTCGCCGAGCGTGAACAGCGCTTCCTTGCAGCCGAGCGCCTTGCCCTGGCGTGCGACTTCGAGCACCTGCTCGATCGGCATGAATGGTGCACCGATGTGCTTCGGCGTTTGCGCGAATGTGCAGTAATGGCACACATCGCGGCACAGATGCGTCAGCGGGATGAACACCTTGCGCGAATACGTGACGAGGTTGCCGAAGCCGCGGTCGCGCAACTGAGCGGCAACGGATGCGAGCTTTCGGGTATCGGTTTCGGTCGCGAGCGTCAGTGCATCGCGATCGTTCGGTATTTGGCCCTGCAGCGCTGCATCCAACAGTGCGCCGGTGGATGTACTCATGAATGCTCCGTGTTACAGCCAGAGATCGCTATAGACACCGCGCCATCGGCCGCAGGACATGGACCATTTAAATCGCGGAAGAGCGATTATGCAGATGCGTCAGACGAGTTGCTATACCGCTTGTTTCTAAGCAAGTTCGCGTCCGCGAGGGGCCGGGGCGTTCCAGAATCCGCGACAGGTCGCGCGGGGTATCGACGTCGATTCCGAACGCTTCGTTGCGCACGATCCGCGGCGTGATACCGATGCTGAATGCCGCTTCGGAATGCGGTTTGAAGCTATGACCGTCGAAGCGATAGCGGATCAGGTTCGGCGGCGACGAGACGATGCAGTTGGTGCCGTCGCCTTCCGAATCGGGCACCAGCGTGAAGCGTTGGTGGCCGGTCAGAATCTCCGATACGTCGGCCGGAGTGATCAACGGCACGTCGCCCGGCACGATCAACGTTCCCAGCGCGTCGCGATTCGCGACGAGGTAGCCGCCGGCGGCCTGAACCGACTCCGACAGATCGGCTCCATCGGCTTCCGCATACAGCTCACAACCGTGTTCGCGCGCGAGTTCTGCGGCTTCGGGTGCGCGCGAGACGAGCAGAATACCGGCGAGGCCGGGCGTCCGCGTCAGCGTGGTCAACACGTCGGTAATCATCGCGAGCATCAGCTCGCTGCGCTCGGCCGGTGTCAGCAACGGAGCGAGGCGCTGCTTCGCGTGGCGGATGTTCTTCAGCGGTACGACCGCCCACACGGTTATCCCCTCACCTCAGTCGTTTGCCTTCAGGTGTTACCGGCAGAGGCTTTCAGCCGCCTGACGAACCGCAACACGTCGTCGGCCAGTTGCCGACGGTCGGCCAAACTTAGCATGACGGTTTGGGTAACTACAGTTGCGATACCGAGCGCCGCGATCGTCGGCTCGAGGGCTGCATCCTGCGTGTCGATGACGAAGCCGTCGATCAGTCCGCGATAGTGTCGCGCGACCGAAACCGCATCGTTGGGAATCGACAGTTCCGTCATCATTTTGGCGGTCGGCCCCTTGATCGCCGTGCCGGCCACGATCGGCGACACCGCCACAATTGGTATGCGCAGCCGTTCGAGCCGCTCGCGCATGCCCGGCACCGCGAGCACGGGATCGACGCTCACGAACGGATTGGACGGGCAGATGATCACGCCGGCGAGACCGGCATCGTCGAAGCGGGCTTCGATTTCGCGCGTTGGCGCGGCGTCGGAAGCGCCGGCGAATCGAAATCCCGTCACCGCCGGCGCGCAACGGTCCCGCACGAAGTAGTGTTGGAATGCCAGTTCGCCGTCGGCTGTGCCGATCATCGTTCGTACCGGCGCGTCGCTCATCGGCAGCACGGGGTACCGCACACCGAGTGCGCCCGCGAGTTGCTTGGTGACCTGCGTGAGCGTCGCGCCCTTGCGCAGCCGTTGGGTGCGTTCGATGTGCATGGCGAGGTCGAGGTCGCCGAGGTTGAACCACGCTTCTCCGCCGAGCTGTTTCAGCGCCTGCATGAACTGCCACGTTTCGCCTCGGCGCCCCCAACCGGCCTCGCTGTTGGATTCGCCCGACAGCGTATAAACGAGCGTGTCGATGTCGGGTGAGACATGCAGGCCGAGGTGTTCGAAGTCGTCGCCGGTGTTGACGATGAACGCGATCTCGTCGGGAGACAGCAGTTGCGTCAGACCGAGTGCGAGCTTCGCGCCGCCGACGCCGCCGGTGACGGCAATGTACCGTTCCGCGGTCATGTCACCGGAACAACCCGCCGGGCCGCAGTGTCAGCGGGAAGGGGTCGGTGGTTTTCGCGTTCTGGCTCGGTGGCACGGTTTCGAACGGCTCCGGTCGGGAAGGGCGCGAGTGCGCGCCGCGACGAGAATACCGAGGTCGGCTCGATGGGTCGACCGGCTCGAACTCGGATGAAACCCTGCCGGCCCGATCCGCGTGAGGTCAATTATCGGTTCGAACAGCGGTGCACTATGAAGCGTGAAGCCCGGGAGAGGCCTTCAGATCCGCGGGCGTGAGGCTCGAACGCCGGCAATGACGCGGGTCGAAGGCTACGGGTGAAGCCGCTGCGAAGCACCGACAGCAGCGCCGGTGAGGGTGCGACCGACCGAAGCGTCGACGTTCTGGACGGTGATCGCACGCCGAGCAATCCGCGCCGGACCATCTCGCGAACGATTTCGTCGTGGCGCGCGCTCTGCCGGTCGCGCGCCCACGCGGGTACGCCGGACTGAAATGCCGCCTCGCGCAGTTCGATGCTCTCTCGGTGAAGCTCGAGCAGAGCAGCATTCGTGACGTCGGTGATATTCATGATGGAGCGACCTTAGCGCCGGGCGCAACGCGCTCACTCGGGTCAATCCCGGAATTACAGGTCACTCACAGATGCGGCGCGATATTGCGAAGCGCGTCTCACGTCGGCTGAGCAGCAGTCAGCGGAACATGTCTTCTTCGAGCGGTCGGATGATGTCGCGCGCCGGTCTGCGCGCTGTCTTCCTGCGGAAACCCGCGCACCAGCGCGACCGGCGTTTTTTCCGTGGTTTCGCCCATCACCAGCGTCGCGGCCGTGGCGATCGAGTCGGCGCGATTGATCAGCGTGACTTTCATCTCGCGTCCGTAGATGTCGTGCAGCCCGCGTCGATCGTCGAGCACCGCGATGCCGGCGCTTCCGATCGCGCCGCCGATCGTGCCGAGCCGCCACGGCCGATTCATGCTGTCGCTAACGATCACGCCGGGGCGCACGCCGCATGCTTGGCGGCGACCGTCTCGCGGATACGGCGCGCCGATGCGTCGGGATCTTCCGGCAGCAGCAGCGCGTGTTCGTCGGCATCGTGTTCGATGTTCGACTGGTCGATACCGGCCTGCGCACCGACCAGCCCGAGACGGTGCCGCACGATCAGCACGCCGGGCTTCTTGCGCAGCACCGTCGTCGACTCGCGCAGGATGAGTTCGACGAGACGTGGATCTTTCTCGGTTTCCTTCGCCGAGTTCGATCGCCTCGCGACTGGGCGTGATCGACGCGAGCGGAATCTGCCGCCCCTCCGCCTTGGACACGATCTTCTGCGCCACCACCAGCACGTCGCCGGCTTGCAGTTGCAGCTTCTGCGCCGCGAGAGCGGCGAGGATCAGGCCGGCGAGGTCGTCGCCGGCCCGCACCATCGGGATGCCGGCGATCGGGGTGAAGGTCAGTGAAGCCACAGCTTCAATGATCGCTCTGGCCGACGATCTTGATGCCCGAATGGGAGATCGAGTGGCGTCGGTTGATCTGGATGAGGATGGAGGTCAGCGCTTCGGCGGCAGCCGAGTTCTCGATCGGACCCGCGTGCCAGCCAGTCATGCCGGCGATCTCGACGAGTTCGACTACCTTGTCCCGCGCTTCCTTGCTGTTGCCGGCCACCAGCACGTCGCATTCGATCTTGACGTCCTGCTGCAGCAGATGCGCCGCGACGTTCTGAAACGCGGTGACCACCTTCACGCCGTCGCCGAGATAGTTCTGCGCGCGCTTACCGGCCGAACCTTCCGGCGGCAACTGCACGGTGCCGACCTTCGGCGGAATCAGCGGCACCGTTACGTCGATCAGAATCTTGCCTTCGAGACCCGCGCGCACCGACTCGAGCGTCGACAGCTGATGCTCGAACGGCACCGTCAGCACGACGATGTCGCCGGCAGCGGCGGCCGCTGAATTCACCATCGCTTTCGCGGGCGTCTGGGGACTGATCTTCTTGAGTTCTGCAACGGCCGCGTCTGCCTTCTCCTGCGTGCGCGAGCCGATGATGATCGCGTGCCCGGCTTTGGCCCAACGAATCGCGAGCCCCGTACCGAGGTCGCCGGTGCCGCCGAGAATGGCGATGGTTTCCTTTGCCATGAACGTCCTCCAAATGAGCAGCGGATTCTAGCCTTAATTGGGCAGCGGCACGTCGCGCTGCGCGCGACAGTCGTGCACGTCGCGCTGCTGAAACCGGCTTGACCCGTCAGCCGATTGCTGTTGCTATCGCCGACCCTGCAGATTTTGGAGTGGATATGCGCATCGGAATGATCATCGGCATGGAAGGCGCCACGCTGAACGACCTCGTCAAAACCGCGCAGCGGATGGAAGAGCTGAAATTCGCCAGCGTGTGGATGGCGCAGATGATGTCGTACGACGCCATCGGCGCGTTGTCGGTGATCGGGCATGCGACGAAACGGATCGGGTTGGGCACCGGAGTGGTGCCGACGTATCCGCGGCACCCGACGGCGCTCGCGTCGCAGGCGCTGACCGCAGCCGCGGCGAGCGACAACCGCTTCCAGCTCGGCATCGGTCTGTCGCACCAGATCGTGATCGAGAACATGTTGGGATTTTCGTACGCGAAACCTGCATCGCACATGCGCGAATACCTGCAGGTGCTCGGTCCGCTGCTGCGCGGCGAGACGGTACAGCACGACGGCGACGAATTTCACGTGCATGGCGTCGCGATCTCCGTGCCGGGTGCGAAGCGCGTGCCGTTGCTCGTCGCCGCGCTCGGTCCGGCGATGCTGAAGCTCACCGGTGAACTCGCCGACGGAACAGTTACGTGGATGGTCGGGCCGAAGACGATGGAAAAGCACATCGTACCGTCGCTTTCAGCGGCAGCGAGGGACGCCGGTAAACCGGCCCCTATCGTGGTCGGCGGATTTCCCGTGGTGTTGACTAACAAGCCGGATGAGGCGCGTCAGCGCATCGCGGGTCAGCTGACGATCTACGGACAGTTGCCGTCGTATCGCGCGATGCTGGATCGGGAAGGAGTGAAAGGTCCGGCGGATGTGGCGCTTGCGGGCGACGAAAACTATCTGCGCGGCGCGATCGACCGGCTGCGCAACATCGGCGTCACGGACTTGAACGTTGCGGTTTCAGCCGGCTGATGCGGCGGAGTCCGAACGGACGTTGCAGTTCCTGGCCAGCCTGAACGGCTGACGCTCTACTCGGTGAAGCGGCGATCAGGCGGCTTTTCGGATGCTGACGGCGTCGGGTTTCGCGGCCATCCGCACGACGTTGTCGCCGGGCGGCAACGGCGCGATTCCGTCCGCGAGGCGCCGCAGGTTCATCGCGTCGGCGAGTCCCGACCATGTATAGAAGAGGTCGGCCAGCAGCGGGCCGAACACCGGAATCGGGTCGATGATCGTGTCGATGAATCGCTGTTCCGTGGTGCGCATCGATGCATTCCTCGTCATGTGCTTGAACCCTACCCGACTTTCATGAAACAAAAATTACGCCAACTCCGGCGAAATTCGCCGGACCGGCTGATTTCATTGAGATTTTCACTTCGACGACGGGTGCGAGCCGGCGTCGAACCTCGAGAAAATCGAACCACGCTTGTGCAGGGTCGCTCGAGCTGCGCAAGATTGGTGCGAACACCATTTTGCGGGCGCGGAGTATAGGCATGCGGAAGTTGAACGACAAGGTCGCGTGGATCACGGGCGCGGGAACCGGCATTGGCGCTGCGGCAGCGCGTGCGCTGGTTCACGAAGGAATGCGAGTGGTGCTCTCAGGGCGGCGGCGCGAACCGCTCGACGCGCTCGCGTCCGAGCTCGGCGAAGCCGCGCTATCGCGTCCGCTCGACGTCGCTGACAAAACGGCCGTGCTCGCGATCGCCAACGAGATCGTCAGCCGCTTCGGCCGCATCGACGTGCTGGTGAACAGCGCCGGACTGAACGCGCGCAACCGCAACTGGCACAACGTCACGCTCGAAGACTGGGATCGCGTCATCCGCGTCGATCTCGATGGTTCGTTCTACTGCTCGAAGGCGGTGTTGCCGACGATGGTGGCGCAGCACGACGGTCTGATCGTGAACGTGTCGTCGTGGGCCGGAAAGTACACCGGCATATTGACCGGGCCTGCGTATTCCGCCGCGAAGCACGCGATGAACTCGATGACCGAGAGTCTGAACATGGAAGCCGGCATTCACGGCGTGCGCGCATGCGCGTTGTGTCCTGGCGAAGTGGCCACGCCGATTCTCGACAGCCGGCCGATTCCGGTAACGGCCGAGGAAAAAGCGCAGATGCTGCAGGCGGAGGATTGCGGCGAGATCATCGCGTTCATCGCGAAGATGCCGCCGCACGTCTGCATCAACGAACTGACGGTCAGCCCGACGTGGAACCGCGGCTTCGTAGCGCAGGCGAAAGCGCTGACTCGTTAGCGACCGGCGCTATCGTTTGTTGAGCGCGGCGAGACGCGGCAACACCGTTTCGATCAGCGAGCGCGTCTGGCTCAGCATTTCGTCGGTGCCGAACGCGATCGGGCGCAGTACGAACTTGTGCACACCGGCGGCGCGGAACTCGTCGACGCGCGCCATGATCGCGTCGGCGTCGCCGATCGCCACGTAGTCGTCGGCGGGTTTTCCCAACCGGGCGCTCAGTCCCTTCAGATATTTCTGACTGATCGGATCGTCGGGGCTGCCGAACCGGTAGCCGAAACCGGCGCCGAAGTGATCGATGTCGATCGGCCGCCCGAGTTCGTCGGCGCGCTTCTTGATCGCCGCGATCACCGGCGCAACCTCGGCCGCGGTCTCGATGCCCGCCTGCCAGCCGGTTCCCCAGCGCGCCGTCCGCTCGATGGCCGCGGCCGCCGAACCACCGACCCACAACGGCAAGGGCTTCTGCACCGGATGCGGCGAAATGCTGGCGCGGTCGAGTTGAAAGTGACGCCCGCTGAACGTGAC
This sequence comes from uncultured Gammaproteobacteria bacterium, assembly GCA_963787045.1. Lineage (GTDB taxonomy): Bacteria > Pseudomonadota > Gammaproteobacteria > Pseudomonadales > Azotimanducaceae > DATJGR01. The sequence continues at coordinate 4,893 of CAWBBR010000021.1, read as the reverse complement.
GTGCTCTTCCGACCACAGCTTCGAGATGATCTCGAGGCTCTCGTCCATACGGCCGCCGCGCCCCTGCGTCGGCGTGCCGGTGGCGGTGTAGTCGCGCGACAACGCGCTGCCGATACCGAACGCCGGCAGCAGGCGTCCTTCGCTCAGCACGTCGATCGTCGCGCAGGTCTTCGCCGTGAGCACCGGGTGGCGCAGGCCGAGGCTCGCGACGTTCATGCCGAACTTCAGCCGCCGCGTCGCGCCGGCGAGCCACGCCATCGCGCTCATGCATTCGAGGTTCGGATCGGTGCCGATCAAGCGGTCTGATTGCCAGATCGAATCGACGCCGCCCGACTCGCACAGATCGACCCAACGGCGGAACCCGCGCGCGTCTTCGAACGGAAAGTTGGCCACCCCGAGACCGGCACTGACTGTCATTGCATTCACCCGCATACGAATGCGCCAGAGTCTAGCAGCACGACCTTCGGACCGATCGCGATTAACATGCGTGGAATTTCTCGAGCGTGATGCGGACGTGAACAAGAAGGTCGTCGTCTTCGGTGCGTTGGGACTGGTCGGGCGCAGCGTCATCAAGGCGCTCGAGCCGCGCAGCGACTGGCAGATCGTCGGCGTCTCGCGGCGGCCGCCGGATTTCCAGACGAGGGCGCGCTTCGTGTCGCTCGACCTGACCGATCGCGATGCTTGCGTGCGCACCTTCTCTGCGGCCGAGTTCGCCGACGTGAGCCACGTCGTCTATGCCGCGTTGTACGAGAAGCCGGAGTTGATCGCCGGCTGGCGCGATCCCGAACAGATCGCCACGAACACCGCGATGCTCGTGAACGCGCTCGAAGTGCTCGGACGGCAACCGTCGCTGCGTCACGTGACGCTGTTGCAGGGTACGAAAGCCTATGGCGCGCACATTGCGCCGATGCGCATTCCGGGCGCGAACGCCAACCGCGCCATCCGGGCGCGAATTTCTATTGGAATCAGGAAGATCACCTGATCGAGTCGAGCGCGCGGCGGCAATGGACGTATTCGATCATGCGGCCGCAGGTGGTGTGCGGCTTTGCACTCGGCAGCCCGATGAACATGTTGAGCGCACTCGGCGTGCTGGCCGCCGTGCAGCGCGAACGCGGCGAGCCGTTACGGTTTCCGGGCGGCGCACCGAGCATCACACAGGCGACCGACGCCGACCTGCTGGCGCGGGCGATCGTCTGGGCGGCGGAAGACCCGGCGTGTTCGAAACAGACGTTCAACATCGCCAACGGCGACGTAATGGTGTGGCAGGAGATCTTCCAGGTGGTCGCCGAGGTATTCGGCATGCCGCTCGCGGAGCCGTCGCCGCTGAGGTTGGCCGACGCGATGCCGAAGCAGGCGCCGCTGTGGCAGCAGATCGTGCAGCGGTACGGCCTCGCCCCGTATTCAATGGAACAACTGATCGGCGCGTCCTGGCAGTTTGCCGATGCCGTGTTCGGTTACGGAGGCTCGCCCCAGGATACGGTCGTCAGCACGGTGAAAGCGCGCCGGTTCGGATTTTCCGAATGCGTCGATACGGAAGAGATGTTCGTGCGCCAGCTCACCGAACTGCAAGCCGCGCGGATACTGCCGCGATGAAAGGCAGGGCGCTCGTCGGCGACATCGGCGGAACCCACGCGCGTCTCGCGCTCGCAGACGCGTCGCTGACGCTCACCGAGTTGCGCGACTATCCCAGCGCCGAGTTCGACGACGGCGCCCGACTGATCGAACGCTACCTGCGCGACGTCACGCTCGACGATCTGTCGGGATGCTGCGTAGCCGTGGCCGGTCCGGTCATCGACGGTCGCGGCAAGCTGACGAACGGCCGCATCGTCTGCGACGCTCGCGACATGACGGCGGCGTTGGGCGGCAAACGGGCGCTCGTGATCAACGACTTCATGGCCGTCGGACAGGCGTTGCCGGTATTGCCGGCGACGGCGCTGAAGACGGTCGGGCCGGAACTCGACGCAAGCGGCACCAAAGCTGCGCTGGGACCAGGTACCGGGCTCGGCATGGGGTTCGTCGTGCATGAACAGGGCCGCTGGCGCGTGCTGCCGTCCGAGGGCGGTCACGCGAATCTCGCCGCGACCGACCCGCTGGAAATGGAGCTGCTCGCTTCGCTGATACGGCGTTTCGATTTCGTTGGATGGGAAACCGTGTTGTCGGGGCCGGGCCTCGTGAACCTATACGTCGCGATGTGCGAGGTGTGGGGCGCCGCGCCCGAGGTAGAAGAGCCGAGCGAAATCACTTCGCGCGCGCTGAGCGTCGCCGATCCCGTCTGCCACCAGACGCTCGAGACGTTCTGCAATCTGCTGGGCACGGCAGCTGGCGGGCTCGCGGTATCGGTGTGTGCGACTGGTGGCGTGTATGTGGCGGGTGGAATTCTGCCGCGGCTCGGCGACTTCCTCGAACACAGCCAGTTTCGCCGTCGCTTCGAGGCGCGCGGACCGATGTCGGACTACGTGAAGGCCATTCCCACGCGACTGGTGCTCGAGCCCGAACTCGGATTGATCGGCGCGGCAGCCGCGTACTGGGACGGCTACTCCTGACCCCTCAGCGCGCTCGTTGTCTCGCGCGGCGCAGCAATACCGTTTTCGACCCCCGGATAGAGATAGTCGCGCGTCGGTGGGATCGGCGCGTCGCGTCCGCCCAGTTGAAACTGGAACACGACGAGGTCGCCGTACTCGAACGCCGTTTGCGACGTCACCAGATAGAACTCCCACATCCTGCAGAAGCGCTCGCCCTTCGTCGCGGCAAAGTGTGCGCGTTGCAACTGGAAGCGACGGTTCCATTCCTTCAACGTCAGCGCATAGTGCGGCCGTAGAATCTCGAGATCGCCGGCCTTCACGCCCGACTTCTCGATTGCGGCCGACATGGTCGACAGCGACGGAATGTGGCCGCCCGGGAAGATGTGCCGGCGAAACCAGGCATTCGTCGAGTTCGGCGGCCGGGTCGAACCGATCGTGTGCAGCAGTGCGACGCCGCGCGGGCGCAACTGCTGCTTCAGTTGTTCGAAGTAGCGCAGAAAGTTGCGTCGCCCGACGTGTTCGAACATGCCGACGCTGACGATGCGATCGTACTGCCCGTGATGCTCACGGTAATCCTGAAGGCGGAACTCGACGCGGTCCGCGAGGCCGCGTCGCGCCGCTTCAGAGCGTGCGACACGCAGTTGTTCCGAACTCAGCGTGAGGCCGACGACCGAAACGCCAACGGTTTCAGCAAGGTGCAACGCGAGGCTGCCCCAGCCGCAACCGATGTCGAGGATCTGTTGTCCCGGTTCGAGCAGTAGCTTGCGCGCGATATGGTTGCACTTGGCGAGTTGGGCCGATTCGAGCGACATGTCGGGGTCGCGGAAATAGGCGCACGAATAGTGCATGCCGCGGTCGAGAAAGGCGCGGAACAGTTCCTCGTCGAGGTCGTAGTGGTGATGGACGTTGTTGAAGCTGGTTTTCAGCGCGTTCCAGGTCTGTACCAGCGCGGCGAACTCGCTGAACACCGTACGCCGCTGCACGAGATCGCTCATGTTGCCGCGGAGAATGGTGATGAGGTCGGTGAGGCTGCCCTCCGTGACGTCCCAACCCTCGTCCATATAGGTCTCGCCGAGTTCGAGCGCCGGATTGGTCAGGACTCGCTTCAGCGTATCGGGGTGGCGCATCACCCAGGTCGCTTTAGGTGTGCCCGAACCGAACCGGTGCCTCACCCCAGCGACATCGACCAGCGTGAGCTCGCCGTGCTGCACAAAGCGTTCGAACAGTTCGAGGCGCATGACGCCCTACCTGCACAGACCTGCTGCGCGAATTTATGGCACTACGGCTCGCCCGACTCAACCGGAAGATGAAGTAGGACGCAGCCGACCCGCCGTGGCCATCGGCCCGCCGATTCGCTAGCCTCACGACCTCGGTGTGGGCCACACAAACAGGGTGAGGGGCGTATGAAAGTCAGTATCGGGATTGGCGGCGCGGCGTCGGGGCGCAAGAGGGATTTCGACGAACAGGTCGACTATGTCGTGGAAGCCGAGAAGCTCGGCGTAGACGCGGTGTGGACGGCGGAGGCGTGGGGCCAGGACGCGATCGCGCCGCTCGCCTATCTCGGCGCGAGGACCAGCCGCATCAAACTCGGCACCGGCATCATGCAGATCAGCGCCCGCGCACCGGTGATGACGGCGATGACCGCACTCACGATGGCCGCGATCACCAACGACCGGTTTCTGCTGGGGCTCGGCGCCAGCGGCCCGCAGGTGGTCGAGGGATTGCACGGCCGGCCGTTCAAGGCGCCGCTGACGCGGATGAAAGAGACGATCGACATCATCAAGCTCGCGTTTGCCGGTGAGAAAATCGAGTATCACGGCCAGTATCACGACCTGCCGCTGCCGGGCGGTCAAGGCAAAGCGCTGCGCTTGTCGCAGCCCGGCAACGCCAACATCCCGATTTATCTCGCGACGCTCGGTCCCGCGACGCTCGAATACACCGGCGCGGCGGCGGACGGCTGGCTCGGCACGTCGTTTACGCCGGAACACGCGGATGCGCACCTCGACTATCTGCGACGCGGCGCGAAAAGCGCGGGTCGCAATTTCGCCGACATCGACATTCAGGTTGGCGGCACGGTGGCGTTCGGCAACGACATGGCGGCACTCGTCGAACCGCTGAAACCCGGGATGGCGTTCACGCTGGGCGCAATGGGTTCGCCGACGACGAACTTCTACAACGACGCGTTCAAGCGCGGTGGTTGGGACGCGGCGGGCCGCGAAGTGCAGCGGTTGTGGGTTTCCGGGAAACGCGAGGAAGCGATCGCGAAGGTGCCCGCGGAGATGGTCATTCAAGCGAATCTGCTCGGCGACGAAGCGACGGTTCGTTCGCGAATTCGCGCGTACCGGGACTCCGGTGTGACGACGTTGCGCGT
>CAWBBR010000020.1:0-172429 GCA_963787045.1 uncultured Gammaproteobacteria bacterium | reverse complement strand
CGTCGACGCTCACTCGGAAGCGCTGCGACCGGCTAGGAACTCTCTCCAGACATCGGGGTTCGTGATGTTGTGAGCGGGGCTGGTTTGATCAGGGGAGTGACGCTTGGAGAGGGGATCGCGAGTGTTTCAGCGTCTTCAAGCTAGTAGGCGCCGACCGCAAACATGGCCCTAATCAATGTCCGCGTTTTGGTTGAAGAGACGATGTGGCGAGTCGGACCCGGCGTGGTCGATTGGTTCGAGCGGGCTTGGTTTATTAATGATGGGGGGTGGCGCAATTGGCGCCTGCGTTGATGGGGAAGGTCGTGCGGGTTGGGCCGTTGCCGGCGAGGCGCTGCGGTTGGACCATCGCCCTAATCAATGCGCTCTGGCGACCGCTCAAGCACCAACGGCGTTCGGATCCGTAAGCACACCACGCTGATCTGGGTCGCCCGACGGCCCACCCACGCGACACCCCAGCATTGATTTGGGCGATGGTCCAACCGCAGCGATCGCCGGCAACAGCCCAACCGACGCAACATCTCATGCGACGCCAACGCTCATCGCACCACCACCCCATCACTCATAAACCAAGCCCGCTCGAACCCATCGACCCGGCCCGATTCAGCCACCCCGTCACCGTGCGAGATCTCGCACCCCACACAGCGTCGTTACCCGGCATCGCCGTTTGCACCATGGCCCTAATCTTCCCTCCATGGCGCGATCGACACACAAGAAGAGACCCGAACAGCTGACGCTCGATGCGATGCGCTACAAGACGGGACGGGGCGGACCGCGTTACGGCGCAGGCCGGCCGCGGGGCGTGCGACCGAGAGTCATGCACCGGCCACGCGAGAGCATCGTCGCCCGCCTACCGGTTCATGTCACGATCCGGTTGCGACGCGGCATACCGAGCCTGCGCCAGCCGCGGTTCGTGCGAAGGTTCCGTTCCTCCTTGAGCGAGGCCTGCGTCCGGCACGGCTTCCGGGTCGTGCACTACTCGATCCAGCGCGATCACGTGCACCTGCTGATCGAGGCGCACAGCAACCATTCGATTGCCTGCGGGATGAAGAGTGTCGGTGCGCGGATCGGCAAGCTCGCGAACCGTCTGTTTCAGCGCAGCGGCAAGGTGCTCGACGGTCGCTATCACCTGCGGCCGTTACGCACGCCGCTCGAGGTCCATCGGGCATTGCGTTACGTGCTACTCAATCACCGCCACCACGCCGCGCAGCGGCGCAGATCCAGACACTTGATCGATCACCTTAGAGCTCAACCCGATCCAGCGAGTTCGGGCCGCTGGTTCGATGGCTGGCGCATCGCCACCGCTCCCCCAAACCCTGCCGACGTACGCGAAGTCGCCCCCGCGCGGACTTGGCTACTGCAAACCGGCTGGCGTCGGCACGGACTCATCGATCCCGCAGAGGTTCCTTAGTCCGCACCCCTTCCCTAAACAACGTAGCGATGCCCCCGACCGCTCCCGAAGCCAGCACAACGCTAAGGGACCGTCGACGCCGCCCGCTGCGGTCACGTTGCTGACGCGAGCGCGTGAGTGAGTGCGGTCAGTGCCGCCGCGAACTTTGCGATCGCCGCCGGATCGGTTGCGCCTGCACCGATGTCGTCGACATGGTGGAACAGGGCGTTCCCGCCGATGAACGACGCATAACGGCCCCCGCCCCGATGTACGGCTTCTGCTTCGCCGGCAGGCATGCTGCCGCGCGGCGCTCGTATCGTCACGTCTACACCCGCGGACTTCAGCGCGCCCGTTGCGGCCGCATCGATCTCGTCGTCGGCCGCCTGCAGCAGCGTGGTTTTGTCGGTAGCGGCGCCGATATTGGCGCCGAGATGTACCCACGCGATCGTATTGCCAACGATTCCACTGCGCCGCGCGATGTACGCGTCGATCCCAAGATGTCCGAGTTCGTGTCCGGTCGACGCGACGAAGAGCACCGATCTTCGCGCCGGCGTCGACGCCAGCGCCCGCATGACTTCGAGCCAGCAGGCGATGCCGCCGCCGCGTTCACTGCTGCACGCATACCAACCGCTGCGTGGCGTCATCACGACGAGCGGCGGAAGCGTCGGCTCCGTTCCCGTGATCTCGGCGGTGACGTTGTTCGCGGAAGCAGCGACGCGATCGACGTGTGCCACGAGCCGAGCCGTCGCGCCCACACGCGCTTGTTCCGCGAGCCAGATCCCTTCCTCACTCGAAACCTGAAGCACCGGCGGGCCGAACGGGTTCAGGAATGCATCGGCATTGCTCGGGCACAAACCCGGAGTGCGGCCCTTTGTGACGGCGACGATCGCACGACATTGATTGGCGCGCCGCGCGTCGCCGAGCCCACCTCGTGCCGCGGCGTTCACCGCCGTTTCAATGACGGGGATGTCGATGCCGAGTTTGCCGTCGATACCCGATGCGGAAGTGAACGCGCCGTCGAAGAGCGGCAGCCCATCGATTCGCCGGCCTTTGATCGTCAGCGTGCAGGTAACCGGATCGACTCGATCGAGCGCAAACGACTCGAGCGTCGCGCGTAGGCTCGCGCGACCGACCTGTTCCGCCAACCAATCACCGGATGCGTTGTCCACGATCGTTCCGGTGCGATGGAAGCCTTGAGCCTCGTAGTCGCGAATCACTTGTGTGATGCGTTGCACCGCATCGGGTGTCGCGAGCTCGTTTCCGACGACGCCGCGCGTACCGGCGAGCGCGCCGAGCCCCGCGAGCGTGAGCCAGTCCCGTCGAGTCATCGGATCATCCGTTTGCGTGGTCGCGCGGGATTGTCGCGAACGCCGCCTGGCGACTCAACGCGTAACGGCGTCGCTCGATCCCGCGAACGACGCGTAGCCGAGGAACTCCTTCACCGACTCCTGATCGACCTTGAAGCGCAGTTTCAGGTACGGCCCCTGCGCGGTGTAGTCGGCGCCGGTGAAGTCGCTGTCTTCGAAACCGGTGACGTTGTAGCCCACCGACACCCACATGTTCTTGTACGGGTTGTAGCCGACCGACGCGCCGGTCGAATAGCTGGTCGACTCGGTGCCGAACGAATGCAGCACCGACGTGTGCAGGCCTGCATCCCAGCGCTCGGTCAGGTCGTAGCGGAACTCCACGCCGGTGAGGCTGGTGACGCCGAAATAGTTTTCGCCGTCGATGTCGTCCAGCACGTACTTGAGGCCGAGCTGCAGCGCCAACTGCCACCGGCCGGTCGGGTCGTAGTTTGCGTTCATGTTCTCGATCAACTTGCGCGTGGTGGTGTCGAACGTGTCGTCCTTGTTCTCGTTGAACACCAGGTCGAGCCGGTTCAGGAACGCCCAATCCGACGACAACGGGCGCCACGCGGCGCCGAACCGCAGATCACCCTGATTCGTCGTCGTACCGTCGCTCTGTTGCGACTCGAGCAGCGCGAAGCTTCCTGAAACCACCTTGCCGTCGTCGAGTTGCCTGCTGGCGCCGGCCAGCAGATTCCATTTGTCGACCTGTTCGCCGTGGTGATACTCGATACGGCTCGTCGCGTCCCAGTCGGCTTGTCTGTAGCCGAAGCCGAAGAATGCGGCGCTGAAATCGTCGTCGATGCTGCCGGACGTGATCGGCACGTTCGGGTTGTACGTCAGCGCATCCGGAACTTCCGCGTCGGCGCTCTCCTCGATCGTCTGCACGCGGTCCATGCCGAAGTCGAGCCGCCAGTGTTCGTTCACCTGCCACGTCTGCGCGAGACCGGTGGTTTCGTACAACCGCTCGGCGTTCTCGCCCTGACGATAACCCACGGCCGCGTTGATGCTCGAGCCGGTCCATGGCTGCGCTTTGACGCCGAAGTGCGTGTTCTGCGTGTCGCGCTCGTCGCCGAACGTGAATTCCTGTTCGCCGATCAGGCTCACACCGGACGCGATCTTGTATTCCGCGCCGGTCATCAGCCGCGTCGGGTAGTCGACGTTGTTCTCGCGGCCGCCGAGGTCGATGTCGGCAATGTTGTTCACCTTCCAGCGCCCATCGGCAAACGTGCGCGTCGATCCCAGCGTCATCTGGTTCGCGTCGCGCGTGGTGCCGTCGACGGCTTCTTCGCGGATCGCGCGCAATCCGCCGGCCACTTCCAACGGTCCGTCGTGATACACCAGCTCCGACTCGGCGACGTTGCGATCGCGATCCGCGACCAGATTGGTCTGCTGGAACGCATCGAGACGCGCGAGCCACGCTTCGGAGATCCGATATTCGCCCTCGGCGCCGGCTTTGCGCGTGCCGGCCTCCGTCGTCGCCTGCTGTCCCAGGCCGAAGTTCTCCTGCTGCTCGCGCAGATACGCGCGCCCCGCGAGGTCGCCGCTGTTGTGTTCGACCTGCGCGAGGTACGCGTTGGCAGAGCCGTGCTGATCGGTGTCCGTCGACGCCGCTTCCATCGTCAGCATGCTCGACGCGGGCAGTTCCACTCTCAGGTCGGCGCCGCCGAGATCGCCGCCGGTGCCTGCGGTACCGTCGTGCACGTAGGTCACGCCCACTTCGTTGTCGCCGGCGCCGAAGCGATAGCCAGCACGACCGCCGCCGACGATTTCGTCCGACGCGCCCGCACCCCCGGTTTCGTACTCCGCCACGATGTACACGGGATTGAACAGCGCGTCCTGGTACGGCACCGGTTGTTTGAAGATCAACGTGCCGCGGTCGTAGTCGATCGTGTAGTCGATGTAGCGCGTCAACGACTCTTCGCTGAGCACGACCTCGCTCTTGAAGCGGTCGCGCACCTGGATGCGGATCGACTCGCTGTTGATCACGACGCCACCATTCGACAGGTGGTATTCGCCCGACGTGCCGTCGCCGCGGATGTCGTCGCGCACGAAACCCTGATTCGTTTCGGCCGCGAATCCCTGAAACCGCACGCGGTCGCCGTAGTACTCGGTGCGCGCGCCGTTCATGCGCCGCGTATAGCGCGTCAGCTCCGTTCTGTTGAAGCCGGTGTCGAAGTCGCCGAACAGCGCGACGAAATCGTCGCGCTCCAGCTTCACGTACACCTTGCTCTGCGTCTGCGCGTCGTAGCGTTGCTCGGCGCCGTCGCCGTACAGCGTGTAGTACTTGTTCGGGTCGATCTGCTGGCCGAGGCTGTTCTGGCCATGGTTGTCCGAGTCGTAAGCGAGCGTCAGCAGCCACTCGCCGCGCACCTGCCCTTTCGCATAGAACGCGGTACGGCCGTCTACTGACACATCCTTGTCGATGTCGGTCGACTTCAACGCCTCCATGTTGCCGGACAGCTGGTTGTAGCCGACCGTGCCTTCGCCGAAGCCGACCAGCACCCAATCGCGCGCCGACGGCGCGACCCGCGCGCTGACCGTTTCGGTGCGGTAACCATCGAACGAGAACGTCAGCTGCGCGCGGCCGGAATCTGTCGTTGGCTGGAGCTCCACGTACGCGATACCGTCGTCGCGCACGAGATACGTGTCGTGTTCCGCCTTCGGTGTGACGGCCTGACCCAGAGTGCGGGTCGGTGCAAGCATGTGGAACGGCGGCTCCACGACGAATGCGCCGGTCATTCCCGGGCGCACCGGTGCGCCGGAGCGGTCGAACAGGCGCACCGCGACCACCGACGGCGTGATGCCGTCGGCGATCAGATAAGACCGATCGGCGACGAGTTCGGCGTGCACCGGTGCGCCGGAGAAGTGCACGCGGCCATCGAGCGTCGACTCCGACGTGTCGGTGATGAGCCGCACCTCTATGCGGTTGTTACCTTCGCTGATCGGCACGTTGCGGTAGCGGGTCACCGCCACGCCGCGCTCGCGATCGACGTCGGTGCCGTCGAAGCTGAGCGGATCGACGGCCATGCCGTCGACGGTGAGCGCCACGCGTTGCTCCGGCAGATGCTTCACCACGACCCACGTGGCCGGCACGCGCGGGTTCGCGCCGGGCAACGGCCACACGATTGCCGGTTCCGCGGATTGCTTCGCGAGCCACGCCAGATCGAAGGCCGGAATCTTCACGTCTTCGAGCGCCGGAATCTCGAACGGCCGGCGCGGCGTCAGCGTGTGCTTCGCGGTCACTTCGACGACCGTTACGTTGGCTGGTTCGGCCTTCGGGGCGGCCGCGCCGACGGTGGTCGATACCACTGGCGTACGCAGGCGCTTGCCGTCCACTTCGAACATCGCGAGTCCTTTCGCGGTCGCCGGCGCGCGCGCAACCGCGACGTCCGCCGCGAACGTGACGGTGCGTTCGAATGCGGCGGCGGTGTTGCCGAGCCGGAACGTCAGCGCGCCGTCGTCGTCGGCTACGGCGACCGGTTGTCCGTCGATGCGCGCGGAGTCGGCCACGAACTTCAACGCATCCGGCAACGTCACCACCGCCGCGACGCCGTTCAACGGGATGGCGCCGCCCGACAATGCCAGCGTGAAGTTTGCGCGGCCCGACTCTGCGTCGAGCGACGAATCGAGGCGCAGCGTCACGGGATTCGACAACGGCGGCTTCTTCGCAACGTGGAAATCGGCGCGCCACAGCGTGCCGCCCTGCACGTCGACGAATTGCGAGAAAGCGGTGCCCGCATGGCGCGAGTCGTTGCCGCAACTGATCACTTCATGCGTTTCCGGCAGCGTTGCGACGTCGAGCTGCACGACGTGCGTTCCAGGCTCCACGCCCTCGATGTGGTACTTGCCGTCGAGATCGGTGACCACGTACGTGCCGTCCTCGAGCAGAACGCGCACACCGGCCAGCCCCTTCGCGCGCCCGTCGGTGCAATCGCCGTCGATCACCTGGCCGATCAGAATGGCTTTGGTCGCAAACAGGTCTTCCCGCACCGTAACGGTGGCCGACGCCGTGTTCGAACTGCCGACGCCCACGCCGATGACGTGCGCCGCGTTAACGGCCTTGCCGATCTCCGCACCGGCGCTGATTTCGGTCACGTACTCCACTTCGACCGTGGTCGCCGCCGCGACTTCCGGCAGCGCGAACGTCAGCGTCGTACCGTTTTTCGCGATGGTCGGCTCGGCGGTGCGCGCGCCGTTGATGCGTACCGAGTTCGCAACGTAGCGGAACCCTTTCGGCAGCTGGTCGATCAGCGAACCATTGGTGACGATGCCGGCGGTGTCGGCGTTCTGGATCAGCACCTGGTACTGCACGAAGTCGCCCACGGCGGCGACGTCTTTGTTCGCCTGCTTGCTGACGAAAACGTCCACGGTGGTCGGATCGACCGGAACGTCGACCTGCACCGGCTCACCAGCCGCGACGATGAAGTCGGCCCCGCGAGACGCGGTGGACAGCGCAAACGGCGCGCCGGTCAGCGTCTGCAGTTGCGCGTCTGCCACGCCGCTCGGGAATGCATATGCTGGTGGCGGTGTGATGCGCAGCCGGTACGTTCCAGGCAGCACGACCGGGAAACGATACGTCCCGCTCGCGAAAGGGATCTGCACGCCTGCGCTATCGGTCGCGCCGGCGCCGCTCACCACGGTAGTCGGGAATGCGGTCGCTCCGTCTTCGGAGAACACCTTGCCGTCCGCCGGCTGGCCCGTGACCGCGTCGAGCAGCGTGATCGAGATGCCGTCGACTGCATCGCCCGTGGCGCTGTTGAACACGCGCGAGCCGGGATCGACGACCGCGGTGGCGGTGACGGCATCGGTCTGGTCGGATGCATCCTGATACGCGATCGTCAGCTGAGCGCCGGCCGCCACGCTCAGCGCACAGTCGGCGGCGATGGCGGCGCCGTGCGTCAGTTGCAGGTAGCCGGAAAACACGCCGGTGCTCGCGCCGGTTTCGCTCAGCCGCAGCGACTGTGTGTCGCCGTTGGGCGAATGCGCGGTGACCAGCACCGTGTCGGGCGCGAATGGATCGAGATCCTGATCCGGATCGGTCAGCACGACGAACACCGGTTCGCCGACGCCGAAGACGCTGCTGCTCAGCAGGCCCACCGGACCCGGCACCGCGATCGCTCCGGCACGGCTCACCGGCGCAGGCGCCGCAACGAACGAAGCGCCGTTCGCGCACTGTGTGGCGGCGACCGCTTGGGTGACGGCGCCCGGTTTGCCGGCAGCAATCGCAAACGTGCTGATCGCCGCGCGAGTCGGCGTGATCGGCAACAGGTCGAGCGGTAGATCGACGCGCGACGACGGGCCGACCGCGATCGTGAACGTGGCGCCGCGCGACGCATCCGACAGTGCGTACGGCGCGCCGGCCACCGACTGTATCGCCGCATCCGATGCCGCCGACGGAAACGCGAACCGATGCGGCGGCGTGACCCGCAGCTGGTAGGTGCCGGGCGCGAGCCACGGGAAGCGGTATTCGCCGTGCGCATACGCGTAATGTGCACCGCCCGCGTCGACGACGTCGGTTCCGGACGCAACCGCAGCTGGATACGGAGACGTACCGTCGTCGCCCGATACGTGCGCCGGCGCTCCATTTCCGTCGAGCAGCACGATCGACGCGCCGTCGACCGCTTGTCCGGTGCTCGCGACGAACACGCGGCTGACCGGATCGAGCATTGCCCGCGCCACGGCGTGATCGGCGGCATCCGCGGCATCGACGTAGTCCGCCGTCAACGTCACGTGCAGACCGCCGCTGATCGCGCAATCGTGCGCGACGGCCGGACCGGAAACGGAGTCGACGTAACCGGCAAACGTGCTGCTGTCGGCGCTCGTCTCGAGCAACCGCAGCGTTTCCGCGTCGCCGGTGTCGGTGGTCAGCGCGACCAGAATCGTTTCGCGCACCGCGGGATCGGTGTTGGCGTTTGCGTCGATCACTTCGACGAACACCGGCGCGCCGGTTTTGAACACGGCGGTGCCGTGCAGCTCGACCGCTCCGGGCACCGGTAGCGGTGCGCCCGACAGCGACGTGGGAGTGGGTACGGCCTGAAAAGGTCCTGACGGATCTGCAGAGGCGCCGCATTGGGTGGCGCCGACGTCGGTGGCGCCGAGGCCCGCAACTGCAGGCGCTTCCTCGAGGATGCGGATGCTGGCGTTCGGTCCGGCGCCGCTGCCCGGCGGCGTGGCAGTCAACGTGAACGATTGCGCGTGCGCCAGCCCGCCCGCGTCGGTGGCGGTTACCGACACGGTCACGGTGCCGCCGAGCGGGAAACTCGCAGCGGCAACGAGCCGCAGCGTGCCGCTGACGACCTCGAAGCGCGGATCGTCGACGGTGAAAGTGTGCGAGTCACCGACGTCCGGGTCGGCGACAGTAAGCGCGCCGACCGGCGCGCCGAAGGAATTCGCGTCGAACGTCGCCTTCGAAAGTGCGACCGCCGTGGGCGCTTCGTTGCGATTGTCGACGATGACGGTGAGGGTGACCGTGACCGAAGCGCCCGACGGATCGGTGGTCGTCACGGCGAGCGCAACGCTCGGTTCGGTCTCGAAATCGAGCGCAGTGCCGGCGATCAGGCGCAACTGCCCGGCGACGATTTCGAAACGCGGATCGGATACCGAATACGTGTGTGCGTCGGAAGGATCCGGATCGACGACGGCGAGCGCGCCGACCGCCGCACCCGGAGAATTTTCGGGAACGTGGTTCGGTGCGAGCGTGATGCCGGTCGGCGGGCTGTTGCCGGACGCCGGATCGGTGGTGACGGTGTGGCTCGCACTGACGGATTGGGCGGCGCCCGCGACGTGATACGTCGCGGTGGCCGTATTGGTGATCGACGTGTTCGGCGGAATGGCGACGGCCGCGGCGGCCCATAGGCCGCAAACCAGCGCAAGAATCTGCCGGCCGAAAAACGCGGCTGGCGCGTGGTGCTTACACACCACGCGCCAGACGCGCGTTGTCATCCGCGGTGTCATCAGAAGATGCGCCGAACTTCATCGCATCCGACGCAACGCTCCTGCTTAGTTGAGCGTTACGAAGTAGACGATTACGCCTTTCTGGTTCGCCGCACACGTGCCGAGCGAAACGGTGACTTCCGGGTTCGTCGCAGCGAACGCGGTCGTTGCCGTCGCAGCCGGTGCCGCACACGTGTGATAGCTGACCAACGTCATGTTCGGACTATCGGGAACGTCGAGCGCAACCGGCACCGCGTTCAGCGTTACCGATACGTTCTGCGGAACGTTGACGCCCGCGGTGGTGCTGCCGGCGGTGATTTCGCCGGTGCTCTGCAGATCGTCGGTGAGGTTGATGCCGGTCGTGTTCGGCGAACCGACGTCGTTGCTCACGCCGACCGCGTACATCAAGACCGCGCCCGGAATCGCCTTCGGATTGTTGCCCGACAACGTATCGCTGTTGTTTGCCGAATAGCGGTTACCGCTGATCGGGTCCCACAGCACCTGCACCACTTTGCCCACGAACAGCTTCGCGCCGGCAACGACGAACGCGCTCGTGTCCGAGTGCTGGCCGTTGCGGATCACGTCCTGAACGCCTTGCGCATTCGCAGAGAAGTTCCAGGTCAGGTCTTCGACGTTGCTCGTCGCGGTGTCGGCGAAGACGTTCTGCACCACTGCAGTGTCGTCGGCAACGCTGACGGCGCCGCTGAAGCCCGGCGCATTGCGGCCGTTCGAATCGCCGCCGATGAATGCGCCGCCACCGGCGACCGCAACTCCCGCAACCAGCGTGAACGCGTCTCGATCGAGGTCCGCCGCTGCTACGGGCACGTTGACGACGACGAGCACGCGCCGCGTGGTATCGCGCAGCATGTTCGTCAGCACGTAGTGGCCGCCGGTTGCCGGCAGCACCGTGTCGGTGCCGGCTTCGTAGGTGCCGTTGCCGTTCGTGTCGACCGCAACGATCGGCGCCGCAGCGATAAACGCACTGCCAGTGCCCTGACCGCCGAGCCCGGTTACGTTGGTGGCACCGCGCTCGATCAATCCGAGCCACAGGTCCTGCGTGTCGTTACCGGTATTGCGGACGTCGAAGTTCAGCGCCGGGTACGCACTGGCGCCGGTCGAGGTCTGGCCCGGCGTCACGCTCACCGCCGCCGCACCCTGCGCCGCAACCAGCGTTGCGATGGCGCGGTCGACGACGAACACGACGGATGCCGTCCTCGGCGTCTGCGCGAAGCCGTTGACCTGATAACTCAGCGAGGCGTTGTTGGTGACCGTTGTACTCGCGGCCGTGCCAATCGCGAACGCCGGCGCTGCCATCAGCCCGACGATCGCGGCGACGGCCGTGACGGTCAAAGATCGGAAATACTTCATGACATTTTTTCCTCTAAGAAAGGTCGGAGACCTCTGATGACGAGTTCGCCGCGCAGCAGCGCGGCAAACGTTTCGAAACGCGGCGCCCGGGAACCCGGGCCCGTGTTTCGCAACACGGTGAGCGGTCGAGTGCATAGGAGTGCTACTGCAACCGCGCGTTGAACGAGACGTAACTCTGTGCGGCCGGCGCGAGCGCGGGCGTGAAGACCCAGCGGATCGTCGTGTAGTCCGAAGGCGTCGCCGGAACTTTCACGCCGTCGCGCACCACGGTGAGTTCGTTGGCAGGATGGAAAGTCTTGCCGCCGTCGACCGAAAACTGGACCGAGGTGCCGGAGCCGAACGCCGAATCGGCGATGTATTGCGTGTTTTCCGGAACCGGATTCGTGATGACGACCGAGCCGGCATCCGCCGCAGCCTTGCCTTCGTTGACGAACGTGATCGTGTAATGCACGTCGTCGCCGGGAATGACCTTCTCCGCGGGCACGAGCCGCGAACCGACGGAACCGTCGGGCGCTGCCACGCGCTCCATCTTCTGCACGGTGGTGGTCAGCTTCACGTCGGCCAACGCCGGCGCGATCCAGCCGACGCACGCCAACAGCGCTGCGAATTTCAAGGTTCTGATTGCTACGTTCATGACTTTCTCCTGGGAACTACCTGATGGTTGCGTTGAATGAGATGACGACCGGTGCGCCGCCTCCGACGACGTCGCCGAGCGTCACCACGACGGTGTTGCTGGAACCGTCGAAACCCGTGTCGTCCGAACCGGCCGGCGCGAAGTCGTCGTCGGCCTGCTGTCCGGGTGGAAGTGGGGAGACCGCGAGGCTCGCGGCCACGTAAGCGAGATCGGCCGGCAACGGATCGCGAACGACGAGACCCTGCGCGGTATTGCTTCCGGCCACGCCGACGTCGATCCGGTAATGCACGACCGCGCCGGGCACCAGTCGTGCTCCGCCCGTCGGATCGGTGACCGACGTGACGACTTTGTTTAGCGTTACGACGGCGGCGTCGACGCGGTACGCGCCCTCCGCGCGCAAACGCAGTGCGCCGCTCGCGAACGTCGAGCCGACCACCGCGACCACGTTGCCGCCGCCCAGCGCTGGATCGCCCGCGCCGGGATACGCAGCACCCGGCGATGGAAACGCCGCATTCGCCGGATCGTCGGTGCCGGTTGCCGTAACCACGGTACGCGGCACCGCGCGCAGCGAGATGCGGCCAGCCGAGCCCTGTGCCAATCCGACGGGAATGTTCGACGCGACGTAGATGGAAACGCTGGTGTCGCGCACCAGCACGGGATCGTTAGATCCGACCGCATACGGCGTATCTCCGCCAGCGCCGATCTGCAGACCGGGCGTGCCGTTCGTCTCGACATAGATGGCCGGGCTGGTCGGATCGAAGTCGTCGCCGCTGATCGCGGAATCCACCGCGAGACGAAACGGCTCACTGCCGTTGCCGGTGTTCGTCACGCTGAACGAGAGCCACGCGCCGGTCGCACCGCTCGCAACGGACACCGGCGCCGCGTCCTGATCGACCACCACCGCATCGAGCACTTCGTCGACCGCGACGGTCACCGTATTGCTCGTGACACCCGGTTGCGCCACGCCTGCGACGTCGAATGTCATCTGCGCCGCGCTGTCGATGCGCGCGCCGGCGCCCGTACCGAGTGCCACCGCCGAAGCGCTCCACACGAGCAACGCGAGCGCCGCACCGGAACGCACGACCGCGCCAATTCGGCGGCGAACGTGGACCCGAGTGCACGCGAGGAAATCCATGTCCGGTTCCCAATTCATCCCTAAGCCAATCAATACGTTAGCGAGCACTGCTGGGAAATCCGTTAACAAGGTCCGCTTCGCCGGTTTGTTGACGTGACCGCGGTCACACGGCGTTGCACGAAGTGCGCTCGGGGCCTTTCCATTACGTTTTTCTGACGCCGGATGCGGCGTCGTGGTCCCCGACGATCCAGTTATGGCGATATCCCGGCGCAAGCGCCGTGCCATGCCGTCAACGACATGGCGCACATCGCGCGACATGCGATACAAAACAAGGGGATAGCCGACATCGAAGGCGGCATCGCGACGACGTCAACGATCTGACGGCGACGCAACGCGGCGGGTGCCGCTGCCGCGCAACGGCGTGAACATGACGCGATGCGTCAATCCGACGTCAATGAACCGGCGTTGCGCGAGCGCGCAATGCGCACGGACAGACAGTGCGTGTTAGGACTTGAGGACGATCGTGGTGGTCTGCGTGCGCGGGTCGTACGTGATCAGACGCGCGTCCGCTCGCGAGGTGTCGCCGCACGGCTTCGCGCTTTTGTTCGAGATCGAAATCGCGATGACCGTAGTCGGTGCCTTCGCGATTCACGTAGTCGTCGATCACGCCGAGCAACGCGTCCTCGGAGAGCGCTTCAACGGGAATATTGATGATTTGCCCAGCGGTCACGTGACGGCGACCGCAACTACGGTACTTGCGCGTTGCATTTCAGTACCATACCGGCTTTGATCCCATTGCGCGACGCGGCCAGGACAGCGTGCTTCGCTCAATGGAATGCTTCGCTCAATGGACCGCGCCACATCGGCATGCCAACAGGATAGGAACCATGGCCGAACAGGAACACATTCTCGTCGTCGAAGACGAACCCATCACCCGCGAACAACTCGTCTCCTACTTCAACGACGAGGGCTTCAAGGTCTCGTCCACCGGTAACGGCGACGAAGTCGTTGGGCTCGTCAACGACACGAACGTCATTCTCGTTCTGCTCGACATCAAGCTGCCCGGCAAAGACGGCCTGACGCTGACGCGCGAAATTCGCGCGCACTCCGACATCGGCATCATCCTGGTGACGAGCAAGCAGGAACAGATCGATCGCATCCTCGGCCTCGAAAGCGGCGCCGACGACTACGTGACGAAGCCGTTCGATCCGCGCGAACTGCTGAGCCGCGCGCGCAACCTGATCCGCCGCGTGCACATTCAGCAGCGGCAACGCCGCAAGAATCACATCCGCAAGTTCGCCGGTTGGACGCTCGACCTGAACAAGCGCGAACTGACGTCGCCTGAAGGCGAGTCGAACCAGCTTTCGGCCGGCGAATATCAGCTGTTGCTGTCGTTCATGGAAAAGGCCGGCGAGGTGATGAACCGCGACCAGATCATGAACCGCATCCGCAACCGCGAGTGGTTTCCGGACGACCGATACATCGACGTGCTGGTCGGCCAATTGCGCAAGAAGCTCGGCGAGCGGGCAGCCACCGCCAAGATCATTACGACGATCCACGGCACCGGCTATCTGTTCACGCCCGAGGTCGTGTAACTTAAGCGGCGCTCCGTCCTCGACTGACTTCACCGGCGGAGCCAAGCTCACCGCCCATGGCTGAATTCGAGTTAGACATTGAGAAGCGCATCTACGAGAGCGCCAGCACGCTCGTGCATCGCGGGCGGCTGGGTGATCGACCGGTCATCATCAAGACGCTGAAGCCGTCCGCCGCCGGTCCCAGCGCAGTCGCCCGCTACCACCACGAATTCGCCGTAAACCAGTCGCTGACCAGCCCGTACGTCGTACGCGCGCTGGAGTTGACCGAGCACGACAGTCGCATCCTGTTCGAAGACGTGCACGCGAACGCGCTGCGCGAACTGATCCGCCAGGGCAACCTGACGTTCGAGCAGAAGCTCGCGATTTCGATTCAACTCTGTCAGGCGCTGCAGTCGATCCACGACGAAGGCGTGATCCATCGCGACATCAACCCGGCGAACGTGGTCTGTAATCCCGAAGCGGAACTCGTGCGCTTGATCGATTTCGGGCTCGCCACTCTCGCGCCGCGAGAGTATCCCGATGCGACCGCGATCGCGCATCTGACCGGCACGTTGCCGTACATCTCTCCGGAACAGACCGGCCGCGTGAATCGCGTAGTCGATTATCGAACCGATCTGTATTCGCTCGGCGCGACGCTGTACGAATTGTTCACCGGCTCGCCGCCGTTCACGAACAGCGATCCGCTCGAACTGATCCACTTCCACATCGCGCGCCTCGCAACGCCGGTGAAGGAAGTGAACCCGACGTTGCCGCAGTGGCTTTCCGACATCGTGCAGAAGCTGCTCGCGAAACAACCGGAAGACCGCTACCAGAGCGCCGCAGCCGTGCGCGCCGACCTCGAGGAAGGCTACGAGCTGTGGGCGAGCCACGCCGACACCGAGAGCTTCGCGCTCGGCCGCACCGACGCGCGCGGGCAATTGTCGATTCCGAAGCGCCTGTACGGCCGCGACGATCAGGTCAAAACGCTCAACACGCTGCTCGATCGCGCGACCCGCGGCGAAGTCGCGATCGCGCGCATCCTCGGCGGACCCGGCATCGGCAAAGGCGCGTTCATCGATTTCGCGTTGAGCAGCATCGCCGAACGGCACGGCCTCGCGGCGCGCGTTCGACCGACCGCGGATCAATTCGGCAGCGGCCTCGAACTGCTGCGCGAACTCGCCGCGGCGCTGGTGCGGCAACTGCTGTCGCGGCCGAGCGCCGACGTCGAGGCGTTCATCGCCCGATTGAAGCGTCTCACCAACGACAATCCCGGGGCGCTCGTCGCACTGGTGCCGGATCTCGCGGCGATCATCGACATCGACGGCACCGATGATGCGACGCTCTACGGTCGCGCCGAAGAACACCTGCTGCGGGCGCTGCTGCGCGCGTTCAGTCCGTTGCCGGTCGCGCTCGCCGTCGAGCAGGCCGACCGCCTCGACCCCGACACGGTCGCGGAACTGCTGTCGGTGGCGCTGCACGGCCGCCATCTGCTGGTGTTGATGACGGCGGAAGACGGCGATCTGCGCGAGTTCAAAGACGCGCGCATCGCCGGCAAGACCACCGACATCGTATTGACCGCGCTCGACAAGGGTCACCTGCGCTCGTTACTGGCCGACCTGCTGTCGCAGTCCGAAGCGCGCGTGCGCGAACTCGCCGCGGAAATCCACGGCAAGACCGACGGCGTGCCGTCGCACGTCCTCGAACTGCTGTTCGAACTGCACGATCAGAACGCGCTGTTCTACGATGCGCTCCACAACCAGTGGACGTGGGACCTCGAGCAGGTCCGGGCGCATTTCTTCTCCGACAACACGCGCGAGCGCATCGAGCGCCAGCTCGAAAAGCTGCCGGCCGAAACGCTGGAGGCGATGGAGATCGGCGCCTGCGTGGGAGACAGCTTCGACGCCGCTCTCATTGCAACCGTTTCCTCCGAGTCGCCGCAGACCATCGCCGGGCACCTGCGCAAAGCCGTTGGCGAAGGCCTGATCGGCGGATTGCGGGAGGACCAGGAGCGCGGCATGCGCTACCAGTTCGCGCATCCGCGCGTCCGCTCGCTGATCTATCAGCGCATCGACGACGCGCGCAAGCTCGACATTCACCTCGTGATCGCCGATGCGCTGATTCACACCGACACGGCCGGCACGTCGGCGAAGCGCATCGCGGATCAGTTCAACGCCGCGGGCGGTCCATTCGACACGAATGCGGCGCGGCGCAACGCCATCGCACACTACAACCTGCTGGCCGCGCGCGAAGCACTGGTCGACGGCGAGTTTCAGCCTGCGTTCAAGTACTGCCGCAGCGGACTCGCGCTGTTTCCGTTGAATCCGCGTCAGCCGCCCGAAGCGGATCACGCGCAACTGGTCCAGGCACTCATCGAATGCGCCGGCGAAGCGGCGTTCCTGTGCGGCGACTTCGAGCAGCTCACCCGCGTGTTCGCTCGGGCCGACTATCAGCAGGTGGGCAACAGCAGCGCGTTGACCGAGATGCGCGTTCGCGCAGCGCTGGCTCAGAACGAACTCAATACCGCGATCGACCTCGCCGAATCGAGCCTTACGCAGCTCGAACACCAGGTGCTGTCGCCGCGCTGGGGCATCGCATTCATGCGCGCGACGCGGCCGTTGCCGGCCGACGTTCCACTGCTCACCGACGGCCGCTTGAAACAGGTATTCCGGCTCGAAGCGCAGCTGGTGCACGCCGGCTACCACGTCGGCGGCCGGCAATCGCGCCTGGCGCAAGACATCATCATTCGCGCACACACGGTTGGTTACAGCGCGGAGGTGGCGTTCGCGTTCGCGTCCGAAGCGGTGCGCCACATCGCGATCGACAAGGTCGAGAAAGCGAAGGCACTCGCGACCACCGCGCGGCAACTCGCGCACCGTTTCGCGGACGACAAGTTCTCCACGCGATCGCTGACGCTGCTCTCGGGTCTGGTCGACCACTGGACCGGCTCGATGGACCAGACGCTGTCGCCGCTCACCGAAAACACCCGCCGCAGCATCGCGGCGCACGACTACGAATTCGCCCTGGTCGCCATCGTGTTCTATGCCACGAACGCGCTCGCGCGCGGGATGGAGCTGGCGTCGCTGTCGCGCGAGCTCGCGGCGCGTCTTGCCGACGTAACGCCGTTGAAGCACGTCACCGCGGTGAACATTGCGCGCTTCATTCAGCAGGTGCTGGCGAGCCTCCTCGGTCACGGCGACTCACATGAAGGCTCGGACGACGCGCAGTTCGAGAATCCCGACGACCAGGCCGCGCTCGCGTACATCTATACGCTGCGCGCGTACTTCGCCGTGCTGTTCAACGACTATCAGGGCGCCTCCAACGTGCTCATCGAGGCGCGCCGTTATATCGGCCGCCTGACCGGATCGCCGATGACCGTGTGGTTCACGTTCGCCGATGCCTTGACCACGATGCGCACCGGCGGCAGCGACGCGATTCGCATGGTGCGCGAACCGCTGGCGGTGCTGCAGCGCTGGGAACGCTACGGTTGCCAGACCGCGATACCGAAAGTCGCGATCATCGAAGCCGAAATTGCGTGGGCGCGCGGTCAGACGACCGCGGCGCTCGAGCGCTACGAGTCCGCTGCGCATACCGCGCGCCGCCTCGGCCTCGCCAACGACGAAGCGATCGCGTACGAACTCGCGGCGCGGCTATGCCACAAATCGGCGCGCACCGACTTCGCGCGACTGTTCATGCGCAACGCGTATCAGGCGTACCTGCGCTGGGGCGCGCTGTCGAAAGGCAACCAGCTCGAACGCGAATTCCAGTCGTACATCGGCGACCACCGCTTGTCGCGTCCCGATTCCGGCGCGTGGAGCGTCGGCGATCTCGTCGACCTCACCGTGCGCGATTTCGCGAGCGTCAGCGGCACGAACGAAAGCCACGAGATCGGTCAGCGCCTGCTCGACACGACCACGGTGTTGAAAGCGGCGCAGACGATTTCCGGTGAAATCGTGCTGGACCGGGTGTTGATCAAGCTGCTGCGCCTCGCGCTCGAACACGCGGGCGCGCAGAAAGCGACGATGCTGCTGTCGCACGACGAGCGGCTCTACGTCGAAGCGATCGCATCGGTGGACGGCGGTTCGACGCGACGCTTATCGCCGCCGATCGCGCTGGAAGACTGCGAAGAGGTTCCGCAGAGCATCATTCAATTCGTCGCGCGCACCCGCCAGGCGCTGGTGCTCGCCGACGCAACGAAAGAAGACGTGTTCACGCAAGACGTCTACGTGAAGGACTTCCAGCCGCTGTCGGTGATGGGCTTGCCGATCATCGCGCGCAACGAAGCGATCGGCGTGTTGTACGTCGAGCACCGCTGGCTCACCGGCGTGTTCACCGCCCAGCGCGTCGAAGTGTTGAGTCTGCTCGCGTCGCAGGCGGCCGATTTCGATCGAAAACGCGCGGCTGTATGCGGACCTGCAGGCGACGCGCGACGAATATCGAACGCTGTACGACAGCGCCAACGAAGGGCTGTTCCGCATCAGCGGCGAAGGCGTGCTGATTCGCGCCAATCCGACGCTGGCGCGCATTCTCGGTTTCGACTCGACCGAAGCGTTGCTCGCCGACTATCGCGATCTGCTCGACCGGGTGTTCCTCAAGAAAGACCGCGCGCAGGAACTGATGTCGCTGCTCGACGAAACCGGACTCGCCGTCGCATTCGAAGCCGAAGGCGTGAGCCGCGACGGCCGCACGTTCTGGATGTCGCTGAACGCGCGCGTGAACCAGGACCCCAACCAGGGCGAAGTGATCGACGGTTCGGTGATCGACATCAGCGCGCGCATCGAACGCGGCGAAGCGGAGAGACGCCGTCAGATCGCCGAAGCGGCGACGTTGGCGAAAAGCGAGTTCCTCGCCAACATGAGCCACGAGATCCGCACGCCGATGAACGCGATCGTCGGTTTCTCGCGGCTGACGCTCGAGACGCAGCTCGACCGCAAGCAACGCGAGTATCTCGCGTCGATCCGCAACGCCGCGGAATCGCTGCTCACGCTCGTCAACGACGTGCTCGACTTCTCGAAGATCGAAGCCGGCAAACTGGTGCTCGAGGAAGCACCGTTCAACTTCGGCGATACGTTGCGCGAAGTGGAACGCTTGTTCCGCACCGAAGTGCGGAAAAAGAACCTCGACTTCACGGTGGTCGATCACACCGGCGAGAACCCGGAGTTCCCACAGGACGGCATCATCGTCGGCGACTCGCTGCGTCTGAAGCAGGTGTTGATCAATCTGATCGGCAACGCCATCAAATTCACCGAAACCGGTAGCGTCACCGTCGATGCGCAACTGCAGCGCGTCGCGAACGACCTGCTCGTAGTGGGCGTTCAGGTGATCGATACCGGCATCGGCATCAGCCCCGAGCAGCACACGCGGCTGTTCGAATCGTTTCAACAGGCCGAGACGTCGACGACGCGGCGCTTCGGCGGTACCGGCCTCGGGCTCGCGATCTGCAAGAACCTGGTCGGCGTGATGGGCGGCGCGATTTCGGTTCGTTCCGAGGTCGGCAAGGGTAGTTGCTTCGCCTTCGACGCGCGCTTCCAGCGTCCGATCAAGAGGGTGACGATCGCCGCAGAGGTTCGACCGCGCCCGCGCAGCGCCGACATCCTGCGCGGCCGGCGCATCCTGTTGGCCGAAGACAATCCGATCAACCAGCAGCTCGCGCTCGAATATCTGCAGCGCAGCGACGCGACGATCGACATCGCCGAAACCGGCCGGCGCGCGATCGATCTCGCGCTGGAGCGAAGTTACGACGCGATCCTGATGGACATCCACATGCCGGAGGTCGACGGACTCACCGCGACACGGACGATTCGCGAAGCGGGTCTGACGATGCCGATCATCGCCGTCTCCGCAGACGCGCTGGCGGAACGCCGTTCCGCCGCGATGACCGCGGGCTGCGACGCATATGTGACGAAACCGATCGACTTCGACGAGCTGCTGTCGACGCTGAACAACTTGCTCATCACAGCGGCCGCCGAAGGGCCTCCGATGCGTCGTCGCGCAGGCGATCCGGCAACCGCGGAAGCCGCCGACGCGGCACAACTCGCCGACCTGGTGAATCAGCGGACGCCGGGCATCAACATCGGCGATGCCATCAAAGGGCACAACGGCAACGTCAAACTGATGCTGAAACTGATGGGCGATTTCGGGCGCTACTACGGCGATGCCGGCCAACGGATGCGCGAAGCGGTGACCGAAAACAACATGGAAGCCGGCGAACGGCTCGCTCACAACCTGCACGGCGTCGCCGGCAGCTTCGGCGCCGCCGACTTGAAGGAAGCGTCGAAGGCCCTGGAACTCGCGCTCGCACACGGCGACGACAAGAACCTGTTGGGGCTCGTGCAGAGCTTCGAGATGGCGTTGACCGAAGTGCTGGAATCGGCCGAATCACTGGCCAGCCGGGAAGTCAGCTTCCGCGCCTCCGACTTGTAGCGGTTCGGGTTCGCCCGATCCTCGGTGGAGATGGGGGCTTGTTGCGCCGGACCTCCGCCGCTCAGCCGTTCAATCGAAGTCGAGTGACGCTAGCGGGATCAACGACGCCGTAGCCGCTTCGCGTTGCAGGCCAGCAAAATCGAACAATTTCGGGTCGGCCATCTGCGACGGGCTGA
The DNA here is from genome assembly GCA_963787045.1 of uncultured Gammaproteobacteria bacterium. GTDB lineage: Bacteria > Pseudomonadota > Gammaproteobacteria > Pseudomonadales > Azotimanducaceae > DATJGR01. The sequence continues at coordinate 151,513 of CAWBBR010000020.1, read as the reverse complement.
TGTTCGCGATACTGCGGGCGATGTTTTCGACCCGACCCGGCTCCGCCCTGTCCCATTGGGTGAGCATGTCCTTGATGACGCGGCGCTGCAGATTTTCCTGCGATCCGCACAGATTGCACGGAATGATCGGATAGGCGCGGTGTTCGGCCCAACGGACGATGTCGCTCTCGCGACAGTAGTACAGCGGGCGGATCAGGATGTTGCGGCCGTCGTCGCTCTTCAGCTTCGGCGGCATCGCTTTGAGGCGCCCCCCGAAGAACATGTTCAGGAACAGCGTCTCCACCACGTCGTCGAGATGATGTCCCAGCGCCACTTTCGTGGCGCCGATCTCCGATGCAAATCCATACAGCAGACCACGGCGCAACCTCGAGCAGACCGGACAGTACGTTTTACCTTCGGGCGTGAGGCGTTGGACGATGCTGTACGTATCGCGTTCGAGGATGTGGTACGGCACGCCGATCGCGTCGAGATAGCGCGGCAACACGTCTTCCGGGAAGCCGGGTTGCTTCTGATCGAGATTCACTGCAACGAGTTCGAAATCGATGGGTGCGGCGCGCTGGAGGCTGAGGAGAATGTCGAGCAGCGTGTAAGAGTCTTTGCCGCCCGACAAACACACCATCACGCGATCGCCCGACTCGATCAGCTGGTAATCGCCGATCGCGCGGCCGACGTCGCGGCGCAGCCGCTTGCCGAGCTTGTTGATGTCGTAGCGGTGTTTACGGTCGTCCATTGGGCGATGTGCAGATGTGGCGGAAGGGAGCGATTCTGCGGCAAAGGCGCCGCCAGTGGAATCGTCACTCCGCCGCGACGGTTCCGTTCGTTTCGCCGAAATCGCGCGCAAACGCGGAGAATTCGCCGGCCGGCAGCGGCTTCGAAAACAGATAACCCTGGATGAGGTTGCAGCCGGCTTGTTGGAGGCAGCGCAGTTGCGCATTGCTCTCCACACCTTCCGCGACCACGTCGACGCCGAGGATCCGACCCATCGACACGATCGAGGCGACCAGTCCGAGATCGGTATTGCTGCGCTCGAGATCGTTGATGAACGAGCGATCCACTTTCAACACGTCGAACCGGAAACGTCGCAGATAGCTGAGCGACGAAAAGCCGGTGCCGAAATCGTCGAGCGCAACCCGCACACCGAGGCCGCGCAGTTCCGTCAGGAACGCGAGAACGGCTTCGTGATCGGCCATCAGCACGCTTTCGGTGATCTCGACCGACATCCGGTGCGCCGGACCGGCACGCATCCGTTCGATCAGATCACGCATGTCGTCGACGTGTTGCAACTGTCGCGCGCTGACGTTGATCGACACGCGCAGCTGCGACAACGCCGGGTCGTTCCAGCGTTGCATCTGCGCGCCGACTTCCTCGACGAGCCAGCAACCCATGTCCACGATCAGGCCGGTGTCTTCTGCAATCGGAATGAACTCGCCCGGCGCGACGAGGCCGCGCTCCGGATGCATCCAGCGCATCAGCGCTTCCGCCCCAACGACTTTCATCGACCGCAGATCGACGATCGGTTGGTAGTGCAGCACGAGTTGCCGTTCGCGCACGGCGCGCCGCAGATCGGTCTCGAGCAGCAGGCGTTTTTCCGCTCGAACGTTCATGTCCGCTTCGTAGAACACCATCGCGTTGCCCCCGAGTTCCTTCGAGCGCGCCATCGCTGTGTTCGAACGCTGCATCACGGAGCCCGAGTCGGTGCCGTCCTGCGGGTACAGCGCGATGCCGACGCTCGCGGTCACCACTATTTCGTGTCCGTCGAGGCGAAACGGTTGCGCCAGGCTCGTCTGAATGGTCCGTGCCATACGTTCCGCTTCCGCGTAGTCCGACAGGTCCGGCAGCATCACGGCGAACTCGTCGCTGCCCAGCCGCGCGACGGTATCGCTCTCGCGCGCCGCCATGGCGATGCGCATTGCCGCTTCTATCAGCAGTCGGTCACCGAGCTTCGGACCAATGGAATCGTTGACCATTTTGAATCGATCGATGTCGATACTCAGTAACGCGCCGGGTTCGATGCGGTTGCGCCGCGGAACCAGCACGCGGGTCAGCCGCTCGAGCAGCAGCGTACGGTTGGGCAACTTCGTCAACGTATCGTGTTGTGCCTGCCAGTTGATCAGCCGCTCAGCGTCCTTGTTGGCGGACAGATCCATCGACACGGTCAGGTAACCGCAACCGACGCCGCTTTCGTCGTCGATCCGCACGCGAGTCACTTTTTCGGCATACGCCTCGCCGGTTTTGCGGCGTTGCCAGATCTCGCCGGCCCATTTGCCCGACTGCGCGAGATCGCGGCGCATCGTCTCGAAGAAACGATCGTCCTGCTCGCCCGTGCCGTTGAATCCGAGCTGTCGGCCCACCGCTTCGTGCACGCCGTAACCGGTAACCCGGCAAAACGCCGGATTGACCGCCAGAATGCATTCGCTCTCGTCGGCGATCGACACCGCCTCCGGCGACACGTCGAACAGCAGCTGGCCGAGTCGTTCGCGGCCGAGCACCGAGATCACGCCGGGGTGTGCCTGACGCGTGCGGAGCCGGAAAGCCATTGCGATGGCGGCGGCAAGCAACGCGATGAACATCAGGTTGATGCGCAGGCTCGTTTGCGCCGCTGTGGCTGCGGTGACCTGGCTGCGCGCAATCAGCCGTAACTGCATCGCGCGCAATTCGTTCAGTGCGGCGCGATGCACGGCCGGGTCGTACGTACCGAGGCGCAATGCGTCCTCGAGACGCTGCAGCGTGACCAGGAGCGGCCCCGAATCGACGCCGTCGAGCCGTTCGATGCGCGGCATTTCGCGACGCAGCGCCACCACGAGGTCGCGCGCGCGATCTTCGTCATAGGCCACCGACCGCAGCGACTCGGTCAGGGTTTGAACGACATTGCCCGCCAGCGCGCGGTCGCGTTCGAGACCGAGTGACGGCAAAAAAATCCAGGCGTACCAGGCCCACAGCAACGCCGCTGTCAGTACGCCGACCGACAGCAATCCGCCGGGCGGCGCGAAGAGGCCCGATCGCGCATCGACGCGCTGAGGCATTCCAGGCAACCGCATTGGAAGTGACAGATATAAAGCTAGTTCACGGTTCCCAGGTCGGCAAACCGCGCTCAACCGCAGCCGTTAGCCCAGTTCGCGCAGGACCATGACCGGAGGTGACCCGACCAGCGCGCGCGTGCCGAACAGGCCGATCCCGCACACCACCAAGCCGCCGATCAGCGGCCCGGCGAACCAAACCCAGGGGTGCAACTGCGGCGACAACTCGAAGACCTGTTTGTCGAGTGCGAAGACCGTCACCTCGGCGCCGAACGCGGCAATCAGGCCGGCGAAAACGCCCAACAGCGCGAACTCGGCGCCGAGCGCGCCGCGCACGAGCCGCCGCGACGCACCGAGCGCGCGCAACAAGGCATGTTCGCGTAACCGCTCCTCGCCGCTCGCCTGGATGCTGGCGATCAACACGAGGCAACCGGCGACCAGAACCAGCGACAGCACCAGCTGCACGGCCTGCGTCACGCGCCCGACGATCGACTGGATCTGCGCGATCACCTTGTCGACTTCGATCACCGTCACGGTCGGAAACGCCGCGAGCAGGCGATTCAGGAACGCCTTTTCCTGCGGCGCCAGATAGAAACTCGTCATATAGGTGGCAGGCACGTCCTGCAACGCGCCCGGTGAAAACAGGATGAAGAAGTTCGGCGCCATGCTGTCCCATTCGACGCGCCGGATGCTGGCGACGCGCGCGTCGACCGGCAGCCCACCGATGTCGAACGAGATGACGTCGCCCACTTTGATACCGGCCGACGCCGCATACGCCTCTTCGAGCGACACGGCCGGCTCATCGGGCTGCTTGTCCCACCACTCCCCCGCCTCTATCCGATTGTTGGCGGGAAGCACCGCGGTCCAGCTGAGGTTCCGTTCGGAATCGAGATTCGGATCGGTGGACGACGTTCCGCGCCGCGCTTCTTCCCATTGCGCCGTATCGACGCCGTTCACGGCCACGATGCGCCCGCGCGTCATCGGATACAGCTCGCCCATCTGGTCGACGTGCCCGCGCACCATCGCCTCGAGCGGTTCCACCTGATCGGGCGCGACATTCATCAGGAAGTGATTCGGCGCGTGCTCCGGCAATTGCGTCTGCCACTCGCTCAGCAGCGCGGTGCGCAACAACACCATGATCAACAGCAACATGATCGCCAGACCGAAGATGAGGATTTGCGCGACGCTTTCGCCGCGACGGCGCGCGAGACCCGCGAGCGCGAGGCGCCAACCGCTGCCGGCCTGCATGCCGAGCCGCCGACCGGCGCGCAACAGCAGATATGCGAGCGCGCCGAACACGATCGACACACCGCTGATGCCGGCCACCGTCCACAACGTCAATCGCCAGCTGCTCGTGTACCACAGCAGCAAGCCGAGCGTACCGATCACCGCGAACGCATATGTCAGCGTGCGCGATACGCCCGCCACGTCGAGATCACGCCGGATCACGCGCATCGGCGAAATCGACTTCAGGCCCATCAACGGCGGCAGTGCGAACGCAGCGAGACAGACGAAGCCGCTGACGGCACCGAACAGCAGCGGTTTGATGCCGGCCATCGGCAGTTGCAACGGCATGTAGGCGGACAACGCCGCAACGATCAGCAGATGCAGCACGCCGCCGGCGGCCAGGCCTGCAACTGCAGCGACGCCGCCGACCGCGCCGAGCAAGGCGAGATAACCCCACTGAATCTCGGACGGCGTCGCGCCGAGCGTCTTCAGGATCGCAACGTGATCGTAGTGGCGGCGCGCGTATCGATGTGCGGCGAGCGCCACGGCGACTCCCGCGAGCAGCACCGCGAGCAATCCACCGAGTAACAGGAAAGCTTGGGCGCGATCGAGCGCCGAGCCGATCGACGGCGTGCTCTCGCGGATTCCCATCCATCGATAGGTAGCACCGAACTTCGAGTCGAGTTCGGTATGGAGTTGTTCCAACGCGTCTTCGGGACCAGCGAGCAGCAACCGATACGCGATGCGGCTGCCCGGTTTGACGACATCTGTCAGCGGTACGTCGTCCATGCGCATCAGCAGGCGTGGACCGAAGTCGAAAAAGCTGCCGCCGCGATCGGGTTCGTCGCTCAACACGCGGCCGACGCGCAGCGTCGCGTCGCCGACGTGGATCACATCGCCCACTTCGACGCCGAGCGCCGGAAACAGACGCGAGTCGAGCCACACCTCTCCGGCGGCAGGCAGTTCGCCGACCACTACAACGCCGGGGCCGAACGGCGCCTGCGCGAGCTTCAGCACGCCGCGCAACGGATAGCCGCCGCTCACCGCCTTCACCGACACGAGCTGATTGCGTTCGGCGGCGAATACCATCGATGGGAAGGTCATGGTGCGCGCGGTCGCAAGTCCGCGCTGCCGCGCCGCCGCTTCGATCTCGTCCGGGATCGCGCGGGACGACGCGACCACCCGATCTGCAGCGAGATAGGTCGAGGATTCGGACAACAGCGCGCCGGACAACCGGTCCACGAACAGACTGATTCCGGTAACGGTACCGACCGCGAGCAACACCGCCGCCACGAGCAGCCGCAATTCACCGGCGCGCCATTCGCGCAGCAGAAACCGCAGTACCAACTCGATCCGCCGCAGCCGCATGGCGCTCACGCGGCCGACGCGCGATTCGCCACGACCCGTCCGCCGTCGAGTTCGATCACGCGGTCGCAACGATCCGCCAGCCGCGCGTCGTGCGTGACCAGCACCAGCGTCGTGCCATAGGCGTCGTTGAGACCGAACAGCAGGTCGATGATTCGCGCGCCCGTCACCGTGTCCAGGTTGCCGGTGGGCTCGTCGGCGAACAACACTTTCGGACGCGACGCGAACGCACGCGCGATGGCGACGCGTTGCTGCTCACCGCCCGATAGCTGGCGCGGATAGTGTGCAGAGCGCTCCGTGAGGCCGACTTTCGCCAACAATTCCATCGCGTCGTGCCGCGGATCGTCGTCGCCCCTCAACTCGCCCGGCAGCATGACGTTCTCGAGCGCCGTGAGGCTGCCGAGCAACTGGAATGATTGAAAAACGAAGCCGACCAGCGAACCGCGCACGCGCGCGCGTTGCTCCTCGGTGAGCTGCGTGAGTTCGTTGCCATCGAGCGTTACGGTGCCGTCGCTCGGCGTGTCGAGCCCCGCGAGAATGCCGAGCAGCGTGGTTTTTCCCGAGCCAGACGCGCCGACGACGGCAACGCTCTCGCCCGCGTTGATTTCGAGATCCACCGCCGCCAAGATCACCAACTCTTCGGCAGCGCCGTCATTGATCGGAACGACCTTCGAAATGCGACGCGCAACGAGAACGGGACTTGTCATGAAGGCCTTGCTACTGCTCGCGGTCTCAGCGGCGCTGGCCGCGCAGACCCCGATCGAGGCCAAGACCATATTGGTGATCGGCGACAGTATCAGCGCGGGATATGGTATTCAACGCAACCAGGGTTGGGTCGCGCTGCTCGAAGCACGCGTGGCCGCGCTGCAACCGCCGCACAAAGTGGTGAACGCGAGCATAAGCGGCGATACCACCGGCGGCGCGCTGGCGCGATTGCCGCGCACCCTGGAAATTCACAAGCCCGACGTGGTGGTCATCGAACTCGGCGGCAACGACGCGTTGCGCGGTTATCCGGTAGACCGGATAGAAAGCAACCTCGACGCGATGGCGGGGCTAGCGAAAGACGCCGGCGCTTCAGTGCTGGTGCTGGGCATGGAGATTCCGCCGAACTACGGCGCGCGTTACACGCAGGCGTTCCACGCGGTCTATGCGGACGTGGCGAAGCGCACCGGCGCGTCGCTGGTGCCGTTCCTGCTGGACGGCGTAGCGACGGACGAAGCCTTGATGCAGGCAGACGGAATTCATCCGACCGCCGCGGCGCAAGGACGTCTGCTCGAAACCGTGTGGCCGGCGTTGAAGGCGCTGTTGTGATTCAAACGCATTAACTACAATGCGCCCTCGCCCGTAGGACCCGAGGCTCGCGTGGACTCTTCCAACGCACCGAAGACCAAGACCGATACCAAATACAACCTGATCCTGTCCGCGCTCGAGTTGTTCGCGGAAAACGGCATCGACGCCGTATCGATGCGCACGATCAACAATGCAGCGGGCACCCGCAACGCCTCCGCAGTGCACTATCACTTCGGCAACAAGATCGGGATCATCGAAGCGATCATCAGCTTCATCCGCGAAGAACTCGACGCTTCGCGCCTCGATTCACTCACCGCACTGGAACGACGCGTCCGCAACGGCGAAAGACCCGGTTGCCGCGAAATCATGTGGGCGGCATTCGCGCCGTACTACCGCCTGCACAACACGCCCGAATACGGCAAGCACGCGTTGCGGTTTCTCGCGCGATTGCAGATCGACATGAGCCCCGAAGTGCGCGACATCCTCAACCGCGATACGCAACGCATCGCGCACCGCTTCGACGCGCTGCTCGCGCGCGCACTCCCCGATCTGCCCGACAACATCCGCCGTCTGCGATACATCTACTTCTGGACGCTCACCGTCCAGATGTTCGCAGGCTCCGGTCACCTCGATTCGACGATCTTCGGCGACCTGCGCACCTGCGTCGACGAGGAGGCGCTGCAACGCTGCTTCGACTATCTCGTCGGCGGCATCGAAGGTCCGGTCACAGCGCGACCTGCTTAGCTCGTATGTAGTCGGATGGAGCTTCGGTTCACGGCGGAGGTGGGTGAATGCCGCTTCGGACTCGCTCGAGCCATCCCTGGGCGCTCCTTTCGCGCCATCCATGGCGCTCAAGGGTCCTCAGCAACATTCACCCACCTCCGCCTCGGATCCGTCGCCACCACCGCTAATCGTGTGTCGTGCGTGAACGCGCGCGAAGCGCGCGTTCATCTCTAACGAACGAAGGCGCGACTTCGATGATGGACGGTGGCGGGTGATCGGTGTGCCGGACCCTTGAGCGACAGGGATGTCGCGAAAGGAGCGCCCAGGGATGGCTCGAGCGCGTCCGGAACACCGATCACCCGCCGCCTACCGATTCAAAACCGCCTACAACGAACTCACGGTGTGCCCACCGTCGACGACGACAATTGAACCCGTCATGTACCGGGAGGCGTCGGAGGCGAGTAGCAGCAGAGGTCCGTCGAGGTCGGTGAACTCGCCGAGTCGGCGTTGGGGGATGCGCTTGACGAATTCCGGCGCGATGTCGCTGTCGAGCAGCGCTTTGCTGACGTTCGTGTAGATGTAGCCGGGAGCGAGCGCGTTGACGCGGACGTTGTATTTGGCGCCTTCGAGCGCCATCACGCGCGTCGCCTGATTCACGCCGGCTTTGGATACCGCGTACGGGAAGATGCCCTTGGTGGTGCGCTCGCTCGTGATCGAGCTGATGTTCACCACGACAGCCCCGGATTGTTTGTGCGCGGCGACGCGGCGGGTCAGTTCGCGGGTCATCCACCAGACGCCCTTCAGATTCGTGTCGATCACTCTGTCCCAGCCGTCGTCGTCGAGCGTGACGAAGGTATGTGCGCCGGCTTCGATGCCGGCGTTGTTGACCAGCACGTCGACCGGACCGAAGTGTCGCTCCGCAGCGTCGAAGAAGGCGATCACGCTGTTCAGATCGGAAACGTCGAGCGGTGCGGCATACGCCTCTCCGCCAGCGGCGCGGATTTCAGCCACGCGTTCGTCGAGTTTCGCCACGGTCCGTGCGCCGAGCACCACCTTCGCGCCGGCGGCGGCCAGCGTTCCGGCCATGTGGCGGCCGATGCCGGTCGATGCGCCGGACAGCGCGGCGACCTTGCCTTGCAGCGAAAAGATATCCATCAGCGTTGTCTCCGGTGATCGCCGTTCATGACCGCACCCACGTGCCGCTCCCCGCGCGCGGCGGCAAGCCGCGCCTGACGCGCACGCTCGGTGAACGCTGCGCGTTGCTGATCGGTGTGCGCTCCGATGCAATGCGGACAGCTCACATCGACGACATATTCCGACGATTCGGTATCGGCTTGCGTAAGCGCTGCGCGACACGCGTGACACGACGCGTAACGCCCCTGCGACAGATCGTCAGCAACGGAGACGCGTTGGTCGAATACGAAACACTCGCCTTCGAAACGGTTGTCGGAGCCGGCGCTTTCCAGATACTCGAGGATGCCGCCGTCGAGTTGATAGACCTGCTCGAAGCCGCGATCGAGCAGATAGGCGCTCGCTTTTTCGCAGCGGATGCCGCCGGTGCAGAACATCGCAATCTTCCTCTGCTCGCGAGGGTCCAGCGTATCGGCGAAGCGCGGAAACTCTCTGAACGAGCGCGTGCCCGGATCGATGGCGCCGGGAAACGTGCCGAGTTCGATCTCGTATCCATTGCGCGCATCGACGACGGTTACGTCCGGATCGTCCAGCAGACGATTCCACCCTGCCGCGTCGACATGCACACCGGTTCGCGTGGCCGGATCCACGTCGTCGCGGTGCATCGCGATCAACTCGCGCCGCACCCGCACTTTCATGCGAAAGAACACCGGATTGCCTGCGTCGCTGCGCGAACGGCGAACGCGCAATTCTGTGAACCGCGCATCGCATTGCAGCCGTTCGACGAATCTGCCGAGCGCTGCATCCGTTCCGGCCAACGTCGCGTTGATGCCTTCGTGCGCGAGCAGGATCGTGCCGCGCAGTTCGAGCTCGTCGCACCATTGGCGCAGCGCCGCCGCGAGCGCCTCCGGATCATCGACGCGAACGAAGCGATAGAACGTCGCGACGTTCATCCCGCGCGCGATCCACCGAGACACGGCGGCGACATCGGCGCGGCGCCGAAACGCTCGCGCCACTCGGCTTCGGTGTAGGTGTGCAGCGCGAGCGCATGAATCGAATTGGCCAGTTCGTCCGCCAACACGCCGTTGACGCGGCGATGCCGCGCGATCAGACGCTGGCCCTCGAACTCCGTCGCGACGAGCACCACCTTGAAGTGGCTTTCCGAGCCGCGCGGCACGCTGTGATTCGCGCTCTCGTTGATCACCTCGAGGTGCAGCGGCGACAGCGCTTCGGTGAGCTTCGTTTCGATCGTGCTCTGAACGGTCATGGTTTCAGCACCACCACGGAGACGTTGTCGAAGCCGCCTTCGATCAGCGCGGCGTTGACGAGCACGTCGACGATGCGTGTCGGTTCGGCCGCCGCATGTGCCGCGCAGAATCGCGCGATGGTCGCGTCGTCGATCATGTCGGTGAGACCGTCGCTGCACAGCAGAAACACGTCGCCGTCGAGCGCATCGACTTCCGTCAGATCGCACTCCACGTCGATCTCGATGCCGACCGCGCGCGTGACGATGTTGCGATTCGGCGCGCGGCGCGCTTCCGCGGCCGACAGAATGCCCTGTTCGACGAGTTGTTGAACCAGGCTGTGATCGGAGGTGAGCCGCGCGAGTTCGCCGTTGCGGAATCGATAAGCCCGGGAATCGCCGATGTGCGCCGCCACGAAACGTCCATCGTGCATCGCGCCGACGACGAGCGTCGTACCCATGCCGCTGAACTCGCGGCGCGAGTCGGCCAGCGAATACACGCGACGGTTCGCCAGCTCGAGCGCTTCGCGCAGCATTTCGCCGACGTCGTCGGTGCCGAGCCGGTCGGTGTTCTCGACGAGGTGCTGCATCACCGCCTCTACCGCGGTGGCGCTCGCCACTTCGCCCGCCCGCAAGCCGCCCATGCCGTCGGCGAGCACGGCAATGCCGAGTCGAGCGTCGAACGCGAGGCAATCTTCGTTGTTGTCTCGGACCTTTCCCTGATCCGAGCGTGCGGCGATTCGCATGATTGGCGTGCTACAGCGGGAGCACGGAGTTTACCGGCTGCGCCGCGCCGCGACGAGCCGTTAGACGGGTCATCTGTCGCGCGGCCTTTCCGCCCCGTCGACGATCTGCTGTCGCAGCCTGATCGGCGCCGTGCGGCGCTTGCGCACCCGGATGTTCAGCATTTCTACGCCGAACGAGAACGCCATCGCGAAGTAGATGTAGCCCCTCGGCACGTGCACGTCGAATCCCTCGGCGATCAGCGTCACGCCGATCAGCAGCAGGAACGACAGCGCCAGCATCTTGATCGTCGGGTGGTCTTCGACGAAGCGACTGATCGAGCCAGCCGCCATCATCATGATCAGCACCGAGATCACGATGGCGGCGATCATCACTTCGACGTGCTGCGCCAGGCCCACCGCGGTGATCACCGAATCCAGCGAGAAAACGATGTCGATCACGCCGATCTGCGCGAGCACGCTGCCGAACGTCGCGGTACCCGCCGCGTTGTGCTCGTCCGCCATCCCTTCGAGCGAGTTGTGCACTTCCTGCGTGGACTTGGCGATCAGAAACGCGCCGCCCAGGATCAGGATCATGTCGCGCCCGGATATCGCCTGTCCGAATACGGTGAACAGGTCGTCCGTCAGCTTCATCACCCACGTCAGCGACAGCAGCAGTGCGATCCGCATCAGCATCGCGAGCGCCAGCCCGTAATAGCGTCCGCGCGCCCTGTCTGCCTCCGGCAACCGTCCGGTGAGCACCGAGATGAAGATGATGTTGTCGATGCCGAGGACGATCTCGAGGACCGTCAACGTCAGGAACGCGAGCCATACCTCGGGGTCGGTCAGAAACTCCATGGCAGCGCGTGCACCTCGATCGGAAGGACGGGCATTCAATCACACGCCGTGCCGGCTCGAAACCTTGCGTGCCCGGTGCGGCGCGCATCGGCTACCATGCCCGCAACCTCATCGCGATCCGCGTGGATCTCCTGCATGGATAAAGCTACCGAACAACGCATCGAAGCCGCGGTGTTCCGCCGTCTGCTGGCCCACCTCGACGAGCGCAAGGACGTTCAGAACATCGACCTGATGAACCTCGCCGGCTTCTGCCGCAACTGTCTCGCGAAGTGGTATACCGCCGCGGCCGAGGAAGCCGGCGCACCGGTCGACTACGAAGCGTCGCGCAAGCGCGTTTACGGAATGCCGTACGACGAATGGAAACGCCGCTTTCAGGGTGAAGCCTCGCCGGAGCAGCTCGCCGGAATGGCCAAGCACGACCACTGATGGCCGAGGCCGCGGTCGCGCTGCACGACGTCAGCAAGACATTCACCCACGTCGTGGCGGTCGATGGACTGTCGTTGAGCGTCCCGCGCGGTGCGATCTACGGGATTCTCGGTCAGAACGGCGCAGGTAAGACCACCACCATCCGAATGCTGGTCGGCATCCTGCGCCCCGACAGCGGCACGCTGCGCGTACTCGATTCCGACGATCCATCGCGCATCAAGGGTCGCCTCGGCTACCTGCCCGAAGAAAAAGGCCTCTACAAGAAGATGCGCGTGCTCGATCTGGTCGCGTACTTCGGGCGCTTGAAGGGCATGAGCCGCGCGGAAGCGTATTCGCAAGGCCGCCGGCTGCTCGACGAGTTCGAACTCGGCGACTGGCGCGACCAGAGATGTGAGAGCCTCTCGAAAGGGATGGGCCAGAAAGTACAGATCGTTGCGACGCTGATCCACGATCCCGAGCTGATCGTGCTCGACGAACCGTTCTCGGGCCTCGACCCGGTCAACGTCGAACTCGTGCGCAACATCGTGCTCGCCCAGCGCGCCCGCAATCGCACCGTGCTGTTGTCGACGCACGTGATGGAACAGGCCGAGCAGATCTGCGACGGCCTGGTGCTGATCAGTCACGGCCGCAAGTTGCTCGACGGCACGTTGAGCGACATCCGCCGCTCCGCCGAGCGAACCATCTCGATCGACTACGACGGCGACGGCGCGTGTCTCAAAGATCTCCCCGGTGTGATGCGCGTGAACGACGCCGGACGCCACGCCGAGTTGAGTCTACAGACCGATGCGGACGCGCAAGCCATCCTCGCGCGGCTGGTGAACCATCTGACGATTCGCCGCTTCGACACGCGTGAAGCGTCGTTGCACGAGATCTTCGTGCGCACGGTCGGAGACGACAATGGCAAGTGATATCGCGAGACCCGATCCCGCAAAAGCACTGCTGGTCGCGTCGCGCGAATACCTCGAGAACGTCCGCACGCGCGGCTTCTGGGTGAGCATCCTGATGATGCCGCTCATCCTCGTCGTCGTCTCGACCGCACCGATGTTGCTGAGCGACGCGGAAAGCGAAGCGCGCTTCGCGGTGCTCGATCGATCCGGATGGGTGGAGCGCGCAGTCGCCGCGCGCATCATTCACGACGACGTCGCGATCCTGGTCTCGTCGCTCGCCCGCAAGCAGCCTAACGAGCGACCTGAGGCGTTGGCGGACTTGGGTTCGTTGAATACGCCCGAAGAGCGCGCCGCGCTAGTCGAAGCAACTGCACGTCTGTTGGTGATGATCCGTCAGGCCGAACTCGCGATCGCCACGCCCACGACGCCGGCGGAGCGGATCGCGGCGTGGTGGCGCGATCACCCCGATCAGATCGTGAAGCTCGCGCCGACCGTGTCGCTGGCGAAGTACTCGTACGTGACGACGCCCGGAATCGACAAGACCGGGCTCAATCTGCTGCTCGCGAACGATCAACTGCTCGGTTACTTCGAGATCCCGGACGACCCCGTCGCGGATGCATCCGGCGCCACGTACGTAACGCGCAAACTGACGAATCAGGACGTTCGAAACTGGTATTCGGCGCTCGTCACCGACGTCGTGCGCGATCGACGCATCCGCGAAGAGAACATCGCCGCGTCGGTGGCCGACTGGATTCAGACGCCGGTTCAGTTCGCATCGGTACGCCTCGACAACAGCGGCGTCGAGTCGAAAGCCGAGCGCGCCGACACGCTCGGACAGTGGGCGCCGGTCGCGTTCGTCTATCTGTTGTGGATATCGATCTTCTCGATCGCACAGATGCTGCTGACGAACACGGTCGAGGAAAAATCCAACAAGCTCGTCGAGGTGCTGCTGTCGTCGATCGCGCCGGTGGAGTTGATGGCCGGAAAGATCGTCGGAATCGCCGCCACGGGGCTCACCATCGTCGGATCGTGGCTCACGCTCCTGCTTGCCGCGGCGTTGTGGCTGCCTGGCCTGCTCGGCGGCAGCGGCAGCGTCGACCTGTCGGGGCTGATCAACGATCCGACTTATCTCGTGTCGTTCATCGTCTACTTCATACTCGGCTATCTGTTCTATGCCGCGTTGCTGTGCGGCATCGGTTCGCTGGCGAACAACCTGAAGGAAGCGCAGACACTGATGATGCCGATCCAACTGCTGTTGATCGTGCCGCTCGTCGTGATGGTGCCGATCGGTCGCGACCCGAACGGTCTGCTCGCGCAGGTGCTGTCGTGGTTTCCGCCGTTCACGCCGTTCGTGATGATGAACCGGGCGGCGTTTCCGCCGGGGCTGGTCACGTACGTCGGAACCACGCTGCTGATGCTGATCTCGATTTTTCTCGCACTGCGCGCCGCGGCGCGCGTCTTCGAGACCGGCGTGCTGATGACCGGCAAGGCGCCCCGCCTGCGCTACGTGTTCACGCTGCTGCGAGGCAAACGCAATGTCGCACGCTGAGAATCGCACCGTCGCGCTCGCCGACCGCTTCGAGTTCGTCGAACGGATGAAGCGCAGCCAGCGACTGCCGCCGCGCGGTCAGTTCCGTGTGATTGCGGCCGACGTCCGCGGACCGGCGCCGCGCAGATTTCCGCACACGCTGTTCTTCTCCAGCCTGCTGGCCGCGCCGCTGTATCAGGAACTCATCGCAGCGCATTACACGCTGCCGGCAGACGGCAAACACGGCCCGTTCAACATCGCGGAACTGACGCCGGCCGACTTCGTGTCGATCGACGCCACGCAGTTTCAGCAGCGCGTCGAGCGGCATCTCGATTACCGGCGCTACGGCGCCGCGCCGATCGCGCCGGAGCGACGCCAGAACGTCACCGACTTCATCGACCTGTTGGCAACCCAGGCGTTCGAGATTTTCGCGCTCTCGCCGTGCGGCTGGTTCAGCGATCCGACCAACAGCCGCCATCCCCACGAGTGGTCGCACGCGTTGCTCGAGTTTCACGAGTACGTGTTATTCGATACTCTGCACCGGAAACTCCTCTGCCTGATGTTTGCCTTTGACTGACCACACCGACAACGACACAACCCGGGACCGTCTGGCCCGCGTCTGGCGCGACTGGCGCGGCTTCATTCTGTTCATCGCGGTGATGGTGGTGTTCCGATCGGCGGTCGCCGACTGGAACCAGGTACCGTCCGGAAGCATGAAACCATCGATTCTGGTCGGCGACCGCATCGTGGTGGACAAACTCGCGTACGACCTGCGTATCCCGTTCACGCTGACGCGGATCGCGCGTTGGGCGGAGCCGCACCGCGGCGATGTGGTGACCTTTCCCTCGCCGCGCGACGAAACGTTGTACGTGAAGCGCGTCATCGGGGTGCCGGGCGACATCGTCGAATTGCGCAAGAACCGCTTGTACATCAACGGCGTCGAGGCGGAGTACACACCGCTTACCGTCGCCGAAGTGGCGGCGCTCGAGGTCGAAAACAAATCGCAATACGAGTTCTACCGCGAACAGATCGGCACCATGGACCACGTCATCATGTTGCGGCGCGACCGCGACGAGTCGACTTATCAGTCGTTTCCCCCGACGCAAGTTCCGGCCGACCGCTTTCTGATGCTGGGCGACAATCGCGACGACAGCGGCGATTTCCGCGTGATCGGGTTGGTCGATCGCGATCGCATTCTGGGGCGTGCCCACGCGATCGCGTTCTCATTGGACTACGAACACCACTACGCGCCCCGGTTCGACCGCTTCTTCGGCGGCATCTCCTAACGCCGGAACAGCCGGATCACGCCGAACAGCAGCAGCGCGACCAGCCCCGCCGCGATCACGATCGACAGGCTCGCCAGCAGATATCCGACCAGTTCGTCGTTGCCGAGCCCCAACCGTCGCCCCACCCAATAGCTGCCGACCAACGCCGCGAGCAATCCGAACAGCGTGCGCCAGGGGCGCCGCGTGAACCGCGGTTCGTTGTCGTTGGAAGCCATCTCGATTCGGGTTGATGCGACGCTGTTATTCTACGGTGCCTTCCACTCGATCCCGGCAACCGATTCGAGCCCCCGCAACGTGACGCAACCCGAACGCACGGCCATTTCGCAACAACGCTTCGACGCCTGCATCGCGGCGGGCGCGCTGCGCGATGCGCTGGTGGATGCGGCGATCGTGTGGCCGGAAGAGTCGAGCGGGCTCGAGATACGCAACGTCGCGTTCGATCGAACGAGCTTCCGGCAGGCCGTGCTCGCAGACGTGCATTTCATGGATTGCCGCTTCACCGAATGCAGCTTCCGCAGCAGCGATCTGAGCGACGGGCATTTCGAGCGTTGCCAGTTCTACGACGGCGACGCGCAAGTCAGCTGCGATTTCTCGTATGCGGTGCTGCGCAACTGTCGCTTCGAGGCATGCGATCTGACCACCGCGGTCTGCACCCGAACGCGCTCGTTCGGGATCGAACTGCGCCGCTGTCAGGCGTCGGGGGTGGACTTTTCGCTCGCCGACTTCAGCCTCAGCGCCGGCGAGTTCGCGACCGCGACGTTTACCGACTGCAACCTCGCGTACGCCGACTTCAGCAAGACCGTGTTGACCGGCGCGGTGTTCTCGGGCAGCCGCATGTCGCACAGCCTGTGGAACGACGCATCGCTGAACGATGCCGATCTTTCCGGGTGCGACCTCGACAACATCGAGGCGCGCGGTCTCGACCTGCGCGGCGCCGATCTGCGCGACGCGCGCTTCAACCGGCTCGATCCGCGCGAGATCGACCTCACCGGGGTGCGCATGGACGCCGAGCAAGGGCTCGAGGTGTTGCGCACACTCGGGATTCAGATCGACTGAGAGTGGGTCAGGACGGATCTTTCGAGATCAGTTCCACTTCGAAGATCAACGCTTCGTTCGGACCGATGCGATTGCCGGCGCCGCGTTCCTTGTAGGCGAGTTCGGGCGGAACCACGATGCGCCACTTGGAACCGACCGGCATCATTTGCAGCGCTTCTACCCAACCCGGGATGACGCCGTTCACCGGGAACGAGGCCGGCGCCCCGCGTTCCACCGAACTGTCGAATACCGTGCCGTCGATCAACGTGCCGGTGTAATGCGTCGTGACGGTGTCGGTAAGGCTCGGTTTCGGACCGGTTCCGGCGACGAGTACCTGGTACTGGAGCCCTGACTTCGTGGTTACCACGCCGTCCTTCTTGCCGTTCGTCTCGAGATACGCTTTCGCAGCGGCAAGGTTCGTTTCGGCGATTTTGCCGCGTTCTTCCGCGCGCGCATCGTTCAACGCGTTCAACGCAGCGAGCACCTGATCTTCCGGCACCTTTGCCTTCGCGCCGGCGAAACCGTCTTCGATACCGGCTTGAAACGCCTTGGCATCGAGCGCTTTGCCGTACTGGTTGTCGACGTTTCCGGCGATGTTGTAACCGAGACCGTAACTCGCCTTTGCCACTTCGGACTCGAGTGCCGGTCCTTTCGGCGCTTCGGGCGGCGGGTGCCTTCTGGCACGCGGCGGCGCCGAGCGCGAGCGCGATCGCGAGCGTCGTTCGTCCGATCGCGACGCGCATTGCACGGGTCGCTACTTGCGAGGGCAATGGAATCTTCATAAGGTTGTTTCCTCGTCCGGATTACATCTTCTTACTGCGGCTCCAGGAACCTTCGAATAGGCTGCCTCGGAATCGTCGGGACCGATCGGAATCCGCAGAGTCTTGAGTGGGACCTCAGGGTGAGAACTTCGATCTCACGGAACCTAAGGTGCGACGCGGGCGTCAGAATACACGACTTGCAGTAGGCGGTGGTGATCGATGTTGGATCGAACTCTCGGATCTGGTGTGTCCGCGCGATGCGCGATGCGAACGTTGGGCGGCCTGATTGCGGCGTTGGTAACGACGCTCGCGCTCGCGGCACCTCCTCCTAACGGCACTACACTCCCCAACGCAACTGCTACGACGACAGCGACGGCAACGCCGCCCGCCGACGCAGCGACGCCGGCGTACAGCTTCCCGATTCCGGAAGCGCTGCATCCGCTCGACGTGCATCCGCGAACGAGTCTGTCGATCGTCGAGCAGTTGCGGCACAACCACTATCTGCAGAAGCCGCTCGACGACGCAGCGTCGAGCGAACTGTTCGACAAGTACATCGATCTGCTCGACAGCGGTCACGCGTACTTCCTCGCGTCCGACATTCAGGCGTTGGAGAAGTATCGCTACGCGCTCGACGACGCACTGAAGCGCGGTGATCTCGATCCCGCGTTCGACATCTTCAACAAGTATCAGGCGCGCCTCGAAGAGCGCCTCGAATTCCTGATCACCGAGCTGGGTCAGGGTCTGCAGACGATGAAATTCGACACCAACGAGACCATCGAGGTGGAGCGCAAACATGCGCCGTGGGCGGCTACCACCGCCGAACTCGATGACCTCTGGCGCAAGCGCCTGAAGGCAGCCGTGCTGGGCATGAAGTTGAACGGCAAGCAGATCGCCGAAATTCAGGACGTGCTGACGAAGCGCTACAAGAATCGTCTCAAGCAGGCGACGCAAACGAACAGCGAAGACGCGTTCCAGGTCTACGTGAACGCATACGCGAGCACCTACGATCCGCACACGCAGTATTTCTCGCCGCGCACGTCCGAGAATTTCAACATCAACATGTCGTTGTCGCTCGAGGGCATCGGTGCGGTGTTGCGGACCGAAGACGATTACACCGAAGTGGTGCGCCTGGTTCCGGCGGGTCCCGCCGACAAAGCCGGCGCGCTGAAGCCGTCCGACCGCATCATCGGCGTCGGCCAGGGCGAAAGCGGCAAGCTGATCGACGTGGTCGGCTGGCGGCTCGACGACGTCGTCGAACTGATCCGCGGGCCGAAGGCGTCGGTAGTCCGCCTCGAGATCGTTCCGGCTGCGTCTGAAGACAACAGCAAATCGCGAACCGTCAGCATCACGCGCAATACGGTTCAGCTCGAAGAACAGTCGGCGCAGAAGAAACTGCTGACGCTCCAGCAAGGGGGCACGTCGCACAAGATCGGCATCATCGAGATTCCGACGTTCTACGTGGACTTCAAAGCGGTTCAGAACGGCGATCCGGATTACAAGAGCACCACGCGCGACGTGCACGCGCTGATCGATCAACTGAAAGCCGATGGCGTGGAAGGCATCATCATCGACCTGCGCAACAACGGCGGCGGATCGCTGCAGGAAGCCGATTCGTTGACCGGGCTCTTCATCAAGTCCGGCCCGACGGTGCAGGTGAAGACCGCCAACCGTCGCGCCAACATCTATGCCGACACCGACGACGAAATCGCATGGGACGGCCCGATGGCGGTGATGGTGAATCGACTGTCGGCATCGGCATCGGAGATCTTCGCCGGCGCGATACAGGATTACGGCCGCGGCCCGATCATCGGCAGCCAGACGTTCGGCAAAGGTACGGTGCAGACGCTGATACCGCTGAATCGCGGTCAGTTGAAGATCACGCAAGCGA
This sequence comes from uncultured Gammaproteobacteria bacterium, assembly GCA_963787045.1. GTDB lineage: Bacteria > Pseudomonadota > Gammaproteobacteria > Pseudomonadales > Azotimanducaceae > DATJGR01. The sequence goes on along the minus strand of CAWBBR010000020.1, from coordinate 132,126 downwards.
AGTTCTATCGGGTTTCCGGTCAGAGCACGCAACACCAGGGTGTGTTGCCCGATGTCGAGTTCCCCGAGGTCTACGACACCGACAAGATCGGCGAGAGCTCGCTAGAAGACGCAATGCCGTGGGACGAAATCAAACCGGCGGTGTATCCGCACGCGACACAAGTGCAGACCGTGTTGCCGGTGCTCGTCGATAAGCACCGCGACCGCGTCGCAACCAATCCGGACTTCGAATACCTGCGTGCGTTGATGGACAAGAGCCGTGAGAACGCGAAGAAGACCGATGTCTCTCTGAACGAAGCGGTTCGGATCAAAGAGAAGAAAGACGAAGACGCGTGGCGGCTCGGCATCGAGAACAAGCTGCGCGCGGCGAAAGGCGAACCGCTGCTCAAGACCATCGAGGAACTCGACGCGAAGCTCGATGCCGACGAAGCGGAAGACGACGCCGACAACGGCAAGAAAGGCCCTGAGGACGACGCGATGATCAAGGAAGGCGCGTACGTCCTGATCGACTACGTCAACCAGACGCGCCAGATCGCAAGCATCGCGCAGCCGAAGGTGGAAACTGCGCTGCAGTGAACCTTCGGCGAGCGCGAGCGCTCGCTAGTTAGACGGCAAAGTCCAGCGTTCGCTGGTCGATCGCGCGGCGTAGCGCCGCTTCGAAATCCGCAATCGACATCGTGTGCTGCTGCGTCTGCCCGTAGCGGCGCAGCGTCACGGTGCCGTCGGCCTGCTCGCGCTCGCCGACGATGAGCAGCAACGGAATCTTGCGCGTGGTGCCTTCGCGGATCTTCTTAGACACGGTTTCACTCTGCGTTGCGAGTTCCGCGCGCACCCACTGTTTGCGCAACCGGTCGACGATGCTGCGTCCGTACGCTTCGTATTGTTCCGAAACGGTGAGCACCTGCACCTGTATCGGCGCGAGCCACGTCGGGAACGCGCCGCCGAAGTGTTCGATGAGGAACGCCACCATCCGTTCGTGCGTGCTGAATGGCGCGCGATGGATGCAGTACGGCATATGTTCGGCACCGTCGGGGCCGACATAGGTGAGCCCCATCCGCGCCGGTTGCGCGAAGTCGAGTTGCACGGTGCTGACGGTTTCGTCGCGTCCCGTCACGGTCGGGAACTGGATGTCGATTTTCGGTCCGTAGAAGGCCGCTTCGCCCAGGCCATCGATGTAGTTGATGCCGAGATCCTGCAACACTTCCCGCAGAATCTGCTCCGACTCGGCCCACGCCTGCGGATTGTCGATGTACTTTTCCTTGCCTTTCGGATCGCTGAAGTCGGACCGCGACAACCGCACGGTGTAGCTGTCGAGGCCGAGGATGGCGTAGGCCTCTGCGTACATCGCCAGCACGGCTTTGAACTCGTCTTTCACTTGCGCCGCGGTGCAGTAGATGTGCGCGTCGTTGATGCACATGCCGCGCACGCGGACCAGGCCGCCGACGGCGCCGGAGTCCTCGAAGCGATACACCTGCCCGTACTCCGCCAGCCGCAGCGGCAGTTCGCGATAGCTGCGCGGAGACGACGCGTACACTCGATGGTGATGCGGACAGTTCATCGGTCGAAGCGCATACGCCTCGCGCACCTCGCCGCCGTCCTCAGTGGCCTCTCGCATCTCCATCAGCGGATACATGTGATCGGCGTAGTACGGCAGATGGCCGGTGCGATAGTACAGATCCGCCTTCGCAAGGTGCGGCGTCGAAACGCGCTGATAGCCGCCACGAAATTCGAGTTCCTTCGCGAGCTTCTCGATCTCGTCGCGAATGACGGTGCCGTTCGGCAGCCACAACGGCAGCCCCTTACCGATGTCGTTATCGAGGTGATACAGACCCAGTTCGCGGCCGAGCTTCTTGTGGTCGCGCGCCAGTGCCTGCTCGTAGCGCGCCACATACGCGTCGAGCTCTTCCTTGCTCGCAAATGCCCACGCGTAGATGCGCGTCATCATCACGTTCTTGGAATCGCCGCGCCAATAGGCGCCAGCGACGCTCTTCAGCTTGAATGCGTCGCGCGGGATCTCTTTCGTGGTGTGCACGTGCGGCCCTTCGCACATGTCCAGGAACGGACCATTGCGATAGAACGACAGCGTCTGCAGGTGTTTCTTGTCGAACAGCTCGAGCGCGTACTCGCGTTTGTACGGCTCTTTCATCTCGGCAAGGCGGGCCAGCGCCGCCTCTTTCGGCAGTTCCTCGCGGTCGAAGCGCTGGCCTTTCTTCAGTATCTTGCGCATCCGCTGCTCGAGCTCAGGAAAATCCTCCTCGGTGATCGGCGCGCTGAGAATGAAGTCGTAGTAGAAGCCGTCCTTGATCGGCGGACCGAACCCCAGCGTCGATCCCGGACGCAGTTCGAGCACCGCCTGCGCAAGCACGTGCGAGAGGCTGTGCCTCATCTGATATAGCGCGTCGTCGGGGCTCAGTTCGCCGCTGTGCTCCAAGCTGTCCATCATTCCTCCCAAAAAAGAAAAACCCCGTTGGCGGTCGCCTTCCGGGGTTTCTGTTCGAAGGCGACCTCTAGATTCGGGCCGCCTCTTTTGTCGCGTACGACGTCAGGCAACCCGCCACGGCGTAGTCGTGGCAGTGGTCGTCGTCGTTTGGTTACGCGGCAAGCAATACATCATCGACTCCAACAAACGGCGTAATGATAGTGAGGCACCCGCCGATTGCAACAAACGCGGCGGGCGGTATTCAGAACGCGAGAATCAGCGGGTACGCGGAGTCGTGGTCTTGGAAGGATCGCCTACGGTCGGTTCGACGCGCGTCGGACGGGCCGAGTCGTGGACGCCTGCGCGCGCGCGACGCGCGCGAACGGCGCGCTCGCCATCGCCCTTCGAGGCATCGCCTCGATTGCGTTTCTCTCGAGCGATGAGGTGCGATTCGCTCCGGTCAATCATCGAAATCACTCCACGGCGAACTGCGCCGTTTGAAAACCGTCATCAGGGGGAAGGACGAACAATGAGATCATCGCCCGGCGGGAAAGTTCTGTTCTACTGACTAGGTCACAGTCCTTCCGCTCGAATGCTCGACAAGCAGACTCGCGACTTCGTGCAAGCTGAGCACGACCGGGTGACCGATGCCGCGCACGTCCGCGGCCGGCTGGACCAGGTCGGGGACCTGGAACACGAACAGCCCAGCCGCGTGCGCCGCGCGCACGCCGTTGTCGGAGTCTTCGATCGCCCAGCACCGATTGGGTGCGTGGCCGAGCCTCGCCGCAGCGGTGAGATAGGGTTCCGGGTGAGGTTTCGCATTGGCTACGACGTCGCCGCCGACGATCGTCGCAAAGAAGTCGAGCAGCCCTGCGAGGCGCAGCTTCGTCCGCGCGAGTTCCGTGGCGGTCGACGTGGCGAGCGCAACGGGAATCCGCAGCGAGCGGGTCAGTTCCAGAATTTCGCGGCCACCGTCTTTCACGTCGACCGCTTGCGTCGACACGCGCGCTCCGTAGCGGGCAAACCATTCGTGGCTCAAGCGATCGTAAACGTCGTATCCCAACGCGCTGCCGAGGATTTCGCGCGTGCCTTTCATGCTGGTGCCGATGCAGCGCTCGTATACCTCGCGCGCAACGTCGAGGCCCTGTGCGCGACAAGCGTCTTCGAACGTAGCGAGGGCGATGCGCTCCGTGTCGAGCAGCAGACCATCCATGTCGAACACGATGGCCTGCGGCGCGAACGGTTTCGTCAAGCGGCGTTCCGGGCCAGGTTGTTCAGCACGTACTGCAGAATGCCGCCGCTCTTGAAGTACTCGATTTCGTTGTCGGTGTTGAGCCGGCTCGTCACCGTGACTTCCTGCTTCTTGCCGTCGGCGCGACGGATCGTCAGCACCAGATCCTGGCTCGGCTTGATCTCCTTTACGCCTGCAGGCAACGCGATATCGATGATCTCGTCGCCTTTGAGGCCGAGACTCTTGCGCGAATCGCCCGGTTTGAACTGCATCGGCAGAATGCCCATGCCGATCAGGTTCGAACGGTGGATGCGCTCGAAGCTCTCGGAGACCACGCCTTTCACGCCGAGCAAACGGGTACCTTTCGCGGCCCAGTCGCGACTCGATCCGGTGCCGTATTCCTTGCCGGCGAATACGACGAGCGGTGTGCCCTCGCCCTGATAGCGCATCGCGGCATCGTAAATCGACAGCTTGTCGCCGCTCGGGATGTGCTTCGTGTAGCCGCCTTCCGTACCCGGCACCATTTCATTCTTGATGCGGATGTTCGCGAACGTACCTCGCATCATCACTTCGTGATTGCCGCGGCGCGAGCCGTACGAATTGAATTCGGCGACATCGACGCCGTGCTGCACGAGATAGTGTCCGGCCGGGCTGTCGGGTTGAATCTCACCCGCCGGCGAAATGTGGTCGGTGGTCACCGAATCACCGAGCAGCGCGAGGATTCGCGCGCCGCGGATTTCGATCTGCTGATCGAGATCGGCGCCCACTTTGAAGAACGGCGGTTGTTTGATGTACGTCGAGTTTTCCCATCCGTAGGTGCCTTTCGCGTCGACCTTGATCGCCTGCCAGGCGGCCGGTCCGGTGAACACGTCGGCATACTGCCGCTCGAACATGTCGGCCGACACTTGTGCGACGACGTCGGCCACTTCTTTGTTGCTCGGCCAGACGTCCTTCAGGAACACGTCCTTGCCGCTCTTGTCTTTACCGATCGGATCCTTCGACAAGTCGATCCGCATCGTGCCGGCAATCGCATACGCAACCACCAACGGCGGCGATGCCAACCAGTTCGTGCGCACTTCCTGGTGCACCCGCCCCTCGAAATTCCTGTTACCCGATAGCACTGACGAGACCACCAGGTCGCCTTGCGTGATCGCCTTCGAAATCTCCTCCGGCAGCGGACCCGAGTTGCCGATGCAGGTCGTGCACCCGTAACCGACGAGGTTGAAGCCGAGCTTGTCGAGCGACGTTTGCAGTCCGGCTTTCGCCAGGTACTCCGTGACGACCTTCGAGCCCGGCGCGAGTGACGTCTTCACCCACGGCTTCACCGTCAACCCGAGCGCGAGCGCTTTCTTTGCGACGAGACCGGCTGCGAGCATCACCGCGGGGTTGGATGTATTGGTGCACGACGTGATCGCGGCGATCACGACATCGCCGTGGCCGAGGTCATAGCTGCTGCCTGCCACTTTCGTGCGCGCGTCTTTCGATTTGCGGCCTTGCAGATCGAGTTCGTCGTCGACCGCCTTGCGCATGCCGGTCATCGCGACCCGATCCTGCGGACGCTTCGGTCCGGCGAGGCTGGGCACCACCGTTCCGAGGTCGAGTTCGAGCGTGTCGGTATAGACAGGATCGACGGTCGTCGCGTCGCGCCACATGCCTTGCGCTTTCGCATATGCCTCGACGAGCGCCACGGTGTCGGCCGGACGACCGGACAGTTTCAGATAGCTGATCGTCTCGACGTCGATCGGGAAGAAGCCGCACGTCGCGCCGTACTCCGGCGCCATGTTCGCGATCGTCGCGCGATCGGCGAGCGGCAGATGGTCGAGACCGGCTCCGAAGAACTCGACGAATTTGTCCACGACGCCTTTCTTGCGCAGCAGTTCGACCACGCGCAGCACCAGGTCGGTGGCGGTGATGCCTTCCTTGAGTTTGCCGGTGAGACGGAAGCCGATCACGTCGGGAATCAGCATGGAGATCGGTTGACCGAGCATCGCCGCTTCCGCTTCGATGCCACCGACTCCCCAACCGAGTACGCCGAGGCCGTTGATCATCGTGGTGTGGCTGTCGGTGCCGACGAGCGTATCCGGGTACGCGACCGTTTTGCCGTTCTCGGTCTTCGTCCACACGACCTTCGCGAGGTATTCCAGATTCACCTGGTGACAGATGCCGGTGCCAGGTGGCACCACACGGAAGTTGTCGAATGCGGTTTGACCCCAGCGCAGGAATCGATAGCGCTCGCGGTTGCGCTCCATTTCGATGTCGACGTTTTCGTCGAACGCTTTGCTGGTGCCGAACTTGTCGACCATCACGGAGTGGTCGATGACGAGATCCACCGGCGACAGCGGATTGATGATTTTCGGATCGAGCCCGGCGGCTACGACGGCGCTGCGCATCGCCGCAAGATCGGCCACGCCGGGAACGCCGGTGAAGTCCTGCATCAGCACCCGCGCCGGGCGATACGCGATCTCCTCCGCGGGCGGCGGCGTAACGGCCCAGTTGCCGAGCGCTTTGATGTCTTCTTTGCGCACGGTGTTGCCGTCTTCGAAGCGCAGCAGATTCTCCAGCAGGATTTTCAGCGACATCGGTAAGCGGCTCACCGCACCGACGCCCGCCTGCTCCGCAGCCGGAAGGCTGAAGTAGTCGAACGTCTGCTTGCCGACCGTCAGCGTCTTGCGGGTCTTGTAGGTATCGTCACTCATTGCCGTTCTATCTCCTGCGGTCGCATTAGGGGCAGCGCCCCTCAGATTTTCCTGTCGAGGCTGCGCATTCTAAAGGCGTGAAAACGAAAGAAAAGCGAAAGCACGAAAACTAACACATGCCGTCAGGGAATGAGTTTCGGCGGGCAAAACGACGCCCGGATCGTCGAGCGACGATCCGGGCACGAGCAGCGGTTCTTACTTGACGTTGACTTCGATTGCCCGCGGCTGCACTTCCGGCCGCTTCGGCACTTTCAGATACAGAACGCCATCCTTCGCGTTCGCTTCGATACGGCCTTCATCGACGTTTTCCGGCAATCGGAAGCTACGCGTAAATCGACCGTAGTGATGCTCGACGCGATGCACCTTCCCTTTCGTTTCCTTTTCGTACTTGCGTTCGCCGGTGACGGCGAGCACGCCGTCCTTGAACGTGACCTTCACGTCCGACGGCTGCACTGCGGGTACTTCCAGATCGATCTGGTAGTCGTCGTCCGTTTCGCGAATGTCGACCGACGGATTCCAATCGCTGGTTGCGATGTTCTCGCCCCAACCATTGAAGCCCTGATCCACGAAGCGGTTGAACAACTGATCGAGTTCCCGTGACGGATTCCAACGTACAATGCTCATGTTCTCTGACCTCCACGATCTTGTCTGACTCGGGATCACCATGACCCCGGCACGCACACAACAATGGGGGAGCAGCCAACGAAATCAAAGGGATTGAAAAAAACCACTCCAATCCCCAAACGGCAGCGTTTTATCGAAGGAGCCCGCTCTGTGACCAAGATGACCCAGCAGGAAAAGGAACTGTTTCTCGCCGACCTGCACGTCGGCGTTCTGGCGATTCCGGACCCCTCGCACGGACCGCTGACCGTGCCGGTCTGGTACGACTACAAACCCGGTGGTGACCTGTGGTTTCTCACCGGGCCTACGTCACGCAAGGGCAAGCTGCTGAAACAAGGCGTGCGCGTCAGTATGTGTGCGCAGACCGAAACGCCCCCTTACAAATACGTCAGCATCGAAGGACCCGTCGTTTCGATTGCGCCGTCGGACCGGGAGAAATACGGACGCCCGATGGCGCACCGCTACCTCGGCCAGAAGCTCGGCGACCAGTACACCGACGCGGGCGACCCCGAAGCGAGCGTGATCGTGCGCATCCGTCCGGAACAATGGCTCGCCGTCGACTACGGCAAGATGCGTCTCTGAGCGAACCGCTCAGCGCGGCAGGAACTCCGTCACGATCTCGACGATGCGCGGTGCCAGCGCTTCCGGAATGTTGTGACCCATGCCCTCGATGATCTCGAGGCGCGCTCCTGGGATCGCCGCCGCCGTGTCGCGCCCGGCCGCAACCGGAATCAGCGGATCGTCGGCGCCGTGGATCACCAGCGTAGGTACGTTCACCGCTCGCAATCGATCGACGCGGCTGCCGTCCGCGATCACCGCTCGCATCTGCCGCGCAACGCCGGCCGGTCGAAAGCTGCGCGTGTGCGCGCGGCGCGCCGCGGTAAGGCGTACGTCGAGCGACTCGGGATAGCCCGGGCTTCCGAACACCTCGCGGTTCTTCGCGTTCAGTTCGATCAACGCTTCATCGGAGTCGGCGCTCTCGACGAGCCGCGCGCGCATTTCCGGCGACGGTTGCGGGAGATCGGGATTGCTGGTGCTCGACATCACCGAGATCAGCGAACGCGCGCGCGCCGCATGATCGATCGCGACGTGCTGCGCGATCATGCCGCCCATCGATATGCCGAAGATGTGCGCGCGCTCCACGCGTAGATGGTCCATCAGGCCGACGACGTCGGCAGCCATGTCTTGAACTCGATACCCCGGATTCGCCTCGGGCATTTCGCTGGATAGCCCGGCGTCGCGGTTGTCGAACACGACGACCCGCAGCCCGTTGTGCACGAACCCGTCGACCAACGCGTGTGGCCATTCGATGAGTTGCGTACCCAGGCCGCGGATCAGAACGATCGTTGGCGAACCGCTCTCGCCGTAGCTCTCGTAGCACAGCGAGATCCCGTTGACTCGGGCCATCGGCATGTCAGCGCTCCTTGACGATCCGGTACGTGCTCTCCCCGGCCGTTCGAATACCTTGCGCCTGGAACCGGGGCGGCATCTGCTCCGCCGGAGAACGTTCAAGCAGTTCGACGGCGCAGCGCGCGCCGAACAACGCGGTCACTTCGTCGGGATGCACGGCAAACGGCGGACCCGACGCACCGCGCTGATCGTATTCGATCGTCAGCAGCAGGATCTGCGCGCCGAGTGGAAGTATGGTCAGCAGGTGTTCCGCATACCGGCGTCGCATCTCCTGCGGCAACGCCACCAGAGAACCGCGGTCGAATGCGCCGGCCACGTCGGCCAGGTCGAACGGCATCAGCCCGAAAAAATCCCCGCAGAGAATGCTGACGCCGTTACCTTCGAAAGCTTCGAACAATCCGAACTGACGGCGTTGGTAAGGCGCATCGGCTTCGGCGAAGAACGCTTCGATCGCGGTTTGCGACAGCTCGATCCCCAGCACCGGATGGCCTCGTTGCGCGAGCCACAGCATGTCGCGACTCTTGCCGCACAACGGCACGAATACCTTGGCGCCGTTTCGTACGCCCAGCGCCGGCCAATGCCGGCTCAGGCGCGCGTTGAAGTCGGCCTGATGGAAGCCGATTTGATTGGTACGCCAGCGTTCGAGCCAGAACTCTTTGTCCATGCCTCAGTATCCCGCGGCGCCGCCCTGGTTGCGCGGATCGCTCATGCCGAGCAGATCGTCGCCGGAACGCATCACCGTATTGGCGTCGCCGATGCCGCGGCCCCACGGCAACGTCACGAAAGAATGACCGCGGCTCTGCAGGATCTTCAGCGTGTCCGGAGAGATTCCCCACGGCTCGTAGATGACGCGATCCGGCATCCATTGATGATGGAAACGCGCCACACCGACCGCGTCGGAAACGTCCATGCCGTGGTCGATCACGTTGACCACGATCTGCAACACGGTCGTGATGATCGTGCTGCCGCCGGGCGATCCGGTGACGAGCCGAGTGTGTCCCTCGGAATCGACGACGATCGTCGGCGTCATCGACGAAAGCATGCGCTTGCCGGGTTCGATCGAATTGGCCACGCGCCCGATCAACCCATACGAGTTCGGCGTGTTCGCGCGCGCCGAAAAGTCGTCCATCTCGTTGTTCAGCAGAAATCCTGCGCCTTCGACGACGATCTTCGAACCGAACGACAGATTCAGCGTGGTCGTGCACGCGACGGCGTTGCCCGCCGCGTCCATCACCGAGAAATGCGTCGTTTGCGTACTTTCGTGCGGGAGCCCGGGGCCAATGCTGGCCGACGGCGTCGCGCGCGTTGCGTCGAAGTCGGAGAAACGCTGAACCGCATAGGATTTGTCGATCAGCTTCGCGACCGGCACCGGATAGAAGTCGGGATCGCCGAGATACTCGGCCCGGTCGGCGTAGGCGCGCCGCTCGGCTTCGACCATGAGATGGATCGTTGCCGCCGACCCATAGCCGGATGCTTTGATGTCGAACGGTTCCAGCATGTTCAGCATCTGCACGAGCAGCACGCCACCCGACGACGGCGGCGCCATCGAATAGATCTGGTAACCACGGTAGGTACCTTTGATCGGTTCGCGCCACACCGAACGGTAGTCGGCGAGATCCTTGGCGGTGATCAGTCCGCCGCCGCGCTGCATTTCGGCAACGATCAGCTCCGCCGTCTTGCCGGCGTAGAAACCATCCTTGCCCTTCGCAGCGATCAGCTCGAGCGTCTTGCCGAGTTCCGGCTGCTTGAATCGGTCTCCCTGTCGATACGGGCTGCCGTCCTTCTTCAGAAACACGCGCGCGCTGCCGGCGTGTTTTGCGAATTCTCCCGCGGTCTCGCCGAACTGTTGCGCGAGATCGTCGTTCAGCACGAAACCGTCGTTCGCCAGGCGAATTGCCGGCGCCATGATCGTCTTGCGCGGCAGCGTGCCGTATTTCTCGAGCACGTCGAGCATGCCGGCGACGCTGCCCGGCACGCCGGCGGCGAGATGCGTTTGTGTGGAAAGACCCGCTACGACGTTGCCGGATGCATCGAGATACATGTCGCGTTGCGCTCCGCCCGGCGCACGCTCGCGATGGTCGTTCGTGACGACGCGGCCGTCGGCGAGACGGATCACCATGAATCCGCCGCCACCGAGATTGCCGGCGTCCGGATACGTCACCGCCAGCGCGAATCCGGTTGCAACCGCGGCATCGATCGCATTGCCGCCGTCGCGCATGATGTCGGCGCCGACCTGCGACGCGAGTGCGGAGCGCGACGCAACCATGCCATGCTGGCCGCGCACCGCTTCGGGACTCGCCGCCCACGCGACGCCGTGCAACGAGATGACTACGACGAGCCCGACCAGCAAACGGGCTGTGCTATACATGCGAATCCCCGATCCTTGGAAAGGCAGCGATTCTGACGGATGGTTACGTCGACCGGCAACACATTGCGGCGCATCGCACTCGATGCGCAAGGTCTGACGCGCGTCGAGCCGTTCGGCAGAGGCATCGAAGCAACACACCGCGCGCTCGAACAGCTCGGCTACGTGCAGATCGATACGATTTCCATCGTTGCACGAGCGCACCACCATACGTTCTGGAATCGCGTGCCGAACTACGATTCCTCGCACCTCGATCGGCTTGTTAGAGGCGGTCGGGCATTCGAGTACTGGTTTCACGCGGCTTCCTATCTGCCGATGCGCGACTATCGCTATGCGTTGCCGCGCATGCACGCGCTGAGGAGCGGCGAGCACCACTGGTTCGCTAAAGACCGCAAGCTGATGCGCGCGGTACTCGATCGGATACGCGCCGAAGGACCGCTGCTTGCGCGCGATTTCGAGACGCCGAAAGGCGCCAAGCAGGGCTGGTGGGACTGGAAACCTGCGAAGCGGGCGCTCGAACAGCTGTTCATGCAAGGTGACCTGATGGCCGCAGGACGCGAAGGTTTCCAGAAGGTTTACGACCTGCCGGAGCGCGTGCTTCCTGCCGGCGTCGATACTTCCACGCCGACGATCGCCGAGTTTGCCGGACTATCTGCTCGACACCGCGCTGCGGGCGCACGGCTTCGCGATTCCGAAGGAAGTCACGTACCTGCGCCGCGGTACCGCGATTCGCACGGCGCTGCGGGCGCGCCTCGACGCCGACGTCAGCGATGGCAGGCTGATCAGGATCAGGGAAGGCAACACCGACTACTATGCTCGTCCCGAACTACTCGACCGCGCGGCGCCGCGCACGGCGGCGCGCGTGCGGCTGCTGTCGCCGTTCGACAATGCGGTGATTCAGCGCGATCGCAACGTCCTGCTGCACGAGTTCGATTATCAGATCGAGTGCTACGTGCCGGCGCCGAAACGGCAGTTCGGCTATTTCTGCCTGCCGATTCTGTACCGCGACCGCTTCGTCGGCCGCGTCGACTGCAAGGCACAGCGCCGACTCCGTCGCCTCGACCTGCTGCACCTGCACGTCGAGCGCGACATTCCCGACCGCGACCGGTTCGCGGCGGAATTCGCGAAGACCGCTCGCGAGTTCGCCGCGTTCAACGGCTGCGACTCGGTGAACCTCGTCAAGGTCTCACCCCGAAGCTGGGGCGGCGAGGTACGCAAAGCGCTCTCGGCTGGTGTTTAATCGTCGCTCGACCGGAGCGTTTCGATGAACTACAGCCACCCGGAATACCTGACGTCCGCCGAAGACGTAATCGACGGAATCGAACGGCGCGATAAACGCCTGCGCATCTTCGACACCACCGTCTACCTGCTTCCCGACCCGCCTCGCTATCGCGTCGAGAGCGGTCGCGACAACTACCTGAAAGGTCACATTCCGACGGCCGGCCTGCTCGACCTCACCCGAGGCATGTCCGACGCCGCGAGTCCGCTCGCGTTCACGTTGCCCGGCGCGCAGCAGCTGCAGGACGAATTCCGCAAGTACGGGGTCGCCGACGACAGTCTCGTGGTGCTGTACAGCACCACCCACATCATGTGGGCAACGCGCTTGTGGTGGATGCTGCACTGGGCCGGCCACAAGAACGTGACGCTGCTCGACGGCGGCTACACCGGCTGGATCGCCGCCGGCCTTCCGATCGACAACAACCCCACGCCGTATCCGACGAGCGATATGACCGTAGTGCCGCAGCCCGGTTTGTGGGCAACCCGCGAGGAAGTGCTGGCCGCGGTCGGCGACGGCGCCGTGTGCACGATCAACGCACTGTCGCCGGATGTTTATGCCGGCACATCGAACACCAACTACGGACGGCCGGGACACATCCCGGGCAGTAAGAACCTCTACTACGGTTCCATCCTCGACGGTCAATCGTTCCGCAGCGCCGACGAAATCGCGGCGGCGGTCGACGGTGTGGGCGTTCGAACCGCCGACCGCATCATCACGTATTGCGGCGGCGGCATATCGGCAACCGTCGATGCGTTCGCACTGAAGCTGATCGGCTACGACAACGTCGCGGTGTACGACGGTTCCATGTCCGATTGGGTACGCGACCCGAACCTGCCGCTGGTCACCGGCGCCGCCCCCTGACGCTCTCGTCAGGCGTCGCGATACTCCGGCTTGCGCTTCTCGAGAAACGCGCCCACGCCCTCCCGCATGTCGCCGGTCTGCGCAACGAGAATCTGCTGACGGTCTTCCATCGCGATGACGGCTTCCAGGCTGCCGGCGTCGACGCTCATGTTCAGACACTCTTTCGTCAGCCGAACGCCCACCGGCGAGTTGCCTAGAATCTCGTGCGCCATCGTGCGGCCGGCCGCGAGCAACTCGTCTTGCGCCACCACCTGCGAGATCAGGCCGACGCGGTGCGCCCGTTCGGCGTCGATGAAGCGGCCCGTCAGCAGCAATTCCGACGCGAGCGCGGATCCGACCAGGCGCGGCAGGAAGTACGAGACGCCGACGTCGCACGCCGTGAGTCCGATGCGGATGAACGCCGCATTCATGCGCGCCGCCGGCGCCGCAATGCGGATGTCGGACGCCAACACCAGCGCGAAGCCGCCGCCGCTTGCCGGCCCATTGACCAGCGCAATGATCGGCTGCGGCGCGCGGCGCATCCGCATCACGATTTCGCTGACGCGTCGCTGCACACGCAAACCGGCGACGGCGCCCGATTCGCCGTCGACGCGGTCTTCCTTCAGATCGAGACCGGCACAGAAGCCGCGACCCGCGCCGGTCATGACCACCACTCTGACCGAGTGATCGGTGTAGAGCTCGCCGAAGTAGTGTTGCAGCTCCAGCATCATGGTGCGGCTCATCGCATTCAACGCCGCGGGTCGGTTCAGCGTGAGCCAATCGATCGCGCCTTCCTTGACGACCGTCAGTGTTTCGTAGGACCCATCCGGCTTCACCTTGGGTGAATAAAGACCTTCGCTCATCGCTTCCTCCGATTCGACAATCTTGAATTCGTGACTATCATTCGATGTGACATGGACGTCATACGGTGGTCACGGATGACCACCTTCCCCCGTCGATCGACAACACGGTCAACCCTACCGAAGATGCCGCGCGGTTGCGCGTAGTTCCGTTGCGCGTAGTTCCACGCAATGATCCAACCCATCGACTCTTGTAGACTCGCGACTCGAACATCGAAATCGGAGTGCGCCGTACCGTGTCGATCGAATCTCTGAACGAAGACCTCGCCGCGCTGGAGCGCGATGTCCGTGCGCTCGTGAAAGACGCGGCCGGACCGACGCAGGGCGTCGACGACAAAGTACGAACGCTGGAACAGGAAGCGGTCGCCGCCGAATTCATCGCCACCGAGGGGACGATCGAAAACGTCAGCGGTTTGCTCGCCGCGCTGTCGAAGATCGGCGAGATCCAGAACGAGCAATTGCGCACCTTCCTGGCCGACCACCGCGACACGCTGAAAGCGCTGCTGCAGGTGCGATCGCCGATCGACTTCGCGCGGCTCGGATTCGAGCATTGGAATCGCCGGGCGACGCACATCGCCGACGGACTTTCGCGCACGGTCGAAGTGATCTCTCAGGAGAGCAGCCAGGCGGCCCGTTCGGCCACCGAGATGTGGAAGCCGTTCATCGAACTCGTGCGCGGCGACTGGGCGCGGCGCTGACGTCAGATCTGCCGAGCGCGTCCGGCCCAATAGGGCGCTCGCACGTGCCGGCGCTGGATCTTGCCGCTCGGCAAGCGCGGTAGATCGCTGACGAAGTCGATCGACCGCGGCGTCTTGAATCCCGGCAAGCGCGATCGAGCGAACGCGATCAGCTCGGCGGCGAGTTCGGGACTGCCGACCCGACCCGCTTCGAGTTGCACGACGCTCTTCACTTCTTCGCCCCACTCGTCGTTCGGCACACCGACCGTGCATACGTCGACCACCGCAGGGTGCTTCAACAGTTCCGAGTCGATTTCCTGCGGATAGATGTTCACGCCGCCGGAAATGATGGTCTCGGCGTTCCGGCCGTTCAGGAACAGATAGCCGTCTGCGTCGAGATAACCCATGTCGCCGAGCGTGAACCAGTCGCCGCGATAGCTCTGCGAAGTCTTCTGCGGCGCTTTGAAGTACTCGAACCGGCCGATGTCGGGCGCCTTGAAATACAGCGTGCCCGACTGTCCCTGCGGCACGTCGTTGCCGTCGTCGTCGAGAATGCGGGTGAGTTCGGGCGTGGAGGATCGGCCCACCGTACCGGGCTTGCGCATCCACTCTTCCGCGGTGACGAAATAGTTCCCGCCGCCTTCGGTTGCAGCGTAGTACTCGTACACCACCGGGCCTAACCATTCGATCATGGCGCGCTTCTCGTGTACGGGCGTCGGCGCCGCGCCATGCAACACGAAACGCAGGCTCGACAGGTCGTAGCTGCGCCGCACGCTCTCCGGCAACTGCAACAGTCGGTGGAACATCGTCGCGACCATGTGCGTATGCGTAACGCGATGCTGCGCGACCAGCCGAAGCGTCTCTTCTGCGTCCCACTTGTCCATGAGCACCACCCCAACCCCCACGCTGAGGGGCGCGGCGACGTTGAACGCGAGCGGCGCGGCGTGATACGCCGGCCCGGTGCAGAGACACACGTCGGTTTCCAGGTTCCACGCAGCGGCAATCTGCGATGCGCTGCGCACCACCGGCTGTTGGCGCCGATACACGCCTTTCGGTCGCCCCGTGGTGCCCGACGTGTACAGCATCTGCGTGCCGCGTACGGGATCGTCGATGTCGCTACCGGCGAACGGTGCGATCGCGCTGTCGTAGTCGATGAATCCGTCGACCGCACCGTCGACGATCAGCCTGAGCCTGGCGCGCGGCGCATACCCAAGCGCGTCGGTCGCGGTCGGCAACGTCCCGTCGTAGATCACCACGCTCGCCTCGCAATCGTCCACCACATAGCCGACTTCTTCGGCCGTCAGATGGAAGTTCACCGGCGTGAAACGGAGGCCGGTTCGCAGCGCGGCCAGATAAGCCTCGACGAATGCCGGCCGATTGCGCGACACCAGCGCCATCGAATCGCCTGCGCCGATGCCGTTCGCGCGCAACAGCCGCGCGAGCTGGTTGACCCGCGCGTTGAGCTCGGCAAACGTGCGGCTACCGAACGGCGACGCCACCGCCAGCTTGTTGGGAAATCGCGACGCCACGTGCGCCACCACCATGCCGTGCAACGCCGCCTGCTCGAGCGCGTCGTGCGAACCGCCTTCGCTCACCCCACCGTTCCCCTGCCCCATCACTCCCCCTCGATTGCTACCGATTCCCTCAAATCGCCAGTTCGATCGCTCGCGCATCACCGCGCAGACCGCGCATCCACAATCGTTGCTCGCGCTCGTAGAACACCACGCCGTCGAGAAAGTCGACGGCGCCGGATGTCTCCACGCCCAACCCCAGCAGCCGGTCGCGCACGAGGTACAGCGACATGTCGTGCGAAACGCACACGTCGAGTTGCGGTCGTTCCAGCGGCGCCTCGAGCTTCGAAGCGACGACCCTACCGACGAGCTTTGCGGCCAGATCGGCGGGCATCATCACGTCCGCGGCACCCTGCCGGCGAACCATTGCGCGAGAAACGCGACGTGACCCGCGGCGGCCGTCATTGCGCGATACATCCTCATCTGATCGAGCACGTAGAACACGCCGAGCGCTTCGATCGGACGGTGTCGCGTCACGCGTCCGCCGATGTCGGCATGGCCTTTCAGAATCAGTTGCACGGTTTCGACGCAGCGCTCTGCCGGGCTCGCATAACCGCGCACGAGCAGATTCTTCGGCAGCGCTCTGCCGAAATCTTCCGCGAACGCGCGGCCGTCGTCGGTAAGCGGATTCAGCAGATCGTGACGTCCGGGTTCGAACTCGCGTGCCGAATGTCGTATCAACGCGGCGACATGATCCGCG
This sequence comes from uncultured Gammaproteobacteria bacterium, assembly GCA_963787045.1. Lineage (GTDB taxonomy): Bacteria > Pseudomonadota > Gammaproteobacteria > Pseudomonadales > Azotimanducaceae > DATJGR01. Next base: position 115,458 of record CAWBBR010000020.1, on the reverse strand, counting down.
CCCTCTTCGTACACGTTGGCGATCAACGCAAGCGTGGCTTGTCCGTAGTCGGTCACGCACACATCCTCATGGCAGAGCTAATTCGCCTGTATTAGTATCCATCGGCTCTCGCAATGACAAGTCTGGCGCCGTCGTTCGAACCGTCGGAGGCGTGCAACAGCGCGTTGCTTTCGAATTAAAACACTGGGGGAAGACACATGGACCTTGGTATCTCCGAACGCGTCAAACCGCTCCGCAACGACATTCTCGACTTCATCGACAAGAACATCGTTCCGAACGAGCGCGTCTTCACCGAACAGATCAACGCCGGCGATCGCTGGGAACCCGCACCGATCATGGAAGAACTGAAGGAACGCGCGAAGAAACGCGGGCTCTGGAACTTCTTCCTGCCGCATTCCGAACGCGGCGCCGGGCTCAACAACCTCGACTATTCGCACCTCGCCGAAATCATGGGCATGTATCCGATGTCGTCGGAGGTGTTCAACTGCGCGGCACCCGACACCGGCAACATGGAAGTCATCGAGCGCTACGGTACCGACGAACACAAGGAACGTTGGCTGAAACCGCTGCTGAACGGCGAGATCCGCTCGGCATTCTGCATGACCGAACCACTGGTCGCCTCGTCCGACGCCACCAACATTTCCCTCGAGGCGCGCCTCGACGGCGACGAGTGGGTGTTGAACGGCGAAAAATGGTGGTCGTCCGGCATCGGCGACCCGCGCTGCAAAGTGTTGATCGTGATGTGCGTGACGGAGCCCGATGCGGCGCGCCACTCGCGCCAATCGCAGATTCTGGTGCCGCGCGACACGAAGGGCATCGAGATCATCAAGATGCAGACCGTGTTCGGCTACGACGACGCGCCGCATGGCCATGGCCACGTGCGCTTCAAGAACGTGCGCGTACCGAAAGACAACATCCTGCTCGGCTCCGGCCGCGGCTTCGAAATCGCCCAGGGTCGCCTCGGACCGGGGCGCATTCACCACTGCATGCGTTCGATCGGCGTCGCCGAGCGCGCGCTGGAACTGATGTGCCGGCGGTCGGTGTCGCGCGTTGCGTTCGGCAAGCCGCTTGCCGAACTCGGCGGCAACCTCGACAAGATCGCCGACGCGCGCATCAACATCGAGATGGCTCGGCTGCTGACGTTGAAAGCGGCCTGGATGATGGACACGGTCGGCAACAAAGTGGCGCGCAGCGAGATCGCACAGATCAAGGTCGCCGTGCCGCAGATCGCGCTGCAGGTGATCGACGACGCCATTCAGATGCACGGCGGTGCCGGCGTATCGCAGGTATTCCCGCTCGCGAGAATGTATGCCGGCATGCGCACGCTGCGGCTCGCTGACGGTCCGGATGAGGTGCATCGTCGCACCGTAGCGCGGATGGAACTGGGCAAGTACCCCGACAAGGATCCGCCGCGCACCGACGTCTGGTAAACCGCGTACCGATCTGACGGAGAGCAGACTGGGAGGCAGCATGGGCAGGCTCGACGGTCGCATCGCAGTCATCACCGGCGCCGGTCGCGGGATCGGCGCCGAAATTGCGAAGCTGATGGCTCTCGAGGGCGCGAAGGTCGTGGTGAACGACCTCGGCGCCAATACGGACGGCACCGGCACCGGCAAGGTCGCCGACGAAGTGGTTGCGGAAATCCGCGCCGCCGGCGGCGAAGCGGTGTCGAATACGCAATCGATCGCCGACGTGAAAGGCGGCGAATCGCTGCTGAAGACCGCGCTGGATGCATTCGGCGGCATGGACGTGCTGGTGAACAACGCCGGCATCCTGCGCGACAAGACGATCTTCAACATGGAAGAGTCGGACTGGGATGCAGTGCTCGCCGTGCATCTCAAAGGCCACTACTGCTGCACGAGGCCGTTCGCAAAGTACATCCGCGACCAGAATCGCACGAACTGCCGGGTCGTGAATTTCTCCAGCACTTCCGGCCTGTTCGGCAACTTCGGACAGGCGAACTATGGCGCGGCCAAGGCCGGAATTGCGGGCTTTACGCGGGTGCTGGCGCTCGAACTCGCGAAGTATGGCTGCACCGTGAACACGATCTCGCCGGGTGCGCTCACGCGGATGACGATTCCGTTGCGCGAAGCGCGCGGCGAGACGGTGAAGCAGGCGGAGCTCGACGCCGGCGGTCCGCAGCACATCGCGCCGCTCGTCGCATGGCTCGCGTCGGAGGCTGCTTCAGGTGTCTCCAACCAGATCCTTCATGCCTCGCGCGGATCGATCGGCATCATGCAGCAGCCGGCCATCATCAAATCGTTCCAGAAAACCAAGGCGCCGTGGACGTTGGCCGAACTCGACCGCTACGTACCGATGCTCATCGACGCGCGCAAGACGCACGACGCGGCGGTGAAGCTCGCCGGGAAGTCGCTCGTCATCGATTGATACCGTCTGCTTCCGCAGACGCCGCTTCACCAGTAGTACGTCCAGCGCAAATACCACTGCGACCCGCCGCCGGTCGTGAGACCGGTCGCGGGCGCCGGCAGCTCGATCGCGCCGTATTCGTCGCCGGTGCCGCCGAGGTTTCGCACATAGCCTGCATCGACGTGTTGCGCATCGGTCGGCTCGAACGCGAGTTGCGTCTGCACCAGATTCGAACCGTCGTGCAGATTGGTGAGCAGCGTGAGGCTCTGCGTGAGCAGCGGATGCCATTCGAGGCGCGCGCCGACCGCCGAGTAATCCTGCATCAGCGTGAACAGTTCGCCGCGCAGCAATCGAGCGCTCAGCGCTTTGGGCAACCTGGCGAGGTCCACCGGTTGTCGATTCGTGCCGAAACCGCTGTGGAAATATTCGCCGAAGACGTACCAGTTGCGATCGAGCCAGGTGAAGCTGTAGTCGAGGTTCACCGCGCCGGACGTTTTGTAACCGCCTTCGTCGAGGTCCGTCACCAACCAGTCGGTGCGCAACACTGCGCCTGCGATCGCGCGTTTCACGCTCACGCCGACCACTCGATCCTGATAGTGCTTCGCCGCGAGCAGTTCCACCTCGTAGTCGCCGAGCAGGCTGTGCCACTTGCCGCCGAACGAATCGACCGATGCGGTGCGATCGCCTTGCGCGTTCCTCCTGAATACGCCGACCAGCTGCCAGTCGCTGCCGTGTTCGGTCACGCCGTCGACTTTTACCAGATCCTCACCCGGTTTGTAGTCGCGATCGACCGTGGTCGGCGCGAACGGCGCGAAGATGTCGAGCGGCTGAAACACGATACCGCTGCCCCAACTGATCGCGTCGCGCCCGACCGTTACGCCCCAGTGCTCGGCGCGATATTCGACGGCAAGGCGATCGAAGCGCTGGATGTTCTCGTGCCGCGGCCCGTCTTCGAGCGTCCACGTCAGATCCATGTAGCGCAGACGATCGTTGCGCGGCGTCTGATCGAGCGTGTCTTGCGGATTGCTGATGAAAGCGAACTGGTCGCCGACTTCGTACAGCGTGGTGAGCGCGGCATTCAAGTGCCAGCCTGCATATTCGTCGCGGAACATCAGCCGCAGATCGGCGCTCGCCTCGTAAGCCGGCGTGCCGTCGAGCGATCGCTGCAGGTCGTCCTCCGGCAGCGACTCCGCGTTACCGAACAGCCGCGCCCTCGCGTCGAGATCCCACGCGAACGCCGAAGCCGCGTGGACCGCGCCGGCGCACAACAGCGTGGCTTTCAGCGCCTTCATGCGGTTTCGGCGGAGACCCTCTGATCCGACGCGATGCGGCCATCCAACAGTTGTACTCGTCTGCGCGCGTAGCTCATCACCATCGGATCGTGAGTAGCGGTGACGATCGTAACGTGCCGTTCCTCGTTGATGCGTCTGAGCAGTTCGAGCAGTCCCTTGGTCGTTTCGGAATCCAGATTGGCGCTCGGCTCGTCCGCCAGCAGCAACGCCGGACGCGTGACGATCGCACGCGCCACGGCCACGCGCTGTTGCTGGCCGCCGGACATTTCGCCGGGCCGGCGGTTCGCGAGCTCCGTGATGCCGAGCGACGCCAACATGTCGAGCGCGCGCTCCCGACGTTCGCCCGCGGGAACTCCCTGCAACTGCATGATGAACTCGACGTTCTCGCGCGCCGAAAGTACCGGAATGAGGTTGTACGCCTGGAAGACGAAACCGATCTTGGTCAACCGCAAATCGGCGAGTTGCGCCTCGTCGAGACCGGCCAGCGCGACGCCGTCGACGACCACGTCGCCGGTGCTCGGCCGGTCGAGCGCGCCGATGAGATTCAACAGCGTCGACTTGCCGGATCCGGACGGACCCGCGAGGCTGACGAATTCTCCCGGCGCAACGTCGAGATCGACACCGCGCAACGCGTGCACCGGTATCGCTTCGGCATCGTACGTGCGGCCGAGATTGCGGCACCTGACGACCAATTCGTCGCTCATCCGATCGTCTCCTCGATCATCTCCGCAAGGCATCGAGCGGTTTGATCCGCACCGCGCGCCACGCCGGGTATGCGCTCGCGAACACCGCGAGTGTCACCGCCAGCGCGCCCAGCGAAATCACGTCGCGCAACATCAGGTGCGGTACGAGCCGGCTCCGCATGCCGGACAGTTCAGCGCCTGCAGCGTAGTTCGACAGATCGATTCCGTCGGCGAAAAACCCGACCAGTGCGATACCGACCACGATGCCGCCCGCCATCGCGAACGCCACGATCAGCACCGATTCGATCACCACCTGTACCACCACCGCGCGCGGCCGCATGCCGAGCGCGCGCAGCATTCCGAATTCGCGCACGCGTTCGAGCACCGCCGTGATCAGCGAGTTGATCAGTCCGAACGCCAGCGCCAACAGCAGAATCACGTACCAGATCTTGATGCCGACGTCGGCGATTTCGTAGATAGCGGCCGCTTGCGGATCGAGTTCGCGCCAGTTCAGAACCTCGAGGCCGCCCATTTCCTTGGTTAGCGCCTGGTTCGCAGTGGCGCTGAAGCGGTCGTCGCGAAGCCGCACCGAGATCTCGGTTACATCGTCGGTTCCCAACAGCTTCTGCAAGGGGCGAATGCCGGTGAACGCGTAACTCATTTCGAGCGCCTTACCAGGCGCGTCGTACAGGCCGGCAACGCGAAAACCCGCCTCGCGATTCTTGCCATCGGCGCCTTGCGTCATGATCACGACTCTTCGTCCGACGGCCGTATCGAGGCGCGCGGCGAGTTCCGCGCCCAGCAGAAGGCGGTCGTCATCGGCGTCGGTCAGCGCTTCGCCGCGAATGCCGACCTGCGCAAGAAACGAGATGGTCCGCTCTTCGCGCGGATCGATTCCCACCAGCGCGATGCCGCGCGTCTCCCGTTCCGACGTCACGACCGCCGGCACCCGCACGCGGCGCGTCCAGCCGATCATCTCGTCGTCCGGAATGTCGGGTCGATAATCGTCTTTGAGCGCGAACGCGCGTTCGATCGACGGGTCTTCGCGATATCCCGGCGCCAGCACTTTCAGGTTGCCGGACAGGTTTTCGACCGCGTCCTTCATCACGTCGACCTGCATGCCGCGGATCAGACTGCCGAGCAGCACGCACGCGGCAATTGCCACGAGGATCGCGGTGAACAGCATCAGGTTGCGGCGCCGGTGGCGCCACAGATTGCGCCAGCTGAGCTGCACCAGCAGTTTGAACGGCACCGGTCAGGCTCCCACTCGCAGTGCATCGACCGGTGCGAGCGTGCGGATTCGCAGCGCCGGAAACAGCGCCGCGAGCTGCGTGGCGACGATCATCAACAACGGCGCCGCTAACATCGCGCCGACGTTGAGCGGCGGGTAGATCCGGTCGGGCAAGTGGAACCGGCGCGCGAGTTCACCCGCCATCTCGCCGAGCGGAATGCCGACGTGGTGGGTCGCGGTCATCACCGTGGCTGCCAGCACGAGTCCGATGGCCGCTCCCAGCAGTGCGAGCCACGCCGCTTCGATCTGCAGCACGCCGATGATGCCGGCGGGGCGCATGCCGATTGCGAGCAACATGCCGAACTCACGGGTGCGTTCGAACACCGTCATCATGAAGCTGTTGAAAATGCTGAACGTCACGAGCACCGCGACGAGCGACATCATCACGAGACTGCCGGCGCGTTTCATCTGCATCGTCTGCGCGACCTCCGGCATCAACCGCTGCCACGGCAACGCGACGCTCGCCGTTCCGAGCGGCGCGATGGCCGCATCGACCGCCGGCAACGTCGCCTCGACGTGTTCGAAGTCGCTCACGCGGGCAACCACCATGTGTACCTGATCGCCGAGCCCGAACTCGTCCTGGAACGCGGCCAACTGAATCTGCACCAGCACGCGATCGAGTTCGGCAGAACCCGATTCGACGATGCCACTGACGTGGAGCGACAGCGCTGCGACGCTGCCGTCGAGCCTGCTGCCCAACAGCACCAGTTCGTCGCCGACGTCGACGCCGAGGTTGCGCGCGATCGCCGAGCCCAACAGGGCGTCGTCCGGACCGGCAATGTAATGCCCCTTTATCACCAGGTCGGCCAGCGACGAGACGGTCGGTTCCGCTTGCGGATCGATACCCGTCACCTGCGCGCCGTAGCTGCGTTCGCCGACCGATACCAGCGCGAAGCCGACTGTCCGTTGCGCGACCGCGGTTACACCGGGAACGCGCTTCAACGCGCGCGCCACCGCGGTTGCGTCCGGTACCAGGTTGCGCAGCGACGGGTCGTCCGCGTACGCGGGGTTCTGAATCTGCAGGTGGCCGGTGAACAATTGCGTCGCGTGATCCGCCATCGCGTCCATCGCGCCGCCTTGCAGCGAATACGCCGCAACGATCAACGTCACCGCGAACGCAATGCCGCCGGCCGTGAGCATGGTGCGCAGGCGATTGCGCCACAGGTTTCGCCACGCGATCGCGCCGGACAAGCCGAGCCCCGTCGCGCGGCTGCGTCGCGGGGCCGCGGACGACACCCGCTACTGCATTCATTGGCTGCGGCCCGACTGCAACGCGAACACGGTGAACATGCCGTCGTCGATCTTGAGGTCGAACTGCGCCTGGTCGTAGGCGATCTCGGTCCATTCGTCGGTTTTGTCGAGCGGCACCATCCGCATGCGCGTGGCGAAGGTGCGTCCGCCGAGCGTCTTGATTTCGAGCGACTCGAGCCGCTTCAGCGGTTTCATGGCCTGATCGAAAAACGTCTGGCCGAGCAACACGTAGTCGTCGCGCAGCACGATCTGCTCTTTACCCCACACCACCGGTGCGTCGTCGTGCGGGACGGCGTCCACCGTGTATACCTGATGTCCATCGCGCGTTTCGTTACCGACCAGCGACAATTCGTAGTCGTGCAGCAGTTGATCGGTGCGCGACAGGTCGCTGTAGGAGAAGTCGGAGCCGGCCCATCCCTGCGACATCATGCTGAACGGCAGCCGTATGACGCGGTTCAGCTTCGGCGTGAACGTCCACATCTGCTGACCCTGCTTCAGCGTCGCGTTGCCGGCGTCTTTGGTCGGCGCGGTGAAGCGGATGAGGGCGTCTTCGCGGCCGCGCGTCCACGCGACGAGTTTCGACGCGCGCTCCCAGTCCGGGCGATGGATCACCATCGAGAACTCCGCGTACGACGTCTGCCCGCGCGTCAGGTCGATCACCCCCGCGATCAGCTCTTGCGCGGTCGGCGCTTCGGACGCTTCGATACGCGTCGCCGACGACGTCGCGAAGAAAAACAGCAGCAGAATCGAGCAGCGCATCATGTTTCGGCCTGCGCGTTCACCGCGCGTCGTTTACCGAACCGCATAACTCGGGCATAGTTTTATACATTCAATTTTTTGACTGTGTCAATTTAATGTCGCTTCGCGAGCAAAAGAAGCTTCGCGCGAGATCGGACATTCTCGCCGCCGCGGACACGTTGATCACGCGCAAGGGCTACGAAAGCACCACCATGCGCGAGATCGCCGAGGCCGCCAACCTGTCGTATCAGACGCTGTACAACTATTTCCCGAGCAAGGCGCAGATCGTCCAGGCGATGTTGACCGACGTCGACAAGGCCGACGCCCGCATCGACACGATCATCGCGAGTTCGGACGATCTGATCGCCAAACTGCAGCAGATCATCAAGCACTACTTCGATCTGGTGGCGCATCGCGAGCGGGCGCTGTGGCGCGAAATCGTGCTCGAGGTGATCAAGAACGCGCCCGAGTACGCCGCGTTGCAGACGCTAAAGGCGAGCGGCATCAACGTTCTGCGCACGCTGCTGCGCGACGCCCAGCAAACCGGTGAACTCGATCCGTACGTCGACGCCGACCTGCTGGCGCACACGCTGCACGCGATCACCGACTTCGCGTTCCTGCGCTTCCTGCTCGAGCCGAATCCGTCGAAGGTCGTGACGCTGAAGATGCTGCGCAATCAGGTGGAGTTGCTGGTGCAGCCGTATTTACGCCACGCCTGAGGCGCTACTCGCTCGACGCAGCGGCGTTCGAGATGACCCGCAATCCGGCGCTCGTCAGCGCCATAGCCTGCGATGCATCGACGCATTGCGATCTCGAGGCGAGCAATCTGGCGACCGCACGCGCGTTCGCCGCCGCGGTGTCGGGCGTTGGCGTGACGGCAACACCGCTCACGTCCGTTACTTCGCTGCCACCGCTCAACAGCGTCGCCGGATCGTCGAGCATTGCGGCGCCCGTTCAGGCGCGCGGCTACTGCGTCGCCCATTGCCGGATCGCGCTCCTGCGTCGAGCGACCCGAGCAGCATCAGCCCGAGCGTTTCGACCTGCGCCCGCGACACCGGCCGGCGTTGCGTCGTTCGTCGCAACCAGCATGCGCGATGCATCGAGAAATGCGCTCGGATCTTCGCGCATCCACACCTTTCGCGATCGCGACCGAGCGCGCCGCCAACCATAAGCCCGCGTTGCGCGGCGGCGACGTCTGGCGACAGCGTCGATGTGGCCGACGGACATGCGTCCGTCGATGCTGCGGCCTGCATACCCGGCTGCAGCGATCCTTCGAACAGCGCGAGCGCCGTCGACACCGCGGCAATTGCCGCCGGCTCGAACGGTTACCAGCGTGGTATCGGTGTCGGCCTGATTCGTCTGATTCACAACGGTGAGCCGGAACGACAGGATTTCGTCGCTGGTCACGGAAGGCGCCACGAACGACGCGCGCGCTTGATTCGCATCGGCCAACGTCACGCTCGGACCACCCGTCTGCGTCCACGCATAGGACTGGATGCCACCCGAAGGCTCGCTGTTCGATCCATCGAGGGTGACGATGTCTCCTGTGGCCACCGTCTGGTCCGGCCCGGGAATCGCACGCGGGTTGAACGAGAGGTGACAGAATAGGGCGTCGCCGAAGCACGCGGCGACGGTAGTATTGTCACCGCACCCGAGCAACGTCGTTAGCGCGAGGCCGGCGAACATCCGACACATCGACGACACGACTACTCCTCCGCGTCGATCTCGATCGTCCTGCCGATGGGTTCGATGCACCGCTCGCCGTCGTTTCGCGAGGTGTTCACGTAAGTGCTCACGGGCACCACGCTCAACGCCACCGGCAATCGCGAGCGCAGCAGCTCGTCTTTGAGCTCCGTCTGGTCTTCGGTACGGTCCATCCACCGCCGTCCCTCCGCGCGCGACAACATCACCGGCTGGCGCCGATGTACGAACGCCAGCCGATCATGCACCGCCGTAGTGACGACCGCAAAACTCTCGACCACCTCGTCGCCGTTGCGCCAGCGGTCCCAGACGCCGGCCAGCAGCATGCCGTCGTCTTCGCGCGGCCGGATGTAATACGGCAGCTTGCGGTCGCCGTCCTTCGACCACTCGTAGTAACCCGCGACCGGCACTGCACAGCGGCGCCGCGCGAACGGCTCCTTGAACGATGCGCTGGTTTCGATCGTCTCGGCTTTCGCGTTGAACATGCTGTACCGGGTCGACAGTTCCTTCGACCAGTACGGCGTCAGCCACCAGCGCATCGTCGCGGTCTCGAGCGCGCCGAGCGCCGTTGGACGCAACACCACCACGGGCTCGGTCGGCGCCATGTTGTGCCGATCCTCTCCGGGGTACGGCTGGCTGACCATGTCCATGAACAGCAACGTCAGCGGACCGGAACTGACGTTGAGGCGCCCGCACATCGTCAGCGTTTCGCGATCTTGTCCACCGCAGCCATGTCGGCGGCATCGAGCCGCCATGCCGATGCGGCCACGTTTGCTTCGACTTGTGCCGCGGACGTCGCGCCCGCGATGACGCTCGAGATCACCGGTTTCGTCAGCAGCCAGCCGAACGCCAGATCGAGCAGGCTGTGGCCGCGTTCGGTCGCGAACGCGGTCAACCCTTCGACGATCGTGAAGTTGCGCTCGTTCAGCGCGCGTTCCGCCAGGCGCCCGACGGTAGCGAGGCGCGTGCCTTGCGGCGGCGGTTCGTTGCGGTGGTACTTGCCCGTGAGCATGCCGCTGGCGAGCGGGAAGAACGGCAGCATGCCCAGACCGAACCGGTCGCAGCTGCCGAGCACCTCGGCTTCGATGCCACGCTCCAGCAGGCTGTAGTGGTTCTGTGCGGAAACGAACCTCGCGCCAGTGGCGACGCGCGCGGTCCAGTCGGCGTCGGCAATCTGCCAGCCGGAGAAGTTCGAGCAGCCGATGTAGCGCACTTTCCCCTGACGAACCACGTCGTCCAGCGCGCCGAGCGTTTCGTCGATCGGCGTGTCGGGGTCCGGCGCATGCATCTGGTACAGGTCGATGTAGTCGGTGCCGAGCCGCCGCAGGCTCGCTTCGACGGCGCTCATGACGTAGCGGCGCGAACCGCCGCGGTCGTGCACCGTCTGCCCATCGGCATCGCGAACTTCGTTGCGATTACCACCTGGTTGCGACGGCCGCCGAGCGCCTGCCCGAGCAACGTTTCCGATTGTTGATTGCCGTATACGTCGGCCGTGTCGAACAACGTGACACCGCGATCGATCGCCGCATCGACCACCGCCTGCGTCGCCGCCTTGTCGCATCGCCCGCCGAAGTTGTTGCAGCCGATGCCGACCTCCGACACCTTGAGTCCCGAACGCCCCAACCGTCGCTGTTCCATCTGCCTGTCTCCGTCGATCTCATGGATACGACAAGACTAACCGTTTCGCGGCCTGACCGCGTGGCAAAGGGGCGGCGTTCCGCGTAACGTCGCCGCGTTCCGACCGCTCGGCATCCCGTGTCCGTCAGACCGCATCCCACCGTCATCGCCATCAGCGCCGCAACCGCCTTTTCGCTGCTCGGCGATCAGATGCTGTACGCGGTGTTGCCCGCCTACTACGAGCAGCTCGGGCTGACCGCGATCGAAGTCGGCATCCTGCTTTCGGCGAATCGCTGGATCCGGCTGGCGACGAACCAGATCGCGCACGCGGCATCGCCGCGGCTGTCGCCGCGCGTGCTGCTCACCGGCGCGTTCACGCTGGGTGCGATCACCACGCTCGGGTATGCGGCGACCGCGTCGTTCACGGTGCTGGTATCCGCACGCATCGCATGGGGCCTCGCCTGGTCGTTCATCCGGCACGTCGGCGTGCTCGAGGTGGTCGCGCACGCACCCGCGGACGCCGGCGGCCGCGCGATCGGTTTCTACAACGGCATCTCGCGCATCGGTTCGGTGGCCGGACTGCTCGGCGGCGCCGCGCTGGTCGACGCGTTCGGCTACGTGCCCGCGGTTTTGCCTGCTCGCTGCGGTCTCGATCGTCAGCGTTGCGCTCGTGCTGCGCGATCGTTCGCTCGTGACGCTGCCGCCGCGCACGCACGCCGATGCACCGGTGACGCCGCTCGACCGACGCGGCATCGTAGAACTGTGGCTCGGCTTCTCGCTCGGCGTCGTCGGGCCTGGCTTCGTGACGTCGACGCTCGGCGTGGTGCTGCAGCCATATACGAACGGATCGATATTTCCCGGCATCACCGCCGCAACCATCACCGGCGCGCTGCTCGCGATCCGGTTCGTGATCGAGAGCGCGGCCGCGCCGGCCTGGGCGCCACCAGCGATCGCTGGGGAATCCGACGCACTGCCATGCGGTTCTTCCTGCTCGGCGGCGTGGCGCTGCTCGCCGCGTGCGCGCAACCGGACTCGCTGCCCTTGCTCGCGCTGTTCCTGCTCGCGTTCTACGCGTCGAGCACGGCGCTTCAATCCGGTGTTTCGGCGACCGTGTCGGCGCACGGTTCCGCCGCTTATGCGCGCTACGTGACCGCGGGCGACATCGGTTCCGCTACCGGACCGCTGCTCGGATGGATCGCGGTCGACGCGTTCGGCTACGCCGCGGTCGGTCTGATGCTGGGCGGTGCGGTCTATCTGATCGCCGCGCTCGTCTCGCGCGCCTACCTGCGCTGAACGCTACGGTTGCAGCGCGCTCGTGCCGCCAGGCGGCTACCCTCGCGGTCGCGCTGCCACAACACCCGGTCGTGCGCGCGTCCTTGAGACGCCACCCACAACTCGATCGCGATCGAGCACGATCCGGTAGCCGCCCCAATGCGCAGGGCGCGGCACCGGCTGCGTACCGTCCACGCCGCCGAAGCGGTCGGCTTCGGCATTGATCTGCGCGAGCAGCGCGGCGCGCGACGCGATCGGCTGACTCTGCCGACTGCCGCGCGCGGCGAGCTGCGACAGCCGCGGACGGGTCGACCAGTACGCGTCGGACTCGGCATCGGTAGCGGGCTCGACGAGGCCCGAGCCGCACATCTGACGGCCGAGCGGATCCCAGTAGAACGTCGCGCTCGCCCGTGCGCGACTCGCGAGCTGGCGACCTTTGGCGCTGTCGCGATTCGTGTAGAACATCAGCGCGCCGCGCGCCACGTCCACGCCGCGGCACAGCACCGTGCGGGCGCGCGGATGGCCGTGCTCGTCGAGCGTTCCGACCACCATCGCATCGGGATTCAGCGCGCCGCTCGATTGCGCTTCCTTCATCCAGCGCAGCAACAAACCGAACGGATCGGCCGGTAAGGGATCGGCGAGCGAATGATCGTGCGGAGTGTCTTCGAACATGGCACGCGGCGCGTTTTCAAAGGGCCGCGATCATACCGTGGTCTTGAGTTTTGTGGACCGTTCCTCGATGCTTCGAAGCCTCATCGGGGGAGCAAACAATGGCGGCGATCGACGAATTCCGCGCGGAAACGCGTGCATGGCTTGCGCAGAACTGTCCGCCTGGCGCGCGCGGGCCAGGCCAGATTCCGAGCGGCAGCACGAAGATCAAGATCGAAGATCCCGACACGCGCACGTGGCTCGACCGCATGGCGGAAAAAGGCTGGACCGCGCCGACGTGGCCGAAAGCAATACGGCGGCGGCGGCCTGTCCAACGAACGAAGCGCATGATCCTGGAAGAGGAAATGCAGGACCTCGGCTGCCGCGCGCCGTTGCGGGCATGGGGCTGTCGATGCTCGGCCCGGTGCTGCTGGAATACGGCACGGAAGAGCAACGACAACGCACATCCCGAAAATCGTGCGCGGCGAAATCCGCTGGTGCCAGGGCTATTCCGAACCGGCGCCGGCTCCGACCTCGCCAGCCTGTCGCACCCGCGCGGTGCTGCAGGGCGAGCACTTCCTGGTCAACGGCCACAAGATCTGGACCTCCGAACGCGCAGTCGTCGGACTGGATCTTCTGCCTCGTGCGCACCGATCCGACGGTGAAGAAGCATGACGGCATCAGCTTCCTGCTGCATCGACATGGCCGATCCCGGCGTGCGCCCGCGGCCGATCCGGCTGATCAGCGGCAAGTCGGTCGTTCTGCGAAACGTTCTTCGAGAACGTCCAGGTCGCCCGCCAGGAAGACCTCGTTGGACAACTGAACAAGGGCTGGACCATCGCCAAGCGCCTGCTGGAGCACGAGCGCAAGGGCATTCGGCGGCATCGGCGCCCGCGCCGCCGCGAAGTTCGAGGTCACGCCGAAGATCTCGCCAAACAATACGCCGGCGAGGAAAACGGCCGCATCGCCGATCCGGACCTGCGCACCGCATCGCCGCTTACTCATGAACGCGCACGCTGTTCCAGTTGACCCGCCGCCGCGCCGCCGAGGAAGCGAGCACGGCACGCCGCCCGGGCCCGATGTCGGCGATGTTCAAATACTACGCCACCGAACTGAACAAGACGCGCTACGAAGATGCTGATCGCGGCTGAGGGCTTCAACGCGCTTCGCGTTGGGAGGGCGAGCCTTTCACCGACGACGAAATCCGGCTGACGCCGTAATGGCTCCGCTCGAACGCGCCACGTCGATCGACGGGTGGGACATCGGAAATCCAGCTCAACATCATCGCGAAGCGCGTTCTGGCGCTGCCCGATTGACCGGGCGCGAGAACGACGCTTCGACGCCGCCGATCGCGCCGCGTAAACCCTACCGGTTCACGCGCCACGGCGTCACGGTAGAAGACCCGTACCACTGGCTGCGCGACCCGGATTACCCCGAGGTCGACGATCCGGAAATTCTCGGCTACCTCGAAGCGGAGAACGCTTACTTCCATGCGGTGATGGCCCCGCACCAACCGCTGGTCGAGCAGCTGTTCGCGGAACTCAAGGGTCGCCAACAACCCGACGAAGCCGCGGTGCCGTGGAAAGACGGCGCGTACGAATACCAGTGGCGCTACGCGGACGACGCACAATACCGTCTGTGGACGCGCTGGCCGCTCGGCAAACCCGACGACGTTCAGATCCTGCTCGACGAGCCGGCGCTCGCGCATGGACTCGACTACTTCAGCCTCGGCGGTCTCGACGTGAGCCCCGACGGGCGCTATCTCGCGTACAGCACCGACACCGACGGCTCCGAACGCTACACGTTGCAGATCAAGGATCTCGCTACCGGCGACCTGTTGCCCGACCGCATCGCCGGCACCAGCGGCGGCACTGTGTGGGCCAACGACAACGCGACGCTGTTCTACGTGCTGTTGACCGAGAACTGGCAACCGTACCTGGTCAAATCGCACCGCCTCGGTACGACCGTCGATACCGACCGCGACGTGTACGAAGAAACGAGCGGGACGTTCTTCGTCAGCGTCGACAAAACCCATTCCGACGCGTTCATTCTGATCGGCGCCGGCGATCACGTGACCAGCGAAATCCGTTTCATTCCCGCAAACGCGCCGGACACCGCTCCGACGCTGATCGCCGCGCGGCGCACCAAACACGAATACGACGTAGAGCACCACGGCGCGCACTTCTACATCCGCACGAACGACCGACACCAGAACTTCCGGATCGCGCGCGCGCCCGTAGACGATCCCGCCGAAGCGAACTGGCAGAGCGTCGTCGAGGGCAGCGACCGCGATTACCTGATGGGGCTCGACTGCTTTGCCGACTTCATGGTTCTGGAGCAACGCGTCGACGGGCTCGATCAGATCCGCATCCGCGATTACGAGGGCCGCGAACACAACGTCGCGTTTCCCGAGAGTTCGTACGACGCCGGGCTCGGCACGAACGCCGAATACGCGACCAACGTGCTGCGAATCGGTTACGACTCGATGGTTACGCCACAAACGGTATACGACTACGACATCGCGACGCGGACGTTGATCACGCGCAAGGTACGGCAGGTGCCGTCCGGCTACGACCCTTCGCAGTACGCCACCGAGCGCCTCATGGCGCCGGCGCGCGACGGCGTGAACGTGCCGGTTTCGATCGTGTATCGGCGCGACTTCGAGCGCGACGGCACGCGACCGTTGTATCTCTACGCTTACGGCGCGTATGGCGTGGCAATGTCACCGAGTTTTTCGAGCGCACGTCTGTCGCTGCTCGATCGTGGCTTCGCATATGCGATCGCGCACGTTCGCGGCGGCGACGAACTCGGCTATGCGTGGTACGACGCCGGCAAGCTGGACAAACGCAACAACACGTTCAACGACTTCGTCGACGCCGCGACCTTTCTCGTCCAACAACGCTACACAGGGGAGGGCCGTTTGGTCGCGTCGGGTGGAAGCGCGGGCGGAACGCTGACCGGTGCCGTCGCGAATTCGGCGCCGCGGTTGTGGGGCGCCGTCGTGTCGCACGTGCCGTTCGTCGACGTGTTGAACACGATCCTCGACGACAGTCTGCCGCTGACCAAACTGGAGTGGCCCGAGTGGGGCAATCCGGTCGATGACAAGGCGGCGTTCGACGTGATCCGTTCGTA
Organism: uncultured Gammaproteobacteria bacterium; assembly: GCA_963787045.1. GTDB lineage: Bacteria > Pseudomonadota > Gammaproteobacteria > Pseudomonadales > Azotimanducaceae > DATJGR01. Next base: position 99,466 of record CAWBBR010000020.1, on the reverse strand, counting down.
CTCGCCGTACGACCAGCTGCGCGCATCAGAACTATCCGCCGATGCTGGTGACGGCCGGACTCAACGATCCGCGCGTCACGTACTGGGAAGCGGCGAAGTACGTCGCGAAACTGCGCTCGCTCAAGACCGATCGGAACGTGCTGCTGCTGAAGACCAACATGGGCGCCGGCCACCAGGGCAAATCCGGACGCTACGACTCGCTGCGCGAGGTCGCCGAGGAATATGCGTTCGTGCTTACGGTGATGGGACGGGCGTAACGGAAGTGGGGCGACGCCGCCCTCGACGAGCGCGGGGCGGCACGAGATGAGCAGCGAGCGTCAGCGAACCAGACGCGGTACCGAGTGCTGGTGTTCGGCTTTCTGCGCTTCGCGCATTCTGCGGCGGATGATGTTCTGGACGATGTTGATCGTGGTCCAGTCGTGCTCGACCGCATGACCGCAGCCGTCGCAGCTCATCGGCGCGAGGTCGATGACCTTCGTCAGCAGTTCGCTGTACGGCAACCGCACGATGTGCTTGCAGCCGCCACACTCGAGGCCCACGGTGGGGTCCAAACCTACGTAGTCCATTACGCGCCTCCTTCGTCGATATGCGACGCGGAGTGTCAGCTCGGGGAGCCGAAACTCCGCGCATTCCCGATCTCCCTCGATACGGTGCGAAAGCCATGCCAGAACCAGTATAGGCAGGCATTCGAACCGCGCTGGAGCGAGGCCGGGAAAGCGTCAGGTCCGGGCGCGCGAGGCGTCGCGCAGCGCGTCGCGGAAAGTCGGGTCGGCGATCTCGATCAAGCGTTCCGCGCGCTCCCGGGACGAGGCGCTCTTGAGCGCGGCAACGCCGAACTCCGTTACCACCAGATCGACGTCGGTGCGCAGCGCCGTGACCAGTTCGACGCGCGGCACGATCCGCGACACGCTGCCGCCGCGCGCGGTCGCCGTCATCGCGATGATGGATCGTCCGCCGCGCGACGCCTTCGCGGCGCGCATGAAGTCGACCGAACCGCCGGTGCCCGAGATCTGCTTTCCGGCGACGCTCTCGGCGTTCACCTGGCCCAACAGATCGATCTCCACTGCGGAATTGATCGAAACGAAATTCGGAATCTGCCGGATCACGCCGACCTCGTGCGTGTGATCGGCACCGCGAAACGATACGTCGGGCCGAGCCGCTAACCAGTCGAGCAATGCCGCGGAACCGAGCGCCATTCCGGTGACGTGCTGGCCGCGATCGATCGGCTTCGCGCTACCGGTCATCACGCCGCGCTGGATCAGATCCATTCCGCCGTCATCGATCAGACCCGAGTGCATGCCGAGGTCGTTCTTGTTCGCGAGCGCCGCGAGAATCGCCGCCGGAATCGCACCGATGCCGGTCTGGATACAGTCGCCATCGCGCACCAGCCCGGCGACGTGCGCAGCGATCCGATGCGCGGTGGCATCGGGCGCGCCGCCGCCGAACGGCGTGAGCGGGCGACGGGTGCGGACGAGTGCGTCGAACCGATCGTGCTCCACGAGCGGACAGCCCGCCGGCGCGACGATTGCTTCGTTGACCTCGGCGATCAGCAACCGCGCGCTCGACATCGCCGCGGCGGCGAAGTCCACGTTCGGTCCGAGTCGCAGCTTTCCGTCGCGGTCGAATGCGGCCTGCAGCAATGCAACGTCGAACGGTTGCGACGCTACGAAGTCGAACACCGCGCGCATCTGCATCGGCAGGAACGCGACCCGCCCCTGCGCGAGTCCGTCAGCAAGCTGCGGCGCCATGAAGAAACACTCGAGCCGGGCATCCGGGTGGAGCGCAGAGAGATCCCGATTGTTGAGCCCGGCCAGCGGAAACTGCACGAACGTGACCCCGGCAACGGATTCCGGCCGCGCCGCGATCGCGTCGAGTAATCCGCCGGGCTCGTTCGACGAGCCGCCTACGTATACGCGCATGCCGGGCTTCGAGCATACCGGGCACGGCTGACGCATCGATCCAGGATCCAGCCATCGGCAGAGTTGTCTTCAAGGGTCGTTGGAGTATCGATGGACCTTGCGAATGAAGCCAGCCCCGCACGGGGGTGCGCAGAAGCGTGAGAAAAACAGCGACTTGGCCTAGAGTGGACCGCGACGCCGGAAACAGGTGGGAGGACTCGTTGATGGACTTTGAAAAACTGTTAGCACGCGCGAGAGCCATCGTCCTCACGCCTCGAACCGAATGGCCGGTAATCGCCGCCGAGCCCACGACAGCGGCCGACCTCTACAAGACCTACATCATCGTGCTGGCCGCAATTCCAGCCGTTTTCGGATTCATAAAGGGCAGCGTATTCGGCTACGACTTGCCAATGGTCGGCACCATGCGCATTGCGTTCGGTGCAGGCCTCGTAGGCATGGTGCTGAGCTACGCGCTGAGCCTCGTCCAGGTTTACGTGATCGCGTTGATCGTCGACGCGCTGGCACCGACCTTTAAGGGAGAGAAGAGTCAGATCCAGGCTCTGAAACTGGCCGCGTATGCGTTCACAGCGGCATGGCTTGCCGGCGTCGCACAAATCGTTCCGTGGATCGGTGGGCTCCTTGCCCTCGCGGGAGGCATCTACAGCATCTATCTCTTCTACCTTGGCCTACCGACGCTGATGAAGTGTCCGCAGGATCAGGCGGTGCCTTATACGGTCGTCTGCATCATCGCTGCGATCGTCATCGGTGCGGTCATCGGATTCGCGGTCGGTTCGATAACCGGCGGAACGAATCCGGGCCATGTAGCCAGTTCCGATATCGAGTTCAACAAGGACAGTCCGATCGGCAAGCTCGACACCTGGACCAAGAAAATGGAAGAGGCGTCCAAGCAGGTCGAAGCGGCGCAGCAATCTGGCGACGCCGAAGCGCAAAGCGCTGCAGTCGGCAAGATGTTGGGGACCGCGCTTGCGGGCGGACAGGTCCAGGCACTGGCTCCGGACCGCCTGAAACCATTCGTGCCGGCCACGTTGGCGTCACTTCCGCGAACGCAACTCGCGGTCGAACGCAATGGTGCGATGGGTATGCAGATGTCGGAAGCGCACGCGACCTACGGCAACGACGAGCGCTCGTTGCAACTCGAAATCACCGATACCGGCTCCGCGAAAGGTCTGATCGCACTCGCAGGTTGGGCATCCGTAGAGGAGGAAAAGAGCACCGACAACGGTTACAGCAAAACGTACCACGACGACGATCGCATCGTTCACGAACAGTGGGACAACTCGGGGTCGGGTGAATACGCGGTCGTTGTCGGCGAGCGTTTCACCGTGAAGGTCTCCGGTCACGCCAGCCGTCTCGACGATCTGAAGGAAGCACTTGGGGAAGTCGATCTTGCAGGTCTCGAGGCGCTAAAGAACGAGGGGGTGGCGCAGGACTGACGTCGTCGGGCTAGCCGTACAGCCGACATGACGACCGCACTCGCGCCGTTCCATCCGCACACGCGTGCCTGGTTCGAATCGACATTCGCCGGGCCGACCGATGTGCAGACGCGCAGCTGGCCGGTGATCGCGGCCGGGCGCCACGCGTTGATCACCGCCCCGACGGGCAGCGGTAAGACGCTGACGGCGTTTCTATGGGCGTTGGACGCATTCGCGAGCGGACGCTACGAATCCGGCGCAACTCGGGTGCTGTACATCTCACCGCTCAAGGCGTTGAACAACGACATCCAGCGCAACCTGCTCGAACCGCTGGGCGCGTTGCAGGAGCGCTTCGCCGCGGCAGGCGATCCGTTTCCGTCAATCCGCGTTCAGGTGCGCTCCGGCGACACTTCGTCCGGTGATCGCCAGCGGATGCTGCGCCGGCCGCCGGAGATCCTGATCACCACGCCCGAAAGCCTGATGCTGATGCTGACGAACGCGCGAGGGCGCGTCGCTCTAGGCACGGTGCAGACGGTGATCCTCGACGAGATCCACTCCGTGGTCGAAAACCGGCGCGGCACGGTGCTGACGACATCGTTGGAGCGCCTCGCCCGCGTCGCCGGCGAGTTTCAGCGCATCGCGCTGTCTGCCACCGTCAACCCGCTCACTGAGGTCGCGGCGTTCGTCGCAGGCCGCGACCGGGACTTTGCACCGCGCCAGATCGAGATCGTCGAAGGCCGCGACCGCAAACAGATCAGTTTCAACGTCAGCTTTCCCGCGCACGTTCGCGCCGCGCTCGACGCCGGGCAGAAGCTGTGGGAACCGCTGACGAAGACGTTCAAGGAGATCATCGCGCGTAATCACTCGACGCTGTTCTTCACGAACAGCCGTCGTCTGGCCGAACGGATCACGCTGAAGATCAACGACGCGACGCCACAGCCACTCGCCTACGCGCACCATGGCTCGTTGTCGCGCGAGATACGCACCGAGGTGGAGACGCGCCTCAAGTCAGGCGAACTGCGCGCGATCGTGGCAACCAACTCGCTCGAGATGGGCATCGACATCGGCAGCCTCGACGAAGTGGTATTGATTCAATCGCCGCCGTCGATTGCTTCGGCGTTGCAGCGCGTCGGCCGCGCCGGGCACCGCGTCGGCGACGTCAGCCGCGGTACGTTGTTTCCCACGCACGCTCAGGACTTCGTCGAAGCGGCGGCGCTGGCCGACGGCATCGCGACGCGCGACCTCGAGCCGCTGGCGTGCATCGACAATCCGCTCGACGTACTGGCGCAGATCATCGTGTCGATGTCGGCCAATCAGGTGTGGCACGTCGACGACCTGTACTCCGTGCTGCGACAGAGCCACTCGTATCGCTCCCTGCCGCTCGAGCACTTCGAACTCGTCGTGGAAATGCTCGCGGGACGTTATTCGGGTTCGCGACTGCGCGACCTCAAACCGCGGATCGTGTTCGACCGCATCGATCGCACGGTTCACGCGGCAAAGGGCGCGGTGTACGCGCTCTACAACTCGGGCGGCACGATTCCCGATCGCGGCTACTACCACCTGCGGCACACCGACACGAACGCGTTGATCGGCGAACTCGACGAAGAGTTCGTCTGGGAGGCGACCGTCGGGCAGACGTTTGCCTTCGGCAATCAGGGTTGGCAGATCAATCGCATCACGCACAACGACGTGCTCGCCTCGCCAGCCAAAGCAGGAACTACCGCAACGCCGTTCTGGCTGGCGGAAGGTTACGACCGCAGCTCGCACTACTCGGACCGGATCGGCGAGTTCCTGGAGCGCACCGAGGCGCGTCTGGAACGCAAAGACCACGAAGGCATCGCAGCCGACCTTGCCCGGCGCGGCTTCGACCTGCCGGCAACCGACGAGTTGATCGGCTACCTCGACCGCCAACGAGAGCACACAGGGGCGTCGCTACCGCACCGCCGGCACGTACTGGTCGAACACATCAAAACCGGGCCGGGGGGTTACGAAGGTCCGGACGAAGAGCAGATCGTATTGCATACCGGTTGGGGCGGGCGCGTGAATCGGCCGTATGCAATGGCGTTGTCGGCCGCGTGGGAGCGCGACTACGGCTACGCTCCGGAACTGCACATCGACAACGAGGCCGTGGCCGTTCAGACGAAAGGCGACATCGACCCGGCCCGCGTCATCGACCTGGTCAGAAGCAACGAATTCGACGCGCTGCTGCACGCCGCACTGGAACGGTCCGGATTCTTCGGCGCGCGCTTTCGAGAATGCGCCGGCCGCGCGCTTTTGGTCACGCGCCAACGCTTCAACCAGCGCATGCCGCTGTGGATGACGCGCATGCACGCGAAAAAACTGCTGACCACCGTGAAGGAATATGCGGACTTTCCGGTGCTGCTCGAAACCTACCGCACCTGTCTCGTCGACGAGTTCGATCTCGACGCTCTGCGCCGCGCGCTCTCTGAACTCGAGAACGGCGAAATTCGCGTCACCACCGTTGCGACGCGAGCACCGAGCCCGTTCGCCGCCAACATCGCGTGGGGACAGATCACCCGCTACATGTATGCGGATGACTCGCCGGAATCGAACGCACCGAGCGCGCTTTCCGACGATCTGATCCGCGCCGCGGTTTTCGATGCCGCATTGCGACCGCGCATCGACCCGGCGGTAATCGGTACGTTCGTGGCGAAGCGCCAACGCACCGCCCCCGGTTATGCACCGACAGACGCCGCGGAGCTTTCGGAGTGGTTGAAGGAACGGGTCGTGATGACCGACGCAGAGTGGACGCAGCTGAGCGCGCTGATTCCGGATGCATCGAGCGTTGCGGTGCACTGGCTGACGGTGCACCGGCGCCGCTGGGCGGTTCATCCGGAACTGGCGCGCAGCGTCACCGAACAGTTGCTTGGTGACGTCGACGAGAGCCTCGTCGACGTGGGCGACCCGCGCGATCGCGTGCAAATGCTGCGCGAGGTGTTGTCGTTTCACGGACCGCTCACGAAAGCACGGATCGAGGCGCTCACGCCGCTGACCACCGCGAAACTGGACGCCGCATTGAGCGATCTGGTCGAAGACGGCGTGCTGGTGGCCGGGCACCTCGTGTCGGAAGACGACGACGTTTTCTACTGCGACGCCGACAACGTGGAGATTCTGCTGCGAATGCAGCGCGCGTCGGCGCGCCACCGTCTCGAGCCTCGGCCGCTGACGGAGTTGCCCGGCTTCGTCGCCGGGTGGCAACGATTCGGGCGGCTGCCGTCGGACGACGCACTAGGCGAAACGCTGGAACGGCTGCGCGGCTATACCGCCGAAGTCGACACGTGGCTGAACGACTTGATAGAGGCGCGCCACGTCGGCGCCGACACGAGACAAGTGGACGACGCCATCGCGGTGAACGGATTCGCCTGGACCGGCCGCGAACGCGGCGTCGTTACCGTGATGCCGCTGGACGATCTGTCGTTGCTGAACGCACCGGATCCGGCGGCGCGCGGCGGCGTCGAAGCGGCATTTCGCGATCGCACGGCGCGATACAGCTTCCACCAACTGGTCGACGCGTCCGGCCAGTCGACCGATGCGTTCAGCGACGCGCTCTGGAACGCTGTCTGGGGCGGTGCGGTCAGCGCGGACTCGCTGGCGGTGTTACGCGCCGGGAGCGCGCGCGACTACACACTCGGCGCCGCGGCGCCGGCCCAACCGCAAGCGGCCGGCCCCATGCACGCAAGTGCCCAACGGCCCCGCAACGTCGCGCGGCGCCACGCTCGCAGCGCAAGCATCGGTTGGCCCGGACACTGGTTTCTGCTTCCGGACGATCCGCGCGGCGACGACGATCCGCTCACCGTACTGGAAATCGCCAAGGATCGAGTGCGGATACTGCTCGATCGCTACGGTGTGGTGAGCCGGGAGATCGCGAACCGCGAAGGCGGCCCGTTCCGGTGGTCTGCGCTGTTTCGTGCGCTGCGGATCATGGAGCTATCGGGCGAGATCGTTTCCGGGTTGTTCTTCCACGGCCTTTCGGGGCCGCAGTTCGCCGCGCCGGCGGCGCTGCGCAGCCTCGAACGCGGCGCCGGCACTGAGTCGTTCTGGGTGAACGCAACGGACCCGGTCGCGCCGACCGGCCTCGGCATCGACTGGCCGTATCCGTTGCCGCATCGGCGCGCCGGCAACTATCTGGCGATGCACCGCGGCACACTCGTGCTGATCGCCGAGAACTACGGCCGGCGTCTGATTTTCGCACCGGACCTCGACGACGCTGCGTTCGCTCCGGCGATCGCATTGCTTACGCACCTGCTCACGGTGAGGCGCAAGATACCGGTCGACAGCATTGACGGCGCGTCGCCGAACGAGAGCCGCTATCTCACGCGGCTCGCCGACGTCTTCGATGTGGCGCGCGACCACCGGCGCATCGAACTGGTTTTTCCGGCGCGCCGGATCGGTTGAGGCGAGCGCCGATTCACTTCTTCGCGCTCGACGGAACGTGCAAGGCGCCGCGCAGATCGGCCGCGCGATAGCGCGCGTCCGTCAGCACCGCGCCGAGCAAATCCGCCTCGCGCAGCGTCGCGTTCGTCAACACCGCGCCGTCGAGGCGCGCGGCGATCAGATCTGCTTCGGTGAGATCGGCTCCGGACAGGTCTGCGCCGCGCAGGTCGCCGTTCATCAGATTCGTGGCGTGCAGCGTCGCGCCGCGCAAACTGGCGCCGGACAAGTCGATGCCCGTCAGGATCAGCCCGCTCAGGTCGGCGCCGTCGAGCACCACCGCGAGGTCGGGATTGGCACGACGCCAGGCGTTCCAGGATGGCGACCCGTACTTGAGGCGCCGCAACAGCGAGTCGGGTTGCGCGCTGGTCGCTTCGGCCGCGTACACGCGTCGAATCGCGCCGCCCGGACGCACGACGTCGCGCTCGAAGCGCATTCCGATCTTGCCGGCGACGCGCTCCGAAGCGACGTTGCCCGGATCGATCAACGCGACCAATCGCGTGAGGCCGAGCTTTCTGAATGCGTGCTGCACCAGCGCCTGCGCGATTTCGCTCGCGTAACCCTCGCCCCACTCCGATCGCGCGATGACGTACACCACCTCGATCTCGGCCGCGCCATCCACGTCTTTGTGCAGCAACCCGCAGTGGCCGATTACCCGCAGCGTGTCGCGCTCCAGCAACGGCCAGAGGTCGTATTCGTCGCGATGCGGCGATTCGAGAGTGGCTTCGAAGTCCGCCTGCAGATCTTCGCGATTGCGCGGACCACCCATGAAGTGCGTGACGTCGGGGTCCGTCCACAGATCCAGCAGCGCAGCGATTTCGGACGCGGTCTGCAGTCGCCGCAACACCAGTCGTTCGGTATGCAAGATCTCGGGGCCGGACATCGCGCTACGTCATCCATTCGCATTCGTTTCAGGCGGCGCAGTCTACATCGAGCGGCTGTTATATTCGGCCGCTCGCGAATCCGAGGATCACACAATGAGCAGCAGTACACCGATCGACGTCTTCACCGCGCTCGATACCTGTCGCGCGATTCGGTATCTGAAACCAGACCCGATTCCGCGCGAACTACTGGAACGGCTGGTGCACTACGCCACCCGCGCATCCAATCCGGGCAACTCGCAACTGTGGTCGTTCGTAATCCTCCAGGATTCCGCAAAGAAGCAACGAATTGCCGATGCGGTGGCAAAGGTCATGAAACCGGCGATGCAGTCGCGGCCATCGGCCGGCGGCGCCGAGAAACGGATGTACGAAGGGGCGATGCATCTCGTCGAAACGCTCGCGCACATACCGGCCATCGTCTTCGTTTGCGCGAAGAACGGTTACCCGCCCGTCAACCCGAACATCGGCTTCGTGTGGTCGGCCGTCTACCCGGCTTCGCAGAACCTGATTCTCGCGGCGCGGGGCTTGGGTCTCGGCACCACGTTCACGACGTTCCACATGGTTGCTGAGCCGGTGGTACGCGAAACGTTGGGATTACCTGACGACATTCTGATCGGCACGACGTTGTGCGTCGGTTATCCGGATCGCCCGTTCGGACCGGTTTCGCGCAAACCGGTCAGCGAAGTGATCCATTGGGACGGCTGGTAATCGGCTGCTACGGCTTCCATTGCCGGTAGGCTTCGTGCGCCGGCACGCCGCGGTTGTCCGGCTTTGCAAACTGGATCGCGAGCCACTCGAACCATTCGGCAAACCGTGGGTGCGATTGTTCGTGCCGAATCGCCGCCACCCAGACACCGAGCTTGCGCCACAGCACGTCGAGCAATCCGCCGGTGAGTTCCTGCGCCAGTTCGAACGACGCGATCCGCCGATAAACGAGCAACCCCATCGTCTCGTACATCATGCAGATCAGCAGCGCGGCTTCCTCCGTCGCCGGACCTCGCGCGCGCAAGTCGTCCGCCGAAATGTGGTCGGGCAGATTCCTGATCAGCGTGACCGCGCGGCTGAACTCGGGGTTGTAGAACGACCGCATCAGTTCGACGGCGACCGCGTCGCGGCGTTGACCGCGAAACTCGAGTAGTTGCACGGCGCCAAACACGCCGCCGCCGATGATCGTCAGCGTGCCGAGAATCTCGGCGATGTTGGCGTAGAAGTTCAGATCGGCCACGAGCCTGCCCGCCGTTGTCGCATCGTCAGGATGCCCCAAGCGACACGAGTTTCGCGAGCAGATCGTCGCGGCCGATGCAGGCGAGATTCGCTCCGCTGAAGAACGGGTCCTCGGTTACTTCGCAATGCACGAACGCGGGCGGTTGCGCGCGCATCAGATCATCGAGCGACGGCGCCTCGACTTCGCACAGGATCAGTCCGTCGCGCGGACCGTCGAAGACGTCGACCGCGAACACGCGGCCGAGGTGCGCAACATGGTGACGCGTTTTCGTCAGCCGGTCGCCGGGCAGCGCGTCGAACAAGCGCAGTTCATCGTTCGACAAGAGGATCCGGCTGATGGTCCTGAAATACGCCGACGGCGAATCCGCCTTCTTGGTCAGCTTGAGCGTGCGGTCGTTCGACGCCGTGTCGGTTACCACGCGCAGCCGCAAGCGCGTGCCGTGCAGATACTTGTCCTCTATGCGGTTGGACCCCGCACGCGCAGCAGCGCGCCAATCGGCGGACGCCCGCACCAGAAAGCGCCGCTCGTATTCGACTCGCGTGTATTTCGTATCGGTGGTGCTCATCGGCGGCGACGATAGCGGCTGGAGCGGCGAATTACACCGAGAACTGGGCCGCGAACCGCGCTGTGCAAGTCTGCTAAGGTGCGGTCTCGTCCTGCCGATAACCGAACCATGGCCAAGATCCCCCTCTCCGTGTGGTGCGTTCGCGAACCGCGATCGGAGCGACTCGCCGCGATGCAGTCGCAACTCGAACCGCTGGTGAGCCATTGTCGCGGCGGTGCTCCACAGACCCTCGAAGCGTTGCTGGCCGACGGAACGACGGTGCCGGACGTGGTTCTGCTGGAACGCTGGGACCCCGCTTACGCCGCCGCGCTCGACGATCTGCCGCGGGTCTGGCTCGATCGCAGCGCCGCCGCGCACGACGAGATCGTCGCGGATGCCGCGGACGCGGCAGAGGTGGTTACGACACTGGTTACCGCCGTCAATCTCGGGCGCGCCAGACTGATCCGCGATGCACTGCATACGGCGCAACGCCGCGAAGCCGAGTCGCCGCGCCAGCCGCTGCCCGATCTCGACGACTTCGCGCTGCACTTTCAGGCGCGTTGGAGCATCGACGGCGGTTCGCTGATCGGTGTGGAGACGCTGCTGCGGTGGAACGGCCTGCCGGTACCGACTCTCGCGCCCGAGGCGCTGGTGGCCGCCGCAGAACAACGCGGCGACATGCGCAGGCTCGGCGACTGGATCATCCTTCGCGCGTGCCGGCACGCCGCCGAATGGCGCTTCCTCTGGCCCGATCCGATGCGCCTGTCCATCAACATTTCGCCGATGCAACTCGCTGCTGACGATTTCACTGAGGTGCTGGCCGGCGCCTTTGACGACAACCGCCTCGATCCCGCGCTGATCGAGTTGGAGATTCCGACCTCCGCGTTGCCGCGGCTCGCTGAGCGTCACGCGGGTACCGTGGCCGACCTGTATGACCTGGGCGTCGGCTTCGTGCTCGACGGCATCGGCGCAGACGTCATCGACCCGACACTGCTGACGTGGCTGCCGTCGACGACGTGGAAGTTTCATCGATCGCTGGTGGCCCGCCTGCCGGACGATCGCGCCGCGGCGGCGCTGATCGAGACGCTGGTCGATGCGGCGCGCGCTCAGGGCATCATGACCGTTGCGGTGGGCGTCGAGCGTGAAGAACAACGCGCGCTGCTCGAGTCGCTGCGCTGCGATGCATTGCAGGGTTACCTGTTCGCCGAACCGCTGTCGCCGGGCGATTTCACCGCGCTGCTGGCGGCGCACGCGGAGCGCCAGCGAACCCGCGCATGACCGCGCGGTCGATTGTGATAGGGTGCGGCGATGCGCTGCGCACTGTTCACCCACCCGGATTGCCTGCTCCACGAAGCGGAACCCGGTCACCCTGAACGGCCCGCGCGGCTGGTCGCGATCCTCAATCATCTGATCGAAACCGGGCTCGAATCCGAACTCGACTACCTCACGCCGAATCCCGCCGGCATCGCCGATTTCGACACGATCCACGATTCCGGTTTTGTACGCTCGCTGTATGCCGCGATTCCGAATCACGGCATCGCTCACCTCGACGCCGATACCAGCCTCGGACCGATGACGGTGAATGCGGCCGAACTTGCGGCCGGTGCGGTCCGCGATGCGGTCGAGCTGGTATTGCGCGGCGACTCGCGACGGGCGTTCTGCGCGATCCGTCCGCCGGGACATCACGCCGAAGAAGATCAGGCGATGGGCTTCTGTTTCTTCAACAACGTCGCGCTCGGCGCCGAAGTCGCATTGGCGCAACCGGGAATCGAACGCGTCGCGATCCTCGACTTCGACGTGCACCACGGCAACGGCACGGTAGACATCTTCCGAGAACGTCCCGAGGTGCTCGTCTGCTCGAGCTTCCAGCACCCGCACTACCCGCATCGATTGTTCGACCTGCAACGACCGAACATCGTCAACACGCCGCTGCCGGCGTTCACCGGCGGCGTCGGATTCCGTAAGGCGGTGGAGCGCGACTGGTTACCGGCGTTGGCCAAACACCGGCCCGATCTGATTCTGGTATCGGCCGGCTTCGACGCGCACGTCGAGGACCCGCTCGCGCAACTCGAACTCGTCGAAGACGATTATCGGTGGGTGACCGAGCTGATCGTGTCGGAAGCGAATACGTATGCGCGCGGGCGCGTCGTTTCCGTGCTCGAAGGCGGCTACGCCCTCGGCGCGCTGGCGCGTTCGGCGGCAACGCACGTCGAAGCGTTGCTCACCGGCACCTGACGCTACTATCACCTCAGGCGCGCAGCGCCTGCTGTCCGCCGCCGTCGCAGTACACACGCTCACCGGTCAGGTACGAATTGCGTTCCGACACCAGGAAGCGAACCACGTTGGCGACGTCTTCCGGCTGGCAGACGCGGCCGAACGGCATCACTTTGTCGAGGTCGCGCAGATCCTTCACGCCCGCTGACGCTTTCATCAGGCGGCGGCCCATTTCGGTTTCGACGAGCCCGGGCGCAACGATGTTGACGCGAATGCCGTGTGGACGCTCTTCCTTGGCCAACGTGAATGCGAGCGCCTCCATTGCACACTTGCCCATGTTGTACGGCGCACCGAACGCACCGAGGCTGCGCGTGGCGACGGACGAGATCATCACGATGTCGCCGCGACCGAGCTCGCGCATCTTCGGAATCACCAGCTTCGACAAGTAGTGCGGCGCGAACGCGTGGCACGCCACGACGCGCTGCATTTCGGCCGGATCGGTGTCGGCGACCGCCTGGCCGCGGCTCGCGATGCCGGCGTTGTTGATCAGGATGCCGATCGGGCCGAGATCGGCTTCGATGTGGCCCACCATCTCGCGGTCCTGTTCGAAGTCGTCCACCGACGCTTGATATGCACGCGCGCGGCGACCGAGCGCTTCAACAGCCGCAACCACTTCCGCGGCCGCATCGGCGTCGCGCCGATAGTTGATCGCAACATCGGCGCCGTCTTCGGCCAATGCCAACGCAATGCCGCGGCCCACACCGCGACCCGCGCCGGTCACCAGTGCGACTCGTCCTGCTAACGACATGACTGATGCTCCATTCTTTCTTTTGGATTGATTGAGCTACTGGCCTTTGAACTTCGCGTCGCGCTTTTCGAGGAATGCCGCAACGCCCTCGCCAAAATCGCTCGTCCTGCCGGCTTCGGTCTGCAGACGCGACTCCAGATCGAGTTGCTGCTCGTATCCGTTGGTCCACGTGTCCCAATATGCGCGTCGGATCAACGCGAGCGATCGCGGTCCGTTCGCGAGTTGCCGCGCGATACCCATCGCACCGTCCATCAACGCGGCGTTGTCGTCGTACAACCGGTTGACGAGCCCCCATTCGAAGGCTTTCTCGGCCGGCAGGCGTTCCGCCAGTAACGACAATTCGACCGCGCGGCTCCAGCCGATCATGCGCGGCAGCAGGAACGTCGCACCGCCGTCGGGAACGAGGCCGATCCGCGCGAAAGCCTGCATGAAGAATGCGTTCTTCGATGCACAGACGATGTCGCCCATCATCGCGAAACTCATGCCGACGCCGGCGGCGGCGCCATTGACCGCGGTCACCAGCGGCATCTGCAGGTCGCGGATCCCGAGCAGAAGCGGGTGATACCCGGAACGCAGCGTGTCGCCGGCACCCGATCCGGAACCGGCTCTGTCGGCCAGATTGGCGCCTGAGGAAAAGCCGCGCCCCTCGCCCGTCAGCAGCAGGCAGCGCGCACCGTTCGACGGATTGGCCACCTCGCGCACTGCCTCGGTGAGTTCGCCGAGCATCTGTCCGCCGATCGCGTTCAGCACTTCCGGGTGGTTGAACTTCAGTACCGCGACGTTGCCGTCGAATTCGAGTGATACGCGCTCGTACGCCATGACGTTCTCCTGTTGCTGCACATGAAAAGTTGAGTGTGATGTAAACCGAAATGGCCGATACGCGTCGAGAACTTTCCGTGCGCGTCGTCTAAGCTCGCGCCGATGCAACGCGACCCCTGGCACAACGACTTCCCCATGGAGCCCGCGCGCGTCGCCGAAGTCATCGCGGCCGATCTGCCGGATTTCGCCGATTCTCGCGTTGCGGTGCTGGGCGAGGGGTGGGATTTCACCACGTTCCTCGTCGACGACGAGTGGGTGTTCCGATTTCCGAAGCGGCGTCAGTACGCGCGCAAGCTGGCGCGCGAATTCAAGATGCTCGAGGCGCTCGCCGCGCCGCTGGCGCCGCAGACGATCGCCATCCCTCGCTATCGCTACCACGTGCAGGCGCCGGTGCTGTCGAAGGTGCCGTACGTCGGTTATGCCCTGCTGCCCGGCGAACCGCTGGTCGATTGCCCCGCGGATTCGCTCGACAGCGCCGCGCATCGCCCGTCAACTCGGCGAGTTCCTGCGGCTCCTGCAATCCACCGCGCCGACGCCAAGGCCACGCACGTACCACGATCAGTTTCCATCCGACCTCATCGACTTCCGGCGTGAACTGGACGAATCGAGCGTTGCGCTTCCGCCGGCCATCGCCGCCGCGTGCGACGCAGCGCTTGCGCGCGCGCCGGCCATCGATGAAGAGCCGCCGCGGTTCCAGCACGGCGACCTGGGCGTCGAACACATTCTGGTGGACCGTCATCGCGGCGCGATCGTTTCGATCATCGACTGGAGCGACGCCGGTTGGGGCAACCGCATCGCGGACCTGGTCGGACTCTGGGCCTGGGGCGGCGACGGAGCGGTCCGCGCGGCGTTGCCGGCATGGGGTCAGACACTCGGATCTGACGACTGGCCTCGTCTGCGTCAGTGGGGTATTGCGTATGCCATCGGATCTGCTTACTACGGATACAAAGACGGGCGCGACCCGTTACATGCGACTGCGTTAGGCTGGCTCGAACGCATGCATGAGTCCGGACAGCTGGCCAACCCGGAAACACCCGATGCCTGATACCGATCTCGCCCCGATCAAACGGATGATCATCGAGCGCGCCTGCGAGCAGCTCTCGATCGCGTACGCGCGCGCCGTGGATTTTCGCGACTACGACGCGTTCGTCGAGCTGTTCACCGACGATGCCTTGCTCGATCTGGGAATGCAGATCAAGGGCAAGAAAGCGATCCGCGAATCCATGCAGAAGCGCTCGGACGAGATCCGCTCTCGTCACGTACTGACCAACATTTCCGTTGAGGTGCAGGACTCGCAGCACGCGCGCGGCATTTCCTATCTGACGCTGTACCGGCACGTGGGTACCGAAAGCCTGCGTTCCGAGATACCGGTGGCGTCGACGCTGCCGACGGCCGTAGGACACTACGAAGACGCGTTCGTGCTGACCGACGCCGGATGGCGTTTCAAGACACGGACGCTGCACGTCGCGTTCCGGAATCCCAACGGCGCCAAACCGAGTCCCGCGGGCTGATCGTGTCGGCTCGCGCCACATATCGCGCGTCGACTATTGCCCGCATTTCGAGGCTGTGGCGATAATGCGGGCCATGTCCGAAACCCTTGCCATAGAGCTCGGCCTCGCGCGTGTATCCGAAGCGCCGCTGCTCGCGCGCATGTCGCGCGACTACATCGAACACGGTCTGCACTGGCGCTGGCAGACGGCGCAGATCCGCGGGCTGATCCTCGACAAGGAAACCGTTGCGCTGTGCGCCCGCACGCAGGCATTGCGCCAGCAGGATGCCGCAACGCCGTCGCCGTATCGCGACGGCGACGTGCTCGGTTTCGGGATCATGACGTACGGACTCGAAACCGCACATCTGATGCTGCTCGCGGTGCAGCCCCGTGCACGGCGCCGCAACATTGCGTCCAACCTGCTCGACTGGCTCGAAGAAACCGCAATCACCGCCGGCGTCAGTCGCATCGAACTCGAGGTTCGGGCCGGTAACACGGGCGCGCGTTCGTTCTATCGCGAACGCGGCTATCACGAACGCCATTACCTCGCCGGCTACTACAGCGGCCAGGAGTCCGCGTTCCGCATGGCGCGCAATCTGCGCAAGTCGTGACGTCGGTTCCGCTGAGCGTCGGTACGCTCGCCGCGCCGGAAATCCTTCGCGCACCCCACCGGGAACGAACCCGATTCATCGACACGATCGTCGCGAGCGGACTGGACCACGTGTTCATCGCCGATCACGTCAGTTTCCACGTCGGCACCGGCATGGACGGGCTGATCAACGCCGCGACGTTGACGGCGTCCAACCCGGCGCTGAAGGTGGTGGTCGGCGTCTACCTGCTCGCGTTGCGACACCCCGTCACGGTGGCTCGGCAACTCGCGACGATAGCCGAGTCGGCGCCGGGGCAACTGGTCTTCGGCGTGGGGGTCGGCGGGGAAGATCGCAACGAAATTGCGATGTGCGGCGTCGATCCGCGCACGCGCGGCCGCAGGACCGATGAGTCGCTGCACGTCGTACGGCAGTTGCTCGACGGTCAGCCGATCGACCACCACGGCGAGTTCTTCGCGTTCGACCGCGCCTGGATCCAACCGAAGCCCGAACCCGCGATTCCAATCCTCGTCGGCGGCCGCGCAGACGCTGCAATGCAGCGCACGGCACAGTATGGCGACGGCTGGCTCGGCATCTGGTGTTCGCCGCAACGCTACGCGCAAGCGCTCGCCGAAATCGCCGCGCGAGCGGCGGCAGTTGGCAGACCCGCGCCCATGCACAACGGCATTCAGCTATGGATCGGCATTGACAACGATCCTGCTAAGGCGCGGGCGCGATTGGCAAAAGGCATGGAGCGCTTCTACAGGATTCCGTTCGAGCGGTTCGAAAAGTACAGTCCGTTCGGCACACCGGAAGTCGTGGCGGAAGCGCTGGCGCGCTATCGCGACGCCGGTTGTCGACTGTTCAACCTGATGCCGGTCGCGGCCGATCCGGAGACGGGCATCGCTGCCGTCGCCGAGATCAAACGATTGCTCGGCTGAACCGGATGAAGCCGGGCGCGACCGGGTTCAAACGCATCGTCGATGCGACCGGATACACGCTGAAGGGTCTGTCGGCCGCCTGGCGCAACGAGTCGGCGTTTCGGCAGGAGACCGTACTGGCGGTGCTGCTCGCCCCTTTAGCATTCTGGTTGGGACGATCGCTTCCGGAAATTGCCCTGCTGCTCGCGACACTCGCGTTCGTGCTGACGACGGAGCTGCTGAACTCGGCGATCGAGGCCGTGGTCGATCGGGCGAGCCCGGAACTGAACGAACTCGCCGGCCGCGCAAAGGACATGGGGTCGGCCGCCGTCTTCGTCAGTCTGACGACGGTCGTTGTCGTCTGGGCGATGATCGCGTTCGATCGCTTCGCCCGGTGAGGCTACTCAGGCGAGCAGATCCAGCGCGCGTTGCACGAGCGGCTCCATCGACAGCTTGCTGACTTCCCACAGCGGGTCGTCGCGCTTGCCGCGACGGTGCAGGCTCAGGTTGAAGCCCGAGATGATCGCGAACTTGTAGGCCGCGAGCGCGCGGAACCAGTTGATGTCGGGCAACGGTTTGCCCCACGCGTCCGTGTACATGGCGATCAGCGTGTCCGGGTCGAGGAACGACGGCCTCGCGTCCGTGCCTTTGTGCCACGCCGCCGGGTCGCTGAACGTCGCGATCCAGCCCAGATCGTTCAGCGTCGCGCCGACGCCGGTCAGTTCCCAGTCGATCACCGCGAGCAGCGTTCCGGTCGGCGAGCAGAACAGGTTCGCAGTCTGGAAATCGCCGTGGAAAACCCCCACCGGCGCGTCCTTCGGCAAACGTTCGAGTAGCCGTTTGCGCACTTGCGGTACCAGGGCGAGCCGTTCCGGATCGGCGGCGCGTTCGTAGAATCGATCCCAACGCACCACGTCGTCTTCGAACGGAATCGGATCGCCGAGATACGGCGTCTTCTTGCGCCAGTCGATGCGGTGAATCTTCGCAAGCGCCGTCATCGCCTGATTGCCGAGATCGTTCAGCACGTTGCGCGACAACGCTGCGCCCCATTCACCCGCACCCAGCCGCAGCACGTCGCCCTGCAGCTTCGGCACGATGAAGTAAGGGCAACCGAACCACTGTGTATCCGCGCCCGACCAGCGCACGCTGCAATGCGGCACCGTCGTGCCATCGAGCGCGTTCAATACCTCGACCTGCCGCAATACGTCCGCAGTGCCTTTCCACTGCACGTTCGGCGGCGGCAGCCGAATGAACCATCCTTCGCGATCGTTGCGGCTCTGCACGCTGAAGCCGTACGCGAAACCCGCGTGGCCGGGCATCTTGTGCACGTCGAAAACCCGCGCATCCGGGTCGTCGTAGTGGTGCTGACAAAACGGCACCAGGCGTCGGCTCAGTTCATCCAGTTCCATGACGGTTCTCCTCCTAAACGGGCTGCAGGACCTGGAAAGCGATCGCGCAGAACGCGCTTCAGGATCTTGCCGCTCGGATTGCGCGGGATTTCCGCGACGAACGCAACGCCGCGCGGCTGTTTGAAACCGGCCAGCCGACCGCGGCAGAACTCGATCACGTCCTTTTCGATCAGCGAATCGTCTTTGCGCACGACGATTGCGAACGGCGACTCGCCCCACCTCTCGCTCGGCTGTCCGATCACGGCCGCCTCGGCAATCCCCGCGTGTCCCATGAGAACATTCTCGATCTCGGCCGGATACACGTTCTCGCCGCCGGAGATGATCATGTCCTTGATGCGATCCTGGATGTAGATGTACCCCTCGTCGTCCATCACCGCGACGTCGCCGGTGCGCAACCAGCCGTCGACGATCGTCTCGGCGGTTGCTTCTGGTCGATTCCAGTAACCGAGCATCACGTGCGGGCCGCGCACGAATACCTCGCCGGGCTCGCCTGCGGCGCAATCCTTCCCCGCTTCGTTGACCACGCGGATGTCGGTGTGAAAGAAGGCTTTGCCGGTAGAGCCGATCTTCTTCAGTGCGTGATCCGCATCGATCAGGCACGCAGGTCCGCAACTCTCGGTCAGACCGTAGATCTGATGCACTTCGATGCCGAGCTTGGCGTAAGCCTCGATCAACGGTTCCGGTACCGGCGCGGCGCCACACATGCACCACCGCAGCGTCGAGTAGTCGAAGCGCGACAGGTCGCCGACCTGAAGCATGAAGTTGAGCATCGCCGGCACGCACAGGCCGCAAGTGATCCGCTCCGACTCGATCAGCTCCCACGCGCGCACCGGATCGAACGTACGCATCACGATGCTCGCCGCGCCGCGGTAAACGTTCACGGTAAGGGGCGTCAACGCACCAACATGGAACATCGGCAGACACGCGAGATAACGCTCGCGCTCCTGGTAGTACGTCGTCGCCGCAATCGTCAGTACGCCCCACACCGCGGTGTTGTGCGTGTGTACCACTCCTTTCGGCAAGCCAGTCGTGCCGGACGTGTACATGATGTACAGGCGGTCGTCGTCACGCGCGGTGATGGTCGGTTCGGCATCGGATGCCGCGTCGCGAAAGCGCTGATAGCTCTGCGCAAAATCGGCCATCGGTTCGACGATCGCCCACTTGCAGCCATTGCGCCACGTCCGTCTTCGAACCCCGCCCGTGGAGTTCGACAACGCAGTCGATGAACTCTTCGCCGTAGATCAGCCGCGTGGTACCGCTGTCCTTCAGGATGAATTCGAGTTCGTTCGGGACGAGCCGCCAGTTGAGCGGCACGACGACGGCGCCGACTTTTGCCAACGCAAAATACGCCTCCATGAATTCGGCGCTGTTCATCATCATCAAGCCGACGCGTTCGGCCTTCTTCACACCGTCTGCGATCAACGCGTTCGCCAGGCGATTGCAGCGCGCATTCAGCGCGCGAAAGCTGAGCCGCGCGCCGGACGCGCCGTCGACGTATGCGTCGGCATCAGGGCTGAGATAGGCCCGCTTCGATAGAAAGGCACCAATGTTGTTTTGCATCCCCGCTCCCCTCACTGTGCAACCGATGGGTTGTCCCCGAACGGCATTCTGGTCAAAACGTCGGCCGGAGTGAACCCGCGCGCATCCGCACGCATCAATGGGGAAGTCCTGAAACAGGTGTGTTACAAAAATTCCCAGATTGTGCTTTGCACACCATCGGCTAGACCGTAGAATTCGCTCGTTTTTCGGGGTCTCCCCACTCCGAACGACATAATGGCGTGGCGCGGTGTCTCTCTCCCCTCCTCCCAGCGCCGCGATGACAGTATCTCGATACTGTCACCACGCCATCCTTTAATCCTCCCTGTACATCTCTCCGTACCGCTCGTCCGAGTCGTACTGGACAGTGCAGCGCCGTTCGGTACAATCCGCTCCCCCTGTCCAGATTCTGAGCATGCCTTGAGCGAGACCGAGCTGTACAGGATCGGTACCGTCGCAAAACTCACCGGGATCAGCGTGGAGTGTCTTCGCGCGTGGGAGCGGCGCCACGGCTTGGCACCAGCCGAACGCGAGGGACGCACGCGCTACTACAGCCGCACGCAGCTGAAGCGCCTCGAAAAGATCAAGGCGCTCACCGAAGACGGTCATCCGATCTCATCGCTGGTGGAGCTCTCCGAAGAGCAGCTCGATGCGCGCATCGGCATCACGCGACCGCGCGTCAGCCCCCATCGTCTGCCGCAGATCGGGCTCGTTGGGCCGAACCTGATGATCCTGGAACAGGAAGCCGGCGATTCCGATCGCGCCGAAGTCAATCAACGCTGGGTCAGTGTCGACGATTTCGTGCAGAGTCGACCCGCCGAACGCGCGCAGCTCGACGCGGTGGCCGTGCAGATTCCCAGTCTAAACGCTGATATTTTGCAGCGCGTTCGCAATGCCGCGCCGGACTGCAGGCTGCTCGCGATCTACCAGTTCGCCAGCCGTGAGGCGCTAGCGAACGCAACCGAGCAGCACGGCGCAACGACGCTCGCATGGCCGTTGACCTGGACCGACTTGATGCATGCGTGCGCGGTGCCGGCCGGGGATACGGCGCGCGCCGGTCGCACCGCGCCGCGTCGGTACACCGATCACGAACTCGTCGATATCGTGAGTCGCGCGCGCAACCGCGGGTTCGACGCACCCCGCCACCTCGTCTCGCTGATCACCGACCTGAATGCGTTCGCCGATTACGCGACGCAATGCCTCACCGAGTCGAACGACGCACCGATGTACGACCGTCTGCGCGAGGATGCGTCTTATGCACGTGCTCAGCTCGAGCGCGCCCTCGCCGCCGCGATGGAACCGCGTCGAAGCGTCTCTTGAGAGAAACTATACAAATACTGTACAGACCCTGTTGACATCCTCGTTTGTACTGTACATAATCGAAACCACTTTCAGTTTCGGCGTGCGTACAACTTCGTGATGCAGTCCTCCCTTTCAAGTGTCCTTCCCCCAGAAGTGAAGTTGTCTTCGCCGGCTGCCGCTGGCGACACGCCCTTTTATTCCTGCTCGTTCGAGGTCCTGCCGAGGAGGCTAGTCGGCTTTACGGGTCGATGATGCGGGTTGGGCACTGCCCGGCAGCACCCGCGCCTCTTCGGAGTGCATCGCACTTCCGATCGTCGTAACGCCCCCGACTAACCCCAATTCGTTTGCGCCTGTGCGAGACTTCGCCGCCATGCGCCGCGCTCTCAACGCCGTCTCAACGCTGAGCTTCTGCGCGGTGTTCGTCGTCGCTTGCGGCGGCGGGGGTTCCGGTGGCGGATCCGGCAAGATAGTCGCCAATCTGCCTCCGCAGCCCGCGTTCACGATCACGCCGTCCAATGGTGCAGCACCGTTGAGCGTGACGTTCGACGGCAGCAGTTCGCACGACGACGACGGCAGCATCGTCACGTATACGTGGAGTTTCGGCGACGGAAGCCCCGACGGCGTCGGCAGCCGTGCGAGCCACGTCTACTCCGACGCCGGAAACTTCGACTCGAGACTCACCGTCACCGACAACCGGGGCGCCACGGCGGCGCGTGTCGCTACGGTCAACGTCAGTCCGCCAGCGGCTCGTTCACGTTGACCGGGCGCGTTCAGATCCTACCATCGAGCGCTGTCGATTCCGACGTGAACGATCCGGCCGCGCCGCTCGTACGCAACAACAGTTTTGCCGAGGCGCAGATTTTGCCGAACCCGGTGAGTCTCGGCGGGTATCTCAATCTTCCGGGCGAGGGCAAAGCTGGCGCGCTTAGAGATGGAGGCGACGTCACCGACAAATTCCGGATCAGTTTCGCCGGCAACGAGAACGTGCTGCTGACGGTCACGAATCCATCGGCCGACCTTTCGCTGCTGCTGCTCAATGCGAACCAGACGATCGTCGATGCGACCGTGGTGAACGGCACGTCGGGATCGTTGTCGGTTCCCGGACCGGGTGACTTCTTCATCGAGGTGGACATTCTCAGCGGTTCGACCACTTACGTCCTCAACGTCGGCCAGAACGTGCCCGCCAACGGCAGTACGCTGCCGGCGCGAACGTCGGACGACTTCGTGCCGGGCGAGTTGGTCGTCCAGGGCGGCGAGCCTCGCGACGTCGCGGTTCGCCGTGTCGCCGGCCGCAGCAGTGCAGCGCTCTACAGAGTCGATCAACCAGCGCAGAACGCCGCGATCAGTCGCATCGACGCGGTACGGGCCGGCGCGCGATTCTCGGCGCGCCTCGGTCGCAAATACGAAACGCTGGCTGCGATCGCGCGCATCAAACGCCACGCCGACGTGGTCGCGGAGCCGAACTACATCCGCCGTGCCAGCCGGACTCCCGACGATCCGTACTACGCGTATCAATGGAACTATCCGAGCATCAACCTGCCGCTCGCGTGGGACCTGACCCAGGGTTCCGATCAGGTGATCGTTGCCGTCGTCGACACCGGCGTGCTGCTCGAACACCCGGATCTGAAGGGTCAACTGATCGGGGGCTACGACTTCATCCGCGATCCCGATCGCGCGCGCGACGGAGACGGCATCGATCCCGACCCGAACGACAGTGGCGACCTCGGCTTCGGCGGCTCGAGCTCGTTTCACGGCACGCACGTTGCCGGCACGATCGCCGCGCACAGCGACAATGGCGACGGCGTCGCCGGCATCGCGTGGCAGGCTCGCGTCATGCCGGTTCGCGCGCTCGGGGTGGACGGCGGAACGACTTACGACGTCATTCAGGCGATCCGTTACGCGGCCGGGCTGCCGAACGATTCGAACAGCGTGCCGCCGCGCCGCGCCGACATCATCAATCTGAGCCTCGGATCGACCTTCTCGTCGCAGACCGAACAGAACACGATCGATCAGGTGCGCAGCGCCGGCGTCATCGTGATCGCCGCCGCCGGCAACGACGCATCGAGCAATCCGTCCTTTCCGGCGGCCTACACCGGCGTCGTCTCGGTCGCCGCGACAACCATCACCCGCACGCGCGCGTCGTACTCGAACTTCGGACCGACCATCGACGTGGCCGCACCCGGCGGCAACTCGGCGACCGACGTCAATGGCGATGGGATCGGCGACGGTGTCGTCAGCACCTTCGGCGACGATACGCACGGCGCCGTGACGTTCGGCTACGCGGCGTTGACCGGAACCTCGATGGCGACACCGCACGTAGCCGGCGTCGCCGCGCTGATGAAATCGGTGTATCCGGGGCTCACGCCCGATCAGTTCGACGACGCGCTGGCGGCGGGCCTCCTCACCGACGACCTCGGTGCGCCGGGACGCGACGACGAGTTCGGCAACGGCCTGATCAATGCACAAAAAGCGGTAAACGCGGCGGTTGCGCTCGCGAGCGGTGCGGGCACGCCGGTCGACCCGGTGCTCGCCGTGTCTCCGGCGTCGATCAACTTCGGCGCATTCGACAACACGTTCGACGTCGAACTTCGCAACGCCGGCGGCGGCAACGTCACGCATCGTGGCGGCATCGTCGAATCAACCGTGGTTGCAGGTAACGCCGCTCGACGTCGATGCGAACGGGCTCGGAACGTATCGCCTCACCGTCGATCGCACCCAAGTCGCATCCGACGGCACCTACACCGGGTTGATATCGGTCACGTCGACGGCAAACCCGATCGACATCAGCGTCGTCATGCAGAGATTCACCGCCAGCCCAAGCGCGAACGCCGGCCTGCAATACGTGCTGCTGATCGACGTCGTCACCGACCTGGTGGCGAACTCGGCGGTGGTCAGTGCGGTCGACGGCGAATACGAATATACGTTCAACAACGTCGGCGCCGGACAGTACCGGATCTACGCCGGCAGCGACTCCGACAACGATGCGTTGATCTGCGATCCGGGCGAGGCGTGTGGCGCATTCCGTACGCTCGATGCGCCGGAGGTCGTCAACATCAACTCCGACCGCGGCAACCTGGATTTCATCAGCGGATTCCCGGTCAATCTGTTCAATTCGAGCGTTGCGTCGGAGGCTGTCGGAACCGCACCGATCGACATCAGTGGACTATCGCGCGCACCTTCGAAGGAGGCTCACGCCCAATGAAACGACCATCTGCGTTTTCGTCGCTCGCCATTGCCGCGCTCGTCGTCGGATGCGCGCAGGCACACCACGTCGACGTGACGACCGTGCTTGCGAACGGCAATTGCCAGAGCGCCGAGGTCGGCGTGCGCGCCATCGACTATGCGAAGCTCGCCACATTCCGAGGTACGCACCTGATCGGCATGACCGAGTCCGAAGAGGCGACGCAACAGCCGCTGCACCTGATCGCGATCGTTCCGGCCGAGTTTCCGACGCCGGGCTACAGCGTCTCGCTGCAGGACGGAGCCGCGTTGACGGCGAACCTGCTCACGATCAAGGTCAAAACCGATCGACCGGCGCCGGACGCTGTCCTCGCGCAGATGATCACGCACCCTTGTCTGGTCGTTGGCGTCGCGGACCCGTCGGTCGGCCGCGTGAAAGTGCTGGACGATTCGGCGGCGGTGCTCGGCGAGCTCGAGCTCGCCGCGCCAAAGCAGCCGTGACGACTTATTCCGATATCAGCGCGAGCGCAGCATCGGCGCGGCGTTGCACGCTGAGTTTGTAGCCGTCGAGGTTCATGTCGCGGTTCGCACCCATCGCGCCCACGAGATACCGTTTGTACACGCCCTGCCCGATCGCCGCGAGACGCCAGTGCGAGAACGCGCGGTAGTAGTTGATTCCGGAGAGATCGCGGCCGGTCGCCGCCTCGTATCGTTCGCGCATCTCGGCGCGGCTAGGGAATCCGCCGGCCGCCGTCGGCGCCCCATCGCCCTGGCCTGTCTCCACTTCTTCCGGTGATGCCCACGCATTCATCAGATAGCCGACGTCCGCTAACGGATCACCCAAGGTGCACAGCTCCCAATCGAGCACGGCGAGAATCCGCGGACCTTTGACGATCATGTTGCCGAGCCGATAGTCGCCGTGGACGATGCCGCTGCCGATCTGCGCCGGCATCCGCTCTTCGAGCAGTCGTCGCGTCTCTTCCATCGCCGGGATTTCGTGCGTTTTCGACGCTTCCCATTGTTTCGTCCAGCGACTCAACTGGCGCGACAGATACGCTTCCTTGCGCCCGAGATCGCCCAGCCCGACCGAACTCGGGATCGAGCCCGTGCAACTTCGCCAGCACGTCGATGACGTGCATGCCGAGCGCGTGCCGATCGGACACGGCGATGGCCTTGGTGGCGGTCGAGTCGTTGAGAACCAGCCCGTCGACGAACTTCATCACGTAGAACGGCGCGCCGTTCACGGCGGCGTCGCCGCACAGTCCGTACGTCGGCGCGACCGGCACCGAGGTTTTCGCCAATGCTGCGATGATCTTGTGCTCGCGCCCCATGTCGTGCGCGCTTTCGAGGACGTGTCCGAGTGGCGGACGACGCAGCACATAGGCGTGACCCGCGGAGTCTTCGCATCGATAGGTCAGGTTCGAATGTCCACCGGTGATCAGCGTGAATTTCACCGGCGATTCGAGCGCCGGTACGTGCGACTGCAACCACTGCGTCACGCCGTCGGCGTTGATTCCTTCCACCATGTCGCCCCCCAACCCCGGTTCCCCGAACGAGCTGCGTATAATAGCGGCTTTTCGTCAGCGGTTACTCCATGGCAGAGCGCGCTCCACAGGCGGCGCCGCGCGGCGCTCCTCACGCCGCGATCATCGGCGCATCGGTATCGGGACTCGCAGCGGCGCTCGCGCTCGGGTTGCGTGGTTACACGATCACGTGCATCGAGCGGGACGCCACGCCGATGCCGCGCGACCACCTCGACGCGTTCGAAAAATGGGACCGGCGCGGCGCGGCACAGACGCGCCACAGCCACGTGCTGCTCGCGCCGCTCGTAAAACTGATCAAAACGCACGCGCCGGAACTCTATCGGCGCCTGCTCGATGCCGGCGCGGAAGAACTCGGCTTCCCCGAACTGGCGCGCACCAGTTTTCCCGGTGCGGTACTCGAGCCGGGCGACGAAGACATCTGCTTCCTCGCGTGTCGTCGCGTCGTGTTCGAGTATCTGTTGCGCCGCTACATCGCGGAGCGACACGGTGTCCGGATCATCGAGGGCGCTACGGTCGTTGCATTGCTCGCCGAACCGGGTACGCCGCCGCGCGTCACCGGCGTCGAGATCCAGCAGGAATCCGGCACCAGCCGAATCGACGCAGACGTCGTCATCGATGCGAGCGGTCGGCACGGCGCGAGCGACGCATGGCTCGCGGCCATCGGCGCGCAACCGGTCGCGCAGGAGTCGTCGCCTTGCGGAATTTTCTATACGTCGCGCTTTTATCGCCTGAATGACGGTGCCGACTATCCGGAACTCGACGGCCGCAAGTCCACGGCCGGCGGAGTGCAGGGCGCGGATCTCGGCTACCTCAAGGTGGGTCTGTTTCGCGCCGACAATCGCACCTTCTCGATCACGTTGGCGGCCGATCCGGAAGACAAGCCGATGCGCGCGGTTTCGCGCGAATACGAATTCGACATAGCCGCCGAACACATCGAGGCAACGAGAGCCTGGGTCGATCCGGCAACGTCCACTCCGATAAGCAAGGTCTATCTCTACGGCAACTTGAGCAACACGCACAAACGCTTCGTGGTCGACGGTAGTCCCGTCGCGCTGAATTACTTCGCGATCGGCGATGCGCACGTGCACACCAACCCGATCTCGGGGCGCGGTTGCGCGCTTGGTTGGGTATCCGCGTTCGAACTCGCGCAAGTGCTGGGAATGGAATCGGATCCGGTGCGGCGCGCCATCGCGTTCGAAGAACGCATCGATGCACTCGTGTTGCCGTGGTATCGCCTGCAGGTCGGTCAGGACAAACAGTCGATCGACATCAACAAGGCGCTGCAGCGCGGCGAAGATCCGTACACGTTCGTGAAAGCCGACGGCTCCATCGACGAAGCCAAGCAGCGGCTCGCGATCTTCCGCAAAGGTATGGGCGTTGCCGCGCGCGAGCATCTCGACGTGCTGCGCGCACTGTTCCGCCACACCAATCTGCTCGATCTGCCGCAAGCGCTGTTCGCGCGCCAGGACCTGCTCGGCAAGGTGCTGGCCTGCTACGAAAAGAGCAAACACGAAGAGACGAAGTTGCGACCGATGCGCGACGAGATGCTGGCGCTGTTCGGGGCGTAGTCGATGAAGAAAGTGTTCCTCGCCATGCTCGCCACGGAAACGAACACGTTTTCGCCGCTGCCGACCGGCTGGAACAACTGGCGCGACACCGTGCTGCGCAGACGCCTCGAGCACGACCCGACCATCTCGCGCCGCCAAACCGTTTACGGCCCGTTGTTCCGACGTCTCGACGCGCGCGGCTGGACGCTCGCGCCCGGTCTGCAGGCGTTCGCGGTGCCGGCCGGCCCGACGCCGCGCGTCGTATACGAATCGCTCCGCGACGAACTGCTCGACGATCTCGAAGCGTCGATGCCGCTCGACGCCGTCATGTTGTTTCTGCACGGCGCGATGATCGCGGACGGCTACGACGACTGCGAAGGCGACATTCTGACGCGTGTTCGCGCGCGGGTCGGTCCGAAGATTCCGATCGGCGCCGAACTCGACCTTCATTGTCACGTCACGCCCACGATGCTCGAGACGGCCGACGTTCTGGTCGGATACAAACACTATCCCCACACCGATACGTACGACCGTCTGCTCGATCTGTTCGAAATCGTCGCCGATACCGCCGAAGGAAAAGTGCGGCCGACGATGGCGACCGCCGCGTGCAGCATGATCGGCATGTATCACACCACGCGCGAGCCGATGTCGGGGTTCGTCGATCGCATGTACGCGCTCGAACGCGAGCCCGGCGTATTGAACGTATGGCTCGCGCACGGCTTCCCCTACGGCGACGTGCCGAGCATCGGCGCCCACGTTCTGGTGGCAACCGACAACGACCCGGCTAAGGCGCGCGAACTGGCCCGTTCGTTGCGCGATCAGTTCTTCGACATGCGCAACGCCGTAGGCGCCGAATACCAGACCGTAGACGCCGCACTCGACCTTGCAGTCGCAGACGGACGTTCACCGATCACCATTGCAGACACCGCAGACAACACCGGCGGCGGCGCTCCGGGCGACTCGACGTTTTTCCTGCGTGCATTGCTCGACCGGCGCATCGCGAACGTCGCACTCGGCCCGCTATACGATCCGATCGCGGTGTCGATCTGCCAGGACGGCGGCATCGGCGCGCAGCTGCGCTTACGGATCGGCGGCAAACTCGGTCCGGAGTCCGGCGCGCCGGTCGACGTCGAGTGTACGGTTATCGGTTTGTCGAGCCGCGTCGTGCAGACGCTCAACGGCGGGCCTTCCAGCCTCGGCGCTTGCGCGGCGATCCGTATTCCGGTCGAGGGCGATGCATCCGGCGCCGGCATCGAAGTCATGTTGACCGCGCGTCGCGTGCAGGCCGGCTCACCGGAGTTGTTCAGCGGCGCGGGCATCGATCCATTGACGAAACGCCTCATCGTCGTCAAGTCGATGCAGCATTTTCACGCCGGCTTCGCACCGATTTCGGCACGCGTCATCTACACCGGCGATCGGGGTGCGCTTGCGGCCGACGTCCGCAACATTCCGTATCGCCGTGTGAAGACGTCCGACTTCTGGCCGTTCAATCCTTCACCGAAGTTCCACGACTGATGTTACGGCTCCCGCAACTCTTAGCGTGCTGCATCGCGATCGTCGCGACATTGGCGATCGGCTTCGCCGTTGCCGACGAGCCGGCGAAGGACGACGACGTCGGCGTGCTGACGATGCCGGACGGCGGTGCGATCACCATCGCGTTCGCGAATCTCACGTACACCGGCGTCGGTCGTTTCGTGTGGCAGGACGGCCGCAGCTACGCCGGCGACTTCGTCGACGGCCACCCGCAGGGCCGCGGCATCGAGCAGGCGTCGGATGGTAGTCGTTACGACGGCGAGTGGCGCGACGGGCTGCACAGCGGATCGGGTTCGATGACGCTGGCCGACGGCAGTCGCTACGACGGTCAGTTCGAGGACGGCGTACGCAGCGGACAAGGGCTGTTCCAGAGCGCCGCCGGGCGCTATCAGGGCGGTTGGGCGGACGATGTGCCACAAGGCGACGGGCGCTTCGATTACATCGACGGTGCGAACTACGATGGAGAATGGTTCTCAGGGCGCCGCAACGGGTTCGGCGTATACCGCCGCAGCCGACGGATCGAACTACGAAGGCGACTGGCTGGACGACATGCCGGACGGGTGGGGTCAACTCGTCGAGTCCGACGACTACACGTACGAGGGCGCCTGGAGCAAGGGCCAACGGGCCGGTTATGGCGCGATGCAGATCGGCGGCACGTTCGGGTATGAGGGAACGTGGGTGTCGAACATGCGCCAGGGTTTCGGACGCGAAGTGCGGCCCGACGGCGGCGAATACACCGGTGAATGGCGCGAAGATCAGCGCGCGGGCACCGGCATACTGCGGATGTCGAACGGTTCGTTCCACAACGGTCATTGGGAACACAATTCGCCGGTCGGGGATGGCACCCGCGTCTCTTCGGAAGGCATCGAGTTCGTCGGCGCGTGGGATGGCGATTTCCTCGCCAACGGTCATCTCGAGTTGCGCGGCGGCGAACACTACGACGGCAAGTTGTACGACTCGAAGCGAAAGACGGTAGATCCTGCGTTCCTGAGTTGGCTCGAACGCGTGGCGGGCCAGGGCAATCTCGGCGCGGCGCTGCTGCTCGGCCAGGCGTATCGGTTCTTCCTGAGTCCGGCGCCCGATCGGGAGCAAGCCATCCATTGGTACGGTCGTGCGGCAGACGGCGGGCTCGCCGAGGCGCAGTACCAGCTCGCCGAGATCATGTTCGAGGAATCCGCGACACGGCAGCGCGGCATGGAACTGCTGATGGCGGCGGCCGACCAGGGACACGGCGCCGCGAATACCCGACTCGGCGTGTTCTTTCAGCTCGGTACGTACGTGGCGAAGGATCACGCGCGCGCACAACGTTTCTACGAAGTAGCAACCGGGCAAGGCGATCTCACCGCACGCAACAATCTGGCATGGCTGCTGGCCACCAGCCCGAGCGCACAACTGCGCGACGGCAATCGCGCGGTGACGCTCGCACAACCGCTCGCCGTGCTGTACGAGAGTTGGGGATATCTGGATACGCTCGCTGCCGCGCAAGCCGAAGCGGGCGACTTTGCTGCGGCTTCGAAAACGGAGAAGAAGGCACTGGCGCAAGCGGGCTCGGACGCAGGCGCAGAAGCGTTGCACGATCTGCAACACCGACTGACACTATTCCAGCGCGACGAACCCTATCGCGAACCCTGACGGAGCATCGAGTGACACAAACTCAAGACAGCGTGCAGTGGCCGTTTACGCCGAGCGCACGCAACATCGAAATCGTTGGGGCCGGCGGCGCCTATCTCATTCAAGCGGATGGCTCGCGACTGCTCGACGCAGCCGGCGGCGCGATCGTCGTGAACGTGGGCCACGGCCGCGAGAGCGTGGCGCAAGCGGTGTACGAAGCGACCAAGACGACCACGTACGTGGTGCCGCCGTGGCTGACCACCGAGCGCCGAAATCTCATCGAGCGGCTGCGCCGGGATTGGTTGCCGCCCAGTTTCGACCACATCCATCTGACGTGCGGCGGTTCCGAAGGCGTCGAAACCGCGATGAAGATCGCCATTCAGTCGCAAGCCGCGCGCGGTGAACTCACGCGCACGAAAATCATCGGCCGTTCGGTTTCGTATCACGGCACCACCCTCGCAACGACCGCGGTCGGCGGACACACCGCGCGCAAGAAAGGTCTCGCGCACGTGCTCGAAACGTATCCGGTGGTGTCAACGCCGTATCCGCTACGTTGCCCGCTTGGCCCGCACCATCCGGGCGCCGGTCGCTACTACGTCGATGCGCTCGCCAAAGTCATCGAAGAGGAAGGCGCCGAAACGATTGCGGCCTTCCTCGCGGAGCCAATCAACGGCTCCAGCGGCGGCGCGATCATTCCGCCCGACGATTACTGGAAAGCCGTTCGCGCGCTGTGCGACAAGCACGGCATCCTGCTGATCATGGACGAAGTGATGACCGGTTTCGGCCGCACCGGCGTGCCGTTCGCGTTTCAACACTGGGGCATCGAACCGGACATTTTCGTATCCGGCAAAGGTCTGGCCGGCGGATACGCACCGATCACCGGTGTGTTCGCGACGTCTGCGGTCGCCGATCCGATCGCGGCCGCCGGAATGAACGTGATGTTCCATACGTTCGGCGCGCATCCAGCCGCGTGCGCCGCAGCCTGCGAAGTGCTGCGTCTGCTTGGCGAAGAGAACCTGCTGCAACGCTGCGCGATCGCCGGCGAAGTGCTGCAACGTCGCTTGAAGGACGTGTTCGGAAATCATCCGAACGTCGCCGAGGTGCGCGGCCGCGGTTTGTTGCAGGCGATAGAAATCGTCAAGAACCGCACCACGCTCGAACCGTTCGACGTGTCGGCCAACATCACCAATCGCATCATCAGCGCCGCGCTACGACGCGGCGTGTTCTTCTATACGGGCGGCACCGGCGACGTGCGCGACATCGTGTGCATGGGGCCGCCGTTCATCATCGGCGACGCCGAGATCGAGCAGATGGTGCGGGCACTGTCGGAAAGCCTCGACGAGGTACTGAGATGAAACCGCTCTGATGGCGCAGGCGGCCGCCACGCAACCACCGACGACATCGCCGGTTGCGCGACGCGATATGCGTCGTATCGGCGTCATCGCGTTGCTCGCCGTCGCCGGCCGGCGCCGCGATCGATCATCTGCATCGTACGTCTCGGCACACATCCTCATCGATCGTCCGGCTGCGAGAACGCGGCATTGGTCTGGCGCGTGTAGTTGCCGAGAACATGTCGTCAAGGGATATCCGCCTGCGGCGGCCTGATGCCCCAGGCCTTGTAGGAACATCCTCTTCAGACGCACATACAAGAGCGGTACGGCTGCGTGGATCAGCACATCTGGGTGGGTGGAAAGGAGTTTGTCCAGCAGTGTCGTTCCCGTTCGTGGCGCACCGGTCGCGAACACCCTCATCATGGCACCATCGCCTTAGTGAACTTGTCTTCGGGGCGCTTGAGCAATGGGTGTGCCGACGACGGCAATCGGAGTATCCCCGCTGCGTCCGGACCCGTGTTCATGATGAGATCGATCACCGATAGGTGGACAGGAACTTCCAAACGCTATACCGTCTGGTACTGGTCGGCGCGTGGTTCGCGTGGAAGGAAATGCTGCAACCGCGATTGTTCGCGAAGCGCTTCGGCGTGGTCATCGAGCACGAGCTGTATCGCAGCGGACGCATCCATCCCTCGCTGCTGCCGAAAGTGCTCGACCAGTACGGCATCGACGACATCGTCGCGCTGACGTATCCGTCGAACGCGCCGCAGTACCAGCAACTCGAACAACGGTTGACCTCCGAGCGCGGCATCCGGCTGCAACGATTTCCGCTGTTCGGCAACGGTACCGGCGATCCCGGTCGCGTCGTCGACGTACTGGTTGCGATCCACGACGCCATCGGCCGCGGCGATCAGGTGCTGGTGCAATGCGCCGCGGGCAGCGAGCGCACCGGCGGCATCATCTATCTGTATCGCACGCTGGTGCTCGGCGATTCGCCGGACGCCGCGTATGCCGAGCTGCTCGGCTACGGACACCGGCCGAATCGCAATCCGAAACTCGAAGCGTTCCTCAACGCGAACATGGCGTACTTCGCCGCGCAGCTTGCCGCGCGCGGCATCGTCCGCCCTAACGGCACGCCTCTGCCGCATCTCCCAGAACCGCGCCCCTCCTGATGGCGCGCGACTCGCGCGGCACGGCGTGGCCATGGGCGCTCGCCGCACTCAACGGACTCGCGGCAACGGCTGCATATCTGTTCTTCGCGCATCAGTGGCAGCTCAGCGCCGTCGGTCTGTACGAGATCGCCGCGATGCTTGCACACTTCACGGCCCTCGCGGCGTTGCTCGCCGTCGTCCCGTGGCTGATGACGCGCTTCGGCGTTCGCCGCGCTATCGCGACGGCCAGCGCGGTGTCGATCTTCGGCACGCTGCTGCTCGTCGTCATCGTCGACGCGATGGTCTACGCGCTGTACAAGTTTCACCTGAACTCGATGGTGTGGTTCCTGCTCACGCAAGGCGCCGCGATGGAAACGTTGTCGTTCTCGTCGCAGACGTGGTTTACAGCCATCGCGATCGCGCTGCTTCTCTATGCGATTCAGTTGGGCGCGCTGTGGTTGATCTTGCGATCGGCCGTGTCGCCGGTCGTCATCCGGCGATACGCGATCGCCGTGTTGTGCGTCGGCGTTGCTACCCAGCTCATCAATGCGTATGCAGACGCAACCGCGCAGCGACCGCTGTTGATGGCCGTGCGCGCGATCCCGTGGGCGCAGCCGCTCACCGCAAAATCGTTCCTCGCGCGGCTGGGATTCGTCGCGACGCGCGCCGAATCGGCCGACCTCGCGCAACAGACGCCTGGTGTATTCAACTATCCGCTCGCGCCGATGCAATGCACCGGCGCGTCGAAACCAAACGTGCTGATGATCGTGGTCGATTCGTTGCGCTTCGACATGCTCACCGACGACGTCATGCCGGCGACATCAGCCTGGGCGCGCGACGCAACGCGCTTCGACCACCACTACAGCACCGGCAACGGCACCCGCTTCGGCATCTTCGGTTTGATGTACGGACTCCCCGGTGGTTATTGGCACGCCGCGCTCGCAGAGCGACGCGGGCCGGTGCTGATCGACGTGCTCGATGAACTCGGCTACCAGTTCTTCGTGTTCGGCTCGGCGCCGCTCGACAGCCCGGAGTTTCACCGCACCGCGTTCACGCGGATCTGGGATCGCGTCGCACCACCCGGCCCCGGCGACGTCGTCGAACGCGATCGCGCAACCACGCAAGGTCTCATCGATTCGATACACAACCGCGATCGATCGCGCCCGTTCTTCGGTTTCCTGTTCCTAGACGCGCCGCACGCGTATGCACACCCACGCGACATGGCCTCGCCATTCCAGCCGCGCCTCGACGCGATCAACTACGTCGCGCTGAACAACGACTTCGATCCGAAGCCGTTCCTGAATCTCTACAAGACATCGGTGTTGTTCGACGACGGACTGGTGGGCTCGGTACTACGTGCGCTTTCGAACGACGACGCGAGCGCGAACACCATCGTTCTCGTCACCGGCGACCATGGCCAGGCGTTCAACGAGACCCACGACAACACCTGGGGCCACAACTCGGCATTCTCCGACTACCAGGTGCGCGTGCCGTTCGTCGTCAAATGGCCCGGCCGCGCGCCAGCTTCCATCGAGCGGCTCACGTCACACATGGACTGGGCTCCCACGCTGCTGACGGACGCACTCGGGTGCGAGACACCGCTCGACCGATACAGCACCGGCCTCCCGCTCTTCCAACCGAATGTCGCCGGCCACCCGCTGCCGATCGAGCAATGGACCCAACGCGCGATCCGCACCGACTCCCGCGTATACGTGTTCCTGTCGTGGGGCGGATACGAGGTGCGCGACGGAAGCTACGCACTCATCGATGAGCCCGTGAACGCGGAAGCACTCAAGCGCGGGTTCGAGCAATTGAATCGGTTTACCAGGTAGCGATGGAGCTTCGATTTGCGGCGGAGGTGCGTGTGGGTTGCGTCGGACTCGCTCGAGCCATCCCTGGTCGCTCAGTCCGGCGCCATCCATGGCGCCGGAGGTCCTCCGCAACCCACACGCACCTCCGCCTGGGTCGCGCCACCACCGCTAGTCGTGTGTCGTGCGTGAACGCGCGCGAAGCGCGCGTTCATCTCTTCTACAGAACGAAGGCGCGACTTCGATGTGGAAGGTGGCGGGTGATCGGTGTGGCGGACCCTTGAGCGCCATGGATGGCCGCGAAGAGGAGCGCCCAGGGACGGCTCGAGCGTGTCCGCAACACCGATCACCCGCCACCCACCCGCAATCAAATCAAATCTCGAACTCTTCAATCGAAATAGCACGGCAACTCCGGATGACTCCGGTGTGCCGACAGCAACGTGATGTCTGCCGGCAGTGTGCGGCCCACGGATAGATCGGGTAGTGCGTCGAGCGGGAAGAAGCTGGCGGCGGTCGTCTCGATGCTGGACGCGGCGGCGCCGCCGTCGAGCGAGCACAGGAACAATAGTTTGTAGATGCGCTCGAGGCGGGGCGGCGTGTAGGGATGCATCGAGCGGTCTTTGACGGCGGCGAGTTTGATCGCGGTGGCGCGATAGCCGGACTCTTCGAGCACTTCGCGCTCGCACGCGAGTTTCGGCGTGTCGTGTTCGTCGGCCCAGCCGCCCGGTAATGCCCAGAGTCCGTCGCTCGCTTCCTGCACGAGCAGCACGTCGCCGCGATCGTTGAACACGCCGGCGCGAACGTCCACTTTCGGCGTCGGATAGCCGCGTTCGGGAAGATAGATGCCCAACGATCGCCTCGAGGGGCGCACCGGTCAGATCGGCGAGCATCTCGTTCGCGATCGTAGCGAGTTCGTCGTAACCGTTCGCGATCGTAACGATCGCCGCGTGTACGTCTGACCGATCTGAGCGATGGCACGCAACCGTTGTGCGCGCGCGAGCCACACACGCGAATCGGTCGGCATCAGAGCGCGCTCACGCGTTGCTGCACTTGCGCGAGGCGGTCGATGGTGGCCAGCGCTTCCGGCTGGTCGGCGCTGATGTTGCGGATGATGACGTCGGTGTAGCCCATCTCGCCGAGTCGGGCCATGCGTTCCGCCACCTGCTCCACGTCGCCGATCAGCAGCGCGTCTTCGGAAAAGCCGCGGTAGCCGCTGCGGATGTAGCGCGCCATCGCGCGTCGCGCCTCGTCCGCCGTTGCGCCGACGTGGGTGTCGCGGCGAATCGCGATCGTGGTCGGCGTTCGGTTGTGGCGCACGCACGCTTCGCGATATTCGTCGATGCGGCGACGCGCTGTTTCGAAATCCATGCCGGGGTCCGCCAACCACGCATCGCCGAGACGCGCGGCGCGATCGATCGCGATCTTCGCAGAGGCGCCGATCCACACTTCGATCGGCTCCGGCGGCAACGGCGAGATCCGGCTCTTGTGCAGACGCCAGCGTCCGTCGACGGTGACGCTCTCGCCGCGCCACAGCGCGCGAATCGTCTCCAGCGACTGTTCGAACATCGACGGCCGCAGGCGGATATCGACACCCATTCCGCTGCTCTGCCGTTCGTCGCCGCCGATGCCGCACTGCATGACGAACCGGCCGCAATTGATGCACGCGAGCGTCGCCGTCTGCTCGGCCACCAATACCGGATTCCACAGCGGCAACAGGTACAGCGCGCCGGCGACCCGATCGCCCCACTCCGCGAGCAGGCGGCCGAGGATCGGCGAATTCTGGTAATACGGGCTCGGCGTGACGTGGTGGTCGCCCACGAACAGCGAATCGAGCTGTGCGTCGCGCGCCGCGCGCGCCTGTTCGATCATGTAGCGCGCGCCCACGCGAACGTCGGAAACATCGAAAGCGCTGGTTACCGAAATTCCGATCCGCACGTTTGCACTCCGCGAAGTCAGCCTCGTGAATAGCAGATCCGTCCGGCGAAGGGAACGGTCAGCGTCGATAGGTCTGATTCGTCACGCGCGCCAGTTCCGCGGCCGATGCCGGGCGCAGACGATGCGCGACAAGCCGGTCGTCGCGCATCAGAAATTCGCCGGTCATCGGCACCCCGTCGATCAGATAGCGCAGCCACACGACGTCGTCCTGCCACATGCGGTCGTACGGAATGCGCTCGATCGGACACCAGAATGGAATCGCTTCCGCGGTGCGGTGCGGCGCGCCGACGCAATCGAGTGCCTTGAACGCGAAACCGAGCATGCTGCTGCCGTCGGTGTCCTGGAACCGCAGTTCGATCAGCGGCGTGACGTGCAACGCGCGCACGCCGACCTCTTCTTCGATCTCGCGCAATGCGCACTGCAGCGGCGTCTCCCCGAGCTCGACCATTCCGCCGGGGCCATTGATCTTGCCTGCGCCGTGCCCGCGCTGCTTGTGGATCAACAGCACTTGCCCGCGCCGCACTACGAACAGCAGCGTCGCGACGCGATCGGGTTGCCAGCGCGAGAAGTCGACGTCGTCCAGCGAGCCGACCGCCGCACCTGGTTCCGTAATCAACCGTTTGTCGTGACGCGACAGATCGACGTCGCCGCTGCGAACGCTACCGCGCGGATAGTAACCGCGTCGCTGGTAGTAGCGCGCCAACGACTCGTTCGAGGCGACACAATCGAGCCGTATCCACGTCGCCCCGCGCGCTACGGCAATCGCTTCGAGATCGTCCAGGATGCGCGCGCCGAGGTTCTTACCCGTCGCGTCGCGCGCGACCACGAGCTTGCTGACGTATAGCGCGCCGGCAACCGGCAGGTCCGCCCATATCGGATCCGGCTCGTTACGCAGCACTGCGCCGCCGACGATGCGCCCCGCTCGCTCCAGCACCAATACTTCGTCGCGGCTTTGCGCGGCGACGAACGCCGCGCGCTGCGCCCGCATCGAACCGGGGCGCCATTGGTCGATGCCGCGTTCGTGCATCCATACGGCGGCGTCTTCGAGCAGATCGACGAACGCGTCGACCTCTTTGGCGCTGGCGGATCTCAGTTGCATCGGGCGTCCAATTCGAGCACGACGCAGTCTACAGTGACCTGGCCGTGCGGCAGCGATAGCATCCGCCGACCCTCAGAGGAGTTCGCCATGTCGACCCAATCCCTTCGCGATCGACGCGTCGTCGTCATCGGCGGCAGTTCCGGCATCGGCTTTGCCGTCGCACAACTCGCGCTCGACGATGGCGCCCAGGTCATCATCGGTTCGAGCGGCGCCGATCACGTCGACGGTGCGGTCAAGCGATTGGGTAAAGGTGCGTTCGGATCAGCTGTCGACGTGAAAGACGAAACGAGCGTGGCCGCGTTCTTCGAACGCACCGGTTCCTTCGACCATCTCGTGTATACCGCGGGCGACTGGAGTCCGTTGCGCGGTGGCGGCGCCATCGCGAAGCTCGACCTCGTCGGCGCCCACGCGACGTTTACGGTGCGCTTCTGGGGCGCGTTGTCCGCGATCAAGCACGCCCAGGGTCGCATCTCGTCCGATGGTTCGATCACGCTCACCGACGGCGTAGTCGCGCATCGTCCGCGCAAAGGCGCGGTCCTCAGCACCGCCATGGCCGGCGCGATCGAACACATGACGCGCGCGCTTGCCGTAGATCTCGCACCGCTGCGCGTCAACGCGGTGTGTCCCGGCCTCGTGCTCACCGAGGTGTGGAACAGCATTCCGCCGGACCGCCGCGAAGAACAGATCAAACAGATGACGCAGCGCCAGCCGTTGCCGCGCGCGGGCGATCCGAAGGAAGTCGCTGAAGCTTATCTGTACCTGATCCGATGCGGGTTCTCGACCGGGCAGGTGCTGGTGGTCGACGGCGGAATGACGCTGATCTAACGATCAAGCCAAGGCGCGCTCACGCGCGCTTCGTTGCCGCGTAACGCGATTCCAGCGCACGATACAGTTCGTCGGGAAACGAACCCGATGCGTCGTCGAGTTCCCCAACTAATTCGAACAGGTGCTCGTTGTCCTCGCGGCCCAACCACACCTTTATATACGTGCCCGACTTGTAGCCATTGGCCTGGCGGAAATTGTTGAGCACGTTCTTGCCGATGTAGATGCGATAAAGCTCGTCGAGATCGAGCGGCAGCGCGGCCATCAGTTCGACGAACGCGGCCACCGGAAAGTCGCGCTGCGCCAGCACGGCGCCGGCCAGCGTCTCCACCGCGTCGCGGAAATCACGCGCCGGCACTGAAGCCATGCGCTC
Organism: uncultured Gammaproteobacteria bacterium; assembly: GCA_963787045.1. Lineage (GTDB taxonomy): Bacteria > Pseudomonadota > Gammaproteobacteria > Pseudomonadales > Azotimanducaceae > DATJGR01. The sequence continues at coordinate 60,015 of CAWBBR010000020.1, read as the reverse complement.
GAATGAGGCGACGACCGATGCGTCGACCCGGCCCGCATCCATACGCCCCTCGCGGATCAGCTGCGACAATCCGAAGTGCCAGATGTCGACGATCTCGAGTTTCACCTGTTCGAGATCGGTGCTCTGGTGTTTCCACCACTTCCAGCCGAAGTGGTCGAGCAACTCCGCGCATTCGACCCAGATCGCGCGGTAGTACGCATGGCCCTGGTCGCGCCATTGCGGATGCACGTTCGCGTTCAGTGCATCCTGCAGCTCCGCCATCGCAGCGAGTTGCTGCTCCACCTTTCGCGCGACGGTCATCGGTCAGGCCTGCTGCAGGAACTCGACCCAGTTGCCGTCGGGGTCTTCGACGATTGCGATGCGGATGCCGGGGCGAATCTCACGCTCGGGTACCACGATTGTGCGTCCTGCCTTTTCGCAGGCGCCGACCAGTTCCGAGATGTTCGATACGGAGATCGTCCAATACCGATAGCCGGTGGATCCTCCGATCCCGCCCGGCGGCGAAACGGCCGGCGGCGCTTTCGCGGGTACGACCACCTTGATGAGACTGTCGCCGCACAGCAGCCGATGCATCGTGCCGCCGCCACCGGGCATCGGCATGTCGCCTTCGTGCTTGAAACCCAACACGTCGCGATAGAACCCGAGCGCGGCCGGGCCGTCTTTCACGATGATGCCGAGGTCGATCGCCTTCTTCGTCAGCTTCACTCCCACGTGCGTCCCCTGTATCTCTCGTTGCGGTGGTGCATTATCTTGGATTCTCTCGTTCAAACAACCCGTGCCGAGGTGTGCGAGTGGCCGGCGGCCCCATCACAGCGATGATCATGCATCCGGTCGTGAAGGAAGAGCTGCTGCGCGAAACGCATCTGCAGCGACTCGAACGCACCTGCCGGCTCGTCGATCCGGCGCCGTTCCGCAACTTCGACGGTCTCGGCGACGAAGCGGCGCGCGTGCAGGTGCTGATCACGAGCTGGGGCTGTCCGCGGATCGATCGAGCCGTCGTAACGGGTCTGCCTGGCCTGAAGCTGATCGCGCATCTGGCGGGCTCGGTCAAAGGTTTCATCGACGAAAACGTGTGGCGCATGGGCGTGCAGATCACGAATGCGGTGGCCGCGAACGCCGTGCCGGTTGCCGAGTACACGCTCGCCGCGATTCTGTTCTCGAACAAGCACGTGCTGCAGCTGGCCGACTTCTACCGCAGGAATCACGAGAACCGCGCGCCGTGGACGAAGGAAGCGCCGAACGTCGGCAACTACAAGAAAACGGTCGGCCTGATCGGTGCATCGCACGTCGGGCGCAAAGTGCTCGAACTGCTGCGCCCGTTCGACATGAAGGTGCTGATGTACGACCCGTACATGACGCCGTTGCAGGTGCGCGAACTCGGCGCGCACAAAGTGGGATTGTCGGAGCTGCTGTCGAATTCCGACGTCGCGTCGATGCACGCGCCGTTGCTGCCGGAAACCCGCCACATGCTCGGCGCGCGCGAGTTCGCGCTGATGAAGGACGGTGCGACGTTCATCAATACCGCGCGCGGCGCGGTGATCGATCAGCAGGCGCTCGAGGCAGAATTGGTCAGCGGGCGGTTGAGCGCGGTACTCGATACGACCGAGCCGGAAGTGCTGCCGAGCGATTCGCCGCTGTATCGGCTGCCGAACGTATTGCTGACACCGCACATCGCCGGCTCGCTCGGCACCGAAACGCAGCGATTGGCCGACTACGTCGTCGATGAAATCGAACGCTACGCGCGCGGGCAGGCATTGAAGCACCGCGTCCGCTACGACGAACTCGTGCGATTGGCCTAGTTGCTCTAGCTAGTAGCCGCTCGAAACGCCGGCCCGCTAAACTCCTTCCATTCCTTCGGAGAACGACCATGGACCTGACGTACGGCGGCGAGTACGAACGCTTTCGAAACGAGGTGCGCGATTTCATCGCGACGCATCGTGGCGCAGCGCCAGAGGGCCAAGGCATGCGCGCAGAGAAGACGCGCGCCTGGCAGAAGATGCTGATCGAGCGCGGCTACACGGCGCGCACGATTCCGCGCGAATACGGCGGCTACGGCGGCGAAGCCGACATTCTGAAGTCGCGGATCATCGCCGAGGAATTCGCGCAGGCGCAGGTGCCGGCCGGTCTCGGCGGTCAGGGCATCTCGATGCTGGTGCCGACGCTGCTCGAGATGGGCACCGAAGAACAGAAGCGTCAGTTCATCGCGCCCGACGCTGCGCGGCGAAACGATCTGGTGTCAGGGCTACTCCGAGCCCGGCGCCGGCAGCGACCTCGCCAGCCTGCGCACGCGCGCCGAACTCGACGGCGACGAATGGGTGGTGAACGGTCAGAAGATCTGGACCAGCACCGCGCAACACGCCGACTGGATCTTCTGCCTCGTGCGCACCGAACCGAACGCGCCGAAACATCAGGGCATCAGCTTCCTGCTGTTTTCGATGAAGACACCCGGCATCGAAGTGCGGCCGTTGAAGACGATGACCGGCGACGCGACGTTCAACGAAGTGTTCTTCACCGACGTGCGCGTGCCGAAAGGACAGATCGTCGGCCGCCGCGGCGAAGGCTGGCTGGTGGCGAATTCGATCCTGCGTCACGAGCGCGGTTCGCTCGGCGACCCGAACGCGATGCTGACGCGCCTGAATGCGCTCACCGAACTGATGAAAACCGAGACACTGGACGGGCGTCGTCTCATCGACGATCCGGTTTATCGCGACCGCCTGATGAAGATTCAGGGCGATGTAATGGCGATGCGCCTGAACGATCTGCGCCTGTTGTCGGCGAAGCTCAACAACAAGAACGCGAATCTCGCCGGCATGATCGTCAAACTGAAGGGCACCGAATTGCGCCACGATCTCGAGTCGCTCGGCATCGACGTGCTCGGCGAGATCGGTGCGCTGTATGGTGATGCTCCTTACCTGAAAGATCACGGCCTGTATCAGTACCACTACATGTTCTATCTCGGATTGATCATCGGCGGCGGCACGTCGCAGATTCAGAAGAACATCATCAGCGAACGCGGTCTCGGCATGCCGAAAGAACCGAAATTCAGCAAGGAAGCCTGATCGTGGAATTCGGACTCTCTCAAGAACAGGAATTCCTTCGCGACACGCTCACGCGCTTCCTCGCCGACAACGCGGGTCTGCCGCGCGCACGCCGCTTTGCCGACGGCGGCGAGCGCCGCGCGCAGGATCTCTGGGACGGTCTCGTCGAGATCGGCGTGCCGGGTCTCGTCATTCCGGAAGCGCACGGCGGCGTCGGACTCGACCACGCTCGATGCGGCCACCGTTGCCCAGGCGCTCGGCGCCGCGATCGCACCGGTGCCGTTCATCGGCGCCGCTGTGCTCGCGCCTCGCGCACTGATGAAAGCCGGCAGCGCCGACCAGCAATCCGAGTGGCTGCCGCGCATTGCGGCCGGTGAAACGATCGTCGGCATCGCGGTGTCGGAAGCGGCGAGCGGCGCGCGCGAAGGCGCCAAGGTCACCGCGAACGCCGGAAAGTTGTCCGGCAAGACGCTGTTCGTATTCGACTTCGAAGCCGACGCGTATCTCGTCGCCGACGATCGCCGCCGGTTGTATCTGATCGACGGCAAAGCCAAAGGGCTGACGCGCCGCGATCTTCAGACCATCGATGCGACGCGACGCGTCGGCGAGCTGGTGCTCGACGGTGTACAGGCGCAACTGTTGCCGGGCAGCGACGACGCCGCGGTGCTCGCCGACATGCTCGACGTAGGGCGCGTGCTGCTCGCGGCCGACACGCTGGGCGCGGCGCAGAACATGCTCGATCAGGCCGTCGCGTACTCGCTGACGCGCGAGCAGTTCAATCGTCCGATCGGTTCGTTTCAGGCCGTCAAACACATGTGCGCCGAGATGGCCGCCGGGCTCGAACCATGTCAATCGCTGGTGTGGTACGCGGCGCACGCGGTCGATTCGATCCCGGACGAAGCGCGCGTCACCGCGTGTCATGCGAAAGCGCACGTTGCCGAAGTGGGCAAGTTCGTCGCCAAGACCGCAACCGAGGTGCACGGCGGAATGGGCTTCACCGACCTGGTCGGTCTGCACTACTGGTTCAAGCGCATCGGCCTCAATCGCCAGCTGCTGGGCAGCCCGGAACGGTTGCGCGAAGAAGCCGCGCGCGTGCAGGAACTGATCGAATGACGATCGTCTGACGCGTCACAGCGCCTCGGGGGCACGCATTGAATTCACCTCGGATGCCCCCACGATTGGGAAATCGTCCATTTTTGGCAGGCTACACATGACCGATACGGTTCAGACGCTTCCAGTCCTTCCGCTGAAGAACACCGTGGTGTTCCCGGAACTGGTCGTGCCGCTAGCAGTCGGCCGGCCGAAGTCGCTTGCCGCCGTAAAGGCGTCGTCGGAGCACAGCCAGCAGCTGCTGACCGTGGCTCAACGCGACGCGGAGCAAGACGCGCCCGATCGTTCCGGTATCCACGACATCGGCACGCTCGTCACCATCAAGCGCGTCGAACGCCGCGACGGCGGTGCAAACGTCATCGTGCAAGGCATTCAACGCGTGCGCGTGCTCGCGGAACAGAGCAACGAACCCCACCTCGAAGTGGCGTTCCGTCCGCTGCCCAACCTGCACGTCGACGAGCACGACCCCGACCGACCGCGGGTCGAAGCGCTCGTGCTCGAAAACCTCGAACTGGCACGCGCCATCGCGCAGATGTTCGATGCCGAGAACGGCTTGCAGGTTTTCCAGCAGCTGATCGGTTCGATCACCGACCCCGTCGTGCAGATGTACCGTATCGCATCGCTGGCGAATCTCGACATCGAGAAAGAGCAGGAAGTGCTCGCTGCACCGACCACGCTGGCGCTGATGGAGAAGGTCCACGACATTCTTCTGCACGAGAAGAACGTCAACGAGGTGCGGCGCGAAATCGCGGAGACCGCGAAACACGACATCGACAAGCAGCAACGCGAACACCTGCTGCGCCAGCAGAAGCGCGCCATTGAGCAGGCGTTGGGCGAAGAAGGCGGCGGCAGCGAAGAAACCGCCGAACTGCGCGAACAGCTCGCGAAAGCGAATCTGCCCGAAGCGGTACAGAAGGAAGTCGATCGCGAACTGAAGCGGCTCGGCCGCATGTCGGAAAACGCGGCCGACTATCAGGTCGCGCGCAGCTATCTCGAATTGATCGCCGAGTTGCCGTGGCATTCGCGCACGGAAGACGCGCTCGATCTGAAACATGCCCAGGAAGTGCTCGACGCGGATCACTACGGCCTCGAAGACGTGAAAGATCGCATCCTCGAAAGCCTCGCGGTGATGCAGCTGAACAAGGAAGCGAAAGCGCCGATCATCTGCCTCGTCGGTCCTCCGGGCGTCGGCAAAACGTCGCTTGGCCAATCGATCGCACGCGCCATGGGTCGCAAGTTCGAGCGCCTCTCGCTCGGCGGTCTGCACGACGAAGCCGAATTGCGCGGCCACCGCCGCACCTATATCGGTGCGATGCCCGGCCGCCTGATCCAGGCGGTGCGTCGCGCCGGCGTCAGCAATCCGCTGCTGATGCTCGACGAGATCGACAAGCTCGGCCGCGATTTCCGCGGCGACCCGGCGGCTGCGCTGATGGAAATTCTCGACCCGGCGCAGAACAAGGAATTCAGGGACAACTACCTGAACCTGCCGTTCGACTTGTCGAAGGTGTTCTTCATTACCACGGCGAATACGCTCGAAGGTATTCCGCGGCCGTTGCTCGACCGCATGGAAGTGATGGACCTCACCGGCTACAGCGATCGCGAGAAGCGCGAGATCGCGCGGCGCTATCTGATTCCGCGGCAACGCGTCGAGACGGGTCTCGAAGAAGGTCAGCTCGACATCCCCGATGACGTGCTCACGCTCGTCATCCGGCGCTACACGAGGGAAGCCGGCGTGCGCGAACTCGAACGGGTCATCGGGCGGCTCGCGCGCAAGCGCGCCCGTCAGGTGCTCGAAAAGCACAACGGCAACCCGTTGGCGCCGATCACGGCCGAAAATTTGACGAACCTGATCGGCCCGATGCGCTTCCAGTCCGACAAAGGCCGCGAATCGTTGCCGGCCGGCGTGGCGGCTGGACTCGCATGGACCGAAGCCGGCGGCGACGTGCTGTACATCGAGGCGATCCTCACGCATCGCGACGAACGCGTGATGCTGACGGGCCAACTCGGCAACGTGATGCAGGAATCGGCGAAAGCGGCGCGCAGCTACATCTGGTCCGCGGCCGAGAAACTCGGCATCGACCGCAAGCGCATCGAAAAACGCGGCGTGCACATCCACGTTCCGGCGGGCGCGGTACCGAAAGACGGCCCGTCTGCCGGCATCACGATGGCGACTGCGCTCGTGTCCGCCTACAGCGAAGAGCCGATTCGCGCGCACCTCGCGATGACCGGCGAGATCACGCTGTCCGGTCTGGTACTGCCCGTTGGCGGCATCAAGGAAAAAGTGCTGGCGGCGCACCGCGCCGGCATGAAGCACCTGATCCTGCCGAAGGACAACGAGGCGGACCTCGACAAAGTGCCCGACAGCGTCCGGAAGGAACTGTCGATCACGCTGGTCGAACGGCTCGAGGAAGTGATCGCGATCGCGATCCCGTCGTTGCGCGTCTCGGTGACGGAAGACCGGAAAGCGTCCAAACAGGCGGCTGCAGGCGCCTCAGCCGCTCGCGCTGGCGCGTAGTTGCTCCGGCGTCATCGGTAGCCTGCGTACCCGAATCCCCGTCGCGGTTGCCACGGCATTGGCAACCGCGGCGGCGGTCGGACCTTGCGTGGCTTCGCCAGCGCCCAACGACCGCAGTTGGGGGCGATCGATGAGTTCCGTCGTTACGCCTGGAACCTCGCTGAACCGCAGAATCGGATAGCTGTCCCAATCGACCGACGTCACGCCGTCGCGATCGAACGCCACCGCTTCCTTCAACGTCCAGCTGAGCGACTGTACCGCCCCGCCTTCCAGCTGATTCACGATTCCGTCCGGATCGACCACGCGGCCGGCGTCTGCCGCGATCCACACGTGGTTCACGCGGATATCGGCCGACTCCAGGTCGACGTCGACCTCGACGATCACCGCCGCATAGCACTGCTGATTCTTGTAGCGCGCGAACCCGAAGCCACGCCCGCGCGCGCGCTCCGACGACGCGGTGCTGTCGCGTTTTGCCATGGCTGCGACGCGCTCGATCACGTCGCGTGCACGCGGGTCATCGGTGTGGCGCAGCCGGAACTCGATCGGATCCGCACCGGCGGCCGAGGCGAGTTCGTCCATGAACGATTCGATCGCAAATACGTTGGCGTGCGCGCCGAGTCCGCGCAGCGACGACGTGCGCAGCGGACTGTCTTTGACGAACCGTTTGACGACGCGCGTCTGCGGAAATCGATATAGCGGCCACGCGTTGCGATGGATGCCGACCTCCGGCCCAAGGCGCGGCGCGGGTGGCACACGCGCAAACGGCTTCTCGAGATGCCACGCGGCGACGAGTTCCGAACCTTCGTGAAACGGCATAGGTCGACCGACGTGCGTGAAGCTCCACACGTCGTGCGACCAGGTCTGTACACGCCCTTGATCGTCGAGGTGCGCTTCGAGGTCGATCCGCATCGCGGGGCCGTAAGGCTCCCATTGATGCTCCTGCTGGCGCGTCCACTTCAGCAACACCGGCCGGCCGGGTACCGCGCGTGCGCACAGCGCCGCATCCAACGCCACGTCGTCGGCGCCATTGTGGCCGTATGCGCCGGCGCCAGGCGTGTGGATCACCGTCACCTGCTGCGGGGCGATGCCCAGCACTTTTGCGACGGTCGGGCCGAGCAGTTCTATTCCTTGGCTATGGCTCCAGATCGTCAGACGGTCGGCGTCCCACAACGCAGCCGCGGCCGATGGCGCCAGGGAAGCGTGCATCACATACGGACGCGAGTAGCTCGCATGCACCTTGACGGAATCGTTGGGAGAGTTCAATTGCGGTACCGGCGCTTCGCGCGGCACGCCGTCCACGATCGGAAACGCACCCGCCTCGTGCTGCAACAGAAAATCGGAAAGATCGGCGGGAACCTCCAATTGGTCGAGCTGCCGCCATTTCGCGGCGCGCGCGGCCTGTTCCATCAACCTGACCGCCGCGTGCTCGGCTTCCGCCACCACCGCGACGAAGCTGCCGTCGACGATCAATCGCACGAGTTCGGAATCGCGATCGATGCGCGCGCGGTCGAGCGCGGACAGGCGATGGTGATATCCCGGTGGACGCACTACGCGCGCGTGCAGCAGGCCCGGCAGCGTTAGATCGTGGACGAACACGCCTTCGCCCCTCACCTTGGCCGGCAGGTCGATGCGACCGATGCCTTTGCCGACGACGCGGTATTCGTCAGCCAACTTCTCGCCTACGGATTCCTGGATCTGCACGCCGAATGGCCGGCCGCCCTGGACGTCCCAATAGCTGACCGTCCGATTCGCGCCCGGCACGCCGATCTCTCCATCCGTCACCCGCAGTGCCGCACGCTCGACGCCGAGATCCGAGGCAGCGTGTTCGAGCATGATGCGGCGCGCCTGCGCGCACGCCTGCCGCAACGCGCTGCCGCTGTCTTCCACGGACATCGAGCCGGCGGTGATGAGTTCGTTCGGCGATCGACCGGTTACCGCCGTTTCGATCCGGACGCGCGCCGGCTCGACGTCCAGTTCTTCCGCCGCGATCAGCGTCAACGCGGTGAGAATGCCCTGTCCGATCTCGACCTTGCCGGTGCGAACCGTGATCGTCTCGCGCGGATCGACCCGCACCCACAGGTCGAGCGCGGGGTTGCGCTTCAACGACGCGGGTAGCTCAGCCATTGCCGGCCAACCGGTCGAGTGCGCGCAGAATCCGCGGATGCGCGCCACAGCGGCACAGGTGATCGTCGAGCGCGGCGCGGATCTCGTCCGACGACGGCGTCGGGGTACGATCGAACAGCGCTTTTGCCGCCATCAGGATGCCGGACAGGCAATAGCCGCACTGCGCCGCATTCTCGCCGAGCAACGCGTGCTGAACGGGATGCAGTTCATCGCCGTTCTGCAGCCCTTCGACCGTTTCGATTCGACGCCCCTCGAACGATTCGGTCAGCGCGACGCAACACAGCACCGGCGCACCGTCGACCAGCACTTTGCACGCACCGCACTGTTCCAGCCCGCAACCGAGCTTCACGCTCTTGAGTCCGAGTGCATTGCGCAACGCGTAGACCAACGGCACGCCTCGGCGGTACGTCCACCGAGCGGGCGACCCCATTGACGATCAGATCGACCATCGCCGTTTCCGTTTGCCGCAGCGCCGATTTGCGGACAACCTACACACGTGCCGCGGTGCGCGCCAGCGCGCATCTCACCACCCACCGGGAGCGACATGAAGCCCATCGAACGCCTCGCGCGCTTTCGCGCGCGCCTAATCGGCTGGACCACCTTCGATCAGACCGCGTGGCACGGCGCCGGCACCGCGCTGCGGATCGTCGGCTGGTTGCTGGTTGCAATCACCGTGCTGCAGCTCGCGCTGCCGAACTTCTCGTGGGAGCGCGCGCTCGGTGTGATTGTCGGCGTCGGCCTCGCGGTGCTCGCCGCCCTGCTCTCGCTGTTGCTGGTGCGGCTGTTCCGCCGCGGTCCGCTGTCGTTCTGGTGGGGCTTGCTGCTCACGACGGCAATACTCGCCATCACCGTCGGCATCGTGGTGTCACCGGCCGGATTCGGCGCCGTGCTCGCCGCCGTCATCGCGTCGCTGGCCCTTCTCGGCGGCGGCGTAGCTGCGTGGCGGACAAACGGATTCACTCGGGCGCGCGCAACGGCGGTGGCAATCGGCGCGTTCGGCGCGATCGCGGTGCTCACGGCGATGTTGCTGCCGGGTTGGGGCGAACCCGCGCCGCGCGCGTGGGCGCCGCAGCAGGTCGCCGCGCTCGATCTGCCGAATCCCGGCGCACCAGGCGCGTTTCACGTCAACACGCTCACTTACGGGAGCGGCCGCGATGCTGCGACGCGAGGAGTTCGGCAGCAAGGTCGACCTCGTGAGCGAATCGGTCGATGGTTCGAAGCTGATCGAAGGATGGTCGGGGCCGGCGGGATGGGCACGCACGCAGTACTGGGGCTTCGACGCAAAACAATTGCCGCGGCAGGGCCGCGTCTGGTTCCCGGACGGCGACGGCCCGTTTCCGCTGGTGCTGATGGTGCACGGCAATCACGACATGGAGGATTTCTCCGATCCCGGCTATGCGTATCTGGGCGAACTGTTCGCGAGCCGCGGCATCATCGCGGTGTCGGTGGACGAGAACTTCCTCAACAGTTCCATACGCCGACCTGGTCGGAGGTTTCAAAGGCGGGTTCAAGAAAGAGAACGACGCGCGCGGGCTGGATGCTGCTCGAACACCTGCGCTTGTGGCGGCAGTGGAATCAGGATCCTGCCAACCGGTTTCACGGCAAAGTCGACCTGGACCGCATCGCGCTGATCGGTCACTCGCGCGGCGGCGAGGCGGTCGCGATCGCCGCACTGTTCAACCGTTTGCCGTTCTATCCCGACGACGCGCGCGTCGCGTTCGACTACGGCTTCGATCTGCGCGGCGTCATCGCGATTGCGCCGTCCGACGGTCAATATGAACCGCGCAGCGTGCCGACGAAGTTCGACGACGTGAGCTATCTCGTCATTCAGGGCAGCAACGACGGCGACGTGCAGTCGTACATGGGTTCCGCTCAATACACGCGGGTCGGGTTCGATGGATGCGAGCGACTGCTTCAAGGCCGGCTTCTATCTGCTCGATGCCAACCACGGTCAGTTCAACACCGCGTGGGGACGCAACGACCTGAACAGCGTGTGGGGACGCGTGTTGAATCTCGGTTCCGATCATGGACCCGCGAGCGCAACGCAACGTTGCCGATGTGATGTTCGGCGCGTTTCTCGAAGTCGTATTGCACGAGCGCGACGAGTATCGGCCGTTTCTGGCGAACCCCGCCGTCGGGTCTCGCGTGGCTCGGCCCGAACGTGCAATTCGTCAATGAATATTCGGCCGCGGACGAAACGCCGATCGCGAACTTCGACGAAGACGCCGATCTGACGACCGGCTCGGCGCCCACCGTTCGCATCAGCGGCACCGACCTCGCGCGCTGGCACGAAGCGCAGCTTCCGCTCGAAATGGGATCACCTCGACACGCAAGCGCGCGATCATCGGCTGGAACAGAACGGACGACGCCAAGGTTCCGGAGTTGCGCATCGACCTTCCGGCGTCGAACGCGCGACAACCGACAGCTCAGCTTCAATCTCGCGATGTCCGACGACAATCCGCTCGAGGATGACGCCGACACAGACTGGAAAAGGCCCGACTCGATCGACTTCCACATCGTGCTGACGGATCGCGACGGTCGCGAAGCGACGGTAGCGCTGTCGAGCGTGCAACTGCTCTACAACCGATCGAGGTTACGACGCGCAAGTTCGCGTTCCTCGACGCGGTCGATCCGTCAGAGCCGATCTTTCAGCGCTACGCCATTCCGCTCGCACGGTGCTCAAGGGCATCGACGGCGGGCAACATCGCGACGATGCGTTTCCGCTTCGACGCCACATCAGCCGGCCTCGTCGATCTGGACGACGTCGCGATGGAGCCGATCCGTCAGCGAGCGCCGGCTAGTCCGGCGACGAACTGCGCGACGCCGTCGGAGAACATCTGCACGGCGAGCAACACCAGCAACATGCCCATCAGTCGTTCGAGCGCCTTCACGCCTCTATCGCCGAGCGCTTTCATCAACCACGGAGAGCACGCGAGGATTGCCGTCGCGGCGATCCACGCGAGCACCAGCGCAAGGCACCACTCCCACACTCGCTCCGGGTGTTGCGACGACTGCAACAGCAGAATGGCGATCGTCGACGGACCCGCCACCAACGGCATTGCAAGGGGGACGATGAACGGGTCCACGACCTCTTCGTCCTCAGCACCGGCCGGTCGCGGGAAAATCATCCTCAAAGCGATGATGAACAACAGAATTCCGCCGGAGAGACTCAGCGTCGGCTGCGTCAGCCCGAGGAACTTCATCACCGGATTACCGACGAACAGGAACAACAGCAGGATCGCCAGCGCAATCGTCAGTTCGCGCGCGACGATGCGCGATCGCGTGCGCGCGTCGAACCGCGCAAGCACGGCATTGAAGACCGGAATGTTGCCGAGCGGATCCATGACGAAGAACAGCGTCACGGCCACGGCTAGGATATCGGGATAGTTCATGCCGCCGGCAGCATACAGACAGTGGGGCCGCTCGGCCGCATGGCGCGGTTCGACACCGCTATACGATCCGCTGCCGCCGCCGTCAGTCGGCCCGGGTTGCCGCGCGTGTGACGACCACATCGCCCCGACGCGGCTCGATCTCCCTCAGCACAACCGAATCTCGAAAGACGATGAAAGACCCGTATGACGGTGTGGACTCGTGCTGCGCCTGGATTGGCTCGGCGCGCTCCTCGGCTCGACCAAGTTGCACGAAATGGTGGAGCGCACAGCTGTGTGCCTCGAGCAATGCCTGGGCGAGTTGCTCGGGCACTCCGATTTCCGCTGGCGACAGGCGCAGCCCGACGCGACGCGCCCAATCGACGAGATTGCTCGCAATCGTGGACAAACGGACTCCCGGATCGATCTCATTCGCCAGGCTTCGATCCAGCTTGATCCGGGTCAGTGGCATTTGCTCCAGCTCCGCCAGCGACGAGTAGCCCCTTCCGAAATCGTTCAGCGCGACACCGAGACCGAGCGCGCGCACCCGTCGCAACGCATCTTCATCGCGCGTCGTGACATCTCGCAACGCAGCCTCCGTGAGACATATCTCGACGTAGCGCGACGGCAGCTGATACTCATGCAACAGCGCCTTCGCTCGCTCGGCAAACTGCGGATCGGCCAGTTGTGCGGAACATACGTCCACAGAGACGCGAACCTGCGATCCGCTTCCATGGTGCCATCGCGACACCATTTCCATCGCCGATCGCAAAGCCCAGTCACCGATGGGCACGATCAGTTCCGATTCTTCCGACACCTCGAGCGCTTGACCACTCGCTCCTCGCCCCCCATCGGCGCCACGCCAGGAGACGCGCGCCACAACCGATTCGACTTCGAGCGTATCTGGGTCCAGTTCAGGCTGTACGACGAGTTCCAACTCATCGTTCTGCAACATGCGACGTAGGTCTTCGTCGGGCCGCGTCCGGTGCCGGTCCGAAGTGACCGCGGTGCCCTCACCACGGTTCTTCGCCGGTGCTCTCTTCGGGACACGTCGATCGACATCTTCGAACAGCACCGAGATGCGCGCGCGCTTCGGCGATTCGATTCGTTCGATGTCGTGCGACGGCGCGAGCGCGCGCTCCTCCGAATCCGGCAGCGGCTCGAACTGCGCGAGGGCGTGCTCGGCATGCGTCAGCCGCGCAGCCACCCGATCGAACGCGAGCGCCATCGAGTCGCTTTCAGTCGTGCCGTCCTCGGTAGTCGACGAGGATGTACTCGACGAGCCTTTCCGCCAGCGTCGCCTAGTGCCAACAACCACTAACGCAACGACCAGCAACACTATCGCTCCGCTGACCCAAGCGATGTCGTGGCTTCGTCCGTCCGCGACACTCTGCGGTCGCGGTGCTATAGGCGGCGTCTCGAGAACGGCGTCGGGCACGATGGGTGCTGCCGCCGGTTCCTGTACCGCCGCCGAGGCAGGTTGCTGCACCTCCGGCTCCTGTGGCAACACGGTTTCGGTGCGCTCGACTACTTGCGGTACCAGGTCGATCGGGCGCTTGAGCTGCGATTCCAGATCCGCGAAACGAGTTGCCATGACGCTTTGATGCACGTCCAGCCTCTGAAGCTTCGTCCGCGTACCCGAAAGAGAAGCAAGGTCTTCCTGCATCCGAGCGAACCACTCGCCACCCTGCGACTTAGTTAGTCCGAATTGGTCGCCGATCAACGTCGTTCCGATAGCCTCTTCAGTTGCCGCGAGAGCGTCCAAAACGGCATCGAGGTCGCTTCCGCGTGCCCCATCGAGACGATCCGAGCGCGTACGCAACTCCGCGATCTCGGCCTTTAGAGCGATCAACGAGTCACGCGCGAACACGCGCCCGAACAGCATCCACGCTTGGTCGATCGCAATGCGGGTGCGCGTTGCCATCGCCAAAACCCGACTGGAGTAGTCGACGAGCAGGCCACGTTGGTCGTCAGCGGCGGCGATCATCCGTTTGCCTGCGCCGTCGAATTCGTCGACGTCCTTCAATGCCCTCGAGCGATCGCCTTCATCCGTTGCATTTCGGACGCTGTCCAGAAAACTCAGGCTCGCGCTCCTCAGTTGGCGCGACGCTGCCAGAACGCCAGCCTCGGATTCTGTACCCGGCAGTCGTATCCGGTTCTGAACTGCGCGGTCGTAACCATCGAGCGCGGAGCGAAAAGCATCGAACTTCGCCCGCGGCTGTTCGCGCACGGCGGTGCCTGTAAGCTGGAGCACGGTCAACGCGATCGGAATTTTGGACGACGCGGCACCGGCTGGAGCGACGATCGTCGCCTGCCCTGCTGCCTCCACGCACATCGCCCCGGCGAGCGCCGCAATGGCGATCATCGACGCGGTTCCAATCCGAATGCTGATCATCGCAACCTCATGAACCGACATTGCGACTGCACTGCTGAAGAAAGCAAGCGGACGGCTGCTCGACCTCGCGTCTCCCTTGGATTACCCGACCAGGGCAACGACCTCCTCGAATGCCGTGACGCGTGGCTCGAGCCGCTCGACGGTATTGCGCCAGAACGTCGGCCCATCCAGCGCGGCGTCGAGGTGTTGTCGGGCGAGTTGCTCCGCCGTCATCCGGCCGGTATCGCGAAGCAGCGAGACGTAACGCGGATAGAAATCGGCGGCGCCGTTCGCACGGCGCAGGTACACGCCCATGCTGAACAGATACCCGAACAGATACGGGAAGTTGTAGAACGACAGACCCGAAATGAAAAAGTGCAGCTTCGACGCCCAGAACATCGGATCCGGCTCCGAACACGATTCGCCGTACCAGTCCTGCCACGCCTGGCTCATCAGCGATTCGAGTTCTGCCGCTCGCAACGGGCGTTCGTCGCGCCGTTCGTAGAAGTTCTTCTCGAAGCTGAAGCGCGCGGGAATGTTCAGCATGAACGCCGAAATCGCGGTCATTTCCTCCCACATGATCTGGAAGCGCTCATGCGGCGTTTTCGCGCGCGCGAGCAACGCGTCGCGCACGGCTGTTTCGCCGAACGTGCTGGCCGTTTCGGCCAGCGACATGCCATAGCTGCGCTGGCTATCGGGCAGATCGCGCATGACCCACGAGTGGAACGCATGGCCGAGCTCGTGCGCCAGCGTGATGACGTCGGACGTGGTGCCGTGATACGTCATGTAGACGCGCGGAGTGCGCGACTTCTCGAAGCCGGTGCAATAGGCGCCGGGTCGCTTGCGCGAACTCACGGTGCCCTCGATCCACCGATTGCGCTGCATCATCCGTACGAAATCGTCCATTTCGGGATTGACGCTGCCGTACGCCTCCGCGATCAGCGCGACGGCGTCGTCGAACGCCATCGGACGCTCGTCGATCCCCAACGGCGGCGCCGGGTGCGCGCATGTCCCACGGACCGATCTGTTCCCTGCCAGTCGCGCGCGCCATCGCCTGCGTTGCCCTGCGCGCCAGCGGCCGCGATTCAAGCGTCACCTCCAACAACGCGTCCAAGGTGCGGCGGCTGATCCGGTTCATGTGCGCCGGCGCGTCGAGAAAATGCACCGGACGCACTTTCGAGCGCTTGCGATTCAACTCCAGGCGCCAACCGGCGATGGCGTTGATTGCGGCGGCGCACGATTCTTCGTGCGTACGCCACGCGTCGTTGATGCCGCGCCACGCGTCTTTGCGAGTGTGCACGTCCGACTTCTGCAGCATCCCGGCCGCTTCGGCCATGCCCATCGTTTTCAGTTCATTGCCCACTTGAACGTCGCACGTCATCGTCGACGACAGCTGGTTGTACATCCGACCCCACGCGTGGATGCCGTCCTGCGCCAGCCCGCTCACGAGGTTTTCTTCCGCCAGGCTCAACAGTTCGTGGCGCCGTTCGCGACCGTGGCGAACGGAGAATGCCGACACCGCTACCGCAGGATCAGCCAGATACGCCTCGACGACGTCGTCAGAGACCAGGTCGAGAATCTCCGACCACGGCTCGAGCAACTCGCCGTAGCGCTTCTGAAAATTCTGCAGCCGTCCCTGCAACACCTGCGCCGCCTCGTCCTGCGCATCGACGGACAGCAGGCAGTTCGCATACGTGAGTGGATTGCTCAGCAGCGGCCCGGCTTCCTCGGACAGCCGAAACACCTGCTGGGCGATCGCAATGACCGGTTGCGCCGATGCGACGTCGAGCGTCGCCGCGCCGGGCAGCGCCGCGACGAGCGCCGGATTCAACGCCTCGATGCGATCGAGCAATTCGGTGAGTGCGCGCAGATCGCCCGCGAGCGCCGCGCACTGCGGGCTAGTGTATTCGCTCGCCAGATCCCAACTCGGCCCGTGGACTTCGTGTTCGTCGACCGGTTGCGTTGCACTTGGGGCCATTTGCGTCTCCGTTTGCCAGCCGACGCGGGAGTCGGCTAACGTTGCCAACCCCGCAACCGTTCAGGCGACTCTCATGAAGGCCGCAGTCTACTATGAAAACGGCGCACCTCAGGTGTTCCGTTACGAGGACGTCGCCGATCCGACGTGCGACGCGAACGGCATCGTGATCGACGTAAAAGCCGTCAGCATCGAAGGTGGCGACGTGTTGAATCGCGCCGGCGGTGCGCTGGTGACGAAGCCTCACGTCGTCGGCTATCAGGCCGCAGGCGTCGTGCGCGAAGTCGGTGCGAACGTCACCGCATTCAAGGTCGGCGATCACGCCGTTACGGTCGGCGCGTTCGGCAGTCATGCAGCGCGACGGGCCGTCAACGAAGCAACCGCGTGGAAGGTGCCGAACGACACCGACATCGTGCTCGCCGCGTGCGTGCCGATTCCGTTCGGTACGGCCGACGATTGTCTGTTCGAGTTCGGTCGCCTGCAGAAAGGCGAGTCGGTGTTGATCCAAGGCGGCGCCGGCGGTGTCGGTCTGGCGGCCATTCAACTCGCGAAGCGCGCGGGCGCGCGCGTGTTCGCCACCGCGTCGTCCGATGCGAAGCTCGATCGGCTGCGCGACTTCGGCATGGACGAAGGCATCAACTACGCCCGCGGCGATCTGGTCGCGGCGGTCATGCGCGCCACGGACAACCGCGGCGTGAATCTGGTGGTCGACCCGGTCGGCGGCGACGTGCTCGCGCAAAGCCTGAAGATCATCGGCTACCGCGGGCGGGTCGTTACGGTGGGCAACGCGAGCCGCGGTGAACGCTCTTACGACATTCAGTCGCTCGCCGGTCAGAACCAGTCGATCACCGGTGTGTTCCTCGGCGCAGAGATCACCACGCCGCGCGTGCGGCGCATGATCGAAAACCACGTCAAAGACGTTGCGTCCGGTGCGTTGAAGATGGTGATCGACAAGCAGTTTCCGTTGCGCGACGCCGCGGCAGCGCATGCTTACATCGAAGGTCGCAGCGCTTTCGGTCGCGTCGTGCTGATCCCCTAACTGGCCCGTGAAGGCCCGAGAGATCGAGCAATGGAAGAAAAGACGAGCAACAGCGAACAGATCGAATACTGGAACGGCGACGCCGGCGCCATGTGGGCGAAGCGGCAGGACCGGATGGACGCGCTGCTCGCGCCGATCAGCGAAGCGACGCTGGGCGCCTGTTCCGTCAAAGCGGGCGACAAAGTGCTCGACGTCGGTTGCGGCTGCGGCGACACGACGCTGCGTTTCGCGGCGCGCGGCGCAACCGCCACCGGTGTCGACATCTCGAAGCCGATGCTCGCGCGCGCACGCGAACGCGCGGCCGCGAACGGCCTCGCCGCCACGTTCACGCTCGGCGATGCTTCGGAAACGCGCTTCGACGCCGAATACGATCTGCTGTTCTCGCGTTTCGGCGTGATGTTCTTCGCCGATCCGACGGCGGCATTCGCCAATCTGCATGGCGCGCTGCGTTCGTCGGCCAGGCTGTGCTTCGTCTGCTGGCAAGCGCCGAATTTCAACCCGTGGATATCAGTGCCGTTCTCCGTTGCGCTGCCGCTGCTGCCGCCGCAGCCGACGCTCGAACCGCGCGCGCCCGGTCCGTTCGCGTTCGCCGAACCGGACTACGTGAAGGAGATTCTGAACGGCGCCGGCTTCAAGTCGGTGACGGTCGACGCGCTCTCGACAGCGCTCGTACTCGGCGACAGCGTCGACTCCGCGCTGCAGATGGTCTGCGAGGTCGGCCCCTTGAGCCGATCGTTGGCAGGCATGGATCAACTCGACCCGGTCGCGCATCGTCGCAGCCGTGCGCGAGCCGCTGCAGGCCAACCTGACGAAATGCGGGCGTTGCGCTCGGCGCCTCGTGCTGGATCGTTCGAGCGGCGGCATAGCGATGAGTTGGGACAAAGAGATCGACGAGCTGCGCCGCCGCGAAGCGATGGCGCTGCAGATGGGCGGCGCCGACAAGGTCGCGCGTCAGCACGAGTTCGGCAAGCTGACGATTCGCGAACGCGTCGCGGCGATCAGCGACTCCGGCACGTTCGACGAGATCGGCACCGTCGCCGGTGTCGGCAGCTACGACGAGGACGGCGAGCTGCGCGCCTTCACGCCGTCGAACTTCGTGTTCGGCGCCGCCGACATCGACGGCCGTCCGGTGATTCTCTCGGGCGACGACTTCACCGTGCGCGGCGGTTCGGCCGATGCGTCGATCGCCGCCAAGCGGCAGCGCGCCGAAGGTCTCGCACTGGAACTGCGACTGCCGCACATCCGTCTCGTGGACGGCATGGGCGGCGGCGGTTCGGTGAAGACGATCGAGACCGCGGGCCGCACGTACATCCCGCAGGTCGCCGGTTGGGAGACGGTCGTCGCGCACCTGGCGGTCGCGCCGTCGGTGTCGCTCGCGCTCGGATCGGTCGCCGGCATCGGCGCCGCGCGCGTGTCGACGACGCACTACTCGCTGATCGTGAAGGACACCGCGCAGATGATGATCGCCGGTCCCGCGCTGGTGGACTGGGCGATGCTCGGCGACGTGTCGAAGGAAGAACTCGGCGCGAGCCACATCCACACGCGCAACGGCGCGATCGACGACGAGGTCGCGAGTGAGGACGAAGCGTTCGAGCGGGCCCGCGCTTCCTGTCGTACCTGCCGACGTCCGTCGACGAGCTGCCGCCGATCGTCGCCACCAACGACGACCCTGAGCGGCGCGAGGAGTTCCTGCTCGACGTCGTGCCGCGCAACCCGCGCCACGTCTACAAGATGCGACCGATCATCGAGGCGGTGGTCGATCGCGACAGTCTTCTTCGAGATCGGCCGGCAGTGGGGCAAGTCGATCATCACCGGCCTCGCCCGCCTCGACGGCTGGCCCGTCGCGCTGTTCGCCGAGGACCCGTACGTCTACGGCGGCGCGTGGACGGCCGATGCGTGCCGCAGAAGGTCACGCGTTTCATCGACCTCGCGGCGACCTTCCACCTGCCGCTCGTGCATCTCGTCGACTGTCCGGGCTTCCTCATCGGCAAGCAGTCGGAAGAAGACGGCACCATCCGCTACGGCTCGACCACGCTCGCCGCGCTCGGCGAATCGCCGGTGCCGTACTGCTCGCGTCGTCATCCGCAAGGCGTTCGGCGTGGCCGGCGCGGCGAATCACAACCCGGCAGCCATCCACTACCGCGTCGCGTGGCCGTCGGGCGACTGGGGCTCGCTGCCGATCGAGGGCGGCATCGAGGTGGCGTACAAGGCCGAGCTCGCGGAGTCGCCCGATCCGGACGCACATCTCGCCGCGATCAAGGCGCGCCTGAATCGGGTGCGCTCGCCGTTCCGGTCGGCCGAAGCCTTCGACATCGAAGAGATCATCGACCCGCGCGACACGCGCGAGGTGCTCACGCGTTGGGTTCAACTCGCACGCCGTCGCCTGCGACCCGGAGGCGTTGCGTTCGGCTATCGGCCCTAGCGATGCTCACGGCTGCACAGCTCGACGAACTCCAGACGCGCGGCCTCACGTACCTCCGCGCGCTGATCTCGTCTGAGCAGGCCGCCGCGATCGAAGATCGCATCTGGACGTTCCTTGCGCGACGCGGCATCGATCGAACCGACCGCGCCACCTGGCCGCCCGGTGGTCTGATGAGCAACGTTCAAGGCTTGCGACAAGCCGGCGTGTTCGCGCCGTTCGCGAACGACGCACTGTTTGCCGTCGTCGACCAGTTGCTCGGCCGCGACACGTGGAGCAAGCCGCGCCAGGAAGGCCAGGCGCTGATCAGTTTTCCGCAACCGCAACCGTGGGAGATTCCGCACAAGACCTGGCATTTCGACTTGCCGGCGAAAGGCACCGTGGACGGCTTCCAGGCGGTCCGCATGTTGGGTTATGCCGCCACCGTCGGACCGCGCGGCGGAGCGACTCTGTTGGTGGAAGGTTCGCACGAACTCGTGCGCCGGATGGTGGAGCGATCGCCGAACCACAACGCGGGTCAGTCGGCCGACGTGCGGCGCCGCCTCGCCGGACGGTCGGCGTGGTTCAAAGCGCTCACCACCGCGGGAGGCGACCGCGTCGACCGCTTCATGGCCGATGGCGACGAAGTGGACGGCGTGCGCGTACGCGTCGTCGAAGCGACGGGCAACGCCGGCGATGTCTGCTTCATGCATCCGTGGATGCTGCACAACATTGCGCCAAATGCCGCCGACCGGCCGCGCCTGATGATGACGCACACGTTCCTGCGCGACGACAACATCTATTACTCGAAGTGATCCGATAACTGCGGAGATTCCAAATGCCTACCGGTACGTGTTTGTGCGGCAACATCCAGTTCCGTCTCGACGGTCCGTTCCAGATGATGATGCACTGCCACTGTTCGCGCTGCCGCAAGCACCATGGCAGCGCGTTCGCGACGTTCGTCGGCGCGCCGGCAACAGGGTTCGAATGGCTTCGCGGCAAAAGCGAGATCGCAACCTGGGCCGCACCGAACGGATATCCGCGCTACTTCTGTCCCACTTGCGGCTCGGTCGTTCCAGCGCCTGACGATGCCAGTGAGCTGCGCTTCGTCCCTGCAGGCAACCTGGTCGAAGATTGCGGCGCCAAGCCGGAGATGCACATCTTCGCCGGCTCGAAAGCACCGTGGTACGAGATCACCGATTCGGTCACGCAGTTCCCGACCGTGCCGGACGGCTTCCCCGACGCCAACATTCCCGATGAGGTGCGCAAGCCGACTACGCCGAACGCGATCGGCGGCAGCTGCCTGTGCGACGCGATTCGCTACGAAGTCGACGGTGCGCCGCTGTTGATGGTGAACTGCCACTGCTCGCGCTGCCGGCGCGGCCGCAGCGCCGCACATGCAAGCAACGTGTTCGTCGCGCTCGATCAGTTGCGGTGGACCCGCGGCGCCGAGCACGTGAGGATTTTCGATCTCCCCGGCGCCGAACGCTTCGGCATCAACTTCTGCGGCATCTGCGGCAGCGCCGTGCCGCGCAATTCGCCGAAGATCGGCCGCGCGAACATTCCCGCCGGCTCGCTCGACGTCGATCCCGGCATTCGACCGGGCTATCACATCTTCGTCGGCTCGAAAGCGCCGTGGTACGACATCACGGATGCGCTGCCGCAGTTCGACAAGGCGGCCCAGTAGGAGCTGAGCCTCGAATCAAAACCCGTTGCGCTTCGCGGTCGCCTTGCAGTGCGGATCGTCGCTCATCGCCACGCCGATCGCGCGCAGCTTCGGACAGAACTCGGTAAACCAGTCGCGGCCCGGCCGCCAGAACTGCATCTGCCACAGGTAGATGTCGAGCGCGGACCATGTATCACCGAGGAACCACGGATTGCCGACCTGCATTTCGAGATGCCGCCACAAGAGTTCGCGATGATCGTCGGTGGACTCGCGCAACTTCTTCCCGGCCGTTTCGTCGCCGCCCAGCCATCGCTTCGGGTCGTCGCCGTACGTGAACGTCGAATAGACGGCCGACACGAGGAACACCAGCCAGCGCAGGAATGCCGGCCGTTGCGGATGATTCGACGGCGGGACGAGGCCTGCGTTCGGCGCGATGTCGGCGAGGTGCAGGATGATCGCCGCGCTCTCGGTCATCACCGAGCCGTCCGGCATCACGAGCGTCGGCACCTGACCGAGCGGATTGAGGGGCGCGAGCGTGCGCGTGTTCCAGCCGATGTCGTCCCACGCGAGATCGACGAATTCGACCGGCACGTTCGCGCGCGCGAACGCGACCTCGACGATCATCGCGCCGCTGCCCTTCGCGCCATACAGCCGATAGCGGCCGGTGCCGCGCGTTGCCGTCACGCGCGCGGTTCGCCGCGGCCCGGCCAGACGTAGCCGGCCTTCACGATGCACTCGATCACCGCGGGCCGGCCTTCGTTCGTCGCGGCGAGCGCCTGATCGAGCGCCGGCAGGAAATCACCGGGTTTTTCGACGCGCTTCGACCACGCACCCAGCGCATCGGCCAGTTGCGCGTAGTTGCCGCCCTGGAAATTCGCGCCGTACGTCGCGTGCGCGTGTTTCAGCGACGGCGTCTCGATCGCCATGATGCCGTTGTTGAAGATCACCGTGATGATGCCGATCTTGTTGCGCACGGCGGTTTCGATGTCCATGCCGACCATGCCGATCGCCGAGTCGCCCATGATGTTCACGCACACCTTGTCCGGCTCGGCGAGTTTTGCGCCCATGATCGCGCCCAGGCCGAAGCCGAGCTGCGTCGTTTTGCCCCAGCCGATGTAGCCGCGCGGCACGGTCGCTTCCCAGAACGAGATGACCTGTTCGCGCGGCGTGCCGGCGTCGTGCGTGATGATCGTTTTCGCCGGATCGAGCCGCTTCATCAGATCGGCGACGATGCGGTACTGGTTGATCGGCACTTCGTCCGACGTGAACTCGCCTTTCCACTTCGCAAGGAATGTCTTCTTCGCACCGGCCACACGCTCGGCGACCGCGCCGGGGCCACGATTGATGCCGCGCCGGCCGAGTTCCGCGATCAACGCTTCGAGCGTCAGCTTCGCGTCGCCAACGAGCGCGTGCTGGATCGGGTAATCCTTGTTGATGTCCGCTTCGCTGTTCGTCGCCTGGATCAATGTCTTCGTGCCGGGCACGTTCGTGCCGTACATCGTGCGCGTAAAACTCGTGCCGATGCCGAACACGACGTCGGCTGCGTTCAGGAACTGCATCATGTGTTCGGGTTTGGTGATCGCGGATGCGCCCAGCGACAACGGATGCTGTTCGGGGAACGCGCTTTTGCCCGGCATCGTCGTGGTGACCGGGATGTCGAGCATTTCGGCGAAGCGCACGAGTTCGGCGCTCGCCTCGGCGAACAACACGCCCTGCCCGGCGAACACCACCGGCTGTTTCGCCGCCAGCAGCGCGTCGACCGCTTCGCGTACCGCGACCTGATCCGGGCCGGATCGCGAACCTTTCACCGGCACGTAATCGAGTTCGCCTTTGAGTTCCGCCGCCATCGCGTCGACCGCCGTCTCGACCAACACCGGTCCGCCGCGGCCCGTGCGCAACCGATAGAACGCGTGACGCAGCGTCGGCGCAATGCGGTTGACGTCGGAGACGAACGCGCGCCACTTCGTGATGTGGCCGTAGTTGTCGTACGAGCTGAACACCGGCGAGATGCCTTGCCGCTGCGTCGCTTCGCCGGCCGGCAGCACCAGAATCGGCACGTTGTCGGTGAACGCTTGCGCGACGCCGGTGAACGCGTTCTCTGCGCCCGGGCCCTGCTGGCACACGAACACGCCGATCCGTTTGCCGTTCGTGGCGCGGCTGAAACCGTCGGCGATCGCGATGCCGACCCGCTCCTGACGGCACATGATCGGGCGGATGCCGACCTGCGCGCACGCTTCGATCAGATCGTTGTGCGGATAGCACGCGATGAATTCCACGCCTTCCCGCTTCAGGATCTCCGCGATGACCTGTAACCCTTTCATTGCTTCCCCCTTCGTCTGAATCGTTAGGCCTGTTGCTCGCGCTGGCCTGTTCCAGCTCGCGCGCGCGTTCGATGAATCGCGTCAGCGTTTCCACCGACTGCGCACCCGGAATGGCATAGCCGGTCGGCAACACGAAACACGGCACGCCGGTGACGCCGGCGTCGTAGGCGTCCTGTACCAGCGTGCGCACTTCGTCTACGCCGGCATCGCCGCGCAGCATCGTCTCTGCTGCGTCCCGATCTACGCCGACCGACGCCGCGGCCGCAACCAGAACGTCGAGATCGCCGAGGTCGCGCCCCTCGCAGAAGTAATAGCGAAACAGCGTATCCATCAGCGCGTGCTGTTGCGGGCCGGGGCCGACCCAGTCGATGAGCCGATGGCCGTGCAGCGTATTCGGCACGCGCGTGACCGCGCCGTAGTTCAGTTCGATGCCAGCGCCGCGCGCTTCGTCGAGAATCACCTGCGGCGTGCCGCGGTTCGCCGCGTCTTCACCGAATCGGCGCGCATGAACGTCGCGCGGTCGAGACCTTCCATCGGCAATTGCGGATACAGCTGAAACGGCCGCCAACGGGGGATCACATCCGCGCCGGCCGGCGACGCGAGCACCTGGTCGAGGCGTCGCTTGCCGATGAAGCACCACGGGCAGATCAGATCGGAAACGACGTCGATGAACATGTGGGTGGTCTCGTGCGGCGAATGCCGGGATTATAGGTAAATCACGATCGGGGGATACGTCGATGCCGGTCGGACTCGTCACCCGGATCCGATGTGCCGCGTTGCACCACCGTGTCGTTGCAGCAGATGGGCGACGCATGCGAGCGGCTGTCGGAGGCTCCTGAGCGAGATCAAGGTCTTGGTCGATCCGCGCCTATAGCCGCCCTGCGGCAATTCCCTAAAGGAATTGGACAGGATCGGGAGCGGAGCGCTCACTCGCAGTGTCTTTCTGGGGAGGAAGGCACATGCATCGAAAGGCCGCTTCGGTCCCTCTCGCGCTGATCACCGCGGTGACGATCGGATGTCAGTCGCATCCCCCGCCTGCGGTGACCCTCGCCGACATGAAGCGCGAGCAGGAAAAACGGCTCTTTTCCGAATGCATCGCCGAGCATCGCGTGCTGTACCGCGGCAATTCCAATGCCGACTACAGCAGTCTCCGGGTCGGTCTCGTGAGGGTATGTCGCGAGGACGCGGACGCGCGCGTCTGGTAGCCGATCAGGCCGCGATTCGCTTCAGGAATGCGTGGATCGCGTCGTGTTCGTATCCGGCGTGCAGCCGACCGCTGCGTGCGAACTGCGCGACATCGTCGAGGCTGTGCCAGCCGATCCGCTCGATCTCGTTGTGATCGAACGAGCCGATCGTCCCGTCGAATCGCGTACCGAATACCTTGTGCCGCGCGCCTTTGTAGCGGTAGTCGCCGCAATCGAGCAGATCGCCGAGTTCCAGGCCGAGTTCCTCGCTGACTTCGCGTCGCGCCGCCGCTTCGGCCGTCTCACCGACCTCGATGCGTCCACCCGGCAATCCCCAGCGGCCGCGGGCGAGCGGCAGATAGCTGTGGTGCACGGCCAGCAAGAACCGATCGCCGGACCACAGAATGCAGCGCGCGGTTTTGTATTCGACCCACACCGGGCGCGCCATCAGCGCTCCCCGCGTCCGACTCGTGCATGAAGCGGCGCACCAGCGGCGACAGCAGCAGCACGACGACACCGACCACGACCGCGACCCACGCGACCGAACCGAACGTCGCGACGTAGATCGCCAGCGATTCGGTGCCGCCGACCGTGGCGCCGGGCGTTTCGTTCGCGCTCGCCCCGGCCGCGATGAGTCCGGCGACATAGTGCGAGAACGCGCTGGAGAGGAACCACACGCCCATCATCAACCCGACCACGCGCGGCACCGACAGCTTCGTGACCATGGACAGGCCGACCGGCGACAGGCACAGCTCGCCGGTCGTGTGCAGCAGATACGCGAGCGCCAGCCAGCCGGCCGCGACGAATCCGCTCGAGTCCGCCTGTTGCGCGCCGTAAACCAGCGCGGCAAAACCAAGCCCCACCTGCAGCACGCCGAGCCCGAACTTCGCCGGCGTGCTCGGCTCGAAGCCGCGACGCGCGAGCACGACCCACAACATCGAAAACACCGGCCCCAACAACAGAATGAAGGCGGGGTTCAACGACTGGAACTGCGTCGCCTGAACGTCGAACCCGAGCAGATGCCGGTCGACATTGCGCTCCGCGAACAAATTCATCGAACTGCCCGCTTGCTCGAAGAACGCCCAGAACACCACCGACACCGCCGTGAGAAACAGCACTACCAGCATGCGATCGCGCTCGACCGGCGGCAGACGCAACACCGCGAACCCCACGACGCCGACGACGGTCACCGCGGCGGCGACCAACAACAGCACGCCGACGACTTCGTGTGACTGCACGAGCTGCCACGCCACCACGATGCCGACGAGACTCGCGAGATAGATCAATCGCTCGCGCGTGAGCCCCACCGCGACGACCTCCGTCAGCCGTTTCGAATCGGTGGGCAAACCCGCATCACCGAGCAGGTGGATGCCGCGCCGGAACGTGATCAGACCGGCGAGCATGCCGACGCCCGCGAGGCCGAAGCCGTAAGCCCAGCCGAACGTCTGTCCGAGATAGCCGACGATCGACGACGCCAGCATCGCGCCGAGGTTGATGCCCATATAGAAGTATGTGAAGCCGCCGTCGCGGCGGGGATCGTCCTTACCGTACAACTGGCCGACGATGCTCGAGATGTTCGGCTTGAGGAAGCCGACGCCGATGATGATGAACGCGAGCGACGCGTAGAAGATCTGCAACGAAACGGGATCGCGCGCAACGCCGTCGGCGGTCACATGCGCGGCATCGCCCTCGATCGCCATGCCGAAATGACCGATGCACAGCAGCACTGCACCGAAACTGACTGCCTTTCGAAAACCGAGATAGCGATCGGCGATGAGACCGCCGAGCAACGGCATCAGATACACGAGCGACCCGTAACTCGCGTAGATCGCCGACGCGGCCGAGTCGCCGAACAGGAAATGCTGCGTCAGATAGAAAATCAGCAGCGCCCGCATACCGTAGAAGCTGAAGCGCTCCCACATCTCGACGAAGAACAGCAACCACAATCCGCGCGGTTGGCCGAGCATCGTTCCCGGCGCCGCCGCTACTGCCTCACTCATCGAGACCATCCTGCTCCGTGCATGCGACGCAGCGTA
The DNA here is from genome assembly GCA_963787045.1 of uncultured Gammaproteobacteria bacterium. GTDB lineage: Bacteria > Pseudomonadota > Gammaproteobacteria > Pseudomonadales > Azotimanducaceae > DATJGR01. The sequence continues at coordinate 32,867 of CAWBBR010000020.1, read as the reverse complement.
GCAGATTCGTTGGCGCGACACCGAGACCGCCGACCACATCGCGGCGAATGCCGCTAGAATGCGCCGTCGTCATCAGGGGAGCCGCTTCCGAATCATGCGCATCATCGTCGCCGAAATGAGCCACGAAACGAATACGTTCTCGCCGGTGGTCACCGACCTCGCCCGCTTTTCGCACGGCGCGACCGTTCCGCAGGAAGGCGACGGCGCAATCGCGACGTTTCGCGGCACGGCGACCGGACTCGGCGGATTCATCGCGGTGTGCGAGTCGGTCGGCGCGCAGATCATTCTGCCGATCGCGGCCGGCGCGCCGCCGAGCGGGCGCGTCGAGGACGCTGCGTTCGAATACATCGCGCAGAAGATCGTCACCGCCGCCGCAGCAAGGATGCGACGCGATCATGCTCGACCTGCACGGCGCGATGGCGACCAGGACTTACGACGACGGTGAAGGCGAGCTGTTGCGCCGCATACGCGCAGTTGCGCCGAAGGTGCCGATCGCGGTGGCGCTCGACATGCACGCGAACCTCTATCCGGAAATGGTCGCGCGCGCCGACGTGATCGCGGGGTACCAGACTTACCCGCACATCGACATGGACGAAACCGCGCAACGCGCCGGTCGCGCGCTGCTGAAGATGATCGCGGGCGAAGCGACGCCGACGATGGTGTGGGGCAACGCGCCGATGCTGCCGCACGTGATGCGCCAGGGCACCGACGACTTTCCGAACGCACAACTGCAGGCGCGCGCACGCGAGATGGAGCGAGAAGGCGCGTTGGCCGTCAGTCTGTTCACCGGATTTCCGCACGCCGACATCGAGCAGGCCGGGTTGTCGGTGGTCGTGGTCACCGACGGCGACAAACGCCAGGCCGAGATCTGGCGCGACGAACTGCTGGACCGCGCGTGGAACGAGCGCGCCGCGTTCGTGTATCGGCCGGAGCCGTTGACCGATTCAGTCGCGCGCGCGAAAGCGCTCGGCGCCGCACCGGGAGACGGGCCGGTGCGTGCTGCTCGATCACTACGACAACACCGCGTCCGGCGGAACGATGGACACCACCGAAGTGCTCGCCGAAATCCTGCGCCAGGGTCTCGAAGACGTGGCCGTTTTCGGCATCTTCGATCCAGACGCGGTACAGGAAATGGTGCGCGCGGGCGTCGGCGGCAAGGTAACGATTTCGCTGGGGGGCAAACAGGCGATGCCGTCGATCGAACGGCAGAGCCGGCCGTTGACCGTCACGGGCCGCGTCAAACTGATTTCCGACGGCGCGTTTCCGGCCACCGTTGCGATGTCGCGCGGACTGACGATGCGCATGGGCACCGCTGTCGTGCTGTCGGTAGGCAGCGTCGACATCGTGGTGATCTCGCGCCACATCGAACCGTTCGATCCCGGCTGTTTCACCTCGGTCGGCATCGATCCGGCGCGTCGAAAGTACCTGATGCTGAAGAGCCGCATCCACTATCGGGTCGGTTTCAAGAAGCTCGCGCGCGCCGTCGTCGAATGCGCGGGCGTCGGCGTCTGCACGTCGGATTACTCCGAACTCGACTTCAAGAAGGTGCGCCGCCCGATCTATCCGCTCGATGGCGTGAACACGCGCGAGCGCTGACGCCTATCCGGCGCTCTTCAAGGCATAGAGCAGCGCGTCCAGATCGACGTTACCGCCGGAGACGATGACGCCGATGCGCGGCGCGCGCCGGGATGCCGGCGCTTCCATCAGCGCGGCCAACGGCACCGCACCCGACGGTTCGACCACGAGCTTCATGCGTTCGTACATCAGCCGCGTTGCCGCGATGATCGCGTTTTCGCTCGCGAGCTCCACCGTTACGCGGTGGCTCGACAGAATGTCGAAGTTGATCTGGCCGAGCGGCGTGCGCAGACCGTCGGCGATGGTCGCCGGATTGCGCATCGGCTCGAGTCGGCCGTTGGCGAGCGAACGGAACGCGTCGTCGGCTCGCGACGGTTCCGCTGCGATCACGTCGACGTCGGGGTCGATGCCGCGCGCCGCGATTGCGGCGCCCGCCGCCAGTCCGCCGCCGCCCACCGGCACCCACAGCTGCTCGATATCGGGCGCCTGCTCGAGCAACTCGACGGTCGCGGTGCCTTGTCCCGCCACGATGCGCGCGTCGTCGTACGGCGGCACGAAGTGCGCGCCGGTGCGCCGCACCACTTCTTCCAGCGCGGCCTCGCGCGCAGGTACGGTGGCGGCGCACTCCGTCACGATGCCGCCGTAACCTTCGATCGCTGCGCGCTTCACGCGCGGTGCGTTCGACGGCACCACGATGTATGCCGGAATGCCGCGGATTCCGGCGGCGATCGCCAGCGCCGCGCCGTGATTTCCGGACGAATGCGTCGCCACGCCGAGTTCTGCTTCGCCGTCCGTCAACGACAACACGGCGTTCAAGGCGCCGCGGATCTTGAATGATCCGCCGCGCTGCAAACTCTCGAACTTGAACGCGACCTGGGCGCCCAACAACTCGTCTATGGCGCGGCAGGTGAAAACCGGGGTGAACCGGATATACGGCCGGATCCGATCGTGCGCCTCGCGGATGTCGTCGAGGCTCACCATCGTCAGATGACGCCGTCTCGCGCGAGCGCCGCGCGCGTCGCCTGATCGAGGCCGAGCAGTCCGCCGTAGACCTCGTCGTTGTGCGCGCCGAGCGCCGGACCCGGCCAGCGCACGCTGCCTTGCGTGGCGGACATGCGCGGAAACACGTCCTGCATCTTCAGGTTCTCGAACTGCGGGTGCGGCACGTCGACGATCGAACGGCGCGCCGCGAAATGCGGATCGGCGAGCATTTCGGGCGCGCGATAGATGCGGCCGGCCGGTACGCCGAAGTCGTTGAGGCGTTGCAACAGCGGCTCGGCATCGAGCGTGGCGCTCCACCTCGAAATCAACTCGTCGAGTTCGGCCTGATTCTCGCCGCGCGCGACGTGATCGACGAAGCGCGCATCGCGCGCCAGTTCCGGCCGCTCCATCGCGTCGCACAGGCGACTGAACACCGAGTCCTGATTTGCACCCATCACGATCATTTCGCCGGTTCGCGTCGGATACACGTTCGACGGCGCGGTTTTCGGCAGAATCGCGCCGCTGCGTTCGCGAATGAACCCGCCGGCGGTGTACTCGGGGACCGTCGATTCCATCATCGCGAGCACCGCTTCGTAGATCGCCGAATCGACCACCTGCCCGACGCCGGTGTTCGCGCGATGATGCAGCGCCGCGAGCGCGCCGACGCACGCGAACGTCGCGGCCAGCGAGTCGCCGATCGACAGTCCCACGCGCACCGGCGGTGCGATCCGGATCGCCGGCGAGATAACGGATGCCGCCCATCGCTTCGCCGACGGAGCCGTAGCCGGCGCGTTCGGCGTACGGTCCGGTCTGACCGAAGCCGGAGACCCGCACCATGATCAGGCCGCGATTGATCGCCGCGAGTTCCGGATAGCCCAGCCCCCATTTCTCCATCGTGCCGGGCCGGAAGTTCTCGATCAGGATGTCGGCGTGTGCCACGAGATCGCGCAGCAGCTGTTGCCCGCGCGGCTCGCGCAGATTCAGCGTGGCGCTCTTCTTGTTGCGCGCGATCAGGCTCCACCAGACCGGCACGCCGCGTCCCCAATCGCGCATCGCGTCGCCGACGCCCGGCGGTTCCAGCTTGATGATCTCGGCGCCCATGTCGCCGAGCAGCTGGCCGCAGAATGGCCCGGCGATCAGCTGACCGAGTTCGAGCACGCGGACATCGGCGAGCGGACCGTTGTTCGCAGCTTCGTTCACAACCTCGTTCGCAACCTCGTTCACGATCTCGGTCATAGCCCTTCGATCTGCCGGTTCAGTTCGAACTTGCCGTCGGTCACGATCGCTTCGAGGGCGTTCAGCCGCTGCACGATGTCGCGCTTTTCGAGCGTGCCTTCGAGCTTTTCGAGACGACCTCGAATGAGCCCGAGTTCGGCCTCGACGCGGCTGCCGACCTCGTTCTTGTTGCTCAGCATCCGCTTGTAGATGTCGCCGATGAACGACGCGAGGATCGCGACGATGGCGATGATGGCCCAGGACTCCATTGCTCAACCTCCGGTGTGCGGATCGACCGGCTATGCTAACCCGATCCGCGCCACCCGCGTTCCGCGGCGCCCTACAGCTGCACGAAGTACGGCAACGCCATGAACGCGACGCACATCGCGACCATCGTCCCGGCACCGTCGATGAAGTACGGCACGACCATCAGCGCAATGCCGGAAACGAACGGCACCAGTCTTCGTTGCTTGCGACCGTAGATGAAGTACCCGACGCCGATCGCGCCGAACAGCACCGACCAGACGATCGACGCTTCGCTGCCTCCCATCACGACGGGAATCCGCCGGCGCGGCTGACCATTGCCGGCAACTCTTTACCGAGCACGCCGCCGAGCCAGTGCGCCGTCTCGATCACCGCATCGAGATCGCCGTCGTGGCCGACTTTCATGCGGTCGAGCATGTAGATGAGATCCTCGGTGCCGATGTTGCCGGTCGCTTTCGGCGCGAACGGGCAACCGCCGATGCCGCCGATGCTGGCGTCGAGCGTTTCTACGCCGACCTGCAGCGCGGCGAACGCGTTCGCGATGCCGGTGTTGCGCGTATTGTGGAAGTGCGCGCGCAGCGGCAGCGCGCCCAACGACTGATGTAAGGCGCCGAACAGATCGAGCACCTGGCCGGGCACGCCGACGCCGATCGTATCCGCCAGCGCGAGTTCGACCGGGCCTGCGTCGGCGAGCCGCAGCGCGATGTCGAGCACGCGCCGCGTGTCCACATCGCCCTCGAACGGGCAACCGAACGCCACCGCAATCGTCGCGGTGGCGCGGAATCCCCGGCGCGCGGCGTCGCGCAGAATTTCGCACCCCACCGTTACTGCCTCGTCGACCGTCTGACCCTGATTGCGCGAGCCGAACGTGTCGGTGGCCGGCACCACCATGCCGACTTCCTGCAATCGCTCGGTGGCGAGTGCGCGGTCGTAGCCGCGGCGGTTCAATATCAAGCCGGCGTACGTGACGTCGCCGCGCTGCGGCAGCCCTTTGCACACCGCTTCCGCATCGGCCATCTGCGGCACGCGCGCCGGGTGCACGAAGCTCGTGACCTCGATGCGGCGAAAGCCGGCCGCGAGCGCGCGATGGATCAGCGTCAGTTTGTCTTCGGTCGAGAGGATCACCGACTCGTTCTGCAGCCCGTCGCGCGGGCTGACTTCCATCACCGTGACGGAGGACGCGATCGTCATCTACGTTTCTCGACCGTCGGTTGCGACCCCACCGCCGCCACTTTTCCGGTTCCTTGACGCCGACATCCTTGGCCGCGTCTTCGCGCAAAGCGACCGTCCTGTTGAACACCGGCCGGTCGGCCCGATGCGAGTCGTCTTTGCAGAAGTAGCCGAGCCGCTCGAACTGAAAACGCGGCGCTTCGGATTCGACGATCGCCCGCTCGACGAAACCTTTGCGCACCGTCAGCGACGCCGGATTCAGCGCGTTCGCGAAGTCGAGCTTCGCCGGATTCGGGTCGTTGAACAGGTGCTCGTACAAACGGAACTCGGCGGCCACCGCCGAACCGGCCGACACCCAATGGATGACGCCCTTCGGTTTGAGTCCGCTGGTATCGGAGCCGCTTTTCGACTCCGGTACGTAGCTGCAACGCAATTCCACAACGGCGCCGCTCGCGTCTTCGATCGACTCGTCGCAGCGGATGATGAAGCCGTTGCGCAACCGCACCATGCCGCCGGCCACGAGCCGTTTGTATTTCGGCGGCGGCACCTTGGCGAAATCGTCGCGCTCGATGTACACCGTGCGGCCGAACGTGAGCTGCCTCGCCCCCATCTCGGCTCGTTGGGGATGCCACGTCGCAGACAGCACTTCGTCCGACGCGTTCGGATAGTTCGTGATCGTCACTTTCAGCGGGTCTACCACCGCCATCCCGCGCGGCGCGGTCGCTTCCAGATCGTGGCGGATGCAGAACTCGAGCAGGCTGAGCTCGATCACGTTGTCCTGCTTGGTTACGCCGATTCGACCGCAGAAGTCGCGGATCGCCGCGGGCGTAACGCCGCGGCGGCGCAAGCCGGCGATCGTCGGCATGCGCGGATCGTCCCAACCGGCGACGTGTTTCTCGGTTACGAGTTCGTGCAACAACCGCTTGCTCATCACGGTGTATTCGAGACCGAGGCGGGAGAACTCGATCTGCGGCGGATGGAAGTTGACGTTGATGTTGTCGAGCACCCAGTCGTACAGCGGACGATGGTCTTCGAACTCGAGCGTGCACAACGAGTGCGTAACGCCTTCGAGCGCATCGCAGATGCAGTGCGTGAAGTCGTACGTCGGATAGATGCACCACTTGTCGCCGGTGCGCTGGTGGTGCGCGTGCCGGATGCGGTAGAGCACCGGATCGCGCATGTTGACGTTCGGCGAGGCCATGTCGATCTTCGCGCGCACCACATACGCCCCGTCGGGAAACTCGCCGGCGCGCATGCGCGTGAACAGATCGACGCTCTCCGCGATCGGGCGACTGCGGTGCGGGCTCTCTCTGCCGGGTTCCGTCAGCGTGCCGCGCGTCGTGCGGATCTCGTCGGCCGACAGACCGTCGACGAACGCTTTGCCGTCGCGAATCAACTGCATAGCGAAGTCGTACAGCTGCTCGAAATAGTCGCTCGCGTACGTCAGGTGCTCGCCCCAGTCGAAACCGAGCCAACGGACGTCCTGCTGGATCGAATCGACGTATTCGTCGTCTTCTTTCAACGGATTGGTGTCGTCGAAACGCAGATAGCAGAAGCCGCCGAACTCGCGGGCCACGCCGAAGTTCAGGCAGATGCTCTTGGCATGGCCGATGTGCAGATAGCCGTTCGGCTCCGGCGGAAACCGCGTGACGACGCCTGCCACCACCTGCTCGTCGAGGTCGTGTCGAACCCGCTGGCGGATGAAGTCGGTCGGTTCGGGCGGCTTTGAAGCGTCGAGTGACATGCGGATTCCGTCGTGGTCCGTAACGTGGCGAAAACGCGGCGCATTGTAGCGGAATCGGCGGCGGCCCCGACCGGCAAGCAGGCACAAATATCTCGACTAGACTCTGTCAGAGCACGCCATGGGAGTGGGCATGCAGTCCGAACCGCAAGAACGGAGCTTGAATGAGCTGATCGAGATCGCCAAGCGTGCGCAGAGCATCCTCGGCCACCTCGATCTCGAAGCCATCGCCAGCCACGACCCCGATGCGGTTGCGAAACTCGCGTCCGTGGCCAATGCGATTCAGGCGCTCGACGACGGCGAAGACGTCGGCTTCATCCCAGGCATCGACGAAAACGTCGAAGGGCCGCCGGTGCTCGATCCGCGCCAGGTGCGCCGCTCGGAATTGATGGAACTGCTCGACAAGGCCGGCTATTCGAACCGGCTCGGTCGCGTCTATGTCGAGCCTTCGGACACACCGGAGAAACCGCTCGAGTTCGTCGCCCATCAGGACGGCTTGCCGCTGTTCGACATCTGCCTCGCGCCCGATTACAGCCCGGCCGACGGCGCACACGGCATCTTCATTTCGAACCGCGGCGTGTTCTCGGTAATGGTGCCCAAGCCGATCGTCGAAAACCGCTGGCGCGTATTGCGCAGCGTGCCGTACGAGAGCGAAGCGGAACTCGTCGATACGGTGCGCCGCTACATCGCGCGACCGGCCGCCGGCGACGTCTGACCCGCGCTACTTGAAGCGCTGATAAGCCAGGTAGCAGAAGTAGCTCACCGAGATACTGCACGCGACGCCGATCACCGTGACCAGGCCGGCATCGAGCGACCGTGGCGGCTGCACTATAGAAACGACCACACCTATCACCGCGACCCCGGCGAACAGCGCGCCGAACATCGAGTAGACGAACTTCGGCACCGCGAGCTTACCGCGCGTATTCCAGAAACCGGTCAACGCCCCCGCCCAGCGGAACATCAGCAACGACATCGCGATCGCGATCGTCTCCAGGACGATCCCGGCAAGCGTGAGCTTTTGCGCCAGCGACCAGAGGCCGAACACGCTCAAAGCGGCCATGCCCACGGCGACGACGCCGCAGACATGACCGACGACGCTCGCGACCGACGGCGGTACTTCATCGTCGATCACGGCGCCGCTCCTTCAGTTCGACCATTGATAAAGGTCGGTTCCCAGCGACTGACCCGACGCGGCCGTGTACGCCGAATTCATCAGCGTGCCCGCGCCGTATCCGGCCGCGAAGGCGACCCCCGTTGCGCCCATCACGTTCCGCAACGCGATGCCCGCTTCGATTCCCGTGATGCTCACGCCGCCGACGTTGATCGAGTCGACACCGCCGCTGACCTGATCGATCTCCGCTTGAGATAGCGTCCGCATGTTCTCGTCCTCCTGACTGGTTGTTGGGTTCGGGTTCCTGTCGACCCGACTCGACGCTACGCCGGCGCCGACCCGCCGGAAACCGCTCCGTCCGAGAGTTCGTTGCGACGTCTGCTGGTTCGCGTGTGCGACATCCGCCCACCCGTCAGCGCGCGCCGCCGCTCAGCAGTTCGCGCACGAACGTCCAATGCGACCACTGACTCGGATGGGCTCGAATCTGCTGCTCCGCCAGCGCGCACAAGCGTTGCGCGAGCGTCGCCGTCCACGCCGCGCGCCCGGACGATTGCGACGCGATTGCGGCGATCACCGGCTGCGCCGCAGTCACCGAAACGCCGTCCGCATCGTAATGAGTGAACAGCGGCAACACGTCGGCGCGGCCGAGCGCGGCGAGTTCCGCCGGACCTCGCACGAAATGCGCGCGGCGGCCGAAGAAATCGACCTCGACGGTGCGGCCGAACTGGCGCGGCAGGTCGTACAGCACCACGACGATTTCGCCGCGTCGCAACGCGCGCACCGCCTGTATCGCAGCGCCATCGCCGGTGCGCACCACCGTCAACGCCATCTCCGTCGACGCGATTCGCGCGAACGCGCGCTGTTCGATCTCGCTCCACGCGCTGCGTCGTACTACCAGTATGCGTTTCGACGTGGACAGCACGAGCCGCAGTTGACGCAAACCTTCGAGATAGTCGCCGAGGTGAATCGTGGCGACGAGTACGCCGCGCGGACACGCGTTCACGTAGTCGCCTATGCGTGCAGCGTCGCGCAGCACTGCCCGTGGCCGGTGCCGCGCGTCGATCCAGCTCGCGCTCTCCAAATGCCTATAGAAAAACCAGTCATGGATCAGGCGACGTGCAGACGCCGCCGACTCTCCCAACAATTCTTCAAAGGCGTAGGTTAGCGGTTCGAGGTTCACCGGCAGCAGACCATTCGCCAGCGCCCTCGACATCAAACGTCGCGCACGCAACGTCGGGTCCAACGGCGAAACGCGCTGCAGCGCGGCGACTGCGGATCGGTAGTTTGCAGTGGATCTCGTTCCGATGAAGCGCCTCATTCCATCACTCCGTTCAAATCCAGTTCAGGCTGCGCCCGCCGCGCTGTTTCGTGACTCCGCCGTCGCGTTTCGCGGCACCACCGTGTTCGGCACGACGCGGATCGGCAACGACGCGACGATCGGTGCGACCACGCTGCTGATCGCGGCGATCGTCGCGGCTGCGATTGCGTTCGTCGTGTACGGCGAATACGCGCGCAAGGAAACGGTGAACGGCTATCTCGAACCCGACCGCGGCGTACTCCGCGTGTTTCCGCCGCGCGCCGGTGTCATCGAGCGGCATGCGCGTATCGGACGGCGACAGCGTTCATCGCGACGACGTGCTGTTCAACGTGGTCGATCTGCAATCGATGCCGGACGGAACCGACGCCGACGCGCAGTTGCTGTCCGGATACGCCAACGAACGCGACGCGCTCGCGGAGGCGCGCGAACGCGAGTCGAATCGATTCGATGCCGAGCGCGCGGGCTTGCTCGCGCAACTGCAGACGACGTCGCAGCAAACGACCGAAATCGCCCGGCTGATCGAAGTGCAGGCGGAGCAGAACGAACTCGCCGATCAGCAACTCGACGCGCTGCGCAAACTGCGCGACAGCGGCGCCCTCGCCGCGGTGGAGTGGCTGGCGCGACGCCAACAGCACCTGCAGGTCCGCGAGCGGCTGCAGACCACGCGGCAGTTGTACGAGCGCATCGTCGGCGAGCGCGCGGCGCTGGTCGCGCAACTGCGCCGGCTGCCGCTGGAACACGCCGAGCGTCTCTCCGACCTCGGAACGCGCCGCGCCGCCATCGAACGCGCCGAAGTGCAGATTCGCGCGCGCCGCAACTTCGAGGTGCGCGCGCCGGCAAGCGGGCGCGTGGTGACGGTGAACCGCAAGGTCGGCGATACCGCGTCGCCGTCCGAATTTGCACTGACGCTGATCCCGGACGATTCGGTGTTGATCGGCCGCTTGCTGATTCCAACCGCCGCGATCGGTTTCGTCGAAGCCGGCCAGGAGGTGCGCCTGCGCTACGACGCGTTTCCGTACCAGCACTTCGGCGTTCAGCGCGCGCGGCTGCGTGAGGTGGCGCGCAGCGTGCTGTTCGACGGCGACGACTACGGACCGTTGCGCGTTACGAAGCCCGCTTATCCGGCCACGGTCGACCTGCTCAGTCAGTCGATCGGCGCCGACGGGCGCGACGTGCCGTTGCAGTCGGGGATGCTGTTCAGCGCCGACATCATTCTGGAACGGCGCAGCATTCTCGAATGGGCGCTCGAGCCGCTGCTCGGCATGCGAGGTCGCGGCTGATGCGCGGTCGATTGCCGGTAATGCTGCAGTCCGAAGCATCCGAGTGCGGTTTGATCTGCCTGGCCATGCTCGCCGCCTTCCACGGCGGTGGCGCCGATGCGCACGCGTTGCGACGGCGCCTGGGTGCCACGCTGCGCGGTTGGTCGTTGCGCACGTTGATCGGCGCCGCGACGACGCTCGGCTTGTCCGCGCGGCCATTGCGCGTCGACATCGACGAGCTTCGGCAACTCGCCTGCCCTGCAATACTGCATTGGGATTTCGACCACTTCGTGGTGTTGAAGCGCGTCGCCAGGCGTCACGTCGAAATCCACAATCCGGCCGTCGGCCAGCGCCGTTTTCCGCTTGCGGAACTCTCCAAGCACTTCACCGGCATCGCGCTGGAACTCACCCCGACGGCAGCGTTCGAGCGCGCGCCGCGCGCGCCACGGTTGAGTCTGCTTTCGTTGTGGCGCGGCGCCGAAGTTCCGCGTCGCGCCATAGCGCAGTTGGTTGCACTGTCGACGTTCATTCAGCTGTTCGCTCTCGCAACGCCGTCCTACATACAACTCGTGGTCGACGACGTGCTGGTCAAGCAGGACGTCGACGTGCTGCCGCTTCTCGCGGTCGGTTTTCTACTGCTGGCCGTGCTGAACGTCGCGACGAAGACGCTCCGCGGGTTCGCGAGTCTGTACTTCGCGAATCGGTTGAACTTCTCGCTGGGCGCAAGGTTGTTGTTCCACCTGATCCGGCTGCCGCTCGAGTACTTCCAGCGCCGCCACGTCGGCGACGTGATCTCGCGCTTCCGTTCGTTGAAACCGGTGCAGGAATTCATCTCCGGCGGTGTGGTGGCGGTGGTCGATCGACGGCGCGATGGCATTGACCACGCTGACCGTCATCTTCGTGTACTCGCCGCTGCTCGCCGGCATCGCGCTCGCCGCGTTCGTTCTCTACGCCGCACTACGCGTTGTGCTGCTGCAACCGCTGCGACGGCGCAGCCACGAGAGCATCGCCGCAGACGCGCGGCTCGATTCGCACTTTCTCGAAACGATTCGCGCGCTTCAGGGAGTGAAGCTGTTCGGCAAGGAAGCCGAGCGCGAACGCGCGTGGCAGGACCTGTTCGTGGATTCGATCAACGCGGGTGTGCGCGTCGCGCGGCTCAATCTCGGTTACGACGCACTGAGCGGCCTGCTGCTCGGCATCGAAAGCGTGCTGATCGTGTTCGTGGGCGCGCAGCAGGTCCTCTCCGGCGCACTCACCATCGGCATGCTGTACGCGTTCATCGCGTACCGGACGCACTTTTCCAACGCCATGAACTCGCTGATCACGCAGATCGTGCAGGGGTTGATGCTGACGCTGCATCTCGAACGCATATCCGACATCGCTTTCGCGGATCAGGAACCCGGTCTCGTCGCGCAATCGTCATTCACCGCGCCGGTGCGCGGCGCGTTGCGCGTGCAACGTCTGAGCTTCGCGTATCCGGGCGACGATCGGGCGGTGCTGCGCGACCTGGACGTGAGTATCGAGGTCGGCGAACGCGTCGCCGTGACCGGCCCGTCGGGCGTCGGCAAGTCGACGCTGCTGCGACTACTGGTCGGCCTGATCCGCCCCACCGGCGGACGCATCGACGTCGACGGCATTCCGCTCGACCGCCTCGGTATCCGTTCGTATCGCGCCGGCATTGCCGCGCTGCTGCAGGACGACGCGCTGCTTTCGGGATCGATCCGCGACAACATCGCGTTCTTCGACCTCGCCGTCGATCCCGCAAAGCTCGAACGCGCGGCGCGCATCGCACACATCTACGACGACATCGCGCAGCTACCGATGGGTTTCGACAGCCGGATCGGCGACATGGGATCGGCGCTGTCGATCGGCCAGCAGCAACGCCTGCTGCTCGCCCGCGCGCTCTACCGCGAACCGACGATCCTGTTCCTCGACGAAGGCACCAGCCATCTCGACCTGCCGACCGAACTCGCGATCATGCAGTCGATCGCCGAACTCGGTATCACCTGCATCTTCACCACGCACCGCGATGCAGTCGCGCAACTCGCCGACAAGGTCATCTCGTTGGAACGCGATGGTTCGTGGCGGCTCGATCGGACACGCGATCGCTGTTGAGCTTCGATTCACGGCGGAGATGGGTGAATGCCGCTTCGGACGCGCTCGAGCCACCCACCCGTTGATACATCACCTTTCTCCGACCATCCGCCGCATCAATCCTTCTTGCGATGCCGATGCGACGAGGCGTCCGTCGAGATCGAAGAATTCTGCGTGGTTCATGCCGCGGGCGCCGCTGGCGGAGCTGGTGCGTTTGACGATGAGGAGCCAGTCGTCGACGCGGAAGTCGCGATGGATCCAGAGCGCGTGGTCGAGGCTCGCCATCTGGATTTCGGTGCGCGGTACTGTGTCGATGTGCGGCAGCGTCGCGGTGGACACCATGCCCATGTCGGAGGCGTAGGCGAGCAGACAGAAGCGTAAGTGCCGCGTCGTCGCTCGGGCACGGCGGCGCGGAATCGGACCCACACCGGATTCCAGAATTGTTCGCGCGGCGCGCGCGGTTGGTCCTGCGGGAATACCGAGCGCGTCTCGAACGGACGAGGGTGTTGCGCCCACACGCTGATCTGCGGATTGGTCTTCGCTTCGCGCCGTGCGCGCGTGACGTCTTCCTCGAGCGCGTCGGGACGCGGCACGTTCGGCATCGCGATTTCGTGGCTGAGGCCCGGTTCGTCGATCTGGAACGACGCATCCATGTTGAAGATTGCCTCGCCGTTCTGCACCGCGACCACGCGCCGCGTCGTGAAGCTCGAGCCGTCGCGGATCCGCTCCACTTCGTACAGCACCGGTCGCTCGGGATCGCCGGCGCGCATGAAATAGCCGTGCAGCGAATGCGGCCGGCGGCCATCAACCGTACTCGACGCTGCGCGCAGCGCCTGCGCGAGCACCTGGCCGCCGAACAGCCGGCCGAGACGGTCTTCGTTCGCGCCGCGAAACAGATTCAGTTCGATCGGTTCGAGCGCGAGGATCTCGAGCAGTCGCGCCGCCTCCTCGCTGATCGATCCGTCGGCCTGCGCTTTCATGTGGACTGGGCTTTCATCGTGTCGTCACCTCGGCGCGCGGTATAGTCGGCGCCTGTATTTGCGTGCTGATGAAGGAGAACGATGATGACCCGCAGCCGAGAAGTCCAGTTGAAGCGTCGGCCGGTGGGTCTGCCGAAGCCGGACGATTTTCAGATCGTCGAAGTCGACGTCGGTGGCCCAGGCGCTGGCGAAGTCCTCGTCAAGAATGTCTGCATGAGCGTCGACCCGTACATGCGCGGGCGGATGGTGGACCGCAAGTCTTACGTGCCGCCGTTTCAGCTCGGCGCCACCATGAACGGTGGTGCGATCGGGCGCGTGGTGGAGTCGAAACATCCGGAGTTCCGCGCGGGCGACTACGTCGAGAGCAACTTCGCGTGGCGCGAGGCGTTCGTGGCGAAGGGCGACGTGCTGTCGCCCCTCGGCAAGCTGGTCGCGCCGGCGTCCGCGTATCTCGGCGCGCTCGGCATGCCCGGCATGACGGCGTACGTCGGGCTGCTCGAAGTCGGCGCGCTGAAGGACGGCGAAACCGTATTCGTTTCTGGCGCAGCCGGCGCCGTCGGCTCGATCGTCGGGCAGATCGCGAAGATCAGGGGCTGTCACGTGGTCGGCAGCGCCGGCAGCGCAGCGAAAGTGCGTCTGCTGACGGATGAACTCGGCTTCGACCGCGCGTTCGACTATCACGGCGCCGATCTGCTGGCCGAATTGCGCGACGCCGCGCCGAAAGGTCTCGACGTCTACTTCGACAACGTCGGCGGCGACCATCTGCAGGCGGCGCTCAGCCACATGCGGCCGTTCGGGCGCATTCCGCTGTGCGGCGCCATCGCACAGTACAACGACGCCACACCGCCGCCGGGTCCCAACAACCTGACGCTGGCGATCGGTCTCGGGCTGACGTTGCGCGGCTTCATCGTGTCGCACTTCAACAACCTGCGCGCGCAATTCAGGCGCGACATGGAAAGCTGGATCGACAGCGGCGCGATTCAGTATCGCGAAACGAAGATGCACGGCATCGACCGTGCACCCGCGGCTTTCATCGGCCTTTTCACAGGCGAGAACGTCGGCAAGATGGTGGTGCAATTCGAGGAGTAGCAGACATGATGCGTACAGTGACTGGCGCAGTGATGTGGGCGCTTCTATTGCTCGCGACGCCGACGGCTTCGCCGCGGGAACCGACCCGATCAGCGTCGCGGTGAGCGATCCGACGCGCACCGAGGCAGACCGTGCGCGCGACGAGCGCGACCACACGATCGAGGTGCTGAAATTCTTCGGCATCGCGCCCGGCATGACCGTCGTCGATCTGTTTGCCGGCGGCGGCTATTACAGCGAAGTGATCGGCCGGATCGTTGGCGGCGGCAGCAGCGGCAAGGTCTACATGCACAACAACGCCGCGTATCAGACGTTCATCGGCGACGCGCTGACGGAGCGCGTGAAGGGCGGTCGTCTGCAGAACGTCGTGAAACTCGACGCCGAAATCGGACAACTCGGCATACCTGTCGCATCGGTCGATCTGGTGTTGATGTCGATGAGCTATCACGACCTGTACTTCAGATCCGACGACTGGGCCGTGGACCCCGCGGCGGTGTTCACCGAAGTGCACGCGATGCTGAAACCCGGCGGCACGCTGGCGATCATCGATCATTCGGCGATTTCCGGCACCGGATCGAGCTCCGCGCAGACGCTGCACCGCATCGACGAGGCATTTGCGCGCAAAGACATCGAGTCGCGCGGCTTCAAGTTCACCGGCAGCCTCGACGTGCTGCACAACCCCGCGGACGATCGCACGAAGACGGTGTTCGATCCGGCGGTGCGGGGTCACACGGACCGGTTCGTCTATCGTTTCGTCAGAGAATGACGCACGTCCGTCGAACGCCCCCCTTGAAAAGGTCGTTCAGCGGAGTAGACTGCGCGCCTCACTCGAACTCAAATCCCCGCCCGGGGATTTTTGTTCAACTAAAGGACGGCGATATGCGGCTCATCTACATCGGACATAACGCGCGCAGGTGAGCTGCCCGAGCTGATCCGAGCTCTTTCGAAAGTCCCGGACCCCGCAAGGCCTGCTCATCGTTTGAAGCGAGCGGGTTTCTTTTTTCCCAAAGTTGCACTGAACCCGCTCTGTCTAAAAAGACTTAGGACGGATCATGGCACACGCGAAACACGACAATCTCTGGGCCGTCACGACGGGACAACGCGTCCGTTTCTCCGGCGCCATCGTGGCGATGGCGGTTGCGAACATCTGCATGTTCGGTGCCCCGCTGATCGCGAAGTACGCGATCGACGTGGTCGTGGCCAAGGACGTCGCGCTAGGCACGCCGATGCTCGTGGCACCGGCACAGTGGCTCGAGCAGACATTCAGCTCGCAGAACGCATTCGCCTGGTATCTCTTGCTGTCGGCCGCGCTTGCGGTTGCGGTGACCGGCGTCGGCGGCGTCTTCCAGTACGTGCGCGGCCGCTGGTCGGCGATTGCGTCCGAAGCGATCGTGCGCCGTTTGCGCGAGACGCTGTATCGCCACCTGCACGATCTGCGCGCCGGCTACTACGACGACGCCGATACCGGCGACCTCGTTCAGCGTTGCAGCTCCGACGTCGAGACGCTGCGCGTGTTCCTGTCGAGCGACGTCGTCGAGATCGGCCGTTCGATACTGCTGATTCTGACGGTCACGCCGATTCTGTTCTGGCTCGACACGCGGCTCGCGTGGGTGTCGCTGTGCCTGATCCCGTTCATCGGGTTGTTCGCGTACATCTTCTTCCACAAGGTGCAGCAGGTGTTTCAGGTCTCCGACGAGGCCGAAGCCGCGATGACCGGCGTGCTGCAGGAGAACCTGACAGGCATCCGTGTGGTGCGCGCGTTCGCACGCCAGGAGTACGAGATCGCGAAGTTCGCCGAGAAGAACCGGACGCACCGCGACCTCAACAACCGGTTGATCACGCTGATGGGCCGTTACTGGGGCATCGCAGATTTCTTCTCGCTGATGCAGATCGGCCTGGTGTTGCTGGCCGGCGCGTTCGCGATCATCGACGGCCGCATTTCGGTCGGCACGCTGTTCGCGTTCCTGACGTACGAAGGCATGGTCATCTGGCCGGTGCGGCAACTCGGCCGCGTGCTGACCGATTCAGGCAAGGCGGTGGTGTCGCTCGGCCGCACCAACGAAATTCTGAACCAGGCCGAAGAAACGCTCGAACCGACGCCGAGCCGCGGCCGCGCGGACGGCGACATCCGCATCGAGCACCTCACGTTCGGTTACGACGCGGCGCGCCCGGTGATCAAGGATTTCTCGCTGCACGTGCGCCCCGGCGAGACGGTCGCGTTCGTCGGTGCGCCGGGCTCCGGTAAGTCGACACTGATCCGCCTGCTGTTGCGGCTGTATCCGTACCAGCACGGCTCGATCCAGCTCGACGGCCAGGAAGTGAGCGACGTGAACCGCCACTGGCTGCGTCACCAGATCGGCGTGGTGCTGCAGGATCCGTTTCTGTATTCGCGCAGCATCGCGGCGAACCTCAAGGTCGGCCGGCCCGATGCGCCGGACGCGCACCTCGAGCAGGCCTGCGTCGACGCGGCGATCCACGAGTCGATCATGGAATTGCCGGAGCACTACGAGACGCTGGTCGGCGAACGCGGCGTGACGCTGTCCGGCGGACAGCGGCAGCGGCTCGCGCTCGCGCGCGCACTGCTGAAGGACCCGCCGGTGCTGGTGCTCGACGACTCGCTGTCGGCGGTCGACACCGGCACCGAGGGGTTGATCCTGAACGCGCTGCGCGCGCGGCGTGGACGCCACACGACGCTGATCATCGCGCACCGGTTGTCGTCGGTCGTCGAAGCAGACCGCATCGTGGTGCTCGAAGCGGGTCGGGCGGTGCAGGTCGGCAGCCATGCGGAACTGTCGAAGGTCGATGGACCCTATCGATATCTGTGTCAGATCCAGGGATCGCTCGACGCGGAGATTCGCGTCGACGTGTCGCGAGCCGGGAGCTAAAGGAAATGTACGACGACGACAACTACGACGACGGATTCGACGAGGAAGCGCTTGCACGCCGGATGCGGCTGCATCTGTGGCGCAAACTGTTCGCATACACGCGACCGTATCGACGCGTGCTCGTGATGCTCGGATTCTTCGCGACGCTGACCGCGCTGATGGACGTGTCGTTCCCGCTGATCACGCGCGCGGTGATCGACGCCGTGGATGCGCATGGCGCGGCCGTCAACCTGTGGCCCTACGCCGTCGCATACATCGCAGCCACCGCGGTGCTGTCGCTGTCGGTCGGCTGCTTCGTTTGGGCCGGCGGTTATATGCGCACGCACATCGGCCACGACATCCGCCGCGACGGCTTCGAAAACCTGCAGCGGCTGTCGTTCTCGTTCTACGACCACCGGCCGGTCGGCTGGTTGATGGCGCGGATGACGTCCGACAGCGAGCGGCTCGCCAACATCCTCGCGTGGGCATTCCTCGACATCGTCTGGGGCGTGACGTTGATGATCGGCATCGCCATCGCAATGCTCGTCATGAACGTGAAGCTCGCACTGCTCGCGCTGGCCGTCATCCCATTTCTCGGCTGGGTCAGCGCGCGATTCCAGAAGCGCATGCTGCGCAGCGCGCGGGAAGTTCGCCGCACGAACTCGCGCATCACCGGTACGTACAACGAAAGCATCATGGGGGTGCTGACCAGCAAGGCGTTCGTGCGCGAAAGCGAAAACCTGAACGACTTCAAGCAGCTGACCGGCAAAATGTACGACGCGTCGGTCCGGAACATGATCCAGTCCGCGCTGTACGTACCGATCATCGTCACGCTCGCGAGCCTCTCGGTAGGACTCACACTCTCCGTCGGCGGCTTCGATCTGCTGCACGGCGTGATCAGCGTCGGCACCCTCGTCGCGTTCATGGCGTATGCGCGCAACTTCTTCGATCCGATCGAACAGCTCGGCCGCTGGTTCGCCGAGATGCAGATGGCACAGGCATCGGCCGAGCGGATCATCAGTCTGATCGACGCGGTGCCGGCGATCCGCGATTCCGACGACGTGCTCGAAGCAACCGCGATGCAGCGCAATCTTCCGGAGCGGCAATCGGTCGGCGAAGACGGCGGATCCGCGCGCATCGAACGCATCGAACTCAAGGACGTGTGCTTCGACTACGGCAACGGCCGACCGGTGCTGGATCACATCAACCTGACGGCGAGCGCGGGCGAGACGATCGCGATCGTCGGCGCCACCGGCGGCGGCAAGAGCACGCTCGTCAACGTGATCTGCCGGTTCTACGAGCCGACGCGCGGCGCCGTGCTGATCGACGGCATCGACTATCGCAAGCGCGGCCTGCACTGGTTGCAGTCGAACCTCGGCATCGTGCTGCAGAACGCGCACGTGTTCTCCGGTTCGATCCTGGAGAACATCCGTTACGGCCGGCTCGAAGCGACCGACGAAGAAGTGCACGACGCGGCGCGGCTCGCCGGCGCACACGACTTCGTCACCGAAATGGCCGACGGCTACAAGACCGAAGTCGGCGAAGGCGGCAGCCGCTTGTCGGCCGGTCAGCGGCAACTCGTGTCGTTCGCGCGGGCGATCCTCGCCGATCCGCAGATCCTCGTGATGGACGAAGCGACGTCGTCGGTGGACACCGAAACGGAGCAACGCATCCAGCGTGGCATGGCGAACGTGTTGTCGGGCCGCATCGCATTCGTGATCGCGCACCGGCTGTCGACGATCCGCAACGCAACGCGCATTGCGGTGATCGAGCACGGCCGCATCATCGAGCTCGGTACGCACGCGGAGTTGATTGCGCTACGCGGCCACTACTTCGATCTGTATCGGCAGCAGAGCCTCACCGAGACGACCCGCGAACTGACGGACTTCAGTCCGCGGCTGGTGTAACGGCATGATCACCATCCGCCGCGCCGCGGCGCGGGATGCGTCGGTATTGGCGCGGCTGATCACGACGGCGTTCGCGGAGTATCGCGACCGCCTGGTGCCGCCGTCCGGAGCGCTGAACGAAAGTCCCGCCGCGATCGCGGCGGAACTCGCGACGCCGGAACGGCTCGGTTTTGTCGCGCTCGATGACGCCGATCCGGTGGGTTGCGTGCTGTGCAGGCCGGACGACGGAAATCTCTACTTCGGACGACTCTCGGTGCCCCCCGAACGCCGCGGTCGCGGCATTGCGCGGCGGTTGATCGACGCAGTGGAGGCGCACGCGCGCGAACACCGCTTCCCCGCGGTCGTGCTCGCCGTTCGAATTGCTTTACCGGAGAACCAGGCGCTCTTCGAGCGCTTCGGTTATGTCGAGACTTCGCGCTACGCGCACGACGGCTTCGAACAGCCGACGTCCGTCAGGATGCGCAAGTCGATCGCGTAGTCGCTCAGTGATTCAGCTTGAACGAGACGCCGAAGTCCGCGAGGTTCGCGACGTGTGCGGCATCGGTGCCGACGCCGGTGAACCGATCGGTCGAGAACGCGGTCGCGGTATCCGTCTTGAGGATGCGCCAGCCGTGCTGGTGCACGCAGTTGATCGCAATGCGCTCGGCGTCGGCGAAGGTCTTGCCGAGCGCGAACACCGTGCAGTAGCGGATGTTGTCGACCCACGCGTACGCGTCATACCCGTGGCGAACGCGATAAATGAAGAGATACACGTGGCCTTCGATGTGCGCGCGCGTGCGCGCGAGCGGCGGCGCCTGCACCGAACCGGCACCGATCGAACTCGGGCGCACCATTTCGGCGCGCTCGGATGTCGGTTCGACCGCGATCAAAGCCTTCCCGTCCGTCATCGAGCCCAGTGTTGCCATGTTCGTCGTCCTTGGAGCCACCACACCGCCAACTGAATAGCAATTCGCGTGCCGGCCTGTCCCCGCTCAGGATGTAAACGCTTTGAGCGCCCTCTGTCGCCGCCGTCACAATCCGCGTCGCAGACCCGCCGCCGGCGGATGCGGCTCGAGATAAATCTGTTCGAGTGCGTAACTGTCCGCCGAGCGTCGCAAGTGATGTCGCAACAGCGTGAGCGGCGCCAACAAGGGGATCTCGCCGCGTCGATAGCTGTGAATCGACTCGGCCAACTCCCTGCGCGTCATCGAATCGAGGTCGTCCTTCACATAGCCCTGAAGATGCTGCAGCACGTTGGCGTGACCACCGCGCGTCGCCGCGCGCGACAAGCCTTGCATCAGCAGCAACACATACGCGTCCGCGCGCGCCGCGGCATCGCTCGACAGATCCGCCAGCAGCAGTCCTGCTTCCTTGTAGTGCGACACGCTGTGCGCCATCAGCAGGTACTTGTAGGCGCTGTGGAAGGCGACCAGACGCGCGGCGGTTACGCCCGCTTCGACGAGCCGCCGCCAATGCGCGAATGCGAACACGCGCGTCACGAAATTCTCGCGCAGCACCGGATCTTCGAGACGGCCGCTCTCCTCTACCGGCAGTTCCGGTCGCGCCCTTACGATTTCGGCGGCGAACACGCCGCGACCATGACCGCTCGGCAGATCGTCCGAACCGGCGTACACCTTCACGCGATGCAGGCCGCAGGTCGGCGAGTTCTTCATGAAGATGTAGCCGCATGCATCGGCGAGCGACGGCAGGATTTCGTGCGCATAGCTCTGCAGGCGGTCGGTCACGTCGATGGTGCCGTCCTTCACGCCTCGCACCCTCGGCGAGGCGACGTCGCCGACCAGGCGGATCGGATCGCGCGGAACACCCATGCCGATCGCCACCTCCGGACATATGCCGCGCAGCGAGAACAGACCCGCAAGCTGCTCGTGGCACAGCGAGGAGCGTTTGTGGCCCGCGTCGTAGCGAACTTCGGCGCCGGTCAGACAGTCGCTAACGGCAACGATGAGGGGTGGGTCGGGTCGGCCTGGCAACAGATCATGCAACGACGAAATCCCACAGCGCGTCGGCACCGCCGGCTGCGATCTTTCGGCCGATGCGTTGTTGCCAATAGTTTTCACGGCCGAACTCGTCGCGCCAGGCCAGGAGCCGGCGGGTGAAGTGGTGCAGTTGGTGCTCGTGCGTGAATCCCATCGCACCGTGCACCTGGTGGGCGATCTCGGATGCGACGCCTGCCGCCTCGCCGACGCGCGCCTTGGCAACGGCTACCTGAGTCGGGAAGCGCGGCGAATCGAGCGCCGCAATCGCTGCATCGGTTGCCCGCAACGATGCCGCAACCTGCCCCGCCAGCAGCGCGAGATTGTGCTGGATCGCCTGAAATCCTCCGATCGGACGGCCGAACTGTTTGCGTTCTTTCGCATAGTCGAGCGATAGCTCGAGCACCCGTTCGAGCGCGCCGGACATCAGCGCTGCACGCGACAGCGCCATCCATTCGAATACGCGAGTCACGTCGATGCCGGACGGCGCGCCGCAACGGCCGGGAACGCCCAGGAACCGCACGTCGTCGCGCGCCTCACCGGCGATGTTGGCGTGCTCGGTGATTTCGCACTCCGATACGTCGAGGATGACGATCTCCAGCGGGTCGCCGATCACGTAGCAGATTCGTTCCATGGCGCGCGCCCACGGCACGCCCGCGAGCGCAACGTTCACTTCGCCGCCTTCCGCGCTGTGCGAATCGGCGATACCGAGGCTGATCCGACCCTGGAATGGGCCGCACTCGGACGCACCCATCAGATGATTCGCGATGAGCGTTTCGGCCAGCGGCACCGGCAATGCGTGACGACCGGCGACGCGCAACAACCGGAATGCATCCGCGAGCGTGCCGCCACCCGCGGAGGTGGCGAGCTGCGGCAGACCGTTCTCGGCGATCACGTCCCACAACCGCGCGGCATAGTGGTGTTGTTCGGCGCGATCGAGCAGCGCCTTGTCGCAGTGGTCGGTGAACATCCGCTGCGCGGTATCGAGAATCAGTTGTGTGGTATCCATCAACGCAACCCCAGTCCGCGAGCAATGACGCCGCGCAGGATTTCGCGCGTACCGCCGCGGATCGTGAAGGCCGGCATGTGCAACAGCGTTTGCGCGAGCGTCGCGCGAAATCGGTTGTCGAAGTCGGCGTGCGGCGCGGCGAGGCGCGCGATTTCCGGCAGTTCCTTCTCGAAATCGTTGCCGAGCGCTTTGACGAGCGCCGCTTCGACGGCAGGGCTCGCACCTGCCTGCAGCATGCCGGCAACGGAGATCGACATCTGGCGCAACGTCATGAGATGGGCGGCGAGGCGGCCGATGACCGCCGCCTGATGATCGGTCGGAGACGGTCCCGCGACCCGCACGAATTCGACGAGCACGCGGAACGCCGACAGGAACCGCTCCGGGCCGCTGCGCTCGTACGACAGTTCGCTGGTCACCTGCTCCCAGCCGTTGCCGGCGCGGCCGACGAGCTGATCGTCGGGCACGAAGCAGTCGGTGAACACGACTTCGTTGAAATCCTCGTCGCCCGCCATGTTGCGGATCGGCCTGACCTGACACGCCGTCGCCGTGCAGATCGATGATGAATTGGGTGAGACCCTCGTGCCGGCTCTGTCCCGGCGCGTCGGTGCGCACGAGCGCGATGATGAAATGGTTGCGGTGTGCGTCGGTGGTCCACACTTTGGTGCCGTTCACGACGTACCCGCCGTCGACCTTGCGTGCGCTGGTGCGCACCGAGGCCAGGTCCGAACCCGAATCCGGCTCGCTCATGCCGATCGAAAAGTAGCTTTCGCCGCGCGTGATCGGCGGTAGAAATCGTTCCCGCTGCGCCTCGGTGCCGTAGCGCAGCAACAGCGGACCGCTCTGCCGGTCCGCGATCCAGTGCGCACTGACCGGCGCGCCGGCGGCGAGCAGTTCCTCGGTGACGACGTAGCGTTCGAAAAACGTGCGTTCGCCGCCGCCGTATCGGCGCGGCCATGTCATGCCGATCCAGCCGCGCTTGCCGAGCGCAGCCGAGAACGCAGCGTCGTGGCCGTGGTTGAAATCGGAGTCCGGTAGCGATGCGCTCGGTTGACTCGTGCGCAGGAACGCGCGCACGTCACCGCGCAGTGCCTCCGCCTGAGGCGGAAGGCTGATGTTGTCGAATCGAAGACCTTCCACCTGCGGCGCCTTGCACTAAAAGCCCGGGCTACGTTAGCGGCGCCATTTTGCCAATGCAAACGCGGACGCCGTCGTGCGACTTGCGGAGGAGGACCGCGCCGCTAACATACCTGCGTACCCACGAACGACGATGTGCCGCGATGTCCGACAAGCCGAGCTATCTCAAAGTCCTCAACGCCATCGCGGTGGGCGAAGCGCGCGGCCACGCGCTGTTCGACGCGTGGGCGAAAGCCACGCGCGACGCGGAACTCGCCAACACGCTGAACGTGGTCGCAATCCGCGAGTGCGAGCACGCGGCGGTGTTCACGAAGCGCCTCTGTGAGCTCGGCTATAGCGTTCTCGAAAAGCCGGCCGAAGATTTCGAGACGCGCCTGCAGACGCTGCGCTCGGACGTTTCGGACGCCGAGAAGTTCGAGTCGGTGTTCGGGTACGGCCGCGAGCGCGGCGACGAAGGTCTCGGCGGGATCTTCGCCGACACGACCATCGATCCGCTGCACCGGCAAGCTGCTCGGACGCTTCATCGCGGAAGAACGCGACACGCGTCGACGGCTCGAGGCGCAGTACGAACGCGTCAAAGCGACTTCGGTCGACGACGCCGGCCTCGCGCAGATCTCCGAACGGCTGGAGCGACTGACGAAAACCATCGAAGAACTCAAAGTGCTTCGCCAGAAGAGGCGTTGAGCCGGTGAGCGATTTCGACGATCGATTCGCACCGGTACTTCGCGAGATCGAGCGTCGGTGCGGCGTAGCCGGCAGCTTCGTCGACAAAGACCTGTTCCGCGTCAACATCGCCACATTGTGGGCGAACATCGTGCTCGACCCGGCCGACGCGGGTCTGACCGATGAAGACATGGAACCCCTGCACGATTTCCTGAATCAGTCGATCGAACCGGTACTGGGGCGCGGCGAGACGTTGACCGAGTGTTTCCGCTTCATCAACAGCAAGGCCGGCGAGCTGGCGATGGACAGATGTCACCTCACGACGACTCACCGGCAGATGCTGCTGTACTTCTGTTCGATGATTCTCGATCCGGTGGGCCACCGCCGATGGGCGGATTCGCAACGCGAGAAACTCACTTAGCGGCGCGGATCGACGCGGCCCGAGTCGTTCACCCTCGAAATCTCCGCCCCTTCAGGGGCCCGTTGGCGAATCTCACGGACGATCCGCGGCGGTTGCTACCAACCTGCCCGACGCGTCACTCCGTCGCGCCATACGGCCAGGTCCTCGCGTATCTTCGCAACCGCCGCTTCGGTCTGGCTCGTCAACACGAGGTGCATCAACGTCCGATAGCCTTCGAGCGCTTCCTTCGGTTCCGGCTGATCGCGATGCATCAACAAGCGATACCGTCGCGCCTGGTCATAGAGGACGTCCTGGATGTAAGCCGAGCGCGGTGACGCCGCACCGGCCGTGAGCGCCAGATAGAACGCGCGATGCGCTTCCTCATAGGAGTCGCGCTCCGCAGGATCTTCGGATACGGCGCAGCCGATCCGGCGCTCGAGCACATGAAACGCGGCGACGATCGCTGCCTCGGAATGTTCGTCGCGACGCGCCATCGCCGCGCGCAACGTCCCTTCCACGATGGTCTGCCAGACGAAAATGAGGTCGTCGACGTCTTCGGGACTGAACGGCGCGACCCGAAAACCGCGCTGCCCCTCGGCAATGACCAACCCCTCGCCCACCAGCCTCGACAAGGCTTCGCGTAACGGACTCAAGCCGATCGCGTAGCGCTGGCGCAGCTCTGCCATCGCCAGCCTCGAACCGGGTTTCAGATGACCGTTTAGAACGTCGGAACGGATTCGATGGAAGACCGACAACGCAAGAGTCGGCTCATGACCTGAAGATCGAGAATTCGCAGTGTTAATTTCGTCGCCTCCAGAGAATTTCGAAATTATTTCAAAACTCCGAATAGAGCGTGTATCTTCTAGCCGGGCTCTCCCTTTTTCAGGGAAAGACCACGGGGAAACGAATTTCTACGTCAGCGGCGACTGCGGGACCGATAGCGTAACGACGCACCATGGTAGCGCAGATCAAACCTAGACGTAGGTTTCAATCAATGGGGAGTTATCAATGTCAATTCGCTCTATGCCAATCGGCGTGCAACGCCGTGCGGGTGGGTTTCATTGCGAGGGGAGAATCAACCGGGTAGCTGCGTACGGACTGTCCGTTGCACTGCTGTCCGCGTTCACGGCGCAGTCGGCGTTCGCCGAAGAGGCTGCCGCTGACACCAAGACGGCGGATCGCCGCCAGATCGAAGAGGTCGTGGTGACGGCCGAACGTAAGGAAGCGAGCATCAGCGACACGTCGATTTCGATCACGGCGTTCACCGGTCAGATGCTCGAAGACTTCGGTATCCGCAACGCGGAAGACCTGCAGAACATGATTCCGGCGGCGGTGATCCAGCCGTACGACATGGCGATCCGCGGCATCGGCCGGAACTTCCGGAACCTCGGCGGTGACCCCGGCATCGCAACCTACTCGAACAGCGTCTACTCGGAAGACTTCGGTATCGCCTCGAGCGAAGGCGGTCTGTTCGACATCGAGCGGGTCGAAGTACTGCGCGGACCGCAGGGCACGTTGTACGGCCGCAACGCGATCGGCGGTGCGGTGAACTTCATCAACAAGAAGCCGACCAACGAATTCGAAGGCGAAGCGAAGGTGATCACCGGCAGCGACGGGCTGCAGGAAGAGTACGGCATGCTGTCGGGTCCGATCATCGACGGCATTCTCGATGCGCGGCTGACCGGCGTGAAGCGGGTGCGCGATGGCTGCGATCAAGGATCTGTCCGGCAACCAGGATCCGGACAACTTCGGCGACGAAAACTATGCGCTGGCGTTGCAGTGGACGCCGAACGACGACATCACGCTGGTATGATCCGCGGTAACGACCGCAGCCTGCGTCGCCGGATGGGCGGCGCCGACGCGGCCGGTATCGTCACATTCTCGGAGAACGGCGACGACCAAAAGAACGCGCGCGATACGACGCACCTACGTCGTTTGGTTATCGGGCGTCGATCCGAACGATCCCGTGTCGCCGAACCAGTTCACGCCGCACCGCCGGCCGCTCGCTGTCGCCGGGTGTCCGAGGTGGTGTCGGTTGCACGGTTGCCGGGCATGCCAGACGTTCCAGTTCACGAACCCGACTGACGGCAGCGATCGTCACCGCGCAGCACGTGCGGTGCCCGGTGTCGACGCGGGCGACAACGGCAGCGGTACGACCAACCACCCGAACTATGCGTTCGGCGCGAATCCGTCGAAGCTGAAGATGATCGGTTTCGACAACCTGAAGGGCAACGATCTGAAGACCGATACCAACGGTCTGCAGAACGAAGGCTTCGACCAGCACGCCGGCACGTCGGAGACTGTCGTGCAGGTCAACGACAAGATGACGGTGAAGTACATCTTCGGTTACTCGTCGTTCTTCTACGATCGCAACACCGACGTCGATCTGACCAGCAGCGACGTCTTCGACAACCAGTTCTACGTGAGTCAGGAAGCGGAGTACACGTCGCACGAGCTGCAGGCGTTCACCGACGTCTCCGACAAGCTCTCGATCACGACGGGCTTGTTCTACTACGACTCGAAGATCACGCAGCGCGGCGACTTCTACGACAGCCTCTGTCACGCTGAACCAACCGTGCTCGTCGCGGTATGCGAATCCTGCGTTCGGAACACGGCTGCAAATCCGATTCCGTATGGCGCGGTCAGATCCGGCCTGGCGCTTCCTGGACTCGTTGCCGCAGATGCAGACTGCTGAGCACCGCGAAGTAGCTACGGCCAACGATTGCAATGAACGGGCTGCGCCACCCGCTGCTCGTTCGGGTCCACTGTCTCCGCGGCACCTTCGACGTCGACATTCGGCCTTCTGCTTCGGCAGTTGGCAGGGCTGGAGAACACGCCACGTTGCGCACCAGAATCCGTTCGTCTCAGCGATCGAATCTTCAGTATCAGACGCGCATCCGAGCGGAACTCGTACGCGGCCTACACGCAAGGTGTGTACACGTTCAACGAGCATTGGGCGTTGACGCTCGGCGGACGCTGGGCGCGCGACCAGTTGGACGGTGAAGAGAACGCTGGCTTCTACAACGAAGACACGATCGCTCCGTTGGGTTTCGCGCGGCGGCGGCGGCGCGTCGTCGCCTCGCGGCGAGTCAACCAGGCGTTCGGCTATCTCGGCGCCGGACGGCACGATCCTGAATCCGCAACGCCTACTGGTCGCATCGGTGTTCCGACAGCATCGGCCTGTGGCGTGCAGGAAGAGCGCAAGGACGACGACATCACGTGGCGGGTCAACCTCGACTTCACGCCGACCGACAACGACCTGATCTACCTCTCGGCGACGAAGGGTTCACGCGCCGGCGGCTTCAACCTGGTGTTCTTCAGCGCCGAACGCGACAGTTCAAGACCGAGAGCCTGATCTCGTACGAGTTGGGCTACAAAGGCACGCTGCGCGACGGCACCATGCAGTTGAACTCGGCGGTCTACTACTACGACTACAAGAACGTCGAGACCTTCGGTACGGGTCCGTCGGCGTTCAACCCGGCCAACACCTCGACCAGCGTGTTCTCGGTACCGTCGGCGCAGATCATCGGTTGGGACACCGACCTCGACTGGCTGATCACCGACAACCTCACGCTGGGTGCGAACTTCAGCTACACGCACAGCGAGTACACCGACAACTTCGTCGTCAACGATCCGAACGATCCGAACCGGCCGCCGTCGTTGTTCAATCCGCTGAACATCCCGATCGATCTCAACGGCAAGCAGATGCTGCAGGTGCCGGAGATGAAGGGCGGCATCTACGCGCAGTACACGCTGCAGATGGCCGACCGCGGTCACGATCACGTTCCTCGCCAACTGGAGCTGGATCGATCAGGTGTACTTCTCGGCGTTCGAGTCCAAGGAAGACGCTGCGCCGTCGTACCAGCGGACCGACCTGCGCGCCACCTGGATCTCGCCGAGCACCGCATGGACCGTGGCGGCGTTCGCCGACAACGTCTTCAACGAGATCGGCATTCGTCAGGTCGACCACTACGGCTCGACCGAAGACGTCGAACTTCCGCCGTTCGGGCGCGAACACGATTCCGCAACAGTTGGGAATTTCGGTCGACTTCAAGTTCGGTGCTGTTGAAATAACAACAATCCGTTAGACGCTTCGAACAGGGGGCTTCGGCCCCCTTCTTTTTTCGAAGTAGTAAAATAATTTCGAAATTGATTGGAAAAAATGCGGAAATGTCATCCGAGATTCGATAAAGTGGTCCGCAGCCACTGAATCGCACCTCCTCCCAAGAACTGCGGCTCGTTGGTGAGGCTCCGATGGGCAGTCTGATCTCCAGCCCGCCGGAGCCGACCCAAATTCGCGATGCTGGGCAGACACCCTAGCTCAGCACGTTGACGATCAACCGGCGCTCGCCGCGATGATGTCGGTGCTCCCACAGAAAGATGCCCTGCCACACGCCAAGCGCGAGTGAGCTGTCGATGATCGGCACCGACAGACTCACCGCGGTCAGCGCACCTTTGATGTGCGCCGGCATGTCGTCGGCGCCCTCGGCGGTGTGCGTGTAGAGCGGATCGAGTTCGGGAACCAGCCGATCGAGCCATCGCTCGAGATCGGCACGGACGGCCGGATCGGCGTTCTCCTGGATGATCAGGCTGGCGGACGTGTGACGGATGAAAACCGTTGCGAGACCGTCGGTTATCCGCGATTCGCGTACCCTTTCGGCCACTTTGTGCGTGACTTCATAGAGTCCCTGACCGTGAACCGATACCGTCAATTCGAAGTTCATGGACTCTGCCGACCGGTGTTTCGCGAGCCAACGCGAGCAAGGGTGGCGCAAGGATAACGGAACTCCCCTAAGGACGCACAATGGACGCGTTGGCAGCGCCGCGGCAACTCGATCAGCCCGTTGCGACCGCGGTGACGACGGTCACTCTGCTCGCCGGCGCCGCCGTTTCTGTCCTCACTACCGGTCACGAAATCGCCGCGTCGCTGTTTCTGTTCGCGATGCTGGTCGCGAGCCGCACCACCCACCGCGGCCTCGTCATCGGCAGCGCGGTCGTCGCCACGCTGTCGCATCTGCTGCCGACCCTGTTCGATTCCGCGATATGGCACAGCTCTGCATCGCTGCTGCAGGTCGGGGCGAGCCAACTGCTGTGGTCCAGCCTGTACTGGATGAGCGCTGCGCTGCTGATCTGGGATCCGCGCCATCGCAATCTCGCCATCGAGCAGATCCACGAAGCGTTTGCGCACGCGCCGGCGGCAATGGCGTTGCTCGATACGACCGCGACGATCGTGCACGCGAACGCGGCGTTCATCGATCTGATCGGCAAAGGCGACGAGCCCATGGTGGGCAGCCGGCTCGATCAGCTGATCGACGAAAAGATCTGGGACGAGATCCGCACCCAGCGCAACGAACTGATGTCGCAGGAAGACGCGCACATCCGCTTCGAACGCGACTTCGTGCGACGCGACGGGCGCAAGGTGTGGGCATCGATCTACGCGCGGATGCTGCGCGATCCGTCGGGTGCGGCGCGCTTCGCGGTGTTGCAGGTGCTCGACCTGACCGAACAACGCCGCGCGCAACGCGCCCTCGCGATCAGCGAATCGCGCTTCCGCGGCATCATCGAGAACACCGGTGAAGTCACGCTGGTGATCGACCTCGAAGGTCGCATCAGCTACGCGAACCCGAAAGCGTACGAAGTGTTCGGCGCCTCGGCCACGTCGCTGATCGGCGCGAAGCCGTTGCCGTTCATCCATTCCGTCGATCGCAACGAATTCGGGCGCGCGCTTGCTCGCACGAGTACGCGGCCGCGCGAGACGTTCCGTCTCACCGACATCCGCCTGCAGCTGTCCGAGGTCTACCTCGACGTTCAGTTCACCGGGCTCGGCGACGCGCCCGGCATATCCGGCACCGTCATCACCGCGCGCATCACCACCGACCAGGTCAAGGCCGAGAAACAACTGCGGCTGTCCGAATCGAAGTTCTCGACGATCTTCCATTCGAGCCCCGACGCCGTGCTGATCCTGCGCGATTCCGACAGCACCATCGTCGACTTCAACACCGGCTTCACGCGTCTGCTCGGATATACGCGCGAAGAAGCCGTCGGCAAACGCGAGCCCGACCTGAACATCTGGGGCAATCCGCTCGATCGCGAGCGCGTTCAGGCGGAACTCGAAGCCCAGTACGAATGCCTCGACTACGAAACCGAACTCGTCGCGAAAAACGGCGAAGTGCTGCAGACCGAGATCTCGGTGCGCTTCTTCGAAATCGACGGTGAACTGGTGCGTGCTGTGCATCGGTCGCGACATCACGAAGCGCCGCCTGGCGGAAGCCGCGCTCGAAGGAGAGCGAAGAGAAGTTCGCACGGATCTTCACCGGCAGCCCCGACGGCATCGTCATCATCGGCCTCGCCGACAGCCGTGTTCTCGACATCAACGACGCCTTTGTGACGTCGTCGGGCTTCAGCTACGAAGAAATCGTCGGACACCGCGTCAACGATCTGCCGGTCTTCGACGATCTCGAGCAACTGAAGCGCTCGACCGAACTCGTCGTAAAGGAAGGCAGCCTGCAGAACTTCGAGTTGACGTTCCGCACGAAGAGCGGCGAACAGATCCCGGCGCTCGTCTCCGCAACGGTCGTCGAACTCGAAGGCGAACGGAGCCTCGTCTGCATCGCGAAAGACAACCGCGTTCAACGCGAAACCGAGGCGAAGCTGCGCGTCAGCGAAGAGCGTTTCCGCGGTGCGTTCGAGAACGCGCCGATCGGCATGCTGCTGACCGACACCGACGGCTACATCTTCCAGGCGAACAACTTCGCGGTGAAAGCACTGGCGTATCCCGAAGCCGAGATGGTCGGCAGCCACATCAGCCGGCTCGTGCCGGCGCCGGAACGACACAGTCTGAAGGAAACGTTCGACCGCTTGCTGTACCGCTCCGGCAATGTCTTCCGTTCCGAGCGTCGCATGTTGTGCAAAGACAGCATGGAGATCTGGACCAACTTCCACGTGGTGCTGCAGCGATCCGAAACCGGATCGCCCCTGTATTTCATCGTGCAGCTCGCCGACATCTCCGAGATGAAGCGCAACCGCGAACAGATGGAGCGCATGGCGTTCTACGACACGCTGACCGATCTGGCCAACCGCCGGCTGTTCGGCGATCGGCTCGAACAGGCGATTGCGCACTCGCAACGCACCGGCACGTTCGCGGCGCTGCTGTATCTCGACCTCGATCAGTTCAAGCGCGTCAACGACACGTTGGGGCACGAAGCCGGCGATGAACTGCTGCGCGAAGTCGCGCGGCGCCTGAGCCACTGCGTACGCGCGGAAGACACCGTCGCGCGTCCCGGCGGCGACGAATTCACGATTCTGCTGTACGACATCAGTTCGCCCGGCGACGCGGGCGCCGTGGCCGAGAAAATTCTCGCGCGCCTGCGCGCACCGATCACGATTTCCGGACACCACCTCGTGGTCACCACCAGCATCGGCATCACGATCATCCCGAGCGATTCGGTGCACCCGAACATCCTGACCAAGAATGCGGACCTCGCGATGTATCGCGCGAAAGAGCGCGGCCGCAACAACTATCAGTATTTCGCCGAGGAGATGAACACCAAGGCGCAGAGCCGTTTGCGCACCGAAAACGAACTGCGTCAGGCGCTCGAGTCGAACGAGTTCGAGCTGTTCTATCAGCCGAAAGTGCGGCTCGTCGACCAACGCATCACCGGCGT
This sequence comes from uncultured Gammaproteobacteria bacterium, assembly GCA_963787045.1. GTDB lineage: Bacteria > Pseudomonadota > Gammaproteobacteria > Pseudomonadales > Azotimanducaceae > DATJGR01. The sequence continues at coordinate 459 of CAWBBR010000020.1, read as the reverse complement.
AGAGGCGCTGATCCGTTGGCAGCATCCGGAGCGAGGGTTGCTCGCGCCGGACAAGTTCATCAGCGTCGCCGAAGAAACCGGCGTCATCGTCGGCATCGGCGCGTGGGTCATCCAACAGGCTTGCATTGCCGCGCGCGATCTCACCGCACAGACCGGTGCGCCGATTCAAGTGGCGGTGAACATCTCGACGCGTCAGTTCCGCGATCCGAATCTCGTCAACACCGTACGACGTTGCGTCCGCGAATCGGGCATCGATCCGGCGCAGCTCGAAGTCGAAATCACCGAAACGATGTTGATGGACGACGCCGAAGCGGCCGCCTTCACGGTGGAGCGGCTGCACGAACTCGGCATCAAGATCGCCATCGACGACTTCGGCACCGGCTATTCGTCGCTGAACTATCTGAAGCGCTTTCCGATCGACACGGTCAAGATCGACCGTTCCTTCGTCATGGACATCCC
>CAWBBR010000019.1:0-36767 GCA_963787045.1 uncultured Gammaproteobacteria bacterium | reverse complement strand
ATGGGCATGGACTCCTCGGCGGTGCAGGTGCAACCGCTTCGTGATCCGGCGATCGAGGGTTTTCTGAGTCAGGCGCACGCGGCGGAAACGGCGAAGAATTTCGACGCCGCCGCTGATGCGATGTCGCGTGCGCTGAAGCTCGCGCCCGATGCGCCGGACCTTCTGCAGTATCAGGCCGAGATCGAAGTCCTGCGCGGCAACTGGAAACAGGCCGAGGACCTCGCGATCAAGAGCTTCACCCTCGGCCCGAAACTCGGCAGCCTCTGCGCGCGCAACTGGCAGACGGTGGTCGAGGCGCGCATCGCGATGAACGACGCGGCGACGCAGGCGCAGGCGAAGCAGCGGCTGAAGGAATGCCGTGTCGCGCCGCCGGTGCGCATGTGAGCCAGCGCGCCGTTCTTGTGTACGAGGCCGACGACTGCTGCACCCTGCGTGATGCGTTCGCATCAAGCGCGACGCGACGGCCGGAACATCGCGAGCCGATGCGCCCGCCGCGAACGCCGATGACGCGACCCTGACACCCAGCGCATGACCGTGAGTGATTCCATCGCCGGCGCAGCCGAGCTGCTCGGTCCCGAAGGTCCCTTTGCGCGCGAAATTCCCGGCTTCGCTGCGCGTGCTTCGCAGCAGGCCATGGCGTCCGCGGTCGAGGAGGCGATCGCCGATCGCCAGATGCTGATCGCAGAAGCGGGCACCGGCACCGGCAAGACGTTCGCGTATCTCGTGCCGGCGCTGATGTCGGGCAAGCGCGTCATCGTTTCGACCGGCACGAAGACGCTGCAGGATCAACTGTTCCATCGCGATCTGCCGCAGGTGCGTGCGGTGCTGGGCGCGCGTTTGTCCGCGGCGATTCTCAAGGGCCGCGCGAACTATCTTTGCCTGCATCGGCTCGATCAGGCTCGGCACGAAGGGCGTTTCGCGAGTCGCGATCAGGTCGCGCAGATGCAAGCCATTCACGTCTGGTCGACGCAGACGCGCAGCGGCGATCGCGCGGAACTCGCCGAAGTCGCCGAAGACTCGCCGCTCTGGCCGCGCGTGACGTCGACGACGGAAAACTGTCTCGGCGCCGATTGCCCGCTGTTCAACGATTGCTTCGTGGTCAAGGCGCGACGCGCGGCACAAGAAGCCGATCTTGTCGTCGTCAATCACCATCTCCTGTTCGCCGATCTTGCGATCAAGCAGGAAGGGTTCGGCGAAATCCTGCCTGGCGCGCACGCGTTCATTCTCGACGAGGCGCATCAGATTCCGGAGTTGGCCGGGCAATTCTTTTCGGTGTCGCTGTCCGCGCGTCAGCTCGGTGAGCTCGCCGGCGATGCGCTGACCGAATGCGCCGGCGTCGGCGGTGCGCTCGCGCTGCTGCAGCCGCCGATCGATGCGCTGAATCTCTGCATCAAGCGGCTGCGCCTCGCGCTCGATCGGTTTCCGGCGAAGGGCGCGATGACGCAGATCGAGCACGATGCGGACGTCGACCGCGAGCTGGCCGCTTTGCGCGAGGCGCTGGCCGCGCTCTCCGAAGCGCTCGGCAAACACGCCGAACGAAGTCGCGGTCTCGCCAGCGTTCACGAACGCGCGGAGACGCACGCCGCGCGACTCGCGCAAGTCTGCGATTCGAGCCGTCGCGACTCGGTGCACTGGTACGAATTGAGCGCACATGGTTTCGCGTTCCACGCGACGCCGCTCGATCTCTCGCAGCCGTTGCGCGAACTGCGCGCGCAAAGTCACGCCGCGTGGATCTTCACCTCGGCGACGCTCTCGGTGGCGGGACGCTTCGAGCATTTCGCGCGTCAGCTCGGTCTCGAGGATCCGGAAACGATCTCGCTCGAAAGCCCATTCGAATATGCGCGCCAGGCGCTCGCGTATCTGCCGCAGGGATTGCCCGATCCCGCGATGCCCGACTACATCGATCGCGTGCTGGATGCCGTGCTGCCGGTGCTCGTGGCGTCGCGTGGGCGTGCGTTCCTTCTCTTTACGTCGCACCGCGCGCTGCGTCGCGCCGCCGAAATCCTGCCGCAGCGCGTTACGTTTCCGTTGTTCGTTCAGGGGACCGCGCCGCGGCACCGGCTGCTGACCGATTTTCGCGCCTCCGGAAATGGTGTGTTGCTCGGAGCCGCCAGTTTCTGGGAAGGCGTCGACGTCGCCGGCGAAGCACTTGAGCGTCGTCGTCATCGACAAATTGCCGTTCGCGGCGCCCGATGATCCGGTCCTCGTCGCGCGGCTCGACGCGCTGCGCGATGCCGGCGGCAACCCGTTCACGGACTGGCAGATACCGGCCGCCGTTATCGCCCTGAAACAGGGCGCGGGCCGCCTGATCCGCGATGTGCACGATCGCGGCGTGCTCGTTCTGTGCGATCCGCGTCTGACCACGCGCGGCTACGGCAAGCTATTCCTCGCCAGTCTTCCGCCCCTTCCGCGCACGCGCGTGCTGGCCGACGTCGAGCGGTTTTTCAGCTGACTTTTGTAAGCCATCCGCCTCGGGACGGAGATACGTTGCCGTATTGTCGAGGCCAGCCCCCGAGTACTTCCACGGACCACAGCGCGGTGCTATAAGCCTCGGCGCAGGTCGCGCCGGACGTCCCGGTCTATTTCTCTTTTACCTGTCTATCGTGCTGTCGCCACGGTGCAGCACGTCTTTTTGCGCATCCGATAAGTGGAGATCAATCGATATGGGGAACACGTTTCGCATTACGACCCTGGCGTCTGCGATCGGCATCGCGCTGATCGGCGCCAGCATCTCGCCCGTCGCAGAGGCCGCCTCGAATCATGGCGCGCAGGCCGCGTCGCAGACGCAGACCAGCGCGCAGGAGAGCTACATCATCCGCTTTGCCGAGCCAGGCTTGCTGCACTACGCCGGCGGTACGCAGGGCCTGATGGCGACCGCGCCGAAAGCCGTCGGACAACGCAAGCTCGATGTGCACACGAACGCCGCCGAGGCCTACAAGGCATTCTTGCAGACGCAGCGTGATGCGCATCTGCAGGCGATCGCGCAGGCGATCGGTCGCACGCCCGATGTCACGCACACGTATCTCATCACGATGAACGGCGTCGCCGCGAATCTCTCCGCAGCGGAAGCCGCGAACATCGCGACGTTGCCCGGCGTTGCCGGCGTGCGTCGTTCGGGTGAATTCCCTCTGGCGACGTACCACGGACCCGAATTCATCGGCGCGCCGAGCATCTGGGACGGCACGGCTGTTCCCGGCGGCATCGGCACGCGCGGCCAGGGCGTCGTCGTCGCCGACATCGATACCGGCATCAACAGCTCGCATCCGTCGTTCGCCGACGATCCGACCTGCGGCGTGTTCGGTCCGACCAATCACAAGCTCCTGAGCGCGGTCGACTGTCTGACCACCAACGGCGCGGGCCAGTGCGTCGGCACCAACCCGGAAGCCAACGACGGCAACGGCCACGGCGTGCACACCGCGAGCACCGCGGTCGGCAACACGCTCGATGGAACCGCGGTTCCGCCGCCGGTGATTCCGCCGCCGTATACGATCATGTCCGGCGTTGCGTCGTGCGCGAGCCTTCGCACGTACAAGGTCTGCGCGACCAACAACTGCACCGGCCAGGCGATCCAGGCTGCGACCGAAGCCGCAATCGCTGACCAGGTGGACGTGATCACGTTCTCGATCTCCGGCGGTACGGATCCCTGGAACGACAGCGATCGCACGTTCCTCGATGCGGTCGGCGCGGATATCTTCGTCGCCGCCGCGGCCGGCAATACCGGCGCCACGATCACCGATCCGGTCGGTGCGGTGAATCACCTCGGACCGTGGGTCGCATCCGTCGCAGCGACGACGCACGACCTCAACGTCTCGGGCAGCGGTCTTCTCAACACGACCGGTCCCGGCTCGCCGCCGCCGAACACGCAGAACATTTCGCTGAATCCGGGTTCGGGCCTCGACGCCGGCACGGCGCTGACGTCGGTTCCGATCCGCCACTACGCGACCAACGAGCTCGGTTGCACGGCCAGTGGTGGATTCCCAGCCAACTATTTCGACGGTGCGGTTGCGCTGATTTCGCGCGGCACCTGCACGTTCGAAGAGAAGATCGACAATGCGCAAGGTGCCGGTGCGCTCGTTGCCGTCATCTACAACAACGCGGCGGGCGTGGTGAACATGGCGGTCGGCGCGGCAACGTTGCCGGCGTACAGCATCCTGCAGGTCGATGGCCAGAACCTCGAAACGTTCATGGACGCCAACAGTCCGGCCGACACGATCGTCGACTTCAATCCGGCCGTGCAGCAGGGCGACGTGCTCGCCGGATTCAGCCTGCGCGGTCCGGCGCCGAACCCGTTCGACGGCGTCACCAAGCCCGACATTGCCGCGCCCGGCGTCAACATCTACGCCGCACTCGACACGGCCACGGGCAGCTATGGCTACTTGAGCGGCACGTCGATGGCGACCCCGCACACGGCCGGATCGGGCACGCTGCTGCGCGCCGCGCATCCGGACTGGACGCCGCAGGAAGTCAAATCCGCGCTGATGCTGACCGCATTCACCGGTGGTCACGAGGAAGATCTGACCACGACGTGGACGCCGGACGATGTCGGCGGCGGTCGCGTCGATCTGACCAAGGCTGCGTTGTCCGGTTTCGTTATGGACGAAACTTTCGACAACTTCCTGGCCGCGGCGCCGCCGAGCGGGGATGAGTCCACCTTGAACCTGCCGAGCGCGCGCAACGTGAGCTGTGTCGGGTCGTGCAACTGGACGCGCGTGATTCGCAGCGCGTCCGGCGCCGCTGCGAATTGGAGCATCACGGTCAACAATCCGGCCGGACTCAACGTCACCGTGGATCCGCCGAGCTTTGCGTTCACCGGAACCGGCGACCGCGTCTTTGGCGACGGCTTCGACGGCACAACGCTGCCGCCGCTGCCGGAGTTCCAGACACTGACGATCACCGCGACGCCGACATCGGCGCTCAACAACGTGACGTTTGCGGAAATCGTCTTCCACGAGGCGAACGGCCTGTCGCCCGACGCGCACATCTTCGTGGCGGTCGAGGGTCATCCGTAAGCAACCACTGCAGTGCGATTCGAGAGGCGGGGGAAACCCCGCCTCTTTTTTTGGCTTGTCGAAACATGCGCTCCGATCCTTCCGGGCGACGCATGGCGTAATCTAGTGTCCGCTCGCGGGGCCGTCTCGCGTATTCGGAGGCGGGAAACCGTCGAGCTGGAATCCATCATGAGAAGTTTGCGCATCACGACGCTCGTCGCCGCGATCGCCATGGCATTGGGCGATGCGGGCGCGGAGGCCGCGAATCCCGGTTCGCTGAGCACGGCGCCCGCGCACCTCGCGAGCGCGTCGAGTGTTGCGCAGACGTACATCATCCGTTTCGACGAACCCGGCCTGCTGCATTATTCGGGCGGCACGCAGGGTATTCCGGCGACGGCGCTCGAATCGACGCGCAGCCGCAAACTCGACACGCGTTCGACGTCCGCGCACGCATACCAGTCGTATTTGGCCGAACGGCGCGTCCATGCATCTCGCCGCGATCTCGCAGGCGTTGGGCCGCAATCTCGTGGCAACGCACAGTTACGCGATCACGATGAACGGCATCGCGGCGACGCTGACACCGGACGAGGCATCGCGTGTCGCGCGCGTGCCGGGCGTCGCGTCGGTGCGCGCGTCGCGCACGTTCACGCTCGAAACGTTTCGCGGCCCGGAATTCATCGGCGCCGATACCGTCTGGAACGGCAGCGCGGTTCCCGGTGGCATCGGCAATCGCGGCCAGGGCGTCGTCGTCGGCGATATCGATTCGGGCATCGACAGCGCGCACCCGTCGTTCGCGGACGACCCGGTCTGCGGTTTCGGTGCGGCAAACCACAAGCTCTTGAGCGCCGTCGATTGTTCGACGACGGACGCCGGCGGTCTCTGCAACGGCGCCGACCCCGAAGCCGATCCCGGCAACGGGCACGGCGTGCACACGGCCAGCACCGCGGTCGGCAACACGGTCGATGCGAGCGCGAATCCGCCGCCGACGATTCCGCCGCCGCACACATTCATGTCCGGCGTCGCGCCGTGTGCGCAGCTGCGCACGTACAAAGTCTGTACCCTGACGCGGGCTGCACCGACGCGGCGATCACGGCCGGCATCGAGAACGCGATCGTCGATCGCGTCGACATCGCGAATTTCTCGATCGGTCCGAACTGCGGCAAGCAGTCCGGGCGATTCGCCGTGGAGCGACGGCGACGAGATCTGGCTCGATGCGCTCGGCGCGGACATCTTCGTCGCTGCGGCCGCGGGCAATACACGGCCCGGCTGCAACGATCCGGGCGGGCGCGTATCGAACATCAGTCCGTGGGTCGCGACGATCGCGGCGTCGACGCACGATGAGAACGTGTCGGGCAACGGATTCGATGAGCGCGACCGGTCCCGGCGCGCCACCGGCAAACACGCGTCGGCATTTTGCTGATTCCGGGTTCCGGCCTCGATATCGGTCAGCCGATGAGCGGCGTTCCGATCCGCTACTACGCCGACAATCCGATCGGCTGCACGGTGAACGGCGGATTTCCGCCCGGATATTTCGACGGCGCGGTGGCACTCGATCGAGCGCGGCAACTGCGCGTACGAAGAAAAAATCGACAACGCACAGGCCGCGGGCGCCGTGCTCGCGGTCATCTACAACAACCAGGACGGCTACGTCTACATGGGCGTCGGCAGCGCGACGCTGCCGGCGTACAGCATGCTGCGAGGCGGAGGGCCACGCGTACATCGAATTCATCGACGCGAGCGCGCCGACGCCGGTCACGGTCGATTTCACGCCGGCGCCGCGACAAGGCGACGTGCTCGCGTCGTTCAGCCTGCGCGGTCCGGACGTGTTGACGACGATCACCAAGCCCGACCTCACCGCGCCCGGCATCAACATCTATGCGGCGCTCGACGCAGCGGAAAACAACTACGGCTATTTCAGCGGCACGTCGATGTCGTCGCCGCACATGGCGGGCGCGGGGCGCTGCTGCGCTCGATTCATCCGGGACTGGACGCCGTCCGAGGTCAAGTCGGCGCTGATGCTGACGGCCGCGGCAACGCCGGCACGCGAGGAAAACGTCGCGACGCCGTGGACGCCGGACGACGTCGGCAGCGGCCGCGTTGATCTACGCAAGGCTGCGCTGGCCGGTTTCGTGCTCGACGAGACGCTACTCGAATTACCTCGCGGCCGATCCCGCGCATGGTGGCGATCCGAAGACGCTGAACCTCGCCGCGATGCGCAACGTCGACGGATGCGATGCGCCGACGCCGTGTCACATGGACGCGCACGCTGCGCGATGCGTCTGCCAGGTCCCTCGTCGTGGACGGTCAGCGTGGATGCGCCGCGGGCGTCGACGTCGCAGTCGATCCGCCGACGTTCGCGTTCGCCGGCACCGGCGCAGGCGCCGATACGATCTTCGCGCAACGGTTTCGATGCGAACGATGCGCAGACGATCGTCGGTGACCGCGACGACCGACCCTGTCGCTCGCCGGTGCCGCAATTCGCCGAGCTCGTGTTCCACGAAGCGAACGGCGCCGCGCCCGACGCGCACATGACGGTCGCGGTGAAGGGCACGCAGAGCGGCGACGGCGCGATCGGCGTCGTCTGCTCTCAGGGCAACCTGCACATTCCAGATCGATACGCTGACGACGAACTTCATCGGCGTCGGCTGCGCGACCTATTGCGGGCTGATCTGGCTCAACCGTTTCACGCCCGATCCCGCCGACTATCCGATCACGATCACGTCGATCTCGACGATCTTCGGCGGCGACCCCGGATGGAACGCGCTCGGCGATCACATCAACTTCTACGTCTATCAGGACGCCGATACCGATCCGACCAATGGCGCCGTGCCGGTCGGCGCATATCAGGGCTACGCGATGCCGGCTCCGGTCAACTCTTCACGACGATCACGCTGCCGACGCCGATCGTCGTCAACGGGCCCGGCGATGTGCTGATCGCATTGACGAATCCCGCGCCGAACGTCGGCTCGCGCCCGGCGAGCGCGGATGCGGGTCCGTTCGCTGGGCGTTCGTGGGTCGCGCAGTACAACGATACCGGCGGCGTGCCGGATCTCGCGGCCGTCGGACTCCTGCCGAATCCGGTCGCGCTCGCAGGCTTCAACGGCAACTGGCTGATCCGTGCCACCGGCACCAACGCGAGCGGCCAGCCGATCGTGCTCGGCATGCCTGAACAGAATTAATTTCTGCGAATTTGCAAAAAGCGGCATGCTGCGGCGCCGCACGGTTGTTGACCGCCGATCTCAGCCTGAAGATGTAGCCACCGCTACGTCGCGAGGCCTTCGATTCGTTCATTTCTGATGACGATTCCAATCGTGAATCGCCTTTGATCGCGCATACGAACGATCGCGGCAGGCGGCGCATAAACGGATGAGTCGCCGGATCGATTCACCACTTCTTCACGGCGATGAACACGATTCGCAAGTTTCACCGATCGCGTTCGCGCTATAGAAATACAGATGATTTTTTTGAAAGGAAACCGAAAGGAAAGGTGGATTAGAACCCATCTGTGGTGGTGCTCCTCGGGCAAGGCAGCGCTTCCGCGCAAACCGCTGTGAAAGTGCACTGCGAACATGGAATCGCGGATCGTGCCCGAGGGCCAGATCCGCTGAATTCCGGTGACCGATCGGTGTGTTGGGACCGATGGATGCGCTGGGTGGCGATGCGGTCATGAGTTGCGGTGTGGATCTTTCCGGCGATCCACAAACATGCATCTATTGAGGGAGTTCAGTAATGCACAGATCGCGAAATATTTTGCGACGTACCGCGCTGTCCGCTGCCGCCGTTATCGTATTCGGCGGTATCGCACTCACGGGTGCCGATCAGGCACTGAGTGCGCAGCCGGTCGCTTCCATGGCGACGACCGCGACGCACGCCACGCAATTGCAGAGCGGCGATGCCATCAACGGCATGGTGCCGTTCACGCAGCCGATCCATATCGAAGTCTCGCTGAAGTTGCGCAACACCTCTGTGCTCAACGGCTTCATCCAGGCCGCTGGGCAGCCCAATGCAACCCAGCGCACGATGCCGACCGAGCAGTTCCTCGCGCAGCATTCGCCGACAGCGGAGCAAGCGCAGGCCGTCGTCGATTACCTGACGCAGTCGGGCTTTCACAATATCGTCGTCGCACCGAATCGCCTGCTGGTTTCGGCAGACGGCACGGCGGACATCGTGCAGACCGCGTTCCAGACCTCGCTGGCGCGCGTGCAGACGTCCGATGGCCGCGATGCGTTCGCCAACACCGAGGACGCGCACGTTCCGGCCAACCTGAAGGACATCGTGCTGGCGGTGCTCGGCCTGCAGACCGTGCATCAGGCGCACACGTTCGCGCGTGTGCAGGATCCGGACTGCGCCGCGATGCGATCACCGGCCACTTCCCGATCGAGTTCTCGTCGATCTACGGCGGCACGGGCGTTGCGACCGCGGCGGCGTCACCGGTCGGCATCATCACGCAGGGCAAGCATCACCCAGACGATCACCGACCTCAACACGTTCACCTCGCAGCACGGCCTGCCGACGGTCACCACGCAGACGGTCAACACCAACGGCACCAGCACCGACACCAGCGGCGTCGGCGAGTGGAACCTCGACAGCCAGGACATCGTCGGCATGGGCGGCGGCCAGGTGCAGCAGATCATCTTCTACAACATCCCGACCTTGTCGAACGCCGAACTTGACGGCGAACTTCAACACGGTCGTCACGGCCAACGCGGCGAAGATCATCAACGTGTCGCTCGGCGAATGCGAAACGTCCGCGCAGGGCGACGGTTCGGCGGCCGCAGGACCAGATCTTCGCGACGGCCGTCGCGCAGGGCCAGACGTTCTCGATCTCGACCGGCGACTCCGGTGCCGACGAATGCGGCAACGGCGGCATCGACGTCCGAGCTGGCCGGCCGACTCGCAGTACGTGATCGCGGTCGCCGGCACGACGCTCGATGCGTCGACGACGACGTGGAACAGCGAAGTCGTCTGGAACGATCTCGCTCAGGGCAACGGCGCGACCGGCGGCAGCCCGAGCACGTTCGAGCCGAAGCCGAGCTGGCAGAACGCGCTCGTGTCCGGGCACCATCGCGGTGTCGCCGACGTCGCGTTCGACGGCGTCCGAACTCCGGCGCGAAGATCATCGTCAACGGCGCCAGCGCAGCAGATCGGCGGCACCAGCCTTTCGGCGCCGATCTTCGCGGGCATGTGGGCACGCGTGCTCGCGGTCAAGGGCACAGTCGTTCGGCTTTGCCCGCCGCTGATCTATGCGCTGCCGGCGAGCAACTTCCACGACGTCACCTCGGGCAACAACAGTGGCGATGACGGCAGCGGCCGGCTACGACTTCGCCAGCGGCCGCGGCAGCATGATCCTCAGCGTCGCGATCAACACATCTCGGCGGCGGCGGTGGCGGCAACGTACCGCCGGTCGCGAACTTCACGTTCACGACCAGCGGCCTGACCGCGAACTTCACCGACACGCTCGACCGACGCGGACGGCACGATCGCCTCGCGTTCGTGGACGTTCGGCGACGGCGGCACGTCGACGGCGACGAGCCCGAGCCACACGTATGCCGCGAGCGGCACCTACACGCGTGACGTTGACGGTGACCGACAACGGCGGCGCGCAGAACTCGCATTCGGCGACCGGTGACGGTTTCCAGCGGCGGCGGTTCGACGCCAGCTGCTCGGCAACACGGGCTTCGAGAACGGCACCGCGACAGCGCCGTGGACCCTCTCGGCCGGCGTGATCAACAACAGCGCTTCGGAACCGCCGCATGCGGGTTCGTGGGATGCGTGGATGGACGGCTACGGCCGCACGCACACCGACACCGCCTCGCAGACCGTGACGATCCCGGCCGGCAAGACCTCGGCGACGTTGCAGTACTTCCTGCACATCGACACGGCGGAAACGACCACCACGACCGCGTACGACACGCTGCGTGTGCAGGTGACCAACACGTCCGGCACGGTGCTGGCGACGCTGGCCACGTGGTCGAACCTCAACCACGCGAACGGCTATGTCGTGCACACGAGCAGCATGAACTCGTTCATCGGCCAGACGGTCGTGCTCAAGTTCACAGGCACCGAGGATGTGTCGCTGCAGACCTCGTTCGTGCTCGATGACGTCACGCTGACAGTGCAGTAAGAAAGCTTGCGCGGACCGCTCGATGCGGTCCGCGCAATGCTTGAATGCGAAAGGGGCTGCGTGATGCAGCCCCTTTTTTTTGGTTCTTCCGGAACGCGTTGCCGGCTTGCCCTCACCCTACCCTCTCCCGCAAGCGGGAGAGGGGATCGAAGGCTCGCGGCCCTCCGCAAGCGGGGCGGGGATCGAAGGCTGTTTCCCCTCTCCCGCTTGCGGGAGAGGGTAGGGTGAGGGGCGCTCTTGGCTAGACCCCTCCCGCCGATCAACCACCGTCAGCCGGCGTATTTCCGAGCAGCTGCTTCAACACCGCGAACACTTCCTCTTTGCTGCCGATCACGGTGATCTGCGACTCGCGCGGGAAGTCGGTGCCGATGTTGACCGTATAGCCCGTGCCGAGGTCGTTGCCGTCCTCGTCGAAGCGCGCGAAGGTATCGACCTTGCCGATGAACGCGACGCGGTTTGCGTCGATGAAGCGGCTGTCGGGCAGCTTGATCCAGCGTGGCATGGGAATTCCCCCGGTTGAAGGCGGCCGCGGCGGGGAGCCGACGGCCTTGGCTTAAGCATAGCGTGCGACGGCCGACCTTTCCGACAGGCCGTCGGCGTTTGCGAAATCGGCCGGCTACGCTTGTATCAGTGCCACCCGCACGACTGACCCTTGTTCTGCTCCTTCAGCCACGCATACAGCGGCGCGAAATAGTCGATGATCGCGCTCGCATCCATTTCGTCCTTGCCGGTCAGCTCCTTCAGGGTCTGCTGCCATGGCTGGCTCGCGCCTTCGCCGAGCATCTTCCAGTACTTCGCACCGGCTTCCTTGTTGCCATAGATCGAACACTGATACAGCGGGCCCTTGTGGCCGGCCGCCTCGCACAGCGCGCGATAGAACTGGAACTGCAGGATGTCGGCAAGGAAGTAACGCATGTACGGCACATTCGTCGGCACGTGATTCTTCGCGCCCGCATCGAAATCGCCGGCCTTCGACGCGATCGGCGACGAAATGCCTTCGTACTGGCGCCGCAAGCGCCACCAGTCTTCGTTGTACTTGTCCGGCGCGATCGAACCGTCGAACACGCCCCAACGCCATTTGTCGATGATGAGACCGAACGGAAGGAACGCGACTTTCTCGAGCGCGAGCTTCATCTGCGCATTGAGCGCGGCCTTTTCGTCGGCGCCCGAATCGCTGGACAAACCGATCTTGGTCAAATACGCGGGCGTGATGTTGAGACGGATCGTGTCGCCGATCGCCTCGTGGAATCCGTCGTTCGCGCCGCTCTGGAAAATCGGCCACTGGTCCTTGTACGAAAGGTAATAGTAGATGTGTCCCATCTCGTGGTAGATCGTGTACTGATCTTCCTCGGTCGGGCGGATGCACATCTTGATGCGCAGATCCTCGCCCATGTCCATCGGCCACGCGCTGGGATGGCACAGCGCGTCGCGGTCGCGCGGTCTCAGCAGCATCGATTTTGTGTAGAACGAAGCCGGCAGCGGCGGAAAGCCGATCGATTTGTAGAAATCCTCCGAACGGCGAACCATGATTTCCGCGTTCTTGCGATCGGCATCGTGGTCCAGCCGTGCAAGATCGAGCGCCGATGGCGTGCCCTTGAAATTCTTGCGCAGCGCATCGAGCGCGGCCTGTCGTTCCGCTTCGAGTCTCTGATTCACGTCGCGATGACCGGCGCTGGGATACGGCTGCAGCATCGCGTGGAGATTCGACCAATCCTGCGCCCACATGTTGCCCGTGATGTGCGCCGGAATCGTGCCGTCGCTCGGCATGCGATCTCCGTATTTCGCCTGGAGCTTGCCGCGCGTGTAGCACTGCAGCTCGCCGTACAGCGGCTGCACTTGCGACCAGAGTTTGTCGGTGACTTTGGCGAATTCGTCCGGCGGCATGTCGTAGCCGGCGCGCCACATCGTGCCGACGTTGTCGTAGCCGAGATCGCGCGCGCCTTCGTTGAGGAGCTCGACGAAGCGCTGATAGTCCTTGAGCATGCCGCGGCCGACCTGGTGCCACCCGGCCCACGCCTCGAGGTCACGATCCCAATCGCGATCGTCGGCGAGCAGCTTGGAAAGATCGTCGAGATTCCGGCACGTCGCGGCATCGCCGGGCGTCTTGCAATATTTGCCGGAACCATATGCGGCGGTGAGTTTGGATCCGAGCGTCGTGAGCTCGGTCAGATGCGCCGGGTTCTTCGGTGCCGGCATCGCCGTCTGCAGCTTCAGAAGGTACAGCGCGCGTGCATCCTTCGCGTCGGTTCCGGCAACGTGCTCGACAGCGCGAGCATTCTCGACCTCCGTCGAAAGCCATTGCAGCCAACGCTCGTTGGCGCGCGCGGTCAGCATTTGCGTGTCGTCGGTGATGTACGTCTCCGCGACCCATTCGGCCGCATTCGGCTCGATATAGCGCGCCTTGTAGTCGGTGTTCGTCTGCTCGACGAACGCATGCACATCGGCCGGTGTGGCGGCTTTCGCCGGCTTGGTCGGCGGTGCGGCTGCGAAGGCCGGCGCAGTCAGCAGCGTGAGAACGGCCGCTCGCGTTGCGAGGCAAAGGACACCCATGACGTTCTCCCGCGGCAAAGTCTTCGGAGGCTAGTGGCGGCCGCGAGATCAGGCAAGCTGCAACGCCGAACGCGGGCGGAAACGTCTATCTGACTTGCCGCACCGCATCGCGCTGGCGAAGCACTTCTTTCACTTTGGCGCACCGAACCATCTGTCCGGCGCGCCCAGGACGACGGCCCGCGTCGACGTCGCGTCAGTTCTTCTGGCGACCGTGCCTGCACGTTGCGCGGGAGAGTCACCAATGCTGTGTCCCGGAGTATCGGGCGTCACCGCTTCCGGTTTGCGGAACTTGCGGTCCGGGGCAACCTTTATTACGATTAACTTCGTATGTTGGTCGGCGTGCAGGTCACAAGCGTGAACGCAGCCCTTCGCATGAAGTTGGAAGCGACTCGTTTTCTGGCCGTCGGCGAGCACGTCGTCGATATCGATACGCTGCGCCTGTTGACTCGCCCCGGCGAACCGCGCTTGACGCCGAAGGCCGCGGCTGTGCTGCTCCAACTCGCTCGCAGCGCCGGCCGGACGCTGAGTCGCGACGATCTCCTCAATGAAGTATGGAAGGGCACATGCCCGACGCCGGATGTGCTGACGCAGGCCGTGAAAGATCTGCGCCGCGCGCTCGGCGATGATCTGCACGCGCCGCGGTTCGTCGAAACGTTGCCGCGGCTGGGATATCGACTGATCGCACCCGCACGGTTCCTCGACAGCTTCGATGCGCGCAGTGCGCTCGCTCCTGTCGGCGATGACACGGTGGGCGCCGCGTCGATCGCGTCGAATCAGCAGCGACGGCGGACAGCGGTACGCGCGGCGTCCACATTGTTCGCACTGATCGTTGTCGGCATCGCGGCGATCGCATTGCATCGGCAGCAGGCAGGAACGGCGGAGTTGAAGCCACGCTGGCACGTCGCCGATCAGCGTGCGATTACGGCCGATCCCGGTCCCGAGAATTTTCCGCGGATTTCGCCGGACGGAACGCGCGTTGCCTATTCCATCAGAGATGCGGACAGATATGACGCGCACATCGTGCAGCGCTCGTTGACGCAATCGCGTGTCATGCGGTTGACGGCGCCCGCGCCGGGCCAGGAATCCTATCCGGTGTGGTCGCCGGACGGCTCGACGATCGCGTTCGCACGACACGTGGGCGATGGTTGCAAGATCCTGCTGGCGCCGGCGCTCGGCGGATCGGAGCGCTTGGTCGACGCGTGCATCGCCGGCACGCCGAATTATTTTTCGTGGGCTCCGGATGCTCGGCATCTCGTCCTCACGACACCCTCTGCGCCGAACGCGAACGACATGGCGATCACTCTGGTGCCGACCGATGGCGGCCCCGCGGAACGCCTTTCCTACGAGCACGGCATCGCAGATCTTGATCTCGACGCACGCTACTCGCCCGACGGTCGTCAGATTGCGTTCCGCCGCGGCGCCAGCCCGTACAGTGATCTCTACGTCGTCGGCGCGAACGGCGGAGCGGTGCGCCAGGTCACCCATCTGGCGAGCCGCATGCGCGGTTTCGATTGGACGCGCGACGGTAGCGCGCTGGTTTTTTCTTCGGGACACGAAGGACAGCAGGCGCTCTACACCGTTTCGCTCGAAGATGGACGCATCGAATCGCTCGGTGTGCGCCCCGCGGAATTTCCGAGCGCCGCGCGCGCTTCGGACACCGTCGTTTACGAGATTCCGCGCCTGCGCACGCAACTCGGAACCATCGAGATCGGTCCTCGGCAATCCGCGGCACAAGATCTGGTCCCGTCCACCGGGAATGACGCCGCACCGACATTTTCGCCGGTCGACGATCGCGTCGCGTTCGTATCCGATCGCAGCGGCGCGCAGCAAGTATGGCTCGACGATCCGGCGGCCAGCGAAACGTTTCCGCTGACCGACAGCGACGAGCCGACGCTGCGCTATCCCGTATGGCGACCGGACGGCGCTCGACTCCTGATCACGGCACGCGGCACTTCGATCGGCCGACTGATCGAGATCGACATCGCGACACGCGCGCGCCGCGTCGTCTCGATGGGCGATGAAGACGTGCGCTACGGCGTCTATGGCCAGAAGCCGGGCAGTTACATCGCCGTCGTTGGCGACAGCAGCGAGGGGCGCGAGCTGATCGAGTTCCAGAACGCGAAGGGCAGCGAAACCTCGCGGCGCACGATCATGCGCAACGTCGCGCGTTTCGATTACGACGTCGCCGACGCCAGCGTGTATTTCACCAAGGTCGCCGAGCCGGGACTGTTCAGGATCGATCCGCAATCCGGCGCGGAAACCCTGATCACCGAGAAGATCAACCCCGCGCACCTCGACGGATGGATGGTGTTCCAGGGCGACATCTTCTATATCGAAGCGCAGGCGGTCGGGTCGAGCAACTTGCACGATCTCAACCCGGTGAGTGGGGATGATCGCGTGATCGCGACGATTCCCGGCCCGCTCGCGGATTTCAATTTCAGCATCTCGCACGACAGGCAGCGCATCGTCGTCGTGCGCGCCGCCGCCGAAGACACCGATGTCGGTGCGATCACGCTGCGGCACGATGACGCCGGCTGAGCCTGCTCAGACAGCGTCTCATTCCCTTGGACGGACCCGCGCAGGGGCCTGATTGCGGGTCGCCACGTCGCGGCAATATTTGGTCTTGGCCGATCAATGTGTCGCGATTGTCGCGCCGCAGCAACGTGCCGAGCCTCATGTGGAGCCGTTCGCACGGCGCCGAAGCGACGGTTTCGTCGGTTGTTCGGAACATCTTCGTCGATCCGAACGCCGTCCTCGTCGATATTTCGCAACATCTTCCTGACTTGCGGCCGCGGGCCGCTCCAGCATGCGGTCGTCCCGGGCACGGCGATCCGTCATGCATATCGATTGCGAACGGTTGGTCAACGGCGGGCGGCTGGACTGGAGTGCGGACGAAGATCGTCGCGCCTCCACCAACGCGCTGCGTATCCTTGTCGGTTTCGGCCGCGGCTGCGTGCTCTACGGACAGGCACTCGCGGCGACGATCGTGATCCCGCTGCGCGGACGAGTGCAGCTTTCCGACGGCGAACAGGTTCGCACGCTGGTAAACGGTGAGCTCCTGGTCTGCGAATCTGGTCAGCGCGTGCAGGCGATCGGTCGCGGGGCCGCGTTGTGGATTGCCGTCTTCGCGGAATCGGGCGTCTGGCATCAGCTCACCGGCGATGTGCCGGAATCCGCGCCGGATCCATTGCTCGTGCCGGCCGTGCACATGGCGGATCGAGCGTCGCGTCGAGCGGCGGTTCGCCTCGCGCGCATCGCACTCGCGGCTGACCGCAAGGACACGGCGCTCACGCTGACCGCCGCGTTCGCATTTGCGGCGCTGATTTCCGATCTGCAGGCCGAATTCGATCCGATCATCGCGCGTTGTCCCGGCCGCACGCTCGCGCAGCGTCGCGGCGTGTTCCTGCGCCTGCAACGCGTGCGACAACTACATGGCGTCGAGTTGTCGATCTCGATCTCGAGCGTCGCCGGTTTCGCGCGTGTCGCGAATTATTCGACGTGCCATTTCGTACGCACGTTCTCGCCGTCTTCGGCGAGACGCCGCACGCGGTGCTGATGGAACATCGCCTCAGGCGCGCGTTCCGGTCTCGTCCACGATACGCGAGCTCAGCATCACCGAAGTCGCGCGCGCGAGCGGCTTCGAAGATCGCTGCGCTTTCGCGCGCTCGTTCAAGCGCCGCTTCGGAAGAACCGCGACCGCCGTGCGCGGTCGCACCAGCGTAGTTTTCGCCTGATTCCCGACACGATCCGCGATTTGGCCGTCATGCGCGACGGAGGATTTGTGTGCGCGGCATTCCTCGCGCTCACGTTCCGTCAGACCACCCGACAATTTTTTCCAAACCTTCCGGAAAGAATCGACCAAGTGTCGGAACTCACGTTTTCTTAATGTCCGGTGTTGCGCTCGCTATCGCTTTGTCGTGGACGGCTAATTCACAACGCAGGAGAATTTCATGCGACACAGACTGCTCCGGGAATCCATTCGGCGTGCCTTAGGCAACGCCGGAGGTATTGCAAAGACTTCATCCGGCATCACTTCGCTTGCCGCATTGACCACATTGGGATTTATCGCAAGTCCGGCTCTTGCGCAAGACGCGCAAGACCAAAGCAATCAGCAGCTGGAAACGATCACCGTGACGGGTTCGAACATCCGTCGCGTAGACATCGAAACATCCAATCCGGTCATCACGATCGATCGTGCGCAGATCGAACGATCCGGCAAACTGACGGTCGGTGACCTGTTGCAGGCACTGCCGGCAGTGACCGGCGGCAACGTCAACCCGCAGGTCAACAACGGCGGCAGGCTACGCGGGCACGGCCAGTATTGGTCTACGCGGTCTCGGCTCGCAGCGCACGCTCGTTCTGATCAACGGCCAGCGTTTCCTCTCCGGCGATCCGAACGCGATCCCGCAGAACATGATCGAACGCATCGAAGTCCTGACCGACGGTGCGTCGTCGGTGTACGGTTCTGACGCGATCGCGGGCGTCGTCAACTTCATCCTGCGCAGCGATTATCAAGGCGCCGAATTCCGCGCCGACTACGGCATCTCCGACAAGGATGATGGCGAGCGCCAGGGTTACCACTTCACGTTCGGCCAGAGCTCTGACAAGGGCAGCATCATGGGCGGCGTCGGATTACAACCACCAGGATCAGATCCTGGCCGGCAACCGCAAGTTCGGTAAGCACGCGATCGACCTGACCGCAGGCCCGAGCACGGCGCCGTACACGTTCGTCGGTGGTTCGTCGAGCCCGGCCCCGGGACGCATCGTCGTCCGCGGCACGCCGTTCGCCGACCAGTTCGGATGCACGCAGCTTTCGATCATCCCGGGCGCAACGGGCCAGACTCGGTCGACTCCGCCAACTACCATTGCTTCGACACGCCGACAAGTACAACTACGCGGCGGTCAATCTCGTGCTGACCCCGCAGGAACGCACCAGTGCGTTCTTGAACGGCAACTACAAGCTGACCGACAACGTCGAAACGTACATGACGGTCCTGTACTCGAAGACGTCGTCGAGCTCGCAGCTCGCGCCGGCGATCATCGGACCGCCATTCGGCGCCGCACATCTCGGCGGACAGCTACTACAACCCGTTCGGTATCGATTTCGGCGGCACGCAACGACATACCGTATCGCGTTGCGCGGCGCTCGGAATCGGCGCGTCTCGTTCGGCACCAACGACCGACCAGGTCCAGACCGGCTTCAAGGGCAACTTCGAATCGGTTCGCAGAACTGGACTGGGACGTCGGCTTCGGCTACGGCCATTCCTCGCTGCTCGTGCAAAAGTTCGGCCTGCCGAACTTCAACACGCTGAACCTCGATCGGGGCCCGTCGTTCCTCGGCGACGATGGCGTCGTCACCTGCGGTACGCCAGGCCGCCATCGATCACCGGCTGCACGCCGTTCAACATCTTCGATCAACGAGGATCCGACGACGCTCGCCGCGCTCGCAGCCGCTGCGCTCCGGCGCAGAACACGCGCTTCACGATGAAAAAGTCCGCGCATCGATATGTCGGGCGGTCTGTTCGACCTGCCGGCCGGCACGGTGCAGCTTGCCGGCGGCGTCTCGCATCGCGACGAATACACGCAGCGAACACCGATTCGCTGCTGCGATCGATCCCGCGACCGGCGGTTGCATTCTCGGTTCGCAGTGCACCTCGAATCTGCAGGGCGGATACAACGTCAAGGAAGCGTACGCCGAGGTCTTCATTCCGATCCTGAAGGACGTGCCGTTCTTCCACGCGTTGAACATGACGGTCGGCGATCGTTACTCGAAGTACTCGACGTTCGGCAGCACGAGCAACTGGAAGGTCGCGCTCGAATGGCGTCCGATCGAAGACCTGCTGCTGCGTGGCACGGTGTCGAAGTGTTCCGCGCGCCGACCGTGCCGAACGTGTTCGGTGCCGCGGCGAACGACGCACCGAACTCTCGCCGATCCGTGCGACGGCTACACCGGCAATCCGGGCAATCCGGCCTGCGTCGACGTGCCGACCGACGGCACGTTCCAGAACCAGTCCGTCGCGCAGCAGCTTGCAGATCAATGCGATCACGACCGGTTCGCAGTACGCGGGATTCCCGCTCGGTCCGGAGCTCGGCAAGTCGTTCGACTTCGGCGTCGTGTACGACCCGCACTTCCTCGAGGGTCTCTCGGTCAGCGCCGACTTGTGGCGTCTGTACCTCCTCAACACGATCACGAACGTCGGTGCGCAGAGCGTGCTGAACCTTTGCGACGCGGGTCAGCTTACCTACTGCCCGCTGTTCACGCGCTTCGCGAGCGGGCCGAACCAGGGTCAGATCAAGACGATGCTCGAGCCGACCGGCAACCTCGGCCGCATCGATGTCTCGGGCGTCGACGTCGCGTTGAACTACCGCCTGCCGGAGTTCTCGTTCGGTCGCTTCAACATCGGCTTCAATGCGACGTACCTCCAGAAGTACGACGTGTCCGACCGCGCCGGGCACGCCGGCGAACACGGTCTATCACTACGCCGGCCACTTCCTGACATTCGGTTCCTCGCAAGCGGCCGCGTGCGCGACCGGTGTCGGTTCGGGCGGCGTGTGCCTGTATCCGCGCTGGCGCGCACAGAGCTCGGTCAACTGGCAGCTCGGCTCGTTCGATGCATCGTGGCGCATGCGCTACATCGGTCGTTTCCGCATGGGTTCGCAATCGCCATCGCAGGACGTGTTCCCGGCGGGCACGTGCTATTACGGCGACTACTGCACGATCCACGGCCTGTTCTACGACTTCGGTGCGACGGTCTACAACGACATCCAGATCGGCTACAACATCGAAGCCTGGAACACGCGTATCGACATCGGCGTGAACAACCTGTTCGACAAGCAGCCGCCGTTCCTGTACGCGAACAACACCAACAACGCCAATACCGATCCAGCCAATTTCGATCTGCTGGGCCGCTTCTACTTCGGCCGCGTCACGGTGAAGTTCTAGTCCTGAAATACGAGAAAGCCGCGCAACGGAACTGCGCGGCTTCTCATGCGGCGTCTCGGAAATCGGTTTCGGTCAGCGCGCTCAGGAACGAGGCGCGCCACACGGCGATACGGTCAGCGATCGGCGAGCAGGCCGCGCTCGATGAGCCATGCGCGCGCATCTTCGGCGTCGCGCTCGAACCACGCGCGCGCGGAACCCAGGCGAAACGTGTAACCCCAACGATCCATGTCGCTGCACAGGCGTTCGCGTACCGACGCCGGGCAATGTGTCGGCGAGCACGATCTGCAGATAGCACGTCGCATCTTCCTCGGCCTGCGAATCGGAAGCGTTGGTGTGGATGCCGGCTCTCCTTTCCGGCGGCGCGACGATCAGATGACACGCTTCGTGCAGCAGCGAATGCACGGGCGTGTCGGCGCGTGCGTGAACGACATTGCCGATGACGCCGGCTTCCGATTCGCCCCAATAGCTGCCGGGGATCGGCGTGCCGTCGTCGACAGACGCGAGCACGAGTCCATAGCGCTGAAGCAGTTCGCGCGCCGCGGCGATATCGATCGAAGACAGGCGGAGCACGTCGGCGCGGACGCAGCGTTCGCGTGCGGAGAACCTTGCGCGCCCTCGATACCGTGCGGCGAGGGCGCCGGTGTCTTCAGGCTTCACCGGCCGCCGCCGCGGTGTCGGCGGTCTGCGCCGGCGTAGCGCGCTCGGGCAGCGCGACCGAAAGCTCGAGCACCTCGCTGTCGCCGTCGCGTTCGACGTGGATGTCGATCGCGTCGGGATCGACGTTGACGTATTTCTTGATCACTTCGAGCAGCTCGCGACGCAGCAGCGGCAGATAATCGGGCGCGACCGCGCGCGGCGCGTTCCTGCGCGACGATGATGCGCAGCCGCTCCTTGGCGACCGAGGCGGTGTTCTTCGGACGCGAACGGAAAAAATCCAGAATACCCATCGATCAGCTCCCGAAAATGCGGGCAAGGAAGCCCTTCTTTTGCGCTTCGATGAAGCGCATCGGACGCGTCTCGCCGAGCGAGGCGCGCGACCGCGTCCTCGTAGGCCTGCCCCGCGGGCGATACATCGTCAAGGATCACCGGCACGCCGGCATTGGATGCCGTCAGCACGTCCTGTGATTCCGGAATCACGCCGAGCACGTCGATGCCGAGGATTTCCTTGACGTCGTCGACGCCCATCATGTCGCCATCGGCGACGCGGTCCGGGTTGTAGCGCGTCAGCAGCAGGTGCTGCTTGACCGGTCCGTTGCCGAGCTCGGCGCGGCGCGTCTTGCTGGAAAGCAGGCCGAGGATGCGATCCGAATCGCGCACCGATCGACACTTCCGGATTGACCACCACCACGGCGCGATCGGCGAAATACATCGCGAGGCTGCGCGCCTTTCTCGATGCCGGCCGGCGAATCGCAGACGACGTAGTCGAAGCCTTCGTCGGTGAGCTCCTTCAGCACGCGCTCGACGCCTTCCTTGTCAGCGCCTCCTTGTCGCGCGTCTGCGATGCGGCGAGCACGAACAGAGTCTCGAAGCGCTTGTCCTTGATCAGCGCCTGCTTCAGCGTGCATTCGCTCGTGGATCACGTTGACGAAGTCGTACACCACGCGCCGCTCGCAGCCCATGATCAGATCGAGATTGCGCAGGCCGACGTCGAAGTCGATCACCGCGACCTTCTTGCCGCGCCTGGCGAGGCCGACGGCGAGCGAGCGCTGGTCGTGGTCTTGCCCACGCCGCCCTTGCCGGATGTGACGACGATAATTTCAGTCAATGTAATCCTCCCGTTCTTCCCGGCGCGCGCATCAACGCGCTCCGAGTTTCGCCAACATCAAACGATCGCCGTCGAGCCAGGCCTGCACGGATTGTCCACGCAGATCCTGCGGCATGTCTTCGAAAACGCGGTACTGGCCGGCAATCGACACCAGCTCCGCATGGAATTCCTGGCAAAAAATACGCGCTGAGGCATCGCCTTGCGCGCCGGCGAGCGCGCGACCGCGCAGCGCGCCATACACATGAATCGACCCGTCCGCGATGACTTCGGCGCCGTTCGCGACGAGCTTGGTGAGAATCAGGTCGCGGCCGCGAGCATAGACTTGTTGACCCGAGCGCACGGGTTTGTCGTGTACGAGTCCGATGACGGCGGCGTCGGCGGGCGTCGCCGCGGATGCTGCCGGAACGGGTTCCGCATCGCTTCGACGCGACCGTGGCGCCGGCTCGACGATCGGCTCGGTCTTGCCGCCGCGCTCGAACGCAGCGCGGAATTTCGCGAACAGCGGCACATCGAGCGAGCGCGCAAGCTGCTCGTTCTCGGTGGTTGCCGTACGAAAGACCGACCGGCAGCATGCCGGCCTCGCGGATGCGCGCGAGCAAATCGCGCACGGTTTCGAGGTCCGGCAGTTCCGGCAGATGGCTCAAGTCGAGCACGACCGGCGCGCGCGCGAACAGATTCGGCGCGTGCTGCACTTTTTCGGCGAGCTCGCGCTGGAGCTCTTCTGCGTCGAGACGTTTCAGCCTTAAGTTGGCGATACCGACCTGACCGAACTTGATGTCGGCTACGGGCTCGAGGATGACGCCGGGGGAGGCTGCCATCGGGTGCGTGTCTCAGGCGCCCCCGGCAGCGCGTTTCGCGGCCGGTGGATGCGAGCGCGTACGTTCGGCGAGCCACGGCTCGTTCGGCAGGCCGCCGTTCTTCAAATAGCTGTCGCGCACGAACGGATAGCTGCACAGATCCTTGGCGAGCAACGCGACGCGGCGTCCGACGCCGGCCATCGTCTGCTGCCCGACTTCCTGAAAGCCATACGTGCCGTGGAACAGCACCGAGATGTCATCGCGCGGCTCGAGAAACACCTCGCAGGTCAACACCGGCACGCGCACTTCGGCGAAGCTCGTGACATCCGCATAGAACACGCGGCCGAGCCCGAGCCGGCGGAACGGGCGCGCAATGACGATGCGGTCGATGTAGACGAATTCGGGATAGCGTTCACTGAACCAGCGATAGTTCGGACTGTCGTACGGCGTGCCATCGCGCAGCGCCAGCAGGAATCCGGCGATCTGGCCGTCGGCCTCGGCGACGCGCAGATAGCTCGCGTAGCCGGCGAGGCGAGTGATGCCTTGGCCATCGAGCGGGAGGATCGTCGATCCGGCCGCATTGTTGAGTGCGAGAATTGCATCCAGCTCGTGCGCCTGCACGTCGCGGACGGTTAAGCTCATGTCTTGCTCCGGCGACACCACACCCCTGCGCAACCCGGCTTCCTGCCGGAGTCCGAACATTGCGCTGGTCCGGGCGATTATCGCATGGTGTCGCGTTTCGGTCATGGCGTCGTACAGGCGCCGAAGTTAAGTCCGCGTTGCGCTGTCCTGCGCACATTGTTTGTCTCTTGATCTCAGGTCCCTCTGTGCCGCGGCGAAGGCCGGACGGAAAAGGCCCGTGCGCACCGCGCGCGGGCGAGCGCGATGGATCGCGCTCATTCGGCTGCGGCACAGGGATGTGCCGTCAGTCGAACCCCGTCCGGACGTAGCGAACCGGCGCGGAGCGCCGGCGCGAAACCGAGGGTGCCTTTCTCTTGGTTACTTCTCTTTGGGCAAGCAAAGAGAAGTGACCCGCTCGCAGGGATGCGAGCGGAAAAACACAGGGACGTGAGTCGGTTTTCGCGACGATCCAAAAAGCAAACAGAACGCACCGAAGATGGTCACGAAAACCCATCCCCACCCAACCCTCCCCTTGAAGGGGAGGGCTGCAGGCCAGCTCAACCCTGGACGAATATCGGAAGAACAGCCACCCACAATGACTTCGGGCAGGTTGCGGCCATCGAGCGCACGCCTATGATGGGCGGCATGGCGTGGCCGCAATTCAATCACATACAGCTCCTGCGCTACGCGGGGTTGTTCACCTATGCGTGCGTGGGCATTCCGTTGCTGCGCTACGACGCGCTGGTCGAAGAGATGCTGCTCAAGCAGCGTCCCGGGTATTACGTCGATCTCTGGCTGGCCTGCTATTTCCTGTTCGGACTCGTATTCTGGTTCCTGACCCATAACCTCGGCGTGCGCCGGCCGACCTGGCCGGAGCGTCTCGGTCAGATCACGCTGCTGCTGGTCTTGAACGCGACCGCGATCGCGATCGGATGGATCAGCCAGAGCGGCCTCTGTGCTCTCTTGCTGGTCGTCGTCGCGTTGGTGCTGCCGTGGCTGTTGCCGCTTCGCGCAAGCGCGATCTGGATGGTGCTGCAGAACTTTTCGTTGATTCCGGTGTTCATGAGCGTGCAGGCGGTGACGTATGCGATCGTCGACGGCACGCTGCAGACGAGTTTGGAGCGCGTCAACACGTTTACGGATGCATTCCTGCAGTCGAGCCTCTACATCGGGATCTGCGCGGCGGTCTTCGTCACTTCGGTCGTGGCCAAGCAGCAGGCCGAGGCACGCGAGGATCAGCGAAGGCTCAATTCGGAACTTCGCGCGACGCGCACGCTGCTCGCCGAATCGAGTCGTCTCGCCGAGCGCATGCGCATCTCGCGCGAGCTGCACGATCTGATCGGACACCATCTCACCGCGCTCAGCCTCAATCTCGAAGTCGCGAGCCATCTGGTGCAGGGACAGGCGCAGGATCACGTGCGCCAGGCGCAGTCGGTCGCGAAACTTCTGCTGGGCGACGTGCGTGAAGTCGTGAGCCAGCTTCGCGACGAGGACAGCATCGATCTCACGCAGGCCTTGCAGAGCCTGATCGAAGGCGTGCCGGGACTGACGATCCATCTCGATCTGCCGCCGCGTTTCAGCGTCGACGATCCGAAGCGGGCGCAGGTCTTGCTGCGCTGCTCGCAGGAAATCATCACCAACACCGTACGCCATGCCGGCGCGCGCAATCTTTGGTTGCGTTTCGAGCGCAACGGCGATCGCCAGATGGTGATCCACGCGCGCGACGACGGACGCGGCGCGAGCCAGCTCAAGCAAGGCAACGGTCTCGCCGGCATGCGCGAACGTCTCGCCCAATACGGCGGGCGCCTGGACATCGTCACCGCCAAGAACCAGGGCTTCGCCCTCGACGCCTGGCTGCCGCTGGAGGGCGCCGCATGATTGAAGTCTGTCTCGTCGACGATCAGACCCTGGTTCGTCAGGGCATTCGTTCGCTGCTGGAACTTTCGGATTCGATCCGCGTTGTCGCCGAGGCCGGAGATGGCGTGCAGGCCATCGAAGTGATTCCGCGCGTGAAGCCCGACGTCGTGCTTCTGGACATGCGCATGCCGGGCATGTCGGGTCTGGATGTGTTGAATGCGCTGGCCAGCACCAACCAGCTGCCGCCGACGATCATCCTCACCACGTTCGACGACGATCAGCTCGTGCTCGCCGGTCTCAAGGCCGGCGCGCGCGGGTATCTGCTCAAGGACGTTTCGCTCGATCAGCTGGTCGATGCGGTGAAGACCGTCGCAGCCGGCGGCTCGCTCGTCGCGCCGGTGGTCACGCAGCGGCTGTTGTCCGGCCTCGAACGGATGCAGAACGAGTTCGTGAGCCTCGATCGGCCGGATCCTTTGACCGATCGCGAGACCGAGATTCTGCGTCTGATGGCCGGCGGCTATAGCAACAAGGAGATCGCCAATTCGCTCGGCGTCGCGGAGGGAACCGTGAAAAATCATGTCTCCAACATCCTGTCCAAGCTCGGCGTGCGCGACCGTACGCGCGCGGTCTGAAGGCGTTCGAGCTCGGGATCGTCTAGAAGCGGCGTCAGCCGTGTGCCTTGGATTCCGCGTCGCCCACGCGCGGCCGCAGACAATCCCGTCAGCGCGCCCGCGCATAGGAAAGGCCTCGTAGAAGGGCCGGTTTCAGCCTCCGTAGCCACGGCGCGCCCACTCAAGTACCATTCCGCGCCCGGACCCGAAGTGCCGCGTCAGGCGCCTGCAGCATGGTCCCGGAGCGGCTCGGCGCGCGCGCCGGCCACGCGCCAAAGTTGTGGTCCGAGTTCTGGAGATCCGTCGTATATGACCCGTGTTCTCGAAGTGCTGGTTTCCCTGCTGATCGTGTT
Source organism: uncultured Gammaproteobacteria bacterium (assembly GCA_963787045.1). GTDB lineage: Bacteria > Pseudomonadota > Gammaproteobacteria > Pseudomonadales > Azotimanducaceae > DATJGR01. The sequence continues at coordinate 10,158 of CAWBBR010000019.1, read as the reverse complement.
CGCGCTGGCCGTCGTGGTCGGTGTGCTGTTGCCGTCACACGGACATGTCGAGCGAACGGTCGAAGTATCGAGCCCGCTGCGTCAGATCTACGATTCGGTCAATACGTTCCATCGTTTTCCCGAGTGGTCCGCGCTGCGGCGTCTTGATCCGCAAGCGAGGATGACCTTCGAGGGTCCGGAGGCGGGCAAGGGCGCGCGCGTCAAGTGGGCCAGCGCCGTTCCGCAGGTCGGCAACGGCGGTCTCGAGATCACGCAGAGCGATCAGGACAGCAAGGTCGTCATGGCGCTCGACAATGCCTGGAGCGGCGACAACAAGACCTACACCGTCACTCTGGTGCCCGCCCAGAACGGCAAGACCGTCAACATCAACTGGGCCTACGACGCCGACTACGGCTGGAACCTGATCTGGCGCTATGCCGGACTCTATATTCATGGCGATCCCGCGTCGCAGATTGCGACCAGCCTGGGCAACATCGCGGCGATGCTGGCGTCGTTCCCGAACGTCGATTACAAGGATCAGAAAATCGACGTCACCGACGTGACCGCAAGGCCGGTGCTGGTGGTTGCGACCAAGGCCAAGCGCTCGCTCGAAGAAGTCGCCGATGCGACCGACACCGCGGTGAAGCAGATTGAAGCCGTCATGAAGAAGACCGGCCTTACGCAGGCGGGTCCGGTCATGACGATCACCTCGAATTGGGGCGAAGAGGATTACGCGTTCAGCGTGGCCGTGCCGGTCGATTCGACGACGCTCACGCTCGACAAGCAGCAATACACGATCGAAACGCCGGCGCCGAAGGCGAGTTCGACCGGCGATGAAGACGAGAACACGACCTTCAAGCCCGGCGACAAGGACAACGACGGCCTGCTCGTCCTCGACGACAAGGTGCGCGCAGCCCTCTGGTATCAAGGCAAGGCGCTGGTCACTGAATACACCGGCAGCCCGGCCGCATTGCCGCTGCTGCGCCTGATGGAAAAGGCCTACGCCGAGACGCACGGCTATCCATACGCCGAGATGGGCGAGGGACGCTTCTGGGACGAGAAGACCTCGGCGCCGGACGCGGCCGAGGACCAGCAGACGTTCAAGGTCTATCTGCCGATTCAGTCGCAATAACGAATCGCCGATCGAGTCGACGAAACGGACGGCGCACTCCCTTACTTCTCCCGCTTGCGGGAGAAGTCGGCGCGCAGCGCCGGATGAGGGCAGGCGCGTGGGGTTTCGGCCGACCCGCCCTCACCCGCGCCTGCGGCGCGACCTCTCCCACAAGCGGGAGAGGTGAAAACTTGCGAGCCTATGGCCGCATGTTGCCGCGAAAGGCTTTGAAACCGCCGCGACGGTCAGCCCTCGTCGAGTGTTGTGTAACTCACTTGCAGCACGACGAAACGCATGCGGCCGGCAGGGAGCTCCACTTCGAACTCCGAATCCACGCGCGCACGCAGTGCCGCGCGTGCGAGCGGCGAATCGATGCTGATCCAGCCGCGTGCCGCATCGGTCTCGTCCGGAACCGACGATGCGGTAATCGTGTAGCTCGCCGTCGTCGGATTCGAGCCGCATCCAGGCGCCAAAATACACAGCCGAGGGATCCGTTGGCGGCTCGTCGACGACACGCAGATCCCGCAATCGGTTGGTGAGATAGCGCACGCGCCGGTCGATCTCGCCGAGCTGTTTCTTGCGATAGATGTACTCGGCGTTTTCGGATCGATCGCCTTCCGCCGCTGCGTCCGAAAGCGCGCGCACGACTTCGGGCCGGCGAACGCGCCAGAGATCGTCGAGCTCTTCTTTCAGACGTCGATGACCTTCGCCGGTGATGACCGCGGATGACGCAGCGGCAGCGGCACGCCAGCGGCTCATGCGCAACGCGCTTCTGCGGGCGGGCAATAAGCGCCTGCGGCGCGTAGCGGCTTCTTCAACGGGTGTGCGCACATGGCTGATTCAAAGCGGCCTGGGTCGATCAGCGCTTGCTGATCGAGCCCAGCACGCCACGCAGGATCGAGCGCCCAAGCTGCCCGCCGGCATTTCGCGCCGCCGATTTCGCCATCGCTTCGAGCATGCCTTGACGGCGGTTCGTGCCGAAGACCATGTCCTTGGCGACGTCCATCCATCCGCCGCCTTGCTGAGCCGTTCCACCGCCAGCAGGCGTGTTGTTCGTCGGTGTCGTCGCGGCGGTTTGCTCGGCGCGCTTGCTGAGCATTTCGAATGCCGACTCGCGATCGACGGTCGTGTCGTACTTGCCGCCGACCGGCGAGCGCGCACGGACCGCGTTGCGCTCGCATCGGCTGATCGCGCCGATGCGCCAAGCCGGCGGCAGCGATCAGCGCGCGCTCGACCGGCATCGGCACGCCGCCGTCCTGCAGCGTCGACACCAGCGCTTCGCCGACGCCGAGCTGCGTGATGACGTCGGTCGACGTTGAGCTTCGGATTCGGCGCGAACGTTTCGGCGGCCGCGCTTCACGGCTTTCTGGTCGCGCGGCGTGAACGCGCGCAGCGCATGCTGCACGCGGTTGCCCAGCTGGCCGAGGATCACGTCCGGCACGTCGTCGGGATTCTGCGAGCAGAAGTAGACGCCGACGCCCTTCGAGCGGATCAGGCGCACGACCTGCTCGACGCGCTGTCTGCAGCGACGGCGGCGCATCGTCGAACAGCAGATGCGCTTCGTCGAAGAAGAACACGAGCTTGGGCTGATCGAGATCGCCGACCTCGGGCAGTTTCTCGAACAGCTCGGAAAGCAGCCAGAGCAGAAACGTCGAGTAGAGCGTCGGCTTCAGGATCAGCTGATCGGCCGCGAGCATGTTGACGATGCCGCGTCCGTGCAGATCCTGGCGCATGAAATCGGCCAGATCGAGCGCCGGTTCGCCGAAGAATTGCATCGCCGCCCGCTTGGTCGAGCGTCAGCACGCCGCGCTGGATCGCCGCGATCGAGGTCGGCGATACGAGTCCGTAAGTCGCGAAATGTCCTTCGCGTTCTCCGCGGCCTAGTTCAGCAGCGCGCGCAGATCCTTGAGGTCGAGCAGCAGCCAGCCGTTGTCGTCGGCGAGCCTTGAAGACGATCTCGAGCACGCCGCTCTGCACGTCGTTGAGCTCGAGCAGGCGCGCGAACAGCTGCGGGCCCATCTCCGAAATCGTCGCGCGCACCGGATGGCCGGACTTGCCGTAGATGTCCCAGAACACGACCGGATTTGCGGCTCGCACTCCATTCGTATGCCGAGTTTGTCGAGGCGCGGCTTCAGTTTGTCGTTCATCGCGCCGGCTCGGCGAGACCCGGCGAGATCGCCTTTCACGTCGGCGAGGAACACCGGCACGCCGAGGCGCGAGAAGCCTTCGGCCAGCACCGTCAGCGACACCGATTTTCCGGTGCCGGTCGCGCCGGCGATCATGCCGTGGCGATTGCCGTAGCGCGAATGCAGGATAGACGGCTTGTCGCCCTTGCCGATCAGGATCTGCGATGCATGTCGCTCACGGTCGCTCGCTGCGAAGACGCTGGGATTGTAGCGACGAACCGCCGCGGCGGTTGCCGTATGGCGAGTCCAGACGGTAACGTCGCGTGGATCGCAACCGGAAGGATTCAATGCCGCTCGTTCGACGATTCGCCCTCTTCACCGTGCTCGCAGCGCTCGGCGCCTGCGCCGCGACCCTTCGCAGAAGACCGCGACGACGGCTGCCAAGGTCGACGACACCGGCATCAATGCGCTGTACGCGCGGCTCGATGCGGATGCGACGCGCTACGAGAACGGTCTCGCGCTCGCACGCGAAGGCAAGACCGATCAGGCGCAAACCGAAATCACCGGCGCGCTCGACGACATGCGCGCCGCGGCGACGAGCTGCAGCGAAGCGCGCGGCTGCGAGCAGCAGCGATTCGTCGCTGCATTCGATCGCCTGCTGCGACTCTCGACGGAGGCCAGTCCGATCAGGAATCCGAGGGAGAAACCAGCGGCGCAACACCGGAAGGCGGCGAGGAGGCGGGCGAGAGCTCACCCGTCGTCGCCGCGGTGCCCGAGGTCGGTCGCTCGATCACGCTGCTCAAGGGCCGCGAACTGTCCGACATCATCGCGCTCAACGGTCCGGTCAAGGCCGCGCTCGAGGAATGGCTGACGCAGTACCGCCCGAATCTTGTCGCGGCGTACGAGAACTACGAATACATGCGCTATCTGATGTGGCCGGAATACCAGAAGGCCGGTCTGCCCGAGGCGCTGCTGTTCGGCATGCTGGCCAAGGAATCCGGCGGCAAGGTGCACGCGGTGTCGCGCTCGGGCGCGTCGGGGCCGTTGCAGTTCATGTATGCGACGGGTTTGCGTTTTGGCCTCGGCACCGTCGACGGTTTCGATCAGCGTTTCGATCCGAAGCTCGTCGGCGCGCGCGAACGCGGCGTACTCAACGAACAGCTCGCCGTGTTCAACAATAAGCTCGAACTCGTGATCGGCGCATACAACGGCGGCGAAGGCGCCATGCAGCGCCTGGCCAACAAGGGCGGCGAGAATTTCTGGGATCCGAAAATCTATTACGAGGTGTCGCAGGAAACGCGCGACTACGTGCCGATGGTGCTCGCCGCGGCGTGGCTGTTCCTGCATCCGGAACGCTACAACCTGGAATTCCCGAAGATCGCGGCGCAGCCCGGCAGCATCACGCTGAGTCGGCCCGCGTCGATCGCCGAGCTCACGATGTGCCTCGGTCAGGACAGCGACGCGGAAGGCGGCTGGTTCCGCACGTTGCGCAATCTCAATCCGCAGCTCGATCCGCAACAAGTGCAGCCGGCTGGAACCCAGCTTACGGTGCCGTTTCCGCTGCAATCCGTGTACGCGCGCGATTGCGGCGAAGGAAAATGGGCGACGCTCGCAGCGAGCTTCACTCGGCGGTGATTCCGTCACCGCCGCCGGGAAGTCTCGTGCACGCGCAGGAGCTCAAGCCGCGCGGTTACGTCGTGCGCAAGGGCGATACGCTGTCTTCGATCGCGCACAAGGTCGGCTGCGGCGGGGTGCGCGAGATCGCTGCGGCGAATGGCATTCGCGGGCCGAATTATCCGATCAGTCCGGGCAAAACGCTGCGCATTCCCGACTGCGCGAGACGTTAGATAACCTGGATTTGAACAGCGGTCGTTTTCACGACCGGCAATCCGACGGCGCGAGCGGCCGGCGGTTGCCGGTGCAGGCCGCTTGCGCCTCATTGGCTGCCGCGAACCACTGGCTGAGCTCGGCCGCGGGGATCGAATCCTTGAGCGCCCGAATCGCGCGCATGACTTGGCGATGCAGCTCCTGCTGCTCGGCGAACGGCGAATCCTTTGTCTCGTGATACGCAACCGTCAGCCACAACGCGACACCGCGCAGGCGCACCTGCAGGCTGTCCGAGCGCATTCTTTCCAAACCGATTTCGGTGCCGCTGCCCCACGCGCGATATTTCAGATCGGGCGGGGTTGCGTAGAGATGCGGAAACTCACTCTTCGACGCATTCGCGAACTCGCGCAAAGCGATCGCAGCCAGCTGACGCCGGGCGTTCGGCTGAAGGTCGACGAGTGCTTTCTCGATGCCGCGAAACTGCCTGCGCAGCTGCATTGCTCGGCTCAATGCGATCAATCGGGTGACAAGCTGCATGAGGGTTCCCCTGGCGTGAGACCGGCTGTGCTGTCGAATCCGCGCCGGTAACGAAAATCTATCGGGATTCGCGTGAACGGACTGTCCATTTAGTCACAATTCGTCGAACGGCGTCACATTCTGACGCGGCGTCCGGGGGCGCTCATCGTACCTCTCTCTGCGCCAAAGTGCCGACTTTTTGCCCCATCCGGACCTTTTGTTCAGCTACGAGCTGCGGCGAGAAGTGCCCGAGGCGCGCGGGCAACAGCACGATCACGGTCGATCCCATTTCGAACCGGCCGAGCTCGGCGCCGCGCTTGAGCCAGATCCCCGCGTCCGCGGCAGTCGCGGCGCACGATCGCGGTGGCGTACGGCGGGATCGCGACGCCGTCCCAGACGGTCGCGATGCCGGAAACGAGCATGGCGCCGACCAGCACGACCGTAAACGGGCCGAGCGCGCTGTCGAAGTGGCAGACCAGGCGCTCGTTGCGCGCGAACAGGCGCGGAATCGCGTCGACCGCGAACGGCGCGACGCCGAACAGTCGTCCGGGCACGTGCACGGTCTCGACGAGCTCGCCCGCGAGCGGCATGTGCACGCGGTGATAGTCGCGCGGCGAAAGGTACACCGTGATGAAACTGCCATCGTGATACGCTGCCGCGCGCGCATCGTCGCCGAGAAGCTCGCCGGTGCCGAAATCGAAACCCTTCGCCTGGAAGATGCGGCCGTGATCGATCTGGCCGGCCTGGCTGATGCGACCATCGGCGGGGCAGAGCACCGCATCGGGATCGCCGTCCTGAGGCCGCGCGCCGTTCTTGAGTGCGCGCGTGAAGAACGCATTGAAATTCTCGTACGCGGTGGCGTCGGGTTCGTCCGCTTCGGCGAGATCGACGTCGTACTGCTTGACGAAATTCCGGATCAGCGAAGTTCTTCCACGGCGCGAAGGTCCAGCGCGTCGCCCAGTGCACGACGCGCGACAGAAGGCGATGCGGCAAGAGATATTGCGCGGCGACGGCGGCGCGCATCAGCCGGTGCCCGACAAGCTTCCAGATCGGCCGCGATCGTCTTCGCGACGAACGGCGGACGAAACATGCCGGCCTGGCGTCCGCTGCGGATCGATGATGACCGCCGACCCGCTGTGATCGACCGTGTAGTCGCCGTTGCCGGTCGGGTGCGCGCGTAAAGCAGCCCGAGCGCGCGCGTCAGGCGTCGTCAATTCTTCGTCGGTGCCGGTCGCGGCGACGAAATCGGGACTGAAAAAGCCGACGTATTTGGCGAGCTTTTCCGGCGTATCGCGCTCCGGATCGACCGAGATGAAGTCGAAACGCAGGCGATCCGCGACGCCGGCCGCGCGCATCGTCCTCCACACCTCCTTGAACGTCGCGAGCGTCGTCGGACAGACGTCCGGGCAGTTGGTGTAGCCGAAATACGCGACGTTCCAGCGGCCCTTCCAGTCGGCCAGTGTCAGGGCACGGCCGTCGGCGCGCGTCAGATGAAAGTCCGGGATTGCACGCCGGGTCGGATACAGCACGGCAGCCGCGAGCCGCGGCGTCGCTGTGGGCGTGAACTGCGACTGCCGAACCAGAGCCCGAGCGCAGCCGCCACCGCGGCGATCAGAATCAGAATATTCCCGAGACGCGGCCGGCACGACGCCGAGGAATGCATGTCGCGATTATAGCGGCGCGCATCGCGTGCCGTCGGCCGCAAACGCGGCAAAATGGCGCGCTCCGGAGTCGATCGGCGCATGCGAGCCGCGCATCAAAGCGTGGCTGCACCTATACTCTGCGGCCTTTCGAAACGAAGCCATCGCGTGACCGCCGAACTCGCCACGATCATCGATTTCATCCGCTACGGCGCGAGCCGCTTCGGCGCCGCGGGGCTGACGTTCGGCCACAGCTACGACAACCCGCTCGACGAAGCGACGCACCTGGTGCTGCACGCCTGCACCTGCCGCACGATCTGCCGCCGGCCTACGGCCAGGCGCGACTGACCGCCGCGGAAAAGAAACGCGTGCTCGCGCTGATCGAACGGCGCGTGCGCGAGCGCAAGCCGGTCGCCTACCTGACCGGCGAGGCCTGGTTCGCCGGCCTGAAATTCAAATCCGATGCGCGCGCGCTGGTGCCGCGCTCGCCGATCGCCGAGTCGATCCAGAACGGTTTTTCGCCGTGGCTCGACGGTCGCGCCGTCACGCCGCGCGCTCGACCTGTGCACCGGGATCGGGCTGCATCGGCATCGCGATGGCCGTGCACAATCCGGACTGGCGCGTCGACCTGGCCGACATCAGCGACGACGCGCTGGCGCTCGCGCGCGAAAATATACAATATCCAGAATGTCGAAGAGCGCGTGCGCGCGATCAAGTCCGATCTGTTCGCCGGGCTGAAAGGCGAGGTCTACGACCTGATCGTCAGCAATCCGCCGTACGTGACCGAGCAGGAATTTGCCGCGCTGCCGCCCGAATACGGCCATGAGCCGTCGCTAGGCCTGAAGGCGGGCGACGATGGACTGGATTTCGCGCTGCGCATCCTCGCCGAGGCGCCGGCGCACCTGAGCGACGAACGGCGGGCTGATCGTCGAAGTCGGCGAAAGCGAACCGCGTTGACGAGCTGCTGCCGAAGCTGCCGCTGAACTGGATCGAGTTCGAGGTCGGCCAGATGGGCGTGTTTCTGCTCGAGCGAGATGATCTCGTCGCGCACGCTGTCGCGATCGAGGCAGTCGCGAAGGCGCGAGCATAGTTGCGTTGCGCTTGCGCGGAACGACGTGCTGAGGGCAGTTCCGGATCGATCGGTGTCCAGCAACTCGTTCGGAAAAATCTTCACCGTCACGACCTTCGGCGAAAGCCACGGGCCGGCGATCGGCTGCGTGATCGACGGCTGTCCGCCGGGACTGGCGCTGGCCGCGGAAGAATTCCGCCCCGATCTCGAGCGGCGCGCGACCGGGAAGCGCGCTACACCTCGCAGCGGCACGAGGCCGACGAAGTCGAAATCCTGTCCGGCGTGTTCGAAGGCACGCACGACCGGCACGCCGATCGCGCTGCTGATCCGCAACATCGATGCGCGGTCGAAGGACTACGCCGACATCGCCGACACGTTCCGGCCCGGCCACGCCGACTACACCTATCTGGCAGAAATACGGCATCCGCGATCAGCGCGGCGGCGGGCGTTCGTCCGCGCGCGAAACGACGATGCGCGTCGCGGCCGGCGTCGTCGCGAAGAAGTATCTCGCGAAAAATTCGGCGTCGTGCGCGGCTGGCTGCGCCCAGCTCGGTCTCGAGCCGCGCGCGTTCGACTGGGATGCCGTCGAAGAGCAATCCGTTCTTCTGGCCGGACGCGGCGATGGTGCCGGAGCTCGAAAACTACATCACGGCGCTGCGCAAGTCCGGCGATTCGGTCGGCGCGCGCGTCAACGTCGTCGCCGAAAACGTGCCGCCGGGCTGGGGCGAGCCGATCTACGGCAAGCTCGACGGCGAACTCGCCGTCGGCGCTGATGTCGATCAACGCGGTCAAGGGCGTCGAGATCGGCGCCGGCTTCGCCGCCGTCGCGCAGCGTGGCAGCGAGCATCGCGACGAGATCACGCCGCAGGGTTTCCTCTCGAACCATGCCGGCGGCATTCTCGGCGGCATTTCGACCGGCCAGGCGGTCGTCGCCTCGATGGCGCTGAAGCCGACCTCGAGCATTCTGATTCCCGGACGCAGCGTGAACCTGGCCGGCGAGCCGGTCGAGGTCGTGACCAAGGGCCGCCACGATCCGTGCGTCGGCATCCGCGCGACGCCGATCGCCGAGGCGATGATGGCGCTCGTGCTGATGGACCAGGCGCTGCGGCATCGCGCGCAATGCGGCGACGTCGGCGACGTCACGCCGCGATACCCGGATCGAAAACCTGATGAACGCGCCCGCGCCTATTTTTGCATAGGCCTTCGAGTCGACCATATTCGCAAGCCGATCCGAACCCAATCACCGCAAATCTCCTACCATGCCCGAAAAGTCCACGTTCAACATCGCGATCGCCGGCAGCCACCGGCGCCGTCGGCGAAGCGCTGCGTCGCTGCTCAAGCAGCGCAGTTTCCGATCGGCGAGTCTGGTGCCGCTCGCGAGCGAACGCTCGGCCGGCAGCAAAGTCGAGTTCGGCAACCGATCGATCACCGTGCGCAATCTCGCCGACTTCGATTTCAAGGACATCGACATCGCGTTCTTTTCCGCCGGCGGTTCGGTCTCGCGCGAGCACGCGCCGCGCGCCGCCGCGGCGGGCGCGGTCGTGATCGACAACACGTCGGAGTTTCGTTATCAGCCCGACGTGCCGCTGGTGATCAGCGAAGTGAATCCGCACGCGATCGCGCAGCGCACGCGCGCGGCATCATCGCCAATCCGAACTGCTCGACGATGCAGATGCTGGTCGCGCTCGCGCCGATCCATCGTGCGGTCGGCATCGAGCGCATCAATGTCGCGACGTATCAATCGGTGTCCGGCACCGGTCATCGCGCGCTCGAAGAACTCGGGCGGCAGACCGCGGGACTGCTCAACTTCCAGACGGTCGAAGCCAAGGTCTATCCGGTGCAGATCGCGTTCAACGTGATCCCGCACGGCGGCGATTTCACCGACAACGG
>CAWBBR010000018.1:0-6240 GCA_963787045.1 uncultured Gammaproteobacteria bacterium | reverse complement strand
CGGCCTCGCGCGGCTCGACGGTGCTGCCGCCGGTGGCCGTCTTCGCCGAAGACCCTTTCGTTTACGGCGGCGCCTGGACCGCCGATGCGTGCCGCAAGCTGACGCGCTTCATCGATCTGTCGGCGATCTTCCATCTGCCGCTGGTGCATCTCGTCGACTGTCCGGGTTTTCTCATCGGTAAACAGTCCGAAGAGGACAGCACCATCCGCTTCGGTTCGACCACGCTCGCCGCGCTCGGCCAATCGCCAGTGCCGTTCGTCAGCGTGGTCGTCCGCAAAGCGTTCGGCGTGGCCGGCGCGGCGAATCACAAACCCGGCAGCCATCACGTGCGCGTTGCATGGCCGTCGGGCGATTGGGGCTCCCTGCCGATCGAAGGCGGCATCGAAGTGGCCTACAAGGCCGAACTCGCCGAGTCGCCCGATCCGGAGGCGCACCTCGCCGCGATCAAGGCGCGGCTGAATCGTCTGCGGTCGCCGTTCCGATCGGCCGAATATTTCGAGATCGAAGAGATCATCGACCCGCGCGACACGCGCGCGGTGCTCACCCGTTGGGTGCAACTCGCACGCCGTCGCTTGCGACCCGGAGGCGTTGCGTTCGGCTATCGGCCGTAGCGATGCTCACCGCAGCCCATCTCGACGAACTCCGAACGCGCGGTCTCGCGTATGTCCGCGGGCTGATTTCGCCTGAGCAGGCGGCCGCGATCGAAGATCGCATCTGGACATTCTTTGCGCGAAGAGGCATCGATCGAACGGATCGTTCCACCTGGCCGCCCGGCGGCCTGATGAGCCACGTTCAGGGCTTGCGCGAAGCAGGTGTGTTCACGCCGTTCTCGAACGACGCGCTGTTTGCGGTCGTGGATCAACTGCTCGGCCGCGACAGGTGGACCAAACCGCGTCAGGACGGCCAGGCGTTGATCAGTTTTCCGCAGCCTGAGCCGTGGGAGGTCCCGCACAAGACCTGGCACTTCGACTTGCCGGCTAAGGGCTCTGTCGACACCTTTCAGGCGGTTCGCGTGTTCGGTTATGCCACCACCGTCGAACCGCGCGGCGGAGCGACGCTGTTGGTCGAAGGTTCTCCCGAACTGGTGCGTCGGATGGTGGAGCAATCGCCTAATCAGAATGCAGGTCAGTCATCGGACGTGCGGCGTCGTCTCGCCGGACGATCTGCCTGGTTCAAAGCGCTGACGAATGCGGGAGGCGACCGCATCGATCGGTTCATGATCGACGGCGACGAATTGGACGGCGTGCGCGTGCGTGTCGTCGAAGCGATCGGCGATGCCGGCGATGTCTGCTTGATGCATCCGTGGATGCTGCACAACATCGCGAGAAACTGCGCCGACCGGCCGCGGATGATGATGACGCACACGTTCCTGCGCGACGACAACATCTATTACTCGAAGTGATCGGATAACCGCGGAGATTCCAAATGCCTACCGGTACTTGTTTGTGCGGCAACATCCAGTTCCGGCTCGACAGTCCGTTCCAGATGATGATGCACTGCCACTGTTCGCGATGCCGCAAGCATCACGGCAGCGCGTTCGCGACGTTTGTCGGCGCGCCGGCAACGGGGTTCGAATGGCTCCGCGGCAAGAACGAAATCGCAACGTGGGTCGCGCCGAACGGGTATCCGCGCTACTTCTGTCCCACTTGTGGCTCCGTCGTTCCAGCGCCTGACGATGCCGGTGAGCTGCGCTTCGTCCCGGCAGGCAACCTGGTCGAGGATTGCGGCGCCAAGCCGGAGATGCACATTTTCGCCGGCTCGAAAGCACCGTGGTACGAAATCACCGATTCGGTCACGCAGTTCCCGACCGTGCCGGACGGCTTCCCGGACGCCAACATTCCCAACGAGGTGCGCAAACCGGCGACGCCGAACGCCATCGCCGGCAGTTGCCTGTGCGACGCGGTCCGTTTCGAGGCGGACGGTGCGCCGCTGTTGATGGTGAATTGCCACTGCTCGCGCTGCCGGCGCGGCCGTAGCGCCGCGCACGCGAGCAACGTGTTCGTGAGCTTCGATCAGTTCCGCTGGACGCGCGGCGAGCGACACGTGAAGGTCTTCGACCTGCCCGGCGCAGAACGCTTCGGCACCAATTTCTGCGAGATCTGCGGCAGCGACGTACCCCGCCACTCACCGAAGATCGGCCGCGTGAACATTCCGGGCGGTTGCCTCGACACCGATCCGAACATCAGACCCGGCTATCACATCTTCGTCGGCTCGAAAGCACCGTGGTACGACATCACCGATTCGTTGCCACGTTTCGACAAGGCGGCCCTGTAGGAACGCTCAGCCTCGAATCAAAACCCGTTGCGCTTAGCCGTCGCCTTGCAGTGTGGGTCGTCGCTCATCGCCACGCCGATCGCGCGCAGCTTCGGACAGAACTCGGCGAACCAGTCGCGGCCCGGCCGCCAGAACTGCATCTGCCACAGATAGATGTCGAGCGCGGACCACGTGTCGTCGAGGAACCACGGACTGCCGACCTGCATCTCGAGATGCCGCCACAAGAGCTCGCGATGATCGTCGGTGGATTCGCGCAACTTCTTCCCGGCTGCTTCGTCGCCGCCGAGCCAACGTTTCGGATCGTCGCCGTACGTGAACGTCGAATAGACGGCCGACACCAGAAAGACCAGCCAGCGCAGGAACGCCGGTCGTTGCGGATGATTCAACGGCGGGACGAGGCCCGCCTTCGGCGCGATGTCGGCGAGGTGCAGGATGATCGCCGCGCTCTCGGTCATCACCGAGCCATCCGGCATCACGAGCGTCGGCACCTGACCGAGCGGATTGAGGGGCGCGAGCGTGCGCGTGTTCCAGCCGATGTCGTCCCACGCGATATCGACGAACTCCACCGGCACGTTCGCGCGCGCGAACGCAACCTCGACGATCATCGCGCCGCTGCCCTTCGCGCCATACAACCGATAACGGCCGGTGCCGCGCGTTACCGTCATGCGCGCGGTTCACCACGGCCGGGCCAGACGTAGCCGGCCTTCACGATGCACTCGATCACCGCGGGACGACCGTCCTTCGTAGCGGCCAGCGCCTGATCGAGCGCCGGCAGGAAATCAGCCGGGCTTTTCCACACGCTTGGACCACGCACCAAGCGCGTCGGCCAGTTGCGCATAGTTGCCGCCCTGGAAGTTCGCGCCGTACGTCGCGTGCGCGTGTTTCAGCGACGGCGTCTCGATCGCCATAATGCCGTTGTTGAAGATCACCGTGATGATGCCGATCTTGTTGCGCACGGCGGTTTCGATGTCCATGCCGACCATGCCGATCGCCGAGTCGCCCATGATGTTCACGCACACCTTGTCCGGCTCGGCGAGCTTCGCGCCCATGATCGCGCCCAAGCCGAAGCCGAGCTGCGTCGTTTTGCCCCAGCCGATGTAACCGCGTGGCACGGTCGCTTCCCAGAACGAGATGATCTGTTCGCGCGGCGTGCCGGCGTCGTGCGTGATGATCGTGTTCGCCGGGTCGAGCCGCTTCATCAGATCGGCAACGATGCGGTATTGATTGATCGGCACTTCGTCGGACGTGAACTCGCCTTTCCACTTCGCGAGGAATGTCTTCTTCGCACCGGCCACACGTTCGGCGACCGCGCCGGGGCCACGATTGACGCCGCGCCGGCCGAGTTCGGCGATCAACGCCTCGAGCGTCAGCTTCGCGTCGCCAACGAGCGCGTGCTGAATCGGGTAATCCTTGTTGATGTCCGCTTCGCTGTTCGTCGCCTGGATCAATGTCTTCGTACCTGGCACGTTCGTGCCGTACATCGTGCGCGTGAAACTCGTGCCGATGCCGAACACGACGTCGGCTGCGTTCAGGAACTGCATCATGTGTTCGGGTTTGGTGATCGCGGATGCGCCCAACGACAAAGGATGCTGTTCGGGGAACGCGCTTTTGCCCGGCATCGTCGTGGTGACCGGGATGTCGAGCATTTCGGCGAAGCGCACGAGTTCGGCGCTCGCCTCGGCGAACAAGACACCCTGCCCCGCGAACACCACCGGCTGTTTCGCCGCCAGCAGCGCGTCGACCGCTTCACGCACCGCGGCCTGATCCGGGCCGGATCGCGAACCTTTCACCGGCACGTAGTCGAGTTCGCCTTTGAGTTCCGCCGCTAGCGCGTCGACCGCGGTTTCCACCAACACCGGTCCGCCGCGGCCCGTGCGCAACCGATAGAACGCGTGACGCAGCGTCGGCGCGATGCGGTTCACGTCAGAGACGAACGCGCGCCACTTCGTGATGTGGCCGTAGTTGTCGTACGAGCTGAATACCGGCGAGATGCCTTGGCGCTGCGTCGCTTCGCCGGCCGGCAGCACCAGTATCGGTACGTTGTCGGTGAACGCTTGAGCGACACCGGTGAACGCGTTCTCCGCGCCCGGGCCTTGCTGGCAGACGAACACGCCGAGTCGTTTCCCGTTCGTGGCGCGGCTGAAACCGTCGGCAATCGCGATGCCGACGCGCTCCTGACGGCACATGATCGGCCGGATGCCGACCTGCGCGCACGCTTCGATCAGATCGTTGTGCGGATAACACGCGATGAATTCCACGCCTTCCCGCTTCAGGATCTCGGCGATGACCTGCAACCCTTTCATTTCGTCCCCTTCGTCTGATCGTTAGGCCTGTTGCTGTTCTTGTTCGAGTTCGCGGGCGCGTTCGATGAAGCTCGTCAGCGTTTCCACCGACTGCGCACCCGGGATGGCATAGCCGGTGGGCAGCACGAAACACGGCACGCCAGTGACGCCCGCGTCGTAGGCGTCCTGTACCAGCGTGCGCACTTCGTCCACACCTGCATCGCCGCGCAGCATCGTCTCTGCGGCGTCTCGATCGACGCCGACCGAAGCCGCGGCCGCAACCAGGACTTCGAGATCGCCGAGGTCGCGCCCCTCGCAGAAGTAATAGCGAAACAGCGTATCCATCAGCGCGTGCTGTTGCGGGCCGGGGCCGACCCAGTCGATCAGCCGGTGGCCGTGCAGCGTATTCGGCACGCGCGTGACCGCGCCGTAGTTCAGTTCAATGCCAGCCCCGCGCGCTTCGTCGAGAATCACTTGCGGCGTGCCGCGGTTCGCCGCGTCTTCACCGAATCTGGCGCGCATGAACGTGGCGCGGTCGAGACCTTCCATCGGCAATTGCGGATACAGCTGAAACGGCCGCCAACGGGGGATCACATCGGCTCCGGCCGGCGACGCGAGCACCTGGTCGAGGCGTCGCTTGCCGATGAAGCACCACGGGCAGATCAGATCGGAAACGACGTCGATGAACATGTGGCTGGTCTCGTGCGGCGAATGCCGGGATTATAGGTAAATCACGATTGGGGGACACGAGACTAGATGCTCGTCGCACTCGTCACCGGCAAACGCACGCTCGAACTGCGCGAGATGCCGCAGCCGCGACCGGCACCAGGGAAAGCCGTCGTCGAAATTGCGTACTGCGGCATCTGCGGTACCGATCTCCATGCGTTTCAGTCGGGTGAACCGTACAACCCTGCCATCTGCGGCCACGAATGGACCGGTCGCGTCAGCGCCGTGGGCGCAGGCGTATCGCACATCCGCGAAGGCGATCGCGTCGCCATCGGCGCAGCGGTGGCCTGTGGTGCATGTGCCGCGTGCCGGCGCGGCGATGCGGCGCACTGCGAGACCGCGTTTGCCGGAACGATCGGCATCGGACCGCTTGCGGCACTGCACGGCGGCTTTGCATCGGCGATCGCAATCGACGCGTCGCGCCTGTACGAGGTCGATGCGAAGCTCGACGACGTCGACGCCGCCATTCTCGAGCCCGCCACGGTTGCGGTCCATGCAGTGCGCCGCACCGGTATTCGACTCGGCGACTCGGTGGTCGTGCTCGGCGCCGGCCCGATCGGCTTGCTGGTGCTTCAAGCCGCGCGCGCGGCGGGCGCGGGCACGGTCGTACTCGTGGAGCCACGACGTAGCCGGCGCGAACTCGGCGGCACGCTCGGCGCCGACAAACTGATCGATCCTATGGCGGTCGATGTCGCAGAAACGATCAACGCGCACATCGGTGAGAAAGGCGCTGACGTCGTGATCGAATGCGCCGGCATTCCGCAAACCATCGAGCAGGCCGTGTCGCTGGCTCGCCGCGGCGGAACGGTGTCGTTGGTCGGCGTGCCGAACCGGCCCGCGCAGATCAAGGCCGCCGAGTGGCTTGTGAAGGAGGTGCGCCTAACCACATCGCTCGCCTACCTTCGGGAAGAATTCGACATCGCGCAGGGTCTCGTCGCCGATGGCCGCATCCGATGCG
>CAWBBR010000017.1:0-311624 GCA_963787045.1 uncultured Gammaproteobacteria bacterium | reverse complement strand
ACGCGACCGCGGGCAACGCATCGAAACTGCCACCCAGCGCCAGCTGCAGCCGGACACGATTGGCGCGCTGAGTGCTTTTCAGTTTGATGACCTGCGCGTTTGCCGCCAGTTGTTCCGTCTGCAACTGCGCGACCCACAGCAGGTCACGACGTCCCGCCTTGTACTGAAGCGTTGCGATGCGCACTGCATCGGCGCGTTCCTCGAGTGCCTTCTGGTCGAACGGCACCTGTCGCGCCAGCAATTGCTCGTTGGCGAGGCTGTCTTCCACTTCACGGAATGCGGTCAGTGCAACCGAACCGTAACGATCGAGTGCCTGCACCTGCTGCGCGGTCGCGATGTTGACCTTCGCCCGCAACGCGCCGCCTTCGAAGATCGGAATCGACATGCCGATGCTCGCGGATTCGAGCCACGGATCGAGGTGCAGGTGCGATATCACGCCGTTGTCGACGCGGCCGCCAATGAACGAGAAACTGAACTGCGGCAACAGCGCGAGCTCCGCCGCTTCCTTTCCGCGAAACGCCGCGAGCACGTCGCGTTCCGCCGCGATGATATCCGGGCGCCGTTCGAGCAGTGCCGACGGTACGCCGGTACCGGCCAGCGGCGGCAGCGCGGGATATTCCGCTGCTACGTCGATTTCAGCCGAGGGATAACGCCCGAGCAGTTCCTCGAGCGCGCGCTGCACTTCGCCGTAGCTCTGGCGTGCGCCCTCGAGCGCGCTCTGCGCCGTGGCGAGGCGGGCTCGTATGTCAACCACGTCGAGATCGGAATCTTTGCCCGCGTTGCGGCGCAGTTCCACCAGCCGCAGCAGGTCGCTGAAAACCTGTACGGCCTCTTCAGCCAGCGCCACCAACTGACGCGTTTCGATCGCGAGAAACCAGAGCTTCGCGGTGGTCGCCGCCAGCGACTGCCGCGCGTACGCATATTCCAGCGCGGTCGCTTCATAGCCTGCCTGCGACGCGGCATGCTGCGCGCGCAATAAACCCCAGACGTCGAGTTCCCAACCCACGCTCGCGTAGCCGATCCTGCTGTTGAACGTCGTGTCGTGATCGTCGTCGCGCGTGCTGCGCGCGCCCAACTGGCCGACTACCCACGGCGACAGACGCGCGCCGACCACAACCGCGGTCTCCTGCGCGATGCGTACACGCTGCGCTGCACGCCGCAGATCGAGATTGTTGGCGATCGCCTCGGCGACGATTGCATCGAGCACCGGGTCGTTGAAGGACTTCAGCCAATCGTCCTGCACCGGGTCGTCTGCTGCGTCGGCCTTCCACGTGGCAGGGATCTCCGTGCCCGCAGGCAACGCCTGGTGGACCGTATCGGTGTGTGTCGGTGGCTCCTTGAGGGCGCATCCCACCAGCGTCGCGATCGCGATGACCGTGAGCGCGCGCATCAGCCCGAGAACGGATAGATGAAGTTCAGCCATGTGTAACCGCGGATGCTGATCTTCCGCAGCACGACGAAGCCGCTGGACGTGCTGGTATAGATGGTGGCATGGCCCTGCGTGCCGATCGGGAAATCTGAACTGATCTCCCTCGAGATGAATCGCTACCGCGAATTGTCCCTGCGGAACTTCCGTCGGCACGTATTTGAAATCAGGCAGCGTGCCGCTTGGCAGCATCTGCCCTCGACCACTGCCTTGCCAGATGGCTTCGCACGGTGCCCTCGAAGATCTGCCCCGGATAAAGATCGAGCGCGACTTCCGCAGGCTGTCCGGGCTTCACGTACTTCAGGTTCTCCTGAAAGAAATTCGCGAGCAGGTAGCGATCCGCATCGACGACGAACGACGCGATCGCCCCGAGTCGCACGTCGCCGGCGACCATTCCCGGCCGCACCTGCAGGTTGATCACGGTGCCGTCTTCGGGCGCCACCATCAGCGTGTTGTCCAGGTAGTAACGGGCCTGGTCGAGCTGCGCCTGCAGCGCCGCCACCGTGGTGTTCACGCCGTTGATCTGCGACTCGTAGCTGATGTTCGCGCGCGCGTCTTCTGCTTCGGCTTCGCGGATGCCGGCTTCGTCGGCGGCAACCTGCGCCGCCCACTTCTGCGCGTCTTCCTGCGGACCTGCTCCCTGCGCGGCCAGTTCGGCGGACAGCTTCTGTTGATACTGCGCGAACACGAGTTCGCTCTTCAGCTTGACGATCTTCTGCGTCGCGACTTGGGTGTCGGCTTGCAACACCTTGACGTTCTGAGTGGCGCCGGCGAGTTGCGCTTCGAGCTGGTTCACGGCGTATTCGTACGGCCGCCGGTCGAACTGGAACAGCGGCTGTCCCTTCCTGACGGGCGTATTGGGCTGCACCAGCACCTCGGTGACCAAGGTTGGATTCGGCAATCGCGGAATCAGCTGGATCGTGTGTTGGATGATCTTCGCTTCGGTGGCCAGTGGCGTCACGAAACGCAGCCCGATCAGAAATATGATCAGCAGGTGCAAGCCGACGGACACCGAGACGATGCCCCAGACGATGCTGAACTTCATCCATTTGAACTTGAAAAACACCAGCCACACGACGAGCGAGTAGCCGAACAGCAGGACGAATCCGAACAGCATGGCAGCGCCTGTCAGCCCGATGTGTCGGACGGCGAACTTTGGATGGCGAGCTCGCGTCGCCTTTCAAGACGTGCAATGTCGTCGTCGATCGCAGCGATTTCTTCCTTCGGAAACCGTCGGATGTCGACGATGTCGGTCGGCTTGAACGCCCAGATGAACGCCTGAATCCACGGCACCAGCGGCAGGAAGCCCGCGTAGCCCATGATGTTCACCGCTTCGGCATCCGGATGCTTACGCGCGATCGCGATGCGGCCCGGTAGGCTCGCAATCAACAGCGCTATTACGACGCCCGCTACGCCGACCAGCAGGAACGAGACGAAGGTCGCGTAGTCCCAGAAGTCGAGATCGAAGCCCAACATGTGTCACCTCCCAACGGCCGTACCGGCGCCTCAGTTGAACTGGTGGCGTCCGTTCGTCTAGTCGTTCTTACCCGGCGTCTGCAGCGATTGCAACACAGCGTCCAGCGCAAACGTGCCCCCCTTCTGACTGGGCGGGAATTCCCTGAACGTGCCGATGAATTTGCCGACGTATTGCTGCGCCGGAACCAGCAGGAAGACGTGTTCGACCCACCAGCGGTTCCAGTCCATGCCTTCATGGTCGCCGATCTCGAACGGGTCCGTTCGCACGTTGAATATCTTCGGCGCGCGTAACGTCTTGAACGGATCACGCCACACAGCGGCACCCTCCGAGGTCTGCTCGGCGAACACGATCTTCCATTGGTCGTAGCGCAACCCGACCAGCTGTCCGTCGTCGTTGAAATAGAAGAACTCATGGCGCGGACCTGGCGACTTGCCCGACAACGCGTCTGTGATGTTGTAGCCGTCGAGGTGCACCTTGAACGTCTTCTTCCCGACACTCATACCCTTCAGGAGTTGTTCGGTGACGTTCGGCACGCCGGCGGCCGCCAACAGCGTGGGCAACATGTCTTCGTGCGAGAACACATCGTTCAGCACCGTGCCGGGTTTGATCACGCCGGGCCAGCGAATGGCCGCCGGCACGCGGAAGCCGCCCTCCCAGTTGGTGTTCTTCTCGCCGCGGAACGGCGACGTGCCGCCGTCCGGCCACGTGAATTTTTCTGCACCGTTGTCGGTGGAGTACATGACGATCGTGTTTTCGTCGATGCCGAGATCCTTCAGTGCGTCCAGCAGTTCGCCGACGTGTGCATCGTGTTCGACCATTCCGTCGGGATAGATGCCGAGACCCGTTTTGCCGCGAGACGCTTCCTTCAGCCGAGTCCAGATGTGCATGCGCGTCGAGTTCCACCAGACGAAGAACGGCTTGTCGGCCTTCTTCGCGTCGCTCATGAAGCGAATGGTCTCCTTGGTGACTTCGTCGTCGATGGTTTCCATCCGCTTCTTGTTGAGTGGTCCCGTGCTTTCGATTCGCTGTGTACCGTCCGTCATTCGCCCACGTGTGGATGACGCCGCGCGTGCCGTACTTCTTGCGCATTTCCGGGTCTTTGAAATAGTCCTCGTGCTCGGGCTCGTCTTCTGCGTTCAGGTGATACAGCGATCCGAGAAACTCCTGGAAGCCGTGTGCCGTTGGCAGGTGTTCGTCCCGGTCACCGAGGTGGTTCTTGCCGAACTGACCCGTGACGTAGCCTTGCGCCTTCAGCAACTCGGCGATCGTGACGTCGCTCGCCTGCAAGCCCTTCCGCAGCGCCGGGCAGACCGACCTTCAGCAAGCCCGTGCGGAACGGACTCTGGCCCGTGATGAACGCCGCTCGGCCGGCAGTGCAACTCTGTTGGCCGTACCAGTCGGTGAACAGTGCGCCTTCATGCGCGATGCGATCGATGTTCGGCGTCTTGTATCCCATCATGCCCTGGTTGTACGCGCTGACGTTCCAGTAGCCGATGTCGTCACCCCAGATGATCAGGATGTTGGGCTTCTTGCCGGACGCCGCAAAAGCCGGCAACGCCATCGCGAGTGCGATCGCACCGATCAACGTGGTAACGATCCCTTTGAGATTCATGTCGAACTCCGTTGGCAAAAAAACCCTTGCAGCTGCTCAGACAACGGGCGCCAGTAGGCGCCCGTCTTCACAACACGAACGCCTCGTATCAGTCGCTCACGTTGTGCGCGGCCTGCTGCTTGACCTGCTGCAGGATCGAATCGAGGTTGTAGCTGGCCGGATCCTGCATCGGCGGGAATGCCACGTAAGACTCGAGTTCCTTCAGCCACAACAGCTGCCCGATCGGCAGAATGTTCCAGTTGTAGATGTACGCGGTGCTCGGCGCAGCCAGTGCGCCGCCGTATCCCAGGGCGGTCTTGTCGGCGTTACCAACGGCAATCTCGAACGGATCGCGCAGGATGTTGCCGATCTGCGTCCAGTGGTACGTCTGCGCGCCCAAGAACGCGCCCGTAGCCGTGTCAGGCACCATCGTGTAGTAGAACTTCCAGTTCTTGTAGCGCACCGCCGACGGGTTGCGGCCCGGTGTAGTAGAAGAACGTGTCGCGCGCGGATTTCTCCGACTGTGCCCTCGAGGTAAGCGCAGCTGGTCGAAGCCGTCGAGCGTCGTCTTGACGATGCCGGGGTACTTGCCCGCCTTCGATCTGCTTCTTCAAGCCGTCGCCCTTGCGGTCCACCGGCGATGTCGACCAGTGTCGGCAACCAGTCGAGCGAAGCGAACATCTCCTTCTTGACCGTGCCGGGCTTGATGTGGCCGGGCCAGCGGACGACCAGCGGTGCGCGCATGCCGCCTTCCCACGTCGTCAGCTTGCCGCCCCTGAACGGCGTTACGCCGCCGTCGGGATAGGTGATCACCTCGGCGCCGTTGTCGGTGGTGAACGCGACGAGCGTGTTGTCGAGTTCGCCCATGTCTTCGAGCTTCTTCAGCACATAGCCGATGTTGTCGTCCATCTGCTTCATGCCGGCTTCGTTGATGCCCCAGTCCTTGCCGCCTTTCTCGCCGAGCATCGCTTCGTATTTCGGCGACAGCATCGTCGTGATGTGCATGCGCGCCGGGTTGTACCAGACGAAGAACGGCTTGTTGGTCTTCTTCGGATCGTTGCGGTCGAGGAAGTCGATCACTTTGGCGGAGATTTCCTCGTCCACCGTTCTCGATCGATCGAGCGTCAGCGGACCTTCGTCCTTGCACGTCTGGTTCTTGGAGCTGCCATCGGAGGATGTACAGGCGATCACCGGACGCGGCGGCGTCAGGCAGGTCGTGGTCTTCGGGTCGACCGCACCCGGAACCTCCTGAAGACCGGGAACCGGCGTGTTCTTGCACGGCGGCGCGATACCCTGCTGTGTCGGCGAGACGTTGATGTCGCTGAAGCTGACACCCTGCATCGCGTCGAGGTGGTAGAGGTAACCCCAGAACTCCTGGAAACCGTGCGCGGTCGGTAACGCGTCGGTGTGGTCCCCCAGGTGATTCTTGCCGAACTCGCCGGTGTTGTAGCCGAGGTCGAGCAGGAACTTCGCGACCGCGGGCGTACCCGGCCGCAGATACGACGGGCTCCCCGGCAGCTGCGGGGGAATCATGCCGGTGCGCAGCGGATGCATGCCGGTGAAGAAGGCATTGCGGCCAGCCGTGCAGCTCTGCTCGGCGTAATAGTGCATGAAGATCGCACCCTCGTTGCCGATGCGGTCGATGTTCGGCGTTTCGCCGACCATCAGCCCCCGGTGATAGATGCTCGGCTGCATCCAGCCGATGTCGTCACCCATGATGAACAGGATGTTCGGTTTCTTGCCGGAATCCGCCGCAAGGGCCGACGGCGCGGCGAATGCAAGCATTGCGCCACGCCATCGGCCGCCGTCGCGAGTAGCCTCTTCAGATTCATTTGGGACTCCATACGTTGAGGTTCGTTGGAACGTACTGCCTGATAACTGCGGCATTTGTAGCGCCGAACGATGGCTGCCAGTAACTAGCCTTTGGTACAGGGGCGACTCCGTGTAGGGCACGCGCACATCGCCCCTCTACGACGGTCGTTTATCGAACGAGAAAATCTTCTTCCAGTCGTTTTTCATGCTGATGACGGTCCAGCCTTTCTGCTTCGCTTCGTCGTACAGTTCCTGCGTGAACGTGCCGACCTTCGTGTCTGGCAGGCCGGTCGCCGGTCCGTACGCATACTCGCGGGTTGCATCGTCGTGCAGAACGAGCACGATAGATGAGCGCCCGCGCTCGCGCCGGCGTACTCCAACATCTGCTGGTCACCCGTCGAATTGCCGAATGCGGCTTGCGGCTGCCGACCGATCATCAGGTGAATGCCTTCCGGCTTGCCGCCATAGTTGTTGTTCAGCAGCAATTTCGGCTCCTTGGTCAATTGCGGCGTACCGTCCTTCGCATAGCCATACGTCACGTCGACGGCCGATCCGACGACCTGCTCCGGCG
Organism: uncultured Gammaproteobacteria bacterium; assembly: GCA_963787045.1. GTDB lineage: Bacteria > Pseudomonadota > Gammaproteobacteria > Pseudomonadales > Azotimanducaceae > DATJGR01. Next base: position 304,747 of record CAWBBR010000017.1, on the reverse strand, counting down.
GTAGTCCATACACCTTCTGCGAATACACCCGGACGAAATCCTGGCCGCCGCCGGTCACGATGTACGTCTTGTAGCCGTGCTCACGCAAGAAACTGAGGAGCTCGGTCATCGGCAGGTAAGTGAGATCCGTGTACGGTCGTTTCCAGCGGGGATCCTTCGCGGTGCTCAACCACTTCGTCACCTCGGCGTTGAATTCGTCGGTCGTCATGCCCGTCAATGTCGCCACGGCGATCTTCTCGAGTTCGGCCACAGGCAGCTTCCCGATCGCTTCACGATCGCCCGACAGAACTGTCTTGAACGGCTCGACGTTTCTCAGTTCCGGTTTCTGCGCCACGAGCGCGGGAACGCGGTCGAGGCAGTACATCAATTGACCGTAGGCCGGATGCTCTACCCACAACGTGCCGTCCTGGTCGAACGTGGCGACACGCTCGTCTTCGGGCACGAACTTCGGGCTCGATTTCTCAGTAGTTGCCTTCACGAACTCGAGAATCGCCTTCTTCGCCGGCCCGTCGTTCCACGACGCCAACGCTTCGGCAGAGGCGCTCGCCTGGAAGCCCATCAAGGCCACAGCGGTCAGCGCCAACATCGTCAGTTTCAGTTTGTTCATGGCACTCTCCTTTCTTTGATTTCAGATAGTTGGACGCGCGACGCTAGCTCTGTAGCGCGGCTTCTACCGCAGCCAGCAGCACGTCGTTCGAGAACGGTTTGCGCAACAGACGCGCACCGCTCTGCTTCGCCGTCTGGTCTACTTCGGGCGCATCGCTCGCCGTGATGAAAATCACCGGGATGTCGATGTGCGCGCCGCGCATGCGCGCGATCACGTCGAATCCGGTGAGTCCCGGCATGTGCACGTCGAGCAGCACGCAGCCCGGCTGACTGGTCGCGAGCGATGCGAGAAATTCTTCTCCGGACGCAAACGCGCGGACTTCGTAATCAGCCAGCCGCAGCAGACGTCCGAGCGCGGTCCGCACCGGAGCCTCATCGTCAACCACTGCGACACACACGGTTTTCACCGCATCACGCTACAGTCGGGATGCGCGCGCGGGTACTAACCTTTGGTCAAGGGGAGCGCAGTTTTCGGAGGCTCAATCGTCCTGTGCGCGCGCGACGAGATGCATCAGTTCGGCCACCGACTTGACCTGCATGCGCTCCATGATGCGGGCGCGGTGGTACTTCACCGTCTGCTCGACGATGCCGAGGTCGAAGGCGATCTGTTTGTTCAGCTTGCCGTCCACCACCGCCGCCAGCACTTCTCGCTCGCGCGGCGTCAGCGCTTCGAGCCGCCGGCGGATCGCACCATCGTCGGCCCGGTTCCGCCGCTGTGACGCGTGCTGCTCGATCGCGGCGCGAATCGCGCCATTCAGCGCTTCACCCTCTACCGGCTTGGTGAGGAAATCGGCGGCACCGGCCTTGATCGCACGCACCGACATCGGAATGTCGCCGTGACCGGTGAGGAAGACGATCGGCAGCGCTTCGCCCGCATCGTGCAAACGCTGCTGCAGCTCGAGACCATCGAGGCCGGGCAGATTCACGTCGAGTACGAGACAGCCAGACGCACTCGGGTCGCGCGCCGCCAGGAATGCCTCGGCCGAGCCGAACGTCTTCACCTGCCAACCGTCGGCGCGCAACAGTCGCGCGATCGCGCGCGCCACCGCGGCGTCGTCCTCGACGACGAAAATCGTTTGGGCGGAGACGTCTGCGCTCACGCCGAGCGCACCGGCAGCGTCACGCTGAAGGTCGCGCCGCCACCGCTGTTGTTCTGCGCCGTCAGCGTGCCGCCGTGCGCAGATGTAATCGACCGGCAGATCGCGAGACCGATGCCCATGCCGCCGGATTTGGTGGTCCAGAACATGTCGAATACGCGATCGAGTTCGTCCGCCTTGATGCCCGGCCCGCGGTCACCCACGTCGATCCGGGCGGTGCCGCCGGACAGCGACGTGCCGATCGACAGCGTCCGTTCGCTTTCGGGCGAACCCTGCATTGCGTCGGCCGCGTTGACGATCAGGTTCATCATCACCTGCTGCAGCTGCACGCGCTCGCCTTCGATTTTCGGAAGCGTCGGCGCGAGATCGGTGAGGACGGTAACCTGCCGCGTGACCAGATCGGTGTGCAGCAGGCCGATCGTTTCGCGTACCAGTTCGTTGAGGTCGACCGGACGTATTTCCCGTTCACCGCGCTTGTACAGTGCGCCGAGCCGCCGGATCACCTGCGCCGCGCGATTGTCTTCGGCGACGATGTCGTCGCAGATCGCGCGCAGCTCCTCGAGATCGACGTCGTCGCGCCGCAGCATTTTGCGCGCGGCTTCGGCGTTGCTCAGGATCGATGCCAGCGGCTGGTTCAGCTGGTGCGCAATCGACGCGGACAGCTGACCGAGCAGCGACACGCGCGTCATGTGGCGCAGCGCCGTGCGATCCTGCTCGGCCTCCAGTTCGGCGACCTTGCGTTGCGTGATGTCGATCGCGACGCCGCGAAGGCGGCCGCCTTCCTGCTCTGCACGACCGCGCGCCGTGAACCAGCGCACCTGGTTCGGCTGTACCACGCGATACTCGACGTTCAATTCCTCGTCGTTATCCACCGCGTTGCGCACCGCGCGTCGCAACGCGTCGCGGTCGGCGGGTGCGTGATCTCCGAGCACCTGGTCGAAGTCGACGGCGGCCGGCTCCTTCGAAAGTGGTGCGTGCGGAACGTTCGCGACCGCATTCGCCACCCGTTCGCTTTGCTGTCCGGCGCGACATTCCACACCCAGTTGCTGAGCCGCGCGGTCCGTGCAGCCAACACCATCCGCCGCTCGCTCGCTTCGAGTGCCTCCGCCGTGCGGCGCTGCAAACGTCTTTCGTACAGCAGCGCGGCGATCAAGCCGGTCTGCAACAGCATCACCGCGAGCGCGATCAGCGCGGCATGGCCATAGGCTTCCCAGAGCGTCGGCTCCTTGAAGTGGACGATCGCGTCGCTCGGCAGCTGTTTTTCGGTGATCCCCCAGCGGCGCGCCTGCCGCCAATCGATCTGCAACGACTCTGCGGTGCTCTTCGGAACGTCGATCGAACCGGCTTCGGCGCCATCGAGCAGGCGGTTCGCCAGCATGGCGGCGTCTTTGCCCATCGAGCCATAGCTCGGCATGCGGCCGCCGACGATGCCCGACCCGATGAACGTGTTGAACGGTCCGTAGACCGGGGCTCGCGACGCTTCCGCGATGATCTGCGCGGACTCGCGCGGACTGAACTGGCGACCCACGCCATCGGTAAAGAAGCCGGGTGTAAAGACGATGTCTTTCGATCCGAGTCCGCGGACGCGTTTCACGATGGCATCCATCGGAAGACCGGCGAGCGACTCGACGCTAACGTCGGCGTCGAGGTGCGCGACGACATCGGCCAGATGCGACTCGTCGCGTCGATCGAACTGATTCGCGCCGGTGATCAGGACCAGGTGAGTTGCCTGGGGGTGAAAGCGCCGTGCCAGATCGATGGTGCCGGCGTAGTCGAACTCGACCGGCACTCCGATCACGTCTTTCGGCAGCGGTCCGAGCGCCTGTATTTCCGAGGGTGACAACCCGATGAAGACGATCGGAACTTTCGGAAACAGAACTGCGCGGTTGTGCAACAGGAAACGCAACGCATAGTCGCCGCCGGTGATCAGGACCTCCGGCGCGCTCGATGAATACTTCTGCGCGAGGAACGTCGACGTAGTCGCCTCGTAGGCATCGCCCGCGAACCGCGAGCGATCGAGAAACTCGGTGTACAGCTCGATGGGGCGCGCCGTAGTGCCGACGAGCGATTCGCGCAACGCGCTGTCGACCTCGAGGTTGGCGGGCAACAGGCGATTGTCCGAATAGATCACCAGCACGTTGCGGACCGGGTCCGCTACTGCCGGCAGCGAGAGACACAACGACATTGCAAGCAGCAGAACCGACTTCAAGTCGCCCGATTTTCGGGGGCGCCGAAGGTGCGCGATGCTCGGATTGATCGAGTGGATCAGCGCTTCCATTTGCTCGGGGAGAACGTCGGTCGGGCGCGGAATACTAGCATCGCGTAGCTGACGTTTCCTGCCGACACGCTACGCTGTCACCGCCGTACCCGCCACTCGGCTCGCGACTACGTCGTCAGCGTTTCGGCGCGATCCGAGTCGCGCTTTCCGCACCCTAGTCGTGCGTCGCGCCGGTGGAGAGGTTCTCTTCAATGAACCGGAGCATCGTTTCGAGAAGCGCCTCGCGGGGATAGGCGTTCTGCGTGACGAACATGCCGCCGACCCCCGGGTGCGAGCGAGCGATGGGCAGCGCGACAGCCCAGTGATCCGCATTGAGGTACCCCATCAGCACGCTGCCGGGGACCACCTGGTCGTAGAAGATCATCTGGCTGTCGTTGCGACTATCGATGCTGGCAAGCGTGCGATAGCTCGACTTCAGGATCGACGAAATGCGTTCTGGCTGTGGAAAGGCGACGAGTGAGTAGAACCGCACATCCGGCGGCAACGGGTTCTGCGCCAGCCATGCACGCCGCACTGCGGGTAGCAGACTCGCGACTCCGCCGCCATCGCCGGGGCCACAGGTGGCGCCCGGGAAATGCTGCATCAGATCGGCCTGGTATTGTTCTGCGTTGTTCGCCAGCGCAGAACCACCGACCGAACCCGCCGCGCTGACCATCGCCGCAACGCGGCTGCGTATCTCCGGGTAGGCGACCAGCGCCTCGAGAATGTCGGGCGCGCCCTTCGAATAGCCGATCAGCACCAGATTCGGTGAGGTGCTTTCCGGCATCGCCAACAGCGCATCGCGGATCTGCCGGGCATTGTTTTCACTACTCGATAATGCATCGACCTTGATCTGAACGAGGTCGTAACCGAACTGCTGCACGTGCTTCGCGACCGTGCCGGGCGGCTCCAGCCATTTCTCGAAACACTCGTATCCGATGCCGGGGACCAGAACGCCGATCAGACGTCGGCTGGACGCACCGAGGTCGACGGGGCGGCCAGTACCGGCCGGTTCGCCGCCCAGTCGCGTCAGTGCATCTTCGCAAGGACGATAGTCCGGCAGATCATGTCCGCGCGCCTCGAGCACCGCGCAATAGATCTCGCGAAAGCGCGCGCGACCATCGACCACGCTCGTGTTGGCTGCCGGCAAGAGTACGAGCGGCGGCGTATCCGACGAGTACCCATAGAGCGGTTTCGTGCCGCACCCTACGAGCATCGAACACGCGACCACGACCAGCAACATCGTTGCGCGGCCGATGAGCCGCGCCACAGCTACCCCGTCAGGATCTCGCGGAGCCGTTGGATAGATAGTCATTGTGTACGAACAGCTCCATCATGCCGCGGACGCATGCTGAGCGTATCCGTGCACTGACTAGGAGGAAAGTCCTGCAGGCATCTCGAGGTGCGCGGCAGGACCCTCAGAAGTAGCGCCGCCAGTCGAAGATCAACCTCACACCGAGCGAGTAAACGCGATCGAGATCAACGTCCGGTGCACCGACCGGAAAGATGACACCCTTCGAGTCGGGTACGTCTACGCCGGCGAACACCTGGAAGACCAGATCCGAGGTCTGGGTCATGTCGAACGCACGATACGGCCGGTATTCGAAGATCGGCAGGTCGAAGTAGGTGGAGCGGAATTGAACGAGCCTCGGCTGGCCCGGCTACCGGCCCGGGCGTCAGCAGGGTGTCGTCCGAAGTCACGCCAAAGAACGTCACTCCGATTTCGCGGCCGAGCACGAATTGGAATCGACCAATTCGCGTTGCACGACCGAGTTGCCATGGAATCAATCCACCATTGGCGGCCGTTACGGCCATTTGCTGATAGGTACCTGGCGCGAAGAAATACATAGGCGACAGAAGCAGCAGGTCGCCGGGGATGAGATAGAACGGCATGCGCAACCGCACGCTAAATGCAGTGCGTGCGGGGATCGCCGCGGTCAGGCCGCCGCCCTGCTGCGCAATCGGCGAGTCATTGAATTCGTTCGTGGACGCCGACTCGCCGCGGTAACCGACGCCGAAATACACCAATCCGTCTCCTGATTCGTCGAGCACGCCATCGAGGCCGTAGCCCGCACGCAGTGACAACTCAGCGCCCGTGATGTAGCCACTGCTGGTATCCAGGTCGCTGTAGCCGCTGTCCATGAAGCGCGCATCGAGCAAACCAGCCACACCCACGAACGCGCCGATTTCTGCGCGAAAGCGTGGCATCGCGCCGAGGCCCGACTCGAGACTCGGCACCGGAAGCTGAGCGCCGACGTCGAGTCCGTACTGCATGGCCACCGCGATTCGTGCGCAATGCCTCCGGGCGAAGTTCGATCTTTTGGTTCGTGCAGACATCAAACGCCGCGGGTGTGCTCGCGGCCTGCGGCGTGTACGGGAATTCGGCGCCGGTCGAACGTCCGCTCGCGACGTCGAGCACCTGCTCGAGACTCAGACGAACCGTCGCGGCGGCGCGCTGCGCGTCTTCCGGCCGCATGTGCGCATCGCCCATCAACACGACCGTGTTCGCGCCGCCCGCCCACGTCATCACCTCGAGGCCGTGTTCGTTGTAGTAGTCGTGCGTACCCTTGCGTTGCGACACGTCGCCCCACGTTCCGGCCACGTGGCCCGCCGCGAACATGTCTTCGAGAAAATGCAGCGCAAACGCTTCGTCAGCGAGCATCGAGCGAGCGAGCGCGCGACGCTCCTCAGGCGTCAGCTGCTCGTGTGCGAGACGGCTTGCCTTTTGCCCCGCACTCAGGTGATACCAGCTATACACACCGATTGCATTGATTTCCGACTCGTCTCCGCGCAGCGTCGCTTGCCAGTACTCTTCCCTGCTGAAATCGGGTCTAGGGCGCGGGAGCAGAAAGTGCGCGTTGCTCGATCCGGCGCGCGTCGCATACTCGGGATCGGCGCGCTGCAACCGGATGTCGGCCACCCGCAGCGCATTGACCATCTTCGCGCGCGCGGCCTCGCTTACGAGTTGCGCTTGCAAGCTCGCCAAGCGATCTCGCGGGCGCGCCGTCCGACGGTGTCGGCGGATTCGCCGCGACGCGCGCAAGGTCCAGCTTCAATTGCGCGGCCACGTCTGCCACCTGGAGGATCCACGTCGAATCCGTCACCTCGTCGAGCATCTGCTTGCTCGAGCAAGAATGATCCCCGGCGATAGCGGGCATTGCCGCCCAGTCGATGCACTCCGGTGCGACGCTCTGCGCGCCATCGGCCGACTGCTCGCAGAGACGCGTTTCGTTGCCCGCGCGGGCCTCCGCCCACAAGCCGTCGAGTATCTGGCGTCGTTCCGGATCGAGCGACTCGACCGCAAGCACGGTGATGTCGCGATGCTCCGGATAAACCCAAGCAAAGGTGGGCGCCGCTGCAAACGCCAGCAGGAATACGCCGATCCGCAATCGTGTTCCCATCGTCTCTGTGCACCCTCAGATGCGGCGTTTGAACGTGAAGAACCAGTCCGCATGCTCCGGTGTCTAGAGCCCGCGGAGTGGGCTTGGTTTCAGCCACGCGCGGCGGGTGCTCGTGCGTAACCTTGCGACGGCTCCGCCATATCCCGAGCCGCACGCGGTCTCGGGGGGATACTTCATCAGGGCCGCTTGGTACTGTTTTGCGTCGTCTGCAAGCGGAGAATCGACCACAGTGCCGGCGGCTCACCACCAACCACATTAGATCCACATCGTCGCCGGGCATCAACTCTGCCGACTGACGTCAGGCGTCGGAATCCTGCATCGCCTGATGGGCCACTTCGGCCGCCGCGATGTCGCTCGCCTGCTTGTCCCGAACGGCGCAACGACTTCGGCGCGCGCCTGCCAGATCCGCGCAAACTGATTGTTGAGAATCGGGTGCTCCTGCAGCGCGCGCGCGACGACGTCACCCGGGATCCGCACCGCTTCGAGGTCGGTTTCCGCAACGACCAGCGTGTCGCTCGCCTGGGCGCGCGCGAGCGAAGTCACACCGAGCACTTCGTTCGAAGTGAAGCGGACCGATCCCGCCTCAGCGGATTTGTTGGGATGCGTGCCGAGTGCCTCACCCGATGTGATCACATAGACGTTGAGCGGCACTTCGCCGACCGCAATCAGCTGTTCGCCCGCCCCGAACAATACGAGATCTGCAGACGCAGCAAGCCGCGCGATCGCCTCATCCGGCAACACCCGGATGCCTTCGGCGCGACGCAGCAACGCTTCGATCTGCTGTTGCTTGTCCACCGGATCGACCGCAACGTCGCGAACCTGCAACTCGACGGCGTGCGGCAACGGCAGCGGCAAGCCGGCACGGCGCGCCGCGTACCAGACCGCCGATGTAAAGCGGTCCGTCACCTCCGGCATGTAGCGGCCGTGCTCGATGCTCACGCGCGCTTCGTAGCGGATGCGGTCGTCCAGCACGTCGCATGCCACGGCGCGCGGTTCAGGCTGTTTCGCGATCAGCGGAATTTCGCGTGCCACGGCGACGAGCATTTCCTTGACGCGGTTCGGCGGCGCGTCGAGCCCGAAGCTGAACGACAGCCGCAACATCTGCTGGTCCGTCGGCTGCGAATAGTTCGTGATCGTGTCGCGACCCAGCGCAGAGTTGGGTAGCACCAGCAGGTTGCGTTCTGCCGTACGCAGATGCACCGAACGCCAGGTGATCTGTACCACCTGACCGCTCTTGCCGCCGACCGATATCCAATCGCCGACCGAGAACGGCCGCTCGAAGAACAGCGCGATGCCGGCCATCAGATTGCCGAGCGTTTCCTGCAGCGCGAGACCGAGCACGATCGAACCGACACCCAACGCCGCGATCAGGCCGCCGAGATCCTGTCGCCACACCACCGACAATACGATGGCGGCACCGATCACGACCAACAACAGCCGGATCAGATCCTGAAACAGTTTCGGTGCGCGGCTGCGCCAGCTCTCTTTGGCCGCGTTCTCGAATACGAGCACGTTGAAGATCAGCAGAACGGCGTACACGACGCTGACCCACAACGCGGTCTCGACGAGACGCACCGCCACCGAGTCGCGCTCGAACTCGAGCAATCGCGTGAGGAATACGAACAGCACCGCCAAGCGGCAACACGATGTTGCGCAACGCGCGGAAGATGCCGCCGATCGGCAGCGTGCGACGATCGGCACGGTAGATCGCTTCGCCGAGCAGGATCACCAGCAGTTGGAAAACCAGAATGAGGCCGACGCCCCAGACGAACCAATCCGTGGAGAGGATTTCAGTCATTTATCTTCGAGCGACCACAGCGGAACGCCTGACGTTTCTGCCTGCAGCGGCTTGAAGGTGTATTGATCGTTCAGACCGTCGCGCACCACACGCGTCACGACGATTTCGTTCGGGCGGCCGCAGTCCATCGCATGATCGGCGGCGATCACCGCGGCGCCCCACAGCTGGAACAGGAACTGCCCCTCACCCATCACATCGGCAATGACAGGCCCGGAACCGACCCCAACGGTCAAGGCAAGGTGCGTGCTCTTCTCGCTATTGAAGTCGGCGACGATCGTGCGGGCCGCCAGCGCGAACTCGACCGTTCTGCGCATGTGATCGAGCAGCGGCTGCGACAGACCGGTCACGGCCAGGTAGGTATCGCCGACGGTCTTGATCCGCTCGACGCCGTGTCGCGCGGCAGCTTCGTCGAACGCCGCGATCAGCCGTTTCAGCGTCGCCACCGATTCGTTGTCCGACGTCGCCTGCGTGTACTCCGCGAGTCCTTTCAGTTCCGCGAAGACCACGGTGACGTCGTCGATCTGTTCGGTGATCTGGCCCTGGCCGAAGCGGACACGCTGTGCCATCCCTTTCGGCATGACGTTCTCGAGCAACAACTGGTTCTCGCTGGTCGCTTCTTCGAGCATCCGCGTCTGCTTCTGCACGCTGCCGATCAACTCGCGGAACGACCGCGCCAGATCACCGATTTCGTCAGTCGACTCGGCGGCAAACGTCATGTCCGTTTTGCCGCTGCGCGCCTGTTGTACGCGAGCAATCAGATCGTTGACCGGCCGCACGAACGATGTCGCGAGGAACATTACGACCAGCGTGATGATGAGCAGAATCACCAGCGTCTGGATCAGCGTGTCGCGCGCCATATGGCTCATCGGCATATACGCTTCTTCGCGCTCGATCTTCGCGATGATGCCCCACTGGAAGTCGCCGACGCGCAGCGGTGCCCACGACGCCAGAACCTCGTTTCCGCCATAGCCGATGGTTGCCGCAGTGCCCTCATTGCCTGCGATCGACTGTTCGGCGGCAAAGCTGTGCACCTTCTGATTCAGGATCGTCGACTTGTCACGCAGGATCCGCTGAATGTCTTCCTCGGGCGTCTTGGTCTTTCGCAGACGCTCTATGTAGGTATCGGGCGCATCGATCAGGAAGCGCGAATTCGAACGCATGTACATGTCTGGCCCGACGAGATAGGCCTCGCCGGTCTTACCGAGCCCGTCGCGCTCCCACTGATGCCCGCCGGTCATGACGCGGTCGATCGCTTCGGCCGACATCTGCGCGATCAATACTGCAATGGCGCGACCACCGTCGAAGACAGGCGTTGCGATGAACGCCGACGGCACACCGAGCGTTGGCCGATACGGCTCGAAATCCGCCATTTCCACCACGCCGCGGTCCGGTGAGCGCTGCACTTTGCGGAACAGGTCCGCGAGATTGCTGTGCGCGTACGGACCGTCAGTAAGACGCGTCGCGAAGTCCGGCTCCTTGTCCATCGAATAGACGACGGCGCCGGTCTCGATATCGACCAGGTACAAGTCGATGAATCCCAGTTCCCGGAAGATCTCTATGAAGGCTCGATGGTACTTCTCGTGGAGTTCGCTATACGCGGACCCATCGTCGGCGTGCATCATCTCGGCCTTTTCGCCGACCGGGAACGGATTCTTCGCGAGGTACTGGTACTGCAGGTAGCGCCCGGCAGGCGATTCGGGCAACAACGCGTTGACCTCCGGCTCCGTTCCCGTCGCCTTGCCGAGCGCGGGCACGAAACTGTCCTGATAGTACTTGCGCAGCTGCAGATCCACCGCGGGGTCGACCGCGACGTTCTCGAGCTTGTGATACGCCTGGATGAAGTCGCGCGCCGCGTCGGAGGCAACGCCGCGACCTCCGATCACTCGCACTTCGGTGCGCAACCGCTCGATGAACAGTTGGATCTGATCCGCGCGCGACGCGCGCACGCTGGTGAGGTGCGAAAACACCGCGTCCTGCAGCGCCTGGTAGCAGGTGTAGTAGTTCAACGACGCCACGACGGCGATCGAAAACAGGCTGACCGCCAGCAGCATCACCAGCAGTTTCGACTTGATGCTCAGGTTGGCCATGCGGCGCCGGCCCCTGCTTTCATTGAGAGGCGCTCAACCGGGATACGGGTAGATCAACTTCCAGCGCGCGACGTCCGGCGGATACACCAGGCTGATGTGGTCGTCCTGCCATTGCACGAGGTAGGTCGATTTGGCGGTCTGCAAGCCGCTCGGATCGACGCGGTAGTTGCCGAGGATCGACCGGAACTTCAGCACGGCCAGTTCATCGCGCACCTTTGCGCGATCGGTGGTACCCGCGAGGCGAACTGCCGCTTCGATCACCTGACCCGCCGCGTAGCCACCGGCGGCATCGTACGACGGATACATTTTGTATTCGCGCTCGTAGCGGAACGCGAGATCGAAGCCGCCCGGCACGCGCACGTCGCGACTCCACTGCACGGTCGACAACATGCCTTGCACATTGGCGATGCCGAGCTTAGCGCCGAACTCCTGCAGCGCCGGTGCCCCGCTGAACGCCATCAACTTCGGTTTCACGCCGGCCGCCTTCGCCGCTTGCGCAAATGCGACCGCATCCTCCATGTACGAACCGACGACGACCACGTCGGCATTCGCCGCCGCCACACGCTGAGCAAGCGCCGGCATCTGCGTGAGGTCGTTTGAATACTGCTGATCGAACACGACGGAAAGACCGTCCGTCGCAGCGCGTTGCCGTATTCCCTCGGCCACGTGTCGCGGAAAATCGTCGTCGAGATAGACGACCGCAACGGTCTTCAATTCGTGTTGTTTCGCGAGGTCGATCACCGGGTCCATGTTCGCGTGCGCCGGCGTGTACAGCCCGAACACGTTCTTGTAGCCGCGGTCCCAGATATCTCTGGAGGACGCGACGCTGACCATCGGTACGCCGTATTTTTCCGCAACAGCCGCGGCGGCCAGCGTCAGATTCGACGTGTATGGACTGATCAGGAAATCGACCTTGTCCTGCGTGATCAGTTTTTCGTACAGCCGCGTGACGTTGTCCGCATCGGAACGCGTCGTCGTACAGCACGAGTTCGACCGGCCGTCCCAACAACTCACCGCGGTTGTTGATGTCGTTTTCCCACATCTTCATGCCGCGTTGCTGTTCGACACCGAAGTTCGCGATCGACCCGGTGAGCGATGTCGTTACGCCGATCTTGACCGGTGCTACAACCGGCCGCGGTGCAGCGGTCGGTGTCGCGGCCACAGCCGCGAACGCGATCAGATACGACGCGACGAGTGCGCCGAGAACACGAGAGATCATTGCGTTGTGCATGTCAGTACTTCTCGATGTCTAACTTGCGCTTCGTGGCCCACAACGACCGGACCAGCTCGTATTCGAACGGCGAACCGGTCTGGTAGTACTGGAACGAGGTGGTGCTGCGCGTGTTGAGCACCAGCAACGTGTAATAGAGGTAGGTGTAACCCTCGCTGACGTTGTCGAGCTGCAGCGGATCGATCAGGGTGAAGATCTCCGCGTCCACGAGCCTTCCACTGGCATCGCGCACGAATGATGGACCGAACAGCGGCAGCACCACGTAGGGTCCAGGGGGGACGCCCCAGCGGCCGAGCGTCTGTCCGAAGTCTTCGTAGTGTTGCGGAATACCGATCGGCGTGGCCGGATCCCACAACCCGACGATGCCGACCGTGGTGTTCACGATGAAACGACCCGTCGTCTGAATTGCGCTGCCCGGATGCAGCTGGAAGATCTCGTTGATGACGGTCTGGATGTTGTCGAGGTTGACGAAGAAGTTGCTGATGCCTTTGCGAACGAATGCCCGGGAACACGAATCGATACGCGCTGACGGCGGGATTCAACACGTATCGGTCGGCATACGAGTTGAAGCGATAGATCGAACGGTTCATCCCTTCCCACGGATCGTTGACCTCGAGCGGCGCATCGACGTCGTCGATCATCATGCGGCTGCGTTCGTAATACGGCTGGTCCGGCGGTTGACCGGACTTCTTCGACGGCGCCGTGCTGCAACCCGCGCCCATCACCACGACGAGCACCAACATTCCTACCAGCGGTGTGCGGTTCATTGTTTGAAGTAATCCACGATATAGGCGGTGGTCTCTCGTTGCTTCAGGTTGCCCAGGTGACCGCCCACCGGATAGATCTTCGCACGCGTGTCGAACGTGTTCGTAAGGAACTCGACTTCACCCGGGGCCAGGATGACGTCGTCGCGGTTGCCGACCACGCCGATCTTGCGTGCGCTGATCAGGTAGTCCTGGATCGACGTGAGACTCTGCAACAGTGCGAACTCGGAGCGCGTCTTCGCGGTGGTCGTTTTCTGGAAGTACGGCCACGCGTACTCGTGGAAGTAGTCGGTGAAGCCGACGCGCAAACTCACCTGCGTGTAGTCGTCCATCTTGGTGTTGCGCGTCAGGATCACGTTCGCCGGTTTGATGAAGCCGTAGTTCGTCATCACATCCGACGTGAAGACCAGCGCCGAGGAAGACAGCCGGAACGAAATGCCGATGAGCGCGGCCAGCTCTTCGTCACGCGGCGGATTTTCTTTGAACGAATCGAACACGAGGTCCGGTGAAAATGCCACCGTCGTGGATTTCTTGTAGGCAGCGCCGACCTGAGTGACGATCTTCTTGAACATCCGGTTGAAGTTGTCGACGCCACCCGGGATGTTCTCGAGGAAGCGGTCGAGCTTCGAGATGGAGTTGTAGAGCTGCACCGACGGATTGATCAACAACACCTTCCTGAAGTTGAACACCTTTTTTTCTTCGTCGAGCAACGAAACGAACGCCGCATTGGTGGCGCCGAGGCTGTACCCGGTCAGGTTGAACGACGTGACCTGCATCTTCGGGCCGATCTCGGCCCAGATCTTCTGCATAACGGTATAGATGTCGCGCGCATCGTCGCGCTGGTCGCCAGGCACCATGCTGGTGGACGCGGCGATGACGAACGTCGGATATGTCGGCGACGTGATGCCGACGACGTGGAAACCCGCCTGATAGAAGGCGCGCATCAGAAACTGGTTCTTGTCGCTGTCGTGCGACGCACCGGTGCCGGCGATCAGGAAGATCAGCGGCGCGGGACCCTTCTGTACCGCGTAGGAGTAATCGAGCTGAGCGCCGTACCAGAGCGCGTCCGGTATCTTGCGCCCCTCGTACCGCGGTAGCTGGCGGATCTTCAGCGGGATGGTTTCCGGTACGTTCGCCCTCAAAGAGTCGGGTGTACCCATCACGGTCGCGAGATACGGGTCGGTATACGGGTAGTCGTACCCTTCCGCAAACGCATATGTGCTGAAGACCAATACCAGGAAGGCGGCCAAGCGGATCATCGGGAGGGTCCCCAGCAGCGTTTGTAATTTTTGCAGGCGGAAGTTAACAGCTAGACAACGACACTGGCAACCGCCGCACCGGCGCGCGCCGGCCTCGACGGCCTCGGAATTGCCCCTTAAATCGCGCGTCAGGGCGACGGTGGAGCGAGCGATTCGATGCGATAGCCGGCGGCGATCCATGCATCGAGTCCGCCGTGCAGCGGCCGAACGCGACGGTAACCGCGATCCATGAGCAGCTTCGCCACTTGCGCGGCGGACGCCTCATTCGGACACGTGCAATAGAGGACGATGTCGCGGTCGCGCGGCAGATCGCCGACATGCTGATCGAGCGCCTCGAGCGGCACGTGCAGCGAGCCGGGAATCTGCCGCGGTTCGACGGTTCTTGCGGTAGCGGTGCGCACGTCCACCACGACCGGCTCGGCGCCCTCGTCGATCAACCTGTACAACTCGTCGACGCCGATGCGCGCCATTCGCAGCGCGGCATAGAAAGCGCGTCGCTCCCACCATTTATAGGCGACGTACGCGCCCAGCAGCACGAGGACGATGCCGAGCGCATACGAGCCCGTGCTTTCGAACCAGGCCAGCGCGCGTTCGATCTGCGCATTGAAAACGATTCCGACGCCGAGACCGACACCGACCCACAGCGCGCCGCCCGCCGTATTGAACAGCAGAAACCGCGGCCAACTGATACGCGTCGCGCCGGCCAACGGCGGCGCAATGGTGGCGAGACCCGGAACGAATTTCGCGATCAGCAGCGCGTTCACGCCCCAACGCTCGAAGCGCGACTGCGTTTGACTGACGCACGAATCGGGCGTGAGCGATACGCGACACAACGCCTTCATGACGCGACTGCCGTATACGCGACCCGCGACGTACCACAGCGAGTCGGCAATAGCGCACGCAATCAGTGCGACGACGAACAACTCGACCACGGCGAGCTTGCCGGTAACCGACAGTGCGCCGGCCACGACCAGCGTCGGGATCGCCGGCACCGGCAGGCCGATCTGCTCGACGAGTACGTTGAGGAAGACCAGCAGCACGCCGTATTCGGCGATGAGTTGAACGAGTTGGTGTGTCATCGGAAGTGCTAACCGTCGCTACGCGCCACCCTCACGGCCAGATGTTCGCGACGTCGTCGAAGTCATCGCCGGCACGCGGCACCACGCAGAAACGGTGACCGGTCGGCGCTTCCATTACGCACCACGACTTGAGGCGTCCGATGCGGCGGGCGCCGAGCGCTTCGAGGCGTTGCACTTCGGCGTCGATATCGTCGGCCTCGATGTCGAGATGTACGCGGCTTGGATGAGTGACGGCTTGTACCTCTATATGCATTCCGCTGCGGACCGCCTTTCAGCCCGAGCGTACGTCTCTTCACCGGGTCCCAGTGCCTCGGTACGCATGCCGAGCGCCGCGCTCCAGAACGCGGCGGCGCCCGGCAGATCGCCAGTCTCGCAATCGATGATGAATCCCGCGAGTTTGCTCTTGTGCATACGTCAGCGACCGCCGCGACCCGCTCGAACGGCCCGGTAGAAACTCACCGGCCCGAACAACGTTCGGCGCGCGCCGACCTCGGCGGCCGTGAATCCGGCGCCTTCGAGCAATGCAACGGTGCGACCGTTGCCGCTATCGGTGAGGTGGTCGTCCGCATGCAGCATCCGCGCAATGACACCGCGAGGCCGCTCATGCGCCGAGACGAAGTCGACGACGTGCAGCGTGCCGCCGGGCTTCAGCACCCTCGCAACATCGGCCAATGCCGCGCGTTTTTCGTCGAGCGTGAGGTGGTGGAGCATGAATGACGACAGCACGCGGTCGAACGACGCGTCGGCCGACGGAATCGAATCGGCAAAGCCGCAGACGAAATCGACCGTCGCGCCGGCGTGCCCGGCCTTGTGTTTGGCGCGATCGAGCGCTTTGGGATCCGGATCGAGTCCGACCACCTCCACATTCGGATGCTGCAGCTTCAACATCGTCGCGAGCGTGCCGGTGCCGCAGCCGATGTCCAATACGCGCGCACCGGGTTGCGGCGCCGCCTGCAACAGCAACTCGCGCAGCGCCGCGTGGGCGCCGAGCAGCCGGGTCAGCGGATCGTAGAGCGACAACCAACGATCATGTCCTGCCGCCGGAACGTACGCGCGCCCTGTGGTCATCGTTTGCTCCTCGGTGATGCGTCTTCTGCATTCGGACTCGCGCGTTGCTCTGCGCGATGCGTTCCTTACACTAACGTCCCCTGCTGCGTTAGCAAACGTTTCGAAGCGAGCGTCACAGCATGACCGAGCCACGCAACGAAGCGCTGATCATCGGCGCCGGTATCTCCGGGCTGACCTGCGCGCTTGCGTTGCACGCCGCCGGCATTCGCGCGCGCGTGTTCGAAGCGGTCGACGAGATCCGCCCGCTCGGCGTCGGCATCAATCTGCTGCCGCACTCGGTCAAAGCGCTGTGGGCGTTGGGGTTGAAGGACGCCCTCGAGGCGACCGCGATACTGACCAGTTCGCTCCGTTTCCACTCCAAGCACGGCAAGCCGATCTGGAGCGAACCGCGCGGATACGACGCCGGCTACGCATGGCCGCAATACTCGATTCATCGCGGCGAGTTACAGCGCGTACTGCTCGACGCGGTGCGCGCACGGCTCGGTGCCGACGCGGTTGCGGAAGGTCATACGCTGTCAGCGTTCGAACAGGATGCGGCCGGAGTAACGGCTCACTTCAAGCATCGCAAAAGCGGCGCTTCGAAGCCCAGCCAGCGCGGCACCATGCTGATCGGCGCGGATGGTCTGACGTCGGCGGTACGCGCCGCGCTCTACCCGGACGAAGGCAATCCGGTGTACTCCGGACAGATGCTGTGGCGTGGCGTGGTGGACTGGGCGCCGGTACTCGATGGGCGGTCGTGCGTGATGATCGGTCACAACGATCTGAAAGCCGTGGTCTATCCGATTTCCGAAACCGCGCGCCGCGCCGGCCGCTCGCAGATGAACTGGGTCGCCGAGCGACGTCTGCCGGGATCGCTGCCGCCGAATCGCGCCGACTGGAACCGCCGCGGCGACCCGAAGACTTCGCGCCCGCGTTCGCCGACTGGCGATTCGACTGGCTCGACGTACCAGCGCTGTTCGCGGCGACCGAGCAGGTGTTCGAATTCCCGATGGTCGACCGCGATCCGGTGCCGCGCTGGACGTTCGGCCGCGTCACGTTGCTCGGCGACGCGGCGCACGCGATGCGTCCCGACGGATCGAACGGCGCGTCGCAAGGCATTCTCGACGGCATGGCGTTGGCCGACGCGTTGACCCCTGATCGGACCGTCGAGCAGGCGCTGCTCGCTTACGAGCAGCAACGACTCGAGCCGACCGCGAAGCTGACGCTCGACAACCGCGAGACCGGACCGGAACGGGTGCTGCAGATGGTCGAGGACCGCTGCCCGAACGGCTTCGTCGACATCCACGACCACTTCAGCGACGCCGAACTCGGCGAGATTGCCGAGCGCTACAAGAAACTCGCCGGCTTCAATCGCGATGCGCTTGCGCACCACCCTCACAGCGAGGTCTTCGATGAGCATCTGGTTCGCGCCACCCGATCTCGCCCAGCTCAACCACATTCACCACGGCACCGCGGTGTCGGCGCTGGGCATCGAAATCACCGCGGTAGGTGAAGACTCACTCAGCGGTACGATGCCGGTTGACCAGCGCACCAAGCAGCCATGGGGGCTGTTGCACGGCGGCGCTTCCGTGCTGCTGGCCGAGACGCTCGGCAGCGCCGCTTCGATGTGCTGCGTCGATCAGACGAAGTGGTTGTGCGTCGGCCTCGAGGTGAATGCCAACCATATTCGCGGCGTCCGCGACGGGCGGGTCACCGGCGTCGCGAGGCCGATCCATCTCGGACGCACCTCGCACGTCTGGGGGATCGAGATCCGGACCGACGACGAGCGGCTGGTGTGTGTCGCCCGGCTCACGGCCACGGTCATTCCGGCGCGGGCCTAGTCATCCGTCAGCGACGAACGGAGTTCGTGGTGCGACGAGTTGCGTTTACGGTTGCGGTGCCGCAGTCACTGCTCACTAGAATCGGCCGATGAGCGAAGTGCTTCCTCTCAAGCGTCCTGGACGCGTCGCGCGCTGGCTGTCGAACCGCGAGCTGCAGTTCTGGCTGGTGCAGTGGGTCGGATGGACGAGCTGGGCGTTCGCGAGCGCGATCGGTTGGGTCTACTGGATGGACAATCCCGACCGACCGCACGTGATCGCGCTGTACACGTTCGCCGCGCTCGTCGGGATGTTGTTCTCGAGCCTGTTGCGCTACGCCTATCGCGCGCTATGGACGCGCTCGCTGACGCTGCGCATCGTCACCGCGGCGGTTCTGTCGTACGTGATGGGCGGCCTCTGGCAGGCCACGAAGAACCTCGCCGTCGCGTACATCTTCGACGAGTTCGAACCGATGGGCTGGCTCGGCTACTTCGAAGGTATTCAGGCGTCGTTCTACGTGATGCTGCTGTGGAGCGGATTCTATTTCGGCATCAAGTACTACCAGATGCTGCAGCGGGAGACCGAGAAGGTACTGCGCGTCACCGCGATGGCGCACGAGGCGCAGCTGAAGATGCTGCGCTATCAGCTGAATCCGCACTTTCTGTTCAACACGCTGAACGCAATTTCGACGCTGATCCTCGAACGCAATACCGACAACGCCAATCAGATGGTGACGCGGCTATCGCGCTTCCTGCGCTACTCCCTCGACAACGATCCGATGCAGCGCGTCTCGTTCGACCAGGAACTCGCCGCACTGCAGCTGTATCTCGACATCGAACAGGTGCGTTTCGACGAACGGCTGAAAGTCGAGACCAACGTCGAAGCACTGGCGCGGCGCGCGCTGATTCCGAGCTTGCTGCTGCAACCCATCGTCGAGAACGCGATCAAGTACGCGATCGCGCCGCGCGAACGCGGCGGCATGATCCGCATCGACGCGCTGGTGCGCGGCGCGCAGTTGCAGGTCGAAATCACCGACGACGGTCCCGGCTTGACCGAACCGGTTGCTAACGGTTCGCACTCCGCCGCGCAGACAACGCGCGGCGTCGGACTCGTGAATACGCGTCAGCGGCTGCACGAGATCTATCCTCACGAACATTCCTTCACGATGACTAACGTCATCCCACAAGGGCTCCAGGTATGCGTGCGGATCCCCTTCGAAACATCGTGAGCGCGCCGATGCGCGCGCTGATCGTCGACGACGAAGCGCTGGCGCGGCGCGGATTGCGCCTCCGCCTGGACGACATCGCCGGCATCGACATCGTCGGCGAGTGCAACAACGGCCGCGAGGCGCTGGCTGCGATCGCCAGCGAAGCGCCGGATCTCGTCTTTCTCGACATTCAGATGCCGGGCTTGAACGGCTTCGACGTGGTGCGCGAACTGCAGAGCGACTCGATGCCGCTGATCGTCTTCGTCACCGCGTTCGATCAGTACGCCGTCAACGCATTCGAGGTGCACGCCGTGGACTATCTGTTGAAGCCGGTAGAACAGCCGCGCCTCGAGGAAAGCGTTAGGCGCGCGCGATCCATGGCCGAAGCGCTGCGCGCGGTCGACCAGAAAGGTCGGCTGATGAGCCTGATCGTATCGATGACCGGCCATCCCGAATCGACCATCGAGTCGCTGGCCGAACAGCGCAAGGATCGCTATCCGCAGCGCCTCACCATCCGCGACGGCGCCGACGTGACGCTCGTGCCGGTGACCGACATCGAGTGGATCGATGCCGCCGGCGACTACATGTGCATTCACGTGAAGCACAAAACGCACGTGATGCGGGTGACGATGAAGCAGCTCGAGGCGTTGCTGGATCCAGCGCTGTTCCTGCGCGTGCACCGCTCCACGCTGATCAACGCGCAGCACGTGGTGGGGCTGACGGCGCACGACAACGGCGAGTTCTTCGTTACGCTGACGCAAGGCGCACGCCTCAAGGTCAGTCGCGGCTATCGCGACAAGGTCGCGCGCTTCCTTTGACCCCGCAGACGACTATCCCCGCGTCGGCGATCTCGGTTACGGTATCGAAGCCTGTACTGACGGCTGGGGGACAGCGATGACGGATCTGATTCGATACGAAACGGACGGTGCCGTCGGCATCGTCACGATCAACCGACCCGAAAAGCGCAACGCGATGACGTATGCGATGCTCGGCGAATTCCTGGAACGCGTCGCCGAAGCCGGCGCTGACAAATCCACTCGGGCGCTGATCATCACCGGCGCACCCGGCGCATTCTGTGCCGGCACCGATCTCGCGGACCTGGCAACGGTGCCGGGCGCAGAGCGCGGCTTGCGCGGCCGCTCGGACGAGCGCGGCCGATGGTGGCCGATCGTGGAATGTCCGAAACCGGTGGTCGGGGCGATCGACGGTCCCGCCGTCGGCATGGGCGCCGAATTCAGTTCGCAATGCGACATTCGCATCGCATCGCCGAAAGCGCGCTTCGCGTGGAACTTCGTGCATCGCGGACTCGTACCCGATACCGGCGCCGGCAGCTGGCTGCTGCCGAGGCTGATCGGCACCCAACGCGCGCTCAAGCTGCTCTACACCGGCGATTTCCTCACCGCCGAAGAAGCGCTGCAGATCGGCTACGTCGATCAGGTGGTACCCAGCGAGGATCTGGCCGGCGCCGCACTGGCGCTCGCGCGCAAGATCGCCGAAGGCTCACCGTTCTCGCAAAGCCGGATCAAGGCAATGGTGTACGAAGGCCTCGGCGCGGAGGTTTCCGACCACATGCAGCGCCACGCCAAAGCGCTGGCCGAATGCTTCAAGTCCAACGACCACAAAGAAGGTGTAGCCTCGTTTCTCGAGCGCCGCCCCGCGCGATTCACCGGTACCTGAGGAGACGATCATGACGACGATCATTTCGACCGGCTCGGCCCACAAAGTGACAGACCGTCCCGATGGTTCGGACCTGTGGCTGACCCCGCAGAAGTTCGAAGCAATCACCGGGTTCACGCTGAAGCCGGAGGGATTCTGCCGTGACGCGGTGTGCATACCGATACCGCCCGGTCGCGAGCGCGACATTCATCGACGGCGCAAGATCAACGTCAGCGGATTCGCCGAGTTGACGCATCGTCCATGGGTGGGCACCGAATCGGGCGATTGCTGGGTGCTGGAGGAACCGGCCGACGCGCGCAACGAAGCATTGCGCTCGCTGGATGCTCCGGACTTCGAGCTGCCGGATCTCGACGGCCGCCTGCATCGCCTTTCCGACTATCGCGGCAGGAAGGTATTGTTGGCGAGTTGGGCTTCATGGTGAGGCTGTAGACTCGACCTGCCCGTGTGGCAGGCACTGTTCGAAGAACTCAAGGGCAAGAAATTCGTCGTGATTGCGGTGGCGCTGGAAAGTCGCGGCGCCGACGCGGCGCGACCGTGGATCGAACACGCCAAGCCGAGCTATCCGTGCCTGATCGACGTCGATCATGTCGTTGCGCGCGAATACAACATGGTCAACGTTCCGCAAGCGGTGTGGATCGACGAACAGGGGCACATCGTTCGTCCGACCGAGACGGCCGGCGTTACCGAAGGATTCCGCAAGATGAATCCGACGACGTATGAAATGCCGAAGGAAGAGATGGAGGCCGGCGCCGCGGCGCGCGGTCGCTACCTCGATGCGATCCGCGACTGGGTTGCGCGAGGACCGGCAAGCAAGTTCGTGCTCGACGCGGCCGAAGCGCGCAAACGCACGCCGCAGTTCACGCCGGACGTTGCGCGCGCGCACGCGACCTTCCGTCTCGGCCGCTATCTGGTCGAACACGGCCGTCGCGACGAAGGTCTCCAGATCCTCGAACGCGCCGCGGCGCTGAATCCGGATGCGTGGTCGATCTGGCGCCAGATGGCCGACCTCGACACGGTCGGCAAATCCGGCGGACCCGAGTTCTGGGCGCGCGTCGCCGCACTCGGCGAAAAGCACTACTACGCACCCGTCGACATGCCGGGCGAACCGAAAGCGAAGTAGCACGCGAATCGATCCGCCAACGACTCGTGTCGGGGGCGGGTCGAGTTCGCAATCAGCCGATACCGGCCCCGACGACGGAGCCCAGTGCATAGGTCAGCGCAGACGCGGCGACGCCGATGCACAGCATCCGCACGCCGCCGCGCAACGCGCGACGGCCGGTGAACAGACTGATCGTGGCGCCGAGTCCGAATAGCGCGCCGCCGGTGAGCACACCGGCAGCGACCAGCCCGCCGGCGCCGATCAGGAACGGCAACAGCGGCACCAGCGCGCCGGCGCCGAAACACGCGAACGAGAATCCGGCCGCGGCCCACGCCGAGCCGAGGTCGTCGGGATTCAGCCCGAGTTCTTCGCGCGCGAGCACGTCGAGCGCGTGTTTCGGATCAGCCAGCATCTTGTGCGCCACGATGCGCGCCTCGTCGATGTTCATACCGCGCGCCGCGTAGATCAGCGCGAGTTCTTCGGCTTCTTCCTCCGGGTATTCGTCGAGTTCGTCCTGCTCGAGCGACATCTGGTGCTCGTACAGTTCGCGCTGCGAGCGCACCGACACGAACTCGCCCGGACGCCATCGACAGCGCCCCCGCAAGCAGCCCGGCGACGCCGGTGAGCAGAATCAGATGGCTGTCCGACGTAGCGCCGGCGATGCCCATGATCAGACTCGCATTCGATATCAGACCGTCATTCGCGCCGAACACCGCGGCGCGCAGATTGCCGCCGCCGACGCCGCGGTGCGATTGGCCGACTTCCTCCACCGTGGCCGGCATGGTGTGTCCGCCCGGATGCGCGCCGGCATACGCCGACATGCCCCGCACTTTCATGCCGGCCAACACCTGGCGGATCGGCTTCACGCCGAAGCGACGCGCGAGCCACGCGACGATCCGCGCGCGCATGGTGGGTGAGAAGTCGGGCAACGCCGCGCCGTCAGAGGACATCTTCGCGGCCCACAACGCGGCTTGTGCGTCGGCCTCGCGGGCCAACGTGGCGAACAACTGCGACAGCGTCGGCCGCGATTCGACTTCGGCCAGCACGCGATACAGCCACGCCGATTGCTTCTCTTCGTACCAGCTCGAAGCGGCCGCTTCGTCAGCGTGTCCAACCATTTCGATTCAGGCGCACCGTTTTGTCCGACGAGGATCGGCATGGTAACAGCATGCCCTCGTTGAACGGTCGGAACGCAACGGTTAGGCTCCCGGTCGCTTGCAGAACCCCGCCAATTGCCTGCGCAAAACCACGTCCGGAGACGTCGGCATGTTTCTCTGCCCCGCACGTTCGCGACGAACCTTCGCCGCTCTCGCAACTATTCTCATCGCGATCGTTCAGCCGATTGCGGCGCACGCCGATGACCTGTGCAAAGCGCCGCCGACCGATCGACCGCGCATCGGACTCGTGCTTGGCGGCGGCGGCGCGCGCGGCATCGCGCACGTCGGCGTGATCCGGGTACTCGAACAGCTGCGGATTCCGATCGACTACGTGGCCGGCACCAGCATGGGTTCGATCGTCGGCGGTCTGTACGCAACCGGTATGACGTCGGACCAGCTCGAAGAAGAGATCCGGAAGTTGAACTGGTCCGACATCTTCGCCGACAACACGATCCGCGCCGAGCGCCCTTATCGGCGCAAGCGCGACGACGACCTCGCGCTGTTCGGACCGAAATTCGGCGTGGGTCCGAAGTCGTCGCTGCTGCCGCGCGGCGCGATCAGCGGCCAGAAGATCCAGTTTTTCCTGCAGACGGCCACGAGCGATCGCGTTCAGTCGAAGAACTTCGACGAGTTGCCGATTCCGTTCCGCGCCATTGCGGCCGACATCGTCACCGGCAAGCCGGTGGTCATTTCGCAAGGCGACCTCGCCACCGCGATGCGCGCCAGCATGTCGATTCCCGGCTTGTTCTCGCCGATCGATTTCCAGGGTCACCTGTTGGTCGACGGCGGCATCGTCAACAACCTGCCGGTGAACGTGGTGCAGGGCATGGGTGCCGACATCCTCATCGCGGTCGATGTTGGAACGCCGCTCTATACGCGCGCCGAACTGACCGACTTCGTGTCGATCACCAGTCAGCTGAGCGGCATCATGGTCGTGAACAACACCGAGCGGCAGGAGTCGCTGCTGACGCCGCAGGATGTGCTGATCGTTCCGAACCTCGGCAGCGAAATAAGCTCCGTCGATTTCGGGAAGATCGATCAATCGATTCCGCTCGGCTACGAAGCAGCCAACGCGCTACGCGACAGACTGGCGCCGTTGGGGGTTTCCGAAGAAGAGTATGCGGCGTATCGGGCGCAGATGGCCGGTTGCGTCACCGGGCCGCCGAGCATCGAGTTCGTGCACCTGAACAATCGTTCGCGATTCTCCGACGCGGTGATCTACGCCCGTCTGCACGTCGACATCGGGAAACCGTTGGACGAAGCGCGTCTCGAGACCGACATCCAACAGATCTATGCGCTCGGCTTCCTCGATCGCGCCACGTACGAGATCGTCAAAGAGAATGGCCAGTACGGCTTGCTGGTCACCGTGAAGCAGGACGAGCGCGGCACGTCGTTCGTCGAGACCGGAATCGACTTCACCGGCGTCAGCGATTCTTCGGCGATCGACGTTCGTCTCGCGTATCTGAAGACCAACGTCGACGACCTCGGCAGCGAGTTTCGCGGAATGATTCAGCTCGGCCAGAATCAGGGCATTCTCACCGAGCTGTACAAGCCGCTCGGCGACGAGCTGAAGTGGATCGTCGTTCCGAAATTGTTCGCGGAACGGCTGAACCTGACCGAGTTCAATCCTCAAGGCGACAAGCTCGGACAGATCGACATCGAGAAATGGGGCGGGTCGTTTCAGATGGGGCGCGAGTTCTGGCGCCACGCCGCGCTGTTCGCGGGCATCCGCCGCTACGCCGGATCGACACAGGTTCGCGTGGGCGACCCGACCGTGCCGAAGGGCGCTTTCGATGGCGGCGAGTGGTTCACGGACGGCTCGTGGGATCGCATCGACAACCGGTACTTTCCATCGCGCGGAACGTACGCAGACTTCGAGTACCTCTGGTCGCGCACCGCGCTCGGCGCCGACAACGACTTCGAACAGTTTCGCGGCTCGCTGTTCACGGCGAAGACGTGGGGGTTGCACACGTTCCTGCTCGGCGGTCGGCTCGGCCTCACGCGGGAAGGCGACGCGCCGGTACAGAACGTCTATCTCGCCGGCGGCATCTTCCGCCTGTCCGGATTCGAACCCAACGAATTGAGCGGACAGAATTTCGGAATGGTGCTGCTCGGCTATCGCTACAAGCTGTTCGCCACAGGCTGGCTGCCGCCATATGTCGGCATGACGCTCGAATACGGCAACACCGTGGAGCATGCCGACGACATTCTCGCCGACGGTCTCGTCAACGCGAGCGCCTACATGGGTTTCAATTCGCCGCTCGGGCCGCTGTACGTCGGGTATGGCTTCGCGCAAGGCGGACACCGCGCGTACTTCCTGCGCATCGGCAACATCCTCGGCAGTTCGAGCATCGGCGATTGACCGCCGCCGCTACTGCGCGACTTGTCCGCCGGTCACCGGAATCTTCGACAGCAGTTGGGCTGCCTCGGCGCCGTCGATTCTTTCGTCGATCAGAAAGACGCGCGCGACTTTGGTTTCGGGCAGGAACTTCCGGAACTTCTTCAGATAGTCGCGCTTCACCTTGACGATGCCTTCATCGGCCGCGAGAAAGCTCTCGACCATCGACTTTGCCTGATCGCTCGTCATCGTGCGGAACGTCTCTGCGTATTCGGCTACGACTTTCGCGCGCTGGTCCTGCAGTTTCAGAATGTCGCGGCGATAGTCGCGATACAGCGGCCAGAATCCGTCGCCTTCGTCTTTGCCGAGTGGAATGTTCGCGAGCAGCAGATTCTTGCGCTGCGCTTCGCTGATACCGGAGGGTGGCGCGCTCGGCGCAGGCGTTGCATCCGCCTGTTCAGGCGCGTCCGATTCGGCCGCGTGCAAGGCTGGCGCCCACAACAGCAAAGACACGATGAATACGCGGAAGAGTTGCACCATCGTCGTCTGCCTCTCGATCGGGGTCGCGAGCATCATAGACAAACCCCAAACCTCAACCAAACAATCGACGTCGCGTTAGAATCCGAGACACAACAAATGGGGTAGGGTTCGGGTGATGCGGATGGTCATGTTTGCAGCAGCCATGCTCGCGTGGCTGTTGGTCGGCGGGTGTACGAGCAACAGCGGTGGGCGCGCCGGAACTCGAATCCAATCTGACGTACGACGGACTGGCGAAGGTCAAGAACAGCAAAGTAAGGGGCGCGTGGATGCGACCCGATTTCTCGCTCGCCGGGTATACGAAGATCATGCTGATCGGCGCTGGCATCGAATATCGTCCGGTGAAAAGGGTACCGCGCTCGGCAGCGTCGACCGCCTCGCAGTTCCCGCTTTCGGACGAGCAGCAACAGCGCCTTCGCTCGGTCGTCAGCGAGGCGTTCAAGACCGAACTCGCGCAATCGCAGAAATTCCAGATAGTCGATCAACCTGGTCCCGACACGCTGGCGATCTGGGGCGGACTGGTGGATGTGGTGTCCAACGTGCCGCCCGATTCGATCGGTCGAAGCAACATCTATCTTTCGTCGGTCGGAGAGGCGACGCTGGTCGTCGAGATACGCGACTCGGAAAGCAACGCCGTGCTGGTGCGGATCATCGACCGAAAAGCGGCGCAGAATGACGGCATCGCCCAACGTTCGACTTCGGTGTCGAACTGGTCGGAGGTTCAGCAACTTGCGCGGGCTTGGGCAACGCAACTGCGAAACGGTCTCGACGAAGCGACGACCTGGGACAAATAGCGCGAACGACAACGCCAACTGCGAGGACAACATGATTTACGACACCATTCTCGACACCATCGGCAACACCCCGATCGTGCGGTTGCACCGCACCGGCCCGGATCACGTCTCGATCTACGTCAAGGTCGAGTCGTTCAATCCGATGGCGTCCGTAAAGGACCGCCTGGCGTACGCAATCATCAAAGACGCCCGCGACTCGGGCGCACTGAAGCCGGGGCAGACCGTCGTCGAGGCAACGTCGGGCAACACCGGCATTGCGCTTGCGATGGTGTGCGCGGTGTACGGACATCCGTTCGTCGCGACGATGGCGGAGACGTTCTCGGTCGAGCGCCGCCGCCTGATGCGGGCGCTCGGCGCGAAAGTGATTCTGACGCCGGCCGCGGAACGCGGCAGCGGCATGGTTCGACGTGCGGAAGAGTTGTCGAAGAAACACGGCTGGTTCCTGGCGCGCCAGTTCGAGAATCCGGCCAATCCGGCGTACCACCGAAACACCACCGGTCCGGAAATCCTGCGCGATTTCGCCGGCAAGCGACTCGACTATTGGGTCACCGGCTGGGGCACCGGCGGCACGCTCACCGGTGTCGGCGAAATGCTCAAAGTGGCGCGGCCGGACGTGAAGGTCGTGGTCGTGGAACCCGCCGGCGCGGCGATGCTCAGCGGCAAAGAGTGGAAGCCGCACAAGATTCAGGGGTGGACACCCGACTTCATTCCGGGCGTGTTGAACAAGAAGGTGGGCGACGAATTCGTCTCGGTCGAAGATCTCGTTGCACGCGACACCGCGCTGCATCTCGCGCAAAAGGAAGGCATCTTCGTCGGCATTTCCGCGGGCGCAACCCTCGCCGGGGCGCTCGACGTTGCCAAACGCGCGCCGAAGGGCAGCGTGATGCTGGTGATGCTTCCCGACACCGGCGAGCGCTACCTGTCGACCATTCTGTTCGAAGGCATTCCGGAAGGTTCCGACGACGAGTGGCTCGCGAGCCTCGGCTGAACCGTCAGCGCGGCAGCAGCGGTCTAAATTCGATGGAACCGTCGAAAGCGGCCTGATTTTGCTCGCCGTGGGAGCGTAGTGACGGCGCAATTGTGAACCGTGCACGGTTGATCGGCGCGACGCACATCTATGTTCGTTGCGTTGAAATCACGCTGCGGGCGCCGCTATGGCGACTCACTCACGATTCGGTCGCTTGATTCTGCTCACGTGTCTCCTCCTCACCGGCTGCGCTACTCACCTCCCGACGGCATGCGTCGGCGACGCGGAGGCGCTCGGGTATCACGACGGCACGCTCGGTCAACGTCTGTGCGCAAATCCGCACGGAGATGCCGCGATCGCCTACGAGTCGGGATGGAGCGAAGGTATTCAACGCTTCTGCACGGAGGAACAAGGCTACCAACAAGGTTGTCAGGGTGCGGCAATGTCGAATGTCTGCCCCGATACCGCCGCCAGCTACCTCGACGGCTATCAGGCCGGTTATGCCGTCTACATGACGCAGCTCGAAGTCGACGCGATGGAACGCTCGATCGAAGCGAAGTCCGGCGAACTGGAGCAGGTCTGGTCGGAACTCGACTCAGTAACGAACGACCTCGAGCAGTCCGACGTCGACGGCGCGTCGCGAACGCTTTGGGTCGAAGCGACTCAGAAGTTGATGGCTCATCAGACGCGACTGAGTGCCGAGATCGACGAGCTCGAATCGGAAGTCGGCGCGCGCAAGACACAGCTGACGCAGATGCGGCACGCGATCGCGATCAGCTACTGATCGAAGCCGCGTTCATTCACCTCAGCAGCACCGGATAGTCGAGCGGCGCGTCCCACAGGACCTGTGCGACGCTGCCGAAGCGCTGTTCGTTCGTGAAGCCGTGGTGGCGCAGCACTTCCATGTCTCTGACGAGCCGCTCAAGGGGACCCGTCTCGTAGATGACGCTCGAACCGGCGGCGTCCGCCACGAGGCGCACGACCTCCGCGCACGCCTGCACCGTGTGCGTTCCCGCGAGATACAGCGCGGCACGCGCGTTTCGATCCGGGGTTTCATTGCGTAGCGCGCATTGCCACGCATCGTTCAG
This sequence comes from uncultured Gammaproteobacteria bacterium, assembly GCA_963787045.1. GTDB lineage: Bacteria > Pseudomonadota > Gammaproteobacteria > Pseudomonadales > Azotimanducaceae > DATJGR01. The sequence goes on along the minus strand of CAWBBR010000017.1, from coordinate 275,440 downwards.
CGCGTCGAGGAAGTAACCGCGCGCCGATCGATAGATGCCGAGGGCGCGTCCGAACTTGATCTGCGCGAGCGAGCGCAGCTTCAACTTCGAGTCTCCCGCATACGGCGTTTTGCTCTGCGCCAGTTCGGTCAGCGCTTCGAGCGATAGTTCGGCGACAGCCAGCGCGACAGGAACGTAGGTCGCGAACACGATTCGATGTGAACAACGATAGAGCGGACCGCCGTAGTATTCGTTGCGCGGCGCGTCCATACCGACGCTGACGATGCAGTGCTTCGTCGGTACGAACGTCGAGATACGGATATCGTGACTGCCCGTTCCCCGCATGCCCAGTGCAGACCAGTTCGGCACGATCTCACACCGCGTCATCGGAACGACCACCGCAATCCATTCGTCCGTGCCCGAGTCCGAGCAGATGGCCGGCGTGAGAAACCAGCGCGCGAACCGACAACCGCTCGCGAACGACGTTTGCCCTTCGACGTGGAATCCGCCTTCGACCCGCCGCGCCTTCATCGGCTTGTTGGAACTTGCGGAGACGATCGCGTGCGGGTCGTCGCCCCATAGTTCTTCCACGAGCGCCTCTGGCCAGGTGGCCGCCGACAATCGAGCGGCATTGGCGACCATGAGAAACCACCCCGCGCAACTGTCGAGCCGTGCGACCGCCTGCACGACCCGCGCCGTCGACACGGGATCGAGTTCGATCCCACCCAACGACCGCGGGAGGAACAGATTGACGAGTTCGGTGCGCTGCAGCGCTTCGACGACGGATGACGACAAATCGCCAGTCGCTTCGGCTTCGTCTCGGTGAGCGAGAATCACCGGCGCGATTGCGTCGAGCCGCGCCAGCAGCTCTGCACTATCGATCGTCGCTTGCGGCATAGAGAGGCTCGGTCAGAAAATGTGCGCTTGATACGTGGCGCACATTACCCTCGGGTCGCCTCATCTACCATCATCAGCGACCTGAAGCACACGGACGTCGCGTGCCCGCCCAATACCACATAAACCACGAAGACGAGTTCGTCGCCATTCAGCTCGACGGCGATGTCGACTTGGTCGAAGTCTATGAACTCTGTCAGACGCTACTGAGCGATCCCGCGTTCAACCCGCAGTTGCCGCAGCTCGCCGACGTGCGCAACGTGAATCTGAAAGTGACGCCCGGTGCGATTCGGCCGTTCCTGAACTACGTGACGACGAAGTATCGACCTCGCGTGGCGGGGCGAATCGCCGTGGTGCTCGACGGTTCGATGGACGACGCCTTCTGTGCCGGCGTGTTTCGCTTCGTCTGCAACCTGCCCGACACGGAAGTCTTCGACGACTACGCGCTCGCGATCAAATGGCTGCTGCGTGAAGGCTGGATTCAGCCGGCGCTATCGAAACCACAAGATGCCGGCCGAAATCAGGCTGACGAACATCCAAAACAGATACGGGCTTGAATAGGCAACGAAGCGAGCGAAGAGCTCGTTGTGGCCATTCTGATTGTGGCCATTCATGGACATCTCCCTCATGAGGCGCGTCCATTCTTGTAACGTGTGACCTGGTTCTCAGCAAAGGCGTGACATGCCTTTCTTGTCCACGCGTTTGTAACATTGCGGACGAAGCTTCACCGACCGGACCGACGTCGATCGGGCGCCCAAAAGTGAAGGGACAATGGAACCGAAACCGTTAACGCGTTGATGTTGAGACGCTTTTCTCGCGACCCTATCGAACGTCAGCGAATCGCCCTTTTAATCGCCCAACCATGCCGCTATTCTAAACGTCCTCACCAGCCGATGCTGTATGTTTATACAGTGTTATTCTCCTCGGCAGGGCGAACGCACGGCGTACAGCGCGGCTGGTGAGGCCTCCTCCGAATCCCTTCTTTCTTACGGTCCCTTCTTTCTTAAGGACCTATGTTGCTCATCACGACGCACCCGCTTGCGCCGAACATTCCGCCGACGCCCAGACACAAAGAGATCTCTGCGCCGGGAACCTGAGCCGGTGCGATGCCGCGCAGCTGTCGCACACTCTCTTGCAGTGCATACATCCCGTACATCCCCGAGTGCATGTACGAAAGACCACCACCATTCGTATTGAGGGGCAGCTTGCCGCCCGGACGCGTGTTGCCTTCCCAGATGAAGCTCGCCGCTTCGCCGCGCTCGCAGAATCCAAGATCCTCGAGACCGTAGATCGGCAGATGCGCGAACGCGTCGTAGATCATCATGTGGTGTACGTCGTCGTGACTGATGCCGGCTGACTTCATCGCGCGTTCACCTGCAACGCGGAACGCGCGCGAACTGGTGAGGTCTTCCATCTGGCTCACCATCGGCGTCTCGACGCTCTCTCCGGTACCGATCACGTAAACAGGCTTGCGCGGAAAATCCGCGGCGCGTTCGCCCGACACGAGGATCAGCGCGCCGCCGCCGTCGGTGACGAGACAACACTCGAGCAGATGGAACGGATACGCGATCATGCGCGACTTCAGCACGTCTTCGACGGTGATGAGGTCTCGAAAGCTCGCGCGCGGATTCTTCGACGCCCACTCGCGCTGCACGACCGCGACCATCGCGAGTTGTTCGTGCGTCATGCCGTAGTCTTTCATGTACCGCAACACCGGCAACGTGAACATCGTCGGCGGACCGACGACGCCGTACGGCGACTCGAACTGTCCGGCGAGCGTCGCGCTGCCGCCACCGCCGCGGAAGTTCCCGGCGCCGATGCGCGAGCGGCCGCTCTCGCCGTGCGTGATCAACACGGTTTCGCACAAACCCTGCTGAATGGCCGCGACGGCGTGACGCACGTGGATCATGAACGAGCAACCGCCCACTTGCGTGCCGTCTACCCACTCCGGCGTGATGCCGAGGTAGTGCGCGATCGCGGTCGGCGATTCGCCCGCAGTTGCTACACCATCTATATCTGCGGCCGTGAGCCCCGCATCGGCCAGCGCATTGAGCGCCGCATCGGCATGCAGCTGAATCTGACTCATGGTGGGAATCACGCCGAGTTCAGTGGTCTCCGCAGCGCCGACGATTGCGACGGAACTCATCGCGCACCTCCGACCGGCGTGAACAACGGCAATGCGATGTCGTCGGTAACGTTCTCGAACGTAACCGTGAGCGGCATGTCGAGCTGCAATGCTTCCGGCGTCTGATCGCAGCCGACGATGTTGCTCATCATTCGCGGACCTTCATCGAGTTCGACGATCGCGATTGCGTAAGGAGCGTCCCATGCCGGATGCGGTCGCTGATTGATCACGTAGCTCAACAAGCGTCCGCGCCCGCTCGCTTTGAACACACGCACGGACCGGGAACTGCACGACGGACAAAACGGACGCGGTGGAAAATAGACGTGGTCGCAATTCGAACAGCGCTGCAGTCGCAACTCTCCGGACTTCGTTCCGTCCCAGAAGTGCTGCGTCTCCGGCGTCGGCCGCGGCAGCGGTCGGCTCTCCTTCGTCATCGTGTTCGCTCCGTCAAATGGCGCGCGAGTATCTCAAAGCGTTTCTGAAACGCGCAAGGCAACGCACGGGATCATGCGGGCGCGATCGGCGGCAGCGCGCTCCACCAGTCGAACGCTTCGTCTGCAACCGCGAGGAATTCGGGATTCAACAACGACTCTTTCGTGTTGTAGCGCAGTGGCTCGTGATCGAACGTCATCACCGTACCGCCCGCCGCTTCGAGCACGGCGTGCGCCGCTGCGATATCCCATTCCGAAGTAGGACCCAGACGCGGATAAAGATCCGCGCGGCCCTCCGCGAGGATGCAAAACTTCAACGAACTGCCGACCGGCGTGCGATTCACCGAGTTGAACCGTTCGGCGAGTCCGTCGATGAACGCTTCGAGCCGCTCACCGCCATGACTCCGACTGGCCACGACCACGAGTTCGCGTTCGCGATCCATTCGCCGCGTGTGCATCGCCGTAACGCCGCGTTGATCGCGGCGATCTGCGCGTCGTTCCGCCACATCGCCGGTATATACGATGCCTTGCGCCGGAACGCCGACGACCCCGAGCGTTGCGCGATGTCCGTCGATCAGCGCGATGTTCACCGTGAACTCACCGTTGCGATTGACGAACTCCTTGGTGCCGTCGAGAGGATCGACCAACCAGTACCGGCTCCACGCGCTGCGCGTTGCGAAATCCGGCAGGTTCGATTCTTCCGACAACACCGGAATGTCCGGCGTCAGCCGATTCAGTGCGTCGCGGATCGCGCGATGGGAAGCGAGATCGGCCTGGGTGAGCGGCGACGCGTCGTCTTTGGTGACCACGTCGAAGTCCGATGCGTACACTTTCATGATCTCTCGACCAGCGTCTTCGACGATTTCGACGAGCGCGTCGACGAGGCGTTTGCGGTCTTTGATGTCGGGCATGAGTCTCTCGTGTGGCCACCGTCGCCGTCGGCGTCGGATCGAAGCGCGCTAGTATAAGGACATGTCAGCGATCAATTGGAACGACATCGATACCGTGCTGCTCGACATGGACGGCACGCTGCTCGATCTCAACTACGACAACGTCCTGTGGAACGAACGTCTGCCCGAGAGATACGCGTCGCATCACGGCGTGACGACGCATGCCGCACGCGCGACGCTCGAACGCCATTTCGTCGAGACCCGCCATACCATCGAGCACTACTGCCTCGACTATTGGGCGCGTTTCACGCAACTCGACATGCTGTCGTTGCATCGAGAGCTGGCGCACCTCATCCGCTACCGACCGCACGCGGAAGTATTCCTCGATCGGTTGAAAGCCACCGGTCGCCGCGCGGTGCTGGTCACGAACGCGCATCGTGGCAGCCTCGCCATCAAGGACGAACTCACCGGCTTGACCGGGCGCCTCGACCACGCCGTCTCGTCGCACGACTTCCGCGCGCCGAAGGAGTCTGCCGAATTCTGGATCCGCCTCAACGATGCACTGCCGTTCGATTCATCGCGCACCGTGCTGATCGACGACAACGCTGCAGTGCTGTCTGCGGCGGAACGTCATGGGGTATCGCAGTTGATCACCGTGAGCCAACCGGATTCCGGGCGTCCGCCGCGCGGCGACCTCGCGCACGTCGCGTTCAACGGCTTCGACGAGATCATGCCGCCGTGAGCGATTCGCCGACGACTCGTCGAACGATTCGGAAAAGGTGCGGCTCGACCGATGGTTGTGGGCCGCGCGTTTCTACAAGACGCGCTCGGCAGCGAAGGACGCGATCGATGGCGGCCGTGTTCACTGCAATGGGCAACGCGCCAAGCCGTCGAAGGAAGTCGGTGTCGGCGCCGAACTCGAGATCAGTCGCGGCATCAGCAACTACACCGTGGTCATCACCGGCGTCGCGCAACGTCGGGGGAGTGCGACGGAAGCAGAGCGTCTCTATCGCGAAACCGAAGAGAGCGCCAAACGGCGCGCTGCAACCGCGGAGCAACGGCGTCTGACCGGCGTGATGAGTGCGCCGCAGGCGCGACCCGGCAGCCGCGATCGCCGCGAGCTGATGCGGTTGAAGCAATCGACCTCGGAGGACGACGAATTTTGAGTTCCGATCAGATCCGCGCGTTCACGTTCGACGACGCACCGATTCGCGGTCGCGTGGTGCGCTTGGCCGAAACCTGGCAGACCATTCGCAAGCGAGGTACGTACGACACCGCTGCTGAGCAACTGCTCGGCGAGATGGTGGCCATCGTCGCGATGCTGGCGCAAGGCATCAAGCTCGACGGCAGCGTGATGCTGCAGATCCGCGGCAGCGGATCAGTCAGAACCGCGATGGCCGAGTGCGTCGATCACACGACGTTGCGCGGCATCCTCCGCGCTGGTGACGCCGAAGCGACCGATCGCACGCGTGTCGGTGGCGCCGGCCAACTCGCGATCACGCTGAAGCCGCACCGCGGTCAGATGTATCAGGGCATCGTGCCGCTCGAAGCAGACTCGGTGTCGCGCGCGGTCGAGACCTACTTCGATACATCGGAACAACTTCCCACGCGCATCTGGGCGGCGGCGAGCGCGCACACCGCGGTGGGGTTGATGCTGCAGCGCATGCCCGATCCGCAGCGCGCGCGGCCCGCCGAAATCGAGCAGATCGCGGAGACGTGGCGCCGCATTCAGATGCTCGCCGACACCGTGACCGATCGCGAACTACTGACGTTGCCGGCGGACCGGTTGCTGTTCAGGCTGTTCAACGAAGAAACCGTGCGACTTCAGCCGCCGCTGGATCTCGAATTCGGTTGCTCGTGCTCGCGAGAGCGCACCGCCAACACGCTGCGAATCCTCGGCCGCGCAGAAGTCGACGACATCCTCGCGCAGGAAGGTCGCATCGAAGTGACGTGCGAGTTCTGCGGCGCGAACTATCGCTACGATCCGATCGATGCCCGGCTGCTGTTCGAGCCGCTCGCCACGGGGCTTCCGAACGTTCCGCAGTAACCGCGTCACCTCCGCACAACCGCGTTACAACCCCAATCGCCTGCCCGAGGGGCGTTTGGCATAATACGCGCCCCCGCACTACCCACCCGCATCGCAGCGAGCAACCGATCCACCATGGCAGTAGATATCGATACCACGCGCCGCAAGAACGTCTACACGGAGCTGTCGCCGGCGGAACTCGCCGAGCTCGCGCTGCTGCGGGGTGAGGGACAATTCGCGGCCAACGGTGCAATCGTCGTCAAAACCGGCAAGCGAACCGGCCGGTCGCCGAAAGACCGCTTCATCGTGAAAGATCGCGCCACCGAGAACACCGTCGACTGGGGTGCGGTGAATCAACCGGTGGCGCCGGACGTGTTCAACGCGTTGTGGGACCGCGTGCAGGCTCATCTGGCGCAAACCGAAACCTTCGTATCGCATCTGCACGTCGGCGCCGACCCGCAACACTATCTGCCGATCGAGGTGACCACCGAGTACGCGTGGCACGCGCTGTTCGGCCGCGCGCTGTTCATTCGGCCCGACGTATTCAATCCGAAGTCGAAAGCGCTCTGGCAGGTGGTCAATGCGCCGGGATTCACATGCATTCCGATGCGCGACGGCACCGCGAGCGACGCCACCGTGATGATCAACTTCGGCGAGCGCAAGGTGTTGCTGGCCGGTATGCGCTACGCCGGCGAAATGAAGAAGAGCATGTTCTCGGTGCAGAACTTTCTGCTGCCCGAAGTCGACGTGCTGCCGATGCACTGTTCCGCCAACGTCGGCGACGATCAGAGCGTCACGTTGTTCTTCGGGCTCTCCGGCACCGGCAAAACGACGCTGTCGGCCGACCCGGGTCGTTACCTGATCGGCGACGACGAACACGGCTGGGGCAAAGACACGGTGTTCAATCTCGAGGGCGGTTGCTACGCCAAGTGCATCAACCTCACGCGCGAGAACGAACCGGTCATCTACGACGCGATCCGTTTTGGTGCAATCGTAGAGAACGTGACCATCGATCCGGTGACGCGCCAACCCGAACTATGCCGACGCGAGCCTCACCGAGAACAGCCGCGCGTGTTACCCGCTCGACAACGTGGCTGCGCGGATCGTCGCGAACCGCGGCGGCGAGCCGAACGCCATCATCTTCCTGACCTGCGACGTCAGCGGCGTGCTGCCGCCGGTATCGGTGTTGTCGACCGAGGCGGCCGCTTACCACTTTCTGTCCGGCTACACCGCACAAGTGGGCTCGACCGAAGTCGGATCGACCGAAGCGTACAAGGCGACGTTCTCGACGTGCTTCGGCGCGCCGTTCTTCCCGCGTCCGGCCGGCGTGTACGCAGATCTGTTGATCAAGCGCATCAACGCGTTCGGCTCGCGCGTATACCTCGTCAATACGGGTTGGACCGGCGGCGGCTTCGGCGTCGGCAAGCGTTTCAGCATTCCGACGACGCGAGCGATCATCCACGCCGTTCAGCATGGCACGCTGGCAAATGTCGCTACCCGGCGTTCTCGCGGGATTGAATCTGCAGATTCCGACCGCCGTCGACGGCGTCGATCCGAAGATTCTCGATCCGCGCTCGAGCTGGACCGACAAAGCCGCATACGACGCCGCGGCGAAGAGCCTGATCGGCAAGTTCGTCGAGAACTTCAAGCGCTTCAAGGTCGATCCGAAGATCGTTGCAGCGGGTCCTTCCGCCTCCTAGGCAATCCCCTGGCGATGGCGCTACGCTTCGCCCCCCTGGGGGCAAAAAGAAGAGAGTGGGTAGCGATGGCATCGCAGCTCAGACAACGTATCGACGCGCTGGCCGCACATCGCGACAGCCGTTTGCTCGCGCAACTCACCCGCGGCATCGAAAAGGAGAGCCTGCGCGTTCTGCCTAACGGCAACCTCTCGCAAGCGGCGCACCCGGCCGCGCTGGGTTCCGCGCTGACGCATCCGCTCATCACCACCGACTTCTGTGAGTCGCAGCCGGAGCTGATCACCGGCGTGCATACCACCGTCGAGGGTTGCATCGAGGAGCTCAGCGACATCCATCGCTTCGTGTATCGCTCGGTCGACGACGAACTGCTCTGGTCTTCCAGCATGCCGTGCATGCTCGGACAGGACGATCAGGTGCCGATCGCAACGTATGGGCAGTCGAACGTCGGACGCACGAAGAACATCTATCGGCGCGGTCTCGGCGCGCGCTACGGCCGCCTGATGCAGACGATCTCGGGCATTCACTACAACTTCTCGATTCCCGAGCCGCTGTGGCCCGTCATTGCGCAGATCCAGGGCACTCGAGACAGCCGCGCGTTCCGCGACGATGCCTACTTCGGCCTGATCCGCAACTTCCGCCGACACTCGTGGCTGCTGATCTACCTGTTCGGTGCATCGCCGTCATTGTGCAAGTCGTTCGTCAAAGGCAAACCGCACAACCTCGCGAGTTTCGACGAGGGCTCGTTGTTCGTGCCGCAAGGCACGTCGTTGCGAATGGGCGGTCTCGGCTACACCAGCGACGCGCAGTCGAACCTGCACGTCTCGTACAACTCGCTCGCGCAGTACGCGCATTCGCTGCTCGACGCGATGACGCGACCCTATCCGCCGTATGAGCGGATCGGTGTGAAGGTGGACGGCGAGTATCGTCAGCTGTCCACCTCGCTGCTGCAGATCGAGAACGAGTTCTACGGCACCATCCGGCCGAAGCGCAGCATCGCGAAGAACGAACGTCCGATCGCAGCATTGACGGCAAGGGGCGTCGAGTATGTCGAGGTGCGCTGCATCGACCTCAATCCGTTCCTGCCCGTTGGCATCGACGCAGAAGAGATCCGCTTCATCGATACGTTCCTGCTGCACTGTCTGTTGAGCGACAGTCCGCCGGACAGCAGCGAGGAAGCGGTCGAGATGAGCGGCAATCAGCAACGCATCGTCGAAACCGGCCGCAAACCCGACGTCATGCTCAGCCGCGGTGGCAATGAAGTGCCAATGCGCGACTGGGCGACGACGCTGATGAACGAGATGCGCCCCATCGCGGACTTGTTGGATCGTGCCGGCGACACCGATCTGCACACAGCATCGTGGAAGGAGCAGATCCAGCGCCTCGACGATACGGATCGAACGCCGTCGGCACGCATTCTCGCGAGCATGCTCAAGGCGCGCGTGCCGTTTTTCCGCTTTGCGATGAATCAGTCGATCCTGCACAAAGGCTATTTCGTGGCCAATCCGCTGAGCGCCGAGAAACTGCGGCATTTCGAGTCGCTTGCCGAACGATCGATCAACGAACAACGCGCCATCGAAGCGGCCGACTCGGAAAGCCTGGACGACTATCTCGCACGCTACATGGCGGCGCCGTCGATCGGAGGCGCGTGAATTTCCTGGCGCATTGCGCGCTGTCGGTCGCCGGACCGGGGAGCTTCGGAAAACCCGCAGTATCTCGTCGGTGGGTTCCTCGGCGACTTCGTCAAAGGCACCGTTCCGTCTCAGCTCCCGAGCGACATTCAGACCGGAATCCGGTTGCACCGACGCATCGACGCGTTCAGCGCGGTACAGGACGACATCAAGGTCAGCGTCGCACGGCTTCCCGCCACGGCGCGCCGACTCGCACCGGTATTCATCGATCTGGTCGCCGATCATTTCCTGGCGCGCCATTTCGAAGCTGTTCACGGGGAGCCGCTCGCGGACTTCACGTCGCGAACCTATGCAATCCTGGGCGAGCACGAAGCGCACTTTCCGATCGACGCTGCGCGCTTCTTTCGCTTCATGCGTGATCACGATCTGCTCGGACGTTACGTCGACATCGATCCGATCGAACGGGCGTTCCGCCGCATCGCAGAACGCCTGCGACGGGTCAGAAGCGGTGAAGGAATCGATGGCGGCGTTACGCGCCGGGTATCGCGACTTCGAAGACGACTTTCTGCGTTACTACCCGTCGCTGCAGGCGCACGCCGGCGACTGGCTTGCCGAACGGCTCGGGGATCGACAACCGGTCAGTGCTGTACCACGAAGTTACTGAACACCAGATCCTCGATGACCGGCTCACCGCTCTCGGTCTGCATGATGTCGCGCAACTCGCTCAGCGCCTGTTGGCGGATCTGCTCACGCCCGTCGCTCGACGACACCGCGGCATCCTCCTGACGCGAAAAGAGCAGCACTAACGCGTTGCGCAGCACCGGCGTGTGATATTTCAACGCCGCCTCGCCTTCCGCGTTCGCGACTTTCAACGTGACGTCGGCCTTCAGATAGGTCAAACGCCCGGTCTTGGTGACGCCGAAATTGGTCACGAACGCGGGCTGCAACGTCACGTACTTCACACCGCCTTCCTGACCTTCGGCGGCGGCGAGCGAGGCAACGACGCTGAGAACGGCAACGAGTATGGCGCGCATCGAGAGGTCCGCCGGTGATCGACCATTGAAGAATAGTTGACGCCGGCAGACCGGCCAGTAACCTCACCTGGCCCCTCCGCACCTGCACCTAATGGGAAGTATCGATGAAAGCCGTCATGTGCCGCGCATTTGGACCGCCGGAGTCGCTGTCGCTCGAAGAACTGGACCCACCGACGGCCGGACCCGACGAGGTGGTGGTCGATGTCCGCGCGGCGGCGCTCAACTTTCCCGACGTGCTGATGATCGAGGGCAAATACCAGAGTCAGCCGCCGTTTCCGTTCATCCCCGGTGGCGAGTTCGCCGGGGTGGTCGCGTCGGTTGGCGCCAACGTTCGAACGCTGGCGCCGGGCCAGGGCGTTTTCGGCGGCTCGGGGTCCGGCGCCTTCGTGGAGCGCCTGGCGATTCCGGCTCAGCAACTGCGGCGGATTCCGAACGGCATGAGTTTCGAGCAGGCATCCGGCATCAGCACCACGTATGGCACGTCCTATCACGCCCTCAAACAGCGCGCCGACCTGCAACCCGGTGAAACCCTGCTGGTGCTGGGCGCGGCAGGCGGCGTCGGACTGGCGGCAGTCGAACTCGGCAAGGCGATGGGCGCACGGGTGATCGCCGCCGCCAGCACCGACGCGAAGCTCGAGGTCGCGCGAAAGGCCGGCGCGGACGAGTTGATCAACTACTCGGACGGCGAATTGAAGGACAAGGTCAAGGCGCTGACGAATGGCCGCGGTGCCGACGTGATTTACGATCCGGTCGGCGGCGACCTGTTCGACCAGTGCATGCGCTGCGTCAATTGGAAGGGGCGTGTACTCGTCGTCGGGTTCGTCGGCGGTTACATCCCGAAGGTGCCGATCAACCTGATTCTGCTCAAAGGCTGCCAGGTCGTCGGCGTTTTCTACGGCTCGTTTGCCGCGCGCGAACGGCAACTGAACGATCGCAACTTCGCCGAGATTCTCGACTTCTTCGAACGCGGCAAGATCGACCCGCTGATCGGTGCAACGTACCCATTGGCAGAGTACGCGCCCGCGCTTCGGTGCCTTTCCGGGCGCACCGCGATCGGCAAAGTCGTGCTGCGGATGGGGCCATGAGTTCGCTGCACTGGGGTCTGGCTGCGCTCGCGCTCGCGGGCCTCATGGTCGGCGGCGCCCAGTTCATGGAGCACATACTCGGGCTCGATCCGTGCCCGCTGTGCCTGATGCAGCGGCTGTGGACGATGTTCGGCGGCGCTATCGTGCTGGCGGGACTCGCCCTCAACCCACGTTCGCTTGCCTACCCTGTCGCTGCGCTGGCGTGCACCGTGATCGGCGCCGGTTTCTCCGTGCGCCAGCTGTGGTTGCAGAGCCTGCCGGCCGATCAGATTCCGGCGTGCGGTCCCGACATGGCCTACATGATCGATGCGTTCCCGCTCGCCGACATCCTGAAGGCCATGACCATGGGAACCGGCAACTGTGCGCAAGTAACGTGGACGATGTTTGGAATCAGCATCGCCGGCTGGGCGCTGGTCGGTTTCGTGCTTCTCGGCGTAGCCTTGGTGCAATGGGCGCGGATCTCCCGTCGCGTTGCGACCGCATAGCTCCGCTCCTTCCTTGAGCAACGGCTATTCGTTGCTAGCCTTCCGAAAAGGAACGCCATCGCACGAGGAGCACTCATGTCGAACCGCACCGCGCAACGCGCCATCGGAACCTTCCTCAAGAGCCGCCGCCAGCTGATCGTCGAACTGATGCGGCTGTCCAAGGCAATCGAAGGGGAACTGCGCGACGAGGCGGAGGGTCTGCTCGAACGGTTCTGTCAGGACATGGTCGATTACCTTTCGGTGGGCTATTTCCGCATCTTCTGCGGGTTGGTCTCACCGCAAACCTGGGCCACGCCGCGCGAGTACGCGATTCTCGATGCAACCACGTCGACCGCGATGACTTTCAATGACCACCACGCCGGCGGCGACCACATCGACATCACGCGCATCAAGCGCGAACTGGCGGCGGTCGCACTCGCGCTGGAGACGCGCTTCGAGCTCGAAGACGATGTGCTGAATCGCTCCGCGGCGACTCTCCCCGTCGCAGTCTGACCCAGCGAAACGAGCACCTCAGGCCGTTTTCTCAAACAGCGCGCAAGCCCCTCTACCGGCAGAAAAAGTACTAGAGGCGCGTCGCGGCGCAGGTATATAGTCGCTCCCCCGATCACTTGCAAATTACAAAGCACAGGGACGATGGCTGAGCCGAATGCTCTTCGCATCCTGGTCGTAAACGGAAAAGGGGGCTGCGGAAAGACGACGATCGCGACCAATCTGGCCGCGGCGTATGCGCGTCTTGGATACTGCGTCGCTCTCACTGACCACGACTCTCAAGCATCGAGCACACAGTGGCTCGAACAACGCGCCGCATTGTTGCCGAGCATCCATCTGGTGCAGGCACATCAACCGTACCTCGATGTATCAAACGCGCGCGTTTCAACAACGTACGCCGCACGACGTCGAACGCATCATCGTCGACACACCATCCGCGGTGAACGATCGCGATCTCGATCCGTTGTTGCGCGGCGTCGATGCGATCCTCGTGCCGTTGCTGCCATCGTCGATCGACATTCGCGCAGGCGCTCGATTCATCGACCAGCTACTCGCGCATCGCTCGTACCGTTTGCGTCCGGTTCCGGTCGGGGTCATTGCCAATCGCGTGCGTCAGAACACCACTACGCTCGCCAAATTGCTGCAGTTTCTCGAATGCCTCGACATCCCCACAGTGGCGACGTTCAGGGACAGTGCGCTCTATACGCGGCTGGCTGAAGAAGGCACCGGCATCTTCGACGACGTCGCGGATGAGAGCGCAGAACGAGAAGCGCTGGAGTGGTGCAAACTGTTGCAGTGGATCGACGAGGTCACGTCGCTGGGGGATGGCGTTCGCCAACTAGCTCCCTTGGCCGCGCCGCCTCACTACCGCAGCGCCGAATCGTTAGAAGCCTGAGACAGTAAGCGTTGCACGAGTGCCTGCCACTCGCTGCTCAAATCCTCTTTCGCGACCGCGGTTCCAGCACGCCGATACCAATATGCTGCGTTTTCGAGATCACCCTCGACGCGGTGCAGATGCGCATGCACGTGAGCGCTCGACGGGTTGTCGAGATCCTGCACGATCTGGTGTGCCTGGTCCCAATCGTCCTTTCGCACCCACCACATCGCCTTCAGCTCGTCGCTGACACCGGCCGGTGGGGCCGAATCCTCCAGGCTGTCGCAGAAGCTCTGAAAATCGGGCATCTCACGCATGGGACAGTACAATGCCGCGTCGTGTTTTCTAGTGCTGAGAGTATTGCATTGCCGCGCTCCAACGTCTCTTCCAATCCCGGTGGCGCGAGCGTCTGATCATGATCGTCGTCTCCGACGTAACGCTGAAACGCGGCGGCGAGGTGTTGTTCGAGCACCTCGACCTCACGCTGCATGCCGGCCATCACATCGCCCTCGTGGGCCGAAACGGAGTCGGCAAATCGAGCCTGTTCGCATTGCTGCGCGGGCGCCTGCTGCCGGAAGTGGGCGATGTGCGCATGCCGCCGCGCTGGCGAATCGCGCATCTCGACCAGGAGACCGTACCGTCGGAGCGTACCGCGCTCGACTGGGCGCTGGATGGCGACGTCGAGTTGCGCCGCGTCGAGCGCGCCATCGCCGAAGCGGAGCAAAATGGCAACGATGCTGCGCTGGCGCGACTGCATACCGAGTTCGACGACCTCGGCGGTTATTCTGCGGAAGCGCGCGCCGCTGAAATTCTGAACGGTCTCGGTTTTCCCGCTTCCGACCTGCGCCGGCCGTATCGCGAATTCTCCGGCGGCTGGCGCATCCGTCTGAATCTGGCGCAAACCTTGATGAGCCCGTCAGATCTGCTGCTGCTCGACGAACCGACCAACCACCTCGACCTCGACGCGATGCTGTGGCTCGAGGGTCATCTGAATCGCTACTCAGGCACGTTGTTGGTGATCGCTCACGATCGTGAATTCCTCGATGCCGTGGTCGGTCACACCGTACATCTGGAGTCCGGTCGGGCCACGACCTACCGCGGCAACTACAGCTCGTTCGAGCGACAACGCGGCGACAATCTGGCGCGCCAGGCGACTCTGGCGCGTCGTCAGGAGCGCAAGGCCGAAGAGATCATGCGCTTCGTCGACCGTTTCCGCGCCAAGACGAGTAAGGCGCGACAGGTACAGAGCCGACTGAAAGCGTTGGAGAAGTTGCAGCTCGCCGCGCCGGGACACGCCGACTCTCCGTACGAGTTCAGCTTCCCGAACCCGACTCAAATGTCACCGATGCTGATTCAGCTCGAGAACGCATCGCTCGGCTACGACGGCAAAACGGTGGTATCGGTAGAGTCGCTGCGGATTGCACCCGGCTCGCGGATCGGCGTGCTGGGCGCGAACGGCGCAGGGAAGACCACGCTGATGAGGACGCTCGCCGGCGACCTGGCTCTGCAATCGGGCGACCTGTTTCGCGGTCAGCACAGCAGCGTCGGCTACTTTGCGCAACATCAGCTGGAATTGCTGCAGGGCGACCTCAGCGCGTTGGGCCACTTGCGGCTGCGAACGCCCGTAGCGACGGATCAACGGCGGCGCACCTATCTGGGCGGCTGGGGCTTCGCCGGTGACATGGCGATGCGCCCGACCCGATCGCTTTCGGGCGGTGAGAAGGCGCGCCTGGTGCTTGCACTGATCGCGTGGCAGCAACCCGCTCTGTTGTTGCTCGACGAACCGACCAACCACCTCGACATCGAGATGCGGCACGCGCTGACGATGGCGCTACAGGAGTACGAAGGGGCGATGGTGATCGTGTCGCACGATCGCGATCTGCTCGGCCGTTGTGTCGACGAGTTCTGGCTGGTCGGGGGCGGACGCGTCGATCCGTATCCCGACGACCTGGAACAGTATGCCGAACGCATCCGCCAACGAGTTGCGCCGGTCGCATCGGAGGCAGGACCCAGTCGTCGCGAACGCCGGCAGGCGTCGGCCGAGCATCGCCGTCAGACGCAAACGCTCCGCACGGCGGTAAAGCGTCTCGAGGCGCGCATCGAGTCGATGAGCAACGACCTGAAGGCGCTGGAGGAAACGCTTGCCGATCCGGCGACGTACGAAACGATGTCGACGCAGAGCCTGCAGACCGTCATCGCGCAGCGAACCGATCTGGTGCGCGACCTCCACATGGCCGAGGCCGACTGGCTGAAGCAGCACGAGCACCTCGACGCGCTGGTCGCCGCAACGGCGCTCGAGCCCGACGAGCGGGACGCCGACTAGACGCCCGTTCGGCAATCAGCCGGCGGCGGGTTTCTCGTAGATCGACGGTTGTTCCTTCGCTTCTTCGGCAATGCGCCGACCCAGCGCCGGGAACACCGGAATGTCGGCGTCGCGCAATGGCGGCATCTTCACCTTGCGGGCGAGCGCCGCCTCGATGAACGGCGCCAGTTCGCGTTGCTTCGCGCGTTCCCGCTCCGCGGCGCGCGCTTTGAATTCCGGCATGACCTCCGCCGCGAACAGCTCCAGTGCTTCGCAAATGTGTTCGTGTTTGTTCATGCCGGCCTGCTGGATGAACGTCACCTGGTCGACACCGGCGGTCTCGAACTTGCGCAGATGCGTGCGCAGGTCGTCCGGCGTTCCGATCCCGCCGGCGCCTCCCGACAGCGCCTGGCCGAACTCCTGCGGTACATCCCGCATCCGTCGTTCGAACACGTTCTCGAATTCCTGCCACAGGTTCGTGCGCCCCGGCTTGTGGGCACCGAATCCGTAAAGGCTGCCCAGTGCGTAGCCGAAGAACTCGAACCCTTTGAGTCCGCGCTTGATGGCCGTTTCGCGGTCCTGGTGACAGGAGAAACTCGACACCATGCAGATGTTGGCGTTGACGGTGTGGCCGATGGGCACGCACTCGTCGCTCTTGATGATGTTGTAGTACTCCTCGACCCACGAGCGTGCTTCGAGCGGATCGACGAACGCGAATGTCAGCGCGCCGATGCCGAGACGCGCCGCCATGCGGATCGTTTCGCGCTGCGAACACGCGACCCACACCGGCGGATGCGGCCGCTGCACCGGCTTCGGCACCAGGTTGCGGCACGGCATGCTGAAGTACTTACCGACGTAGCCGGGGTAAGGGTCCATCGCAAGGATGTTGCAGATCTGCTCGGTCGATTCGAGGTAGATCTTGCGTTTCTCTTCCACTGTGATGCCGAAGCCGCCGAGTTCGAGCACCGCTGACGATTCGCCGGTACCGAAGTCGACGCGGCCGTTCGAGACGAGGTCCAGCGTCGCGATCACCTCGGCCGTTCTCGCCGGGTGGTTGTACTGCGGAATCACCTGCCGGATGCCCTGACCGAGGCGGATGTTCTTGGTGCGCGCGGCACACGCCGCAAGGAACACTTCCGGCGCGGACGAATGCGAGTATTCCTCGAGGAAGTGATGTTCCACCTCCCACGCGTAGTCGATGCCGAGGCGGTCCGCCACTTCGACCTGCGCGAGCGCGTCGTTGAACAGCTTCTGCTCCGCGCCCTCAGTCCACGGGCGCGGCAGCTGGTGTTCGTAAAAGATGCCGAATTTCATTCGATGCTCCGCTGCTTGAATCTTCGAGTCGCGAGAGTCTGATCATTTCTCCGCGCCGCGCCAAGACCAACTCGCGCCGCGACCCGAACGCTCGTTTTGTTATGCTGGCCGTGCATGTCCGAATCTCCCGTCAAACTCGAACTGATCGCGATACTCGACGAAGTATTCCGGCAGCGCGGCTACGAAGGCGCAACGCTGTCGGTGCTGTCGCGGGCATGCGGACTCGGTAAAGCGAGCCTTTATCACCACTTCCCCGGCGGCAAGGACGAAATGGCCGACGTGCTGCTGCAACGCGCGGTGGCGCAGTTGAACGCACTGGCGTATCGCCATCTCGACCGACCGGCGCCGTGGAATCAGCGGCTCAGCGGTTTCGTCGACGGCTTCGCGTCGTATTGCGAGAACGGTACGCGCAATTGTCTGGTGGCAGAGTTCACCGCGACCGCCGCGCGCACGCGGTTCGCCGAACGGATCCAGGTGCAGACCAACGCGTGGCTGCGCCAGCTGACGGCCGCCTTCGCCGAAACCGGCATATCGGAGAAGCGCGCGCGCCGACGCGCGCGAGATCTGCTCGGCTCGCTTTACGGCGCCTTGGTCGTGGCGCGGATGCTCGACGATCCGAAGCCGTTTCAACAAACGGTCGAACGGCTGAGCAAGGCATTCGCCGACGAACACCACGCGCCGTAGTCAGGCGATCAACGCCACAAGCGGTGGTAATACTCGGCGAATCGGAGCAGCCCACCGGGCGCGTGATTGCGACGCCAGCCGTTCGCGACGAATTTGTTGATCTCGGCGCTCGTCGGATAGATGTGGATCGTGCCCATCAGCTTCTTCAATCCGAGGCCGTGGGTCATTGCGAGCACGTATTCCGCGATCAACTCACCGGCCGCCGGTGCAACGATCGTCGCGCCCAGTATCCGATCGGATCCGCGCTGCGTGAGCACCTTGATGAATCCGCGCGTTTCACCGTCGGCGATCGCGCGATCGACGTGGGCCAGTTCGTGGCGGGTGACTTCGACGTCGACGCCGCGCGCATTTGCTTCGTCCACGGAGAGACCGACGCGCGCGACTTCGGGGTCCGTATACGTAGCCCACGGCACCACGGCGTAGTTCACCTTGAACTTCCTGAATCGACCGAACAGCGCATTCACCGACGCATACCACGCCTGATGCGACGCCATGTGCGTGAACTGATACGGGCCGGCGACATCGCCACAGGCGAAGATGTTGGGCACGTCGGTGCGCAAGTACTCATCGACCACCACCGTACCGTCGCGGTTCAGACTGATACCCAGCTCCGCAAGTCCCAACGACTCCGTATGGGCGCGACGGCCCACTGCAACGATCACTTCGTCGAACGGAATTTCTACCGACACGCCGCCGTTGTCGGCGATCAGGCGCTTCTGCGGGCCAACCTCGAAGCGCACGGCCTTGTGTGAAGTCAGCACGTCGATGCCTTCGCCACGCAGCACATCCGCAACCAGCGCGGAGACGTCGGCGTCCTCTTTCGGCAATACGCGATCGGCCATGTCGATGAGCGTCACGCGGCTGCCGAGCCGCTGAAAGCTCTGCGCGAGCTCGCAGCCGATCGGTCCGGCGCCCATTACGACGAGACGTTTCGGCAGCGATTCCAGCGACCAGACGTCGTCCGACGTCAACGCACCAACGTCGCCGACTCCCGGGATCGGTGGAATGAACGGCACCGCACCGCTCGCGATCACGATGTTGCGCGCCGTGATGCGCTTGCCTTCGACGTCTACCGTCCACGGATCGACGATTCGCGCGCTGCCGGTGATGCAATCGACGCCGAGCGACGTATACCGCTCAATGGAGTCGTTGGGCGCGATCGTGGCGATCGCGTCGCGCACGCGCTGCATCACCGCCGCGAAATCGACGGTGCCGCTGACGTCGCGCAGTCCGTACCGATGCGCGTCGGCCAGGTAGTGCGCGATCTTGGCGGAACGGATCAGCGTCTTGCTCGGGACGCAGCCGGTGTTCAGACAGTCGCCGCCCATTCGGCTGCGTTCGATGAGGGTGACCTTTGCGCGCACCGTCGCCGCGATCAGCGCCGAGATCAATCCCGCCGACCCCGCGCCGATGACGATCAGGTTCGTGTCGAAGCGCTTCGGCTTGACCGCGTTCATGGTGCGCTCCGCGCCCGACGTTGTGCCACGAAGGCCATCAGCTTCTTCGCGCCCAACGGGAACAGTCCGAGCAACGTCAGCGCCAGCATCAGGCCGGGGCTCAACACGTCGCCGAGTTTGTGAATCTCCGCCAGCTGCGTGCCCGCGAACACGAACACGAACGTACCCGCCAGCATGCCGATCTGACTGACGAGATAGAACTGCGACACGCGGATGCGCGTCAGCCCCATCAGCAGGTTGACGATGAAAAACGGAAACACCGGCACCATCCGCAGGCTGAACAGGTAGAACGCGCCTTCGCTGTCGAAGCCGCGATTGATCGGTTCGAGGTACGACGCGAAGCGGCGTTGCACCCAGTCGCCGAGTACGAGCCGCGAGATCATGAACGCGATCGTCGCGCCGACGGCACTCGCGAACGACACCAGCAACACGCCCCACCACACACCGAATATCGCGCCGGCCGCGATGGTCATTACGGCCGCGCCCGGCAACGAAAGCCCGGTAACCACCACATAAATCAGAAAGAACACAATCGATGCGGCGAGCGGCGCCGCGTTCACCTGTTCCACCGCGTGCGCCCGACTCGCCTGCAGATATTCGAGCGATAGGTACTGCCCGAGTCCCAGCGCGAAGAAAGCACCGATGCCGAGCGCCACGACGGCGAGAATGACGAAGCGTTTCATGTGCGACGAAGTCCGACTATTGAGGATCGATCGATTACGCGGAGGCAGCGCGTACAGTACCATTTCGGTTCCGACGTGATGGAGTGCCTCGTGCCGCGCAAGTTCCCAACGACCCGGTTGCGCCGAAACCGCCGCCACGAATTCTCGCGGCGACTCGTGCGCGAGACCGAACTCGGCACGAACGATCTGATTTATCCGATGTTCGTGATCGACGGCAAAGCCACGAGGCAGCCCGTTGCGTCGATGCCCGGCATCGAACGTTACACGGTGGATGAGCTCGTCGGCGAATGCGAACGCGTCTTCGGCCTCGGCATCCCCGCCGTTGCGCTGTTCCCCAAAATCGAACCGAACTTGAAGACGCCGGATGGCGCCGAAGCGTGGAATGCGGATGGACTGATCGCGCGCGCGATTCGCGCCGTGAAGGCGGCGGTGCCCGAACTCGGCGTGATCACCGACGCGGCGCTCGATCCGTACACCACGCACGGACAAGACGGCATCATCGATTCGGACGGCTACGTGATGAACGACGAAACGGTGGTGGCACTACGGCGCCAGGCTCAGGTGTGCGCCGCGGCCGGTTCGAACGTGATCGCGCCGTCGGACATGATGGACGGTCGGGTCGGCGCCATCCGCGCCGAACTCGATGCGCACGGGTTCATCCACACGCAGATCATGGCGTACTCGGCGAAATACGCATCGGCGTATTACGGACCGTTCCGCGATGCCGTCGGCTCTGCGCCGAATCTCGGCAAAGCCAACAAATTCACGTATCAGATGGATCCTGCCAACAGCGACGAAGCACTGCAGGAAATCGCGCTCGACATCGACGAGGGCGCCGACATGGTGATGGTGAAGCCCGGCATGCCGTATCTCGACATCGTGCGCCGCGTGAAAGACGAGTTCGGCGTTCCGACGTTCGTCTATCAGGTGAGCGGCGAATACGCGATGCACATGGCGGCAATCGAACGCGGCTGGCTGACCGACGCGGTGATCCTCGAGTCGCTCGTTTGCATCAAGCGCGCGGGCGCCGACGGAATCCTCACCTACTTCGCAAAGCACGCCGCGCAGGCGCTGGCCGATCGTTAGCCGACCGGGACGATCGTCAGCGCCATCGCAACGGCGTCGAGCCTCTCTCTCTCCCACTCGAGTTCGGCGCGCGACAATGCATGATCGCCGAGCCAACGCGCTTCCACCGACAGGCGCACGTCGTCGCCGTCCGCCTCCACGGTCACGTCAGGCGAATCGGCATCGGTCCGCGTGCGTTCGAGGATCACCGCGAGACGCAACAGCACGGCGAGACATTTCAACTCGCGCGCACCTTGCTGCGAAAACGACGCGAATGCGAACAGCGGAAAGCCGCCGCGATGACTGCGGATCAGCAACGCGATCGCGCGTCGTTCGTCGGGGCTGAAGCCGGGTAACTCGCCGTTTTCGACGAAGTACGCACCGTGACGGTTCGGTTGCCGGGCCGACACCATCAGCCCGATCTCGTGCAGATCGGCGGCCCAACCGAGCAGTTCGCGCAGCCCTGAATGCTCGAGACCCCAATTGCGCGCCACGGCGTCGAGCATCTGCAGCGCGAGCGCGCGAACGCGGCGCGCCTGATCGACATCTACCGCAAAACGATGCTGCCAACCGGCGACGGTGCGTTCCTGCACGTTCTCGAGCGTTCGCCGCGCGGTCAGATCGTAGAGGAGACCGTGCTGCAACGACGCGTCGACATAGTCCATCCGCTGGATATCCAGGGTCTCGAAAATCGCCGACACGGCGGCGAGTCCCGCGGGAAAAATGTCGACTCGCTCAGGTTCCAGTCCGGGAACGCTGAGATCGGAGATCCATCGCCGTTCGAGAATCTCGCGTTCGAGCTGCGCGATGCCTTCTCGCGTGATCGGTCCCGAAGCGAAACCGTTGGCGATCAGCACGCTCTGCACCGATTCGATCGTGCCCGACGTACCGATGATTACCGCGTTGCGCGCACGCGACTTCCACGCCGCGACGATCGGCGCCAGCAACGCGCATGCGTCGCGTCGCGCCTCGATATAACCCTTGGCCAACGACACATCGCCGCTCAGACGGCGATCGGTGAGCGTTACGCAACCGAGATCGATACTGGTCGCGTGCTGCGGATCGAAACTGCCGCCGACGCAGAATTCCGTACTGCCGCCGCCGATATCGATCACCAGCCGGCGACTGTCGTTGGCGGCCAACGCGTGCGACACGCCGAGGAAGATCAACTCGGCTTCTTCTTCGCCCGTGAGTATCCGTATCGGATGCCGCAACAATCGTTGCGCAGGTTCGAGAAACGAATCGCGGTTACTGGCTTCGCGCAGCGCCGCCGTGCCGACGATCGAGACGCGATCGAGCGGAATCGACCGCAATCGCTGCGCGAAGCGCGCGACGCAATCGAGGCCGCGTTGCACCGCGGCGCCGCTCATCGCGCCGTCGACCGAACCGCGGCCGAGTTGGACTTTCTCCTTCAGCCGTTCGAGCGCGACCAGCTCGCCGCGATCGACGCGAGCGATGATCAGGTGAAAGGAATTCGAACCGAGGTCGAGAGCCGCCGCGAGGCCGTCCACGCTTGACCGTCCATGCATGCTTGAAGGAGAGCTTGAAAGAGCCTGGGTCAGGCCCAACTATCGATCGGCAGCATAGCCTAAGCGCAGCAATCTGGGACCGGCTGCTTACTCGGTCTCAAACGACGGTGCTAGACTCGACCATCCATGCGCGCCTACGCTGCGCATAACCAAACGGGAGTTTTACGATGAGTGCGAAGATCGTTCACATCAGCGATTCCAGCTTCGAGAAAGACGTCCTCAGCGCCGACAAGCCGGTGTTGGTGGACTACTGGGCCGAGTGGTGTGGACCCTGCAAGATGATCGCGCCGATCCTCGAAGAGATCGCCAGCGAGTACAGCGACCGCATCAAAGTCTGCAAGATGGACATCGATGCCAACCAGCAAACGCCGCCGAAATACGGCATTCGCGGCATTCCGACGCTGATGCTGTTCAAGAACGGCGAAGTGGAAGCAACCAAGGTCGGCGCGCTGTCGAAATCGCAGCTCGCGGCATTCCTCGAAAGCAACATCTGAGTCGCGCGAACGAACTCGCGAAAGTGAGGACCGGCACACGGTCCTCACGCTTTCTACCCCGAATTTGTCTCTAGACGCCCTCGGGGGGCGGTGGTAGATTCCGTTCGTCAGTGCTCGTTCTAGTCGCCTCCCTTCTCGTTTCCTCGAACGTCTCTCAAGCGATCTAGCGAACGGCCAGGCGTCTTTCGACTCCCCTCTCAATACCCGCACTTTGTGGCTTTTTAATCTTATGAATTTGACAGATCTGAAACGAAAACCGGTCGGTGATCTCGTGGACATGGCCCGTGAAATGGGCCTCGAAAACCTCGCCCGCTCGCGCAAACAGGAAGTGATCGCCGCGATCCTGCGCAAACAATCGAAGAACGGCGAGGACATCTACGGCGACGGCACGTTGGAGATTCTGCAGGACGGATTCGGATTCCTCCGCTCCGCCGATTCGTCATACCTCGCCGGCCCTGACGACATTTATGTGTCGCCGAGCCAGGTACGACGTTTCAACCTGCGTACCGGCGACTGCATCGCCGGCAAGATCCGTCCGCCGAAGGACAGCGAACGCTATTTCGCGCTGCTGAAAGTCGATGAAATCAACTTCAGCGAGCCGAACACCAAGAAACACAAGATCCTGTTCGAAAACCTGACGCCGCTGTTCCCGAACCGGCGTCTCACGCTCGAGCGCGGCAACGGCAGCACCGAAGATCTGTCGATGCGGATCGTCGACCTCATTGCGCCGATCGGTCGCGGCCAGCGCGGACTGATCGTATCGCCGCCGAAAGCCGGTAAGACCATCCTGCTGCAAAGCATGGCGAAAGCGATCGTCGCAAACGACCCGGAAGTCGTGCTGATCGTGCTGTTGATCGACGAACGCCCGGAAGAAGTGACCGAAATGCAGCGCTCGGTGCGCGGCGAAGTGGTCGCCAGCACGTTCGACGAACCGCCGTCACGCCACGTTCAGGTCGCCGAAATGGTGATCGAGAAGGCGAAGCGCCTCGTCGAACATCAGAAAGACGTCGTCATTCTGCTCGACTCGGTCACACGACTCGCGCGCGCGTACAACACCATCGTGCCGTCGTCAGGCAAGGTGCTCACCGGCGGTGTCGACGCCCACGCGCTGGAACGGCCGAAGCGCTTCTTCGGTGCGGCACGTAACATCGAGGAAGGCGGCAGCCTGACGATCATCGCCACCGCGCTGGTCGAAACCGGCTCGAAGATGGACGAAGTCATCTACGAAGAGTTCAAAGGCACCGGCAACATGGAATTGCACCTCGAGCGAAAAATCGCCGAGAAGCGCGTCTATCCCGCGATGAACATTCGTCGCTCCGGTACGCGCCGCGAAGATCTGCTGATGACGGAGGAAGAACTCAACCGCGCGTGGATCCTGCGCAAATTGCTGCACGAAATGGACGACACCGCCGCGGTCGAGTTCATGCTCGACAGGCTGCGCACGACCAAGACCAATGCAGAGTTCTTCGCGTCGATGAAGGGTAGCCGCTGATTGCCGGAGGTCCGGTCGCGCATCGTCTCCGTTGCGCACCATGATTCGGGCGTCAGGCTGATCCGCCTGGCGCTACCGGTACCGTTCTCATTCCACGCCGGTCAGTATCTGAACGTCGTCCATCCGAGCGGCGTTCGGATACCGATGTCGATCGCCAGCGCTCCCGAACGCGTCCCCGAACTCGAGTTGCACTACCGACCGCTGCCCGGCGTAGCGGAAGCGGCGTTGATGAACGAGTTGCTCGACGCTGGCACGGAGCTATCGATCGAAGGACCCTTCGGCGACGTTCGCGTGATGGGTCCGCTGGACGAGGATCTGCTGCTGATCGCCGGCGGCTCCGGTATTTCGCAGTGTCGTGCGATCGTCGAGCACCTGCGCCACGTCGATCACGCTCGCGACGTCACGCTGGTGTGGAGCGTGACGCAGCCGCGATCACCTGTATGCGGACGCCGAACTGCGCCGCTTTGCACCCTGGCTGAACTACGAAGGCGTGATCGACTCGCCGCAGGCAACCAGCGCGGTGCTCGCGTGGTTGCGCACCCACGCGTTGCCGACGTCCGGAAGAATCATCGTCAGCGGTGGACCGGGGTTCGTGCATGCCGTGGTGGATACGCTGAACGAACTCGGCGCAACCAACGTCACCATCGAGTCGGACGTCTTCAGCTACGCACCGCGGTAGTGTCGGGCGCAGCCTGCGGCAACGGCAACACCGGCAGTTCACCGCTCATGTCGATGGACTGCGCGAGCAATTCGGCGGCCCGCGGGCGTTCCCCCATCGCCAGGCACAAGCGTCCCAGTTCTCCGTAAACTTCAGCGCTGCGCCGCTGCTTGAGGCTCGCTTCGAAATACTCGCGCGCGCTCGCCCAATCCCGGTTCGCCAGTGCGATGCGGCCCAGCGCGAGCAGCAGAGTAGGGTCGTTGGGACGCGTTTTGAGCCAACCTTCGGCGGTAGCGCGTCGTCCATCGGCGCCATCCATCGGTAACCGCCCGTACAGCGCCACGAGTTCCTCGTTCCACTCCTGCTTCAGCGCTTTGCTCAACGTCGCCTCGGCTTCGTCGCCGGCTCTGACCTTCTCGAGCGCGCCAACGTAAGCGGCGATCACGCGCGGATCGGCGCGAAGGTCTTTGTCGAGTGCATTCCATTGCGTCACCAGGCTCTGCCTGTCGCCGTTCGCCGATTGGAACCACGCGACCGCCCACCGCTGCATCATCGGTCGCAGCACGTCGGGCGCCAGCGCGCCGCGCTTCTGCAGTTCCGGTGCGAGCGCGAGCAGTGCGCTCCAGTCGCTTTGCTTCTCGTGACACTCCGCCAGCAGGCGCAGCACCCGCGGCTGGTTCGGCGATGTCGCTTTCAACGTCGACAGCGTCTGCGTCGCGGCCGCGTACTGCTGTGCGGCGATCTGCAATTCCGCCTGGGTCAGACCGACCGCGAGCGCCGCGCCCGGTGTGGACTCGCTTGCTTTCAGCAACAACGCGTCGCGATCGGCCGCATCACCGATCTCGTTGGCGGCGCGCGCGGCGCCGAGGTAGTTCACCAACGGCAGATCCACGGTTTCCGCGTCGGCCGCCAACGCCTTGCGCGCGCCGGCCCAATCGCCTTCGCCGGCAAGCAACAACCCGCGCACCGTTCGCGCTTGCGCCACCCGCGCGCGTCGGTTCTGTTGCCACGCCGCCACTCCCGCACCGGTGCGGATCAACCGCATCGACAATCCGATGACGACGCGCAACACGAAGTAGCCGACGATCAACGCGAGTAGCGCGAACCAGAGGCTCGTCTCGACGCTCATGTTCTCGTAGCTGACCAGCACGTAACCGGGATCGCGCGACATCAACGTGCCGACCGCGCCGCCGACGATGAGCGCGACGACCAGATAGATCAGCGCGCGTCTCATGGCGCGTCGCCCGGCGTCGATTGCGGCGCGCTCGGCGATGCGGGCGCCATGGCCTTGCGCAAAGCGGTGAGCGAGGCGCCGATGTCCGGCAACGTCCGATCGACCTGCACCGCGAGCAGCTGATCGATCTCGGTGCGCGCGGCCGTTACTTCCGTTGCACCGGTGTCGAAGTAGTCGTCGAACCAACGACGCACGGATTCGAGACTCTGCTGATAAACGACTTCGTCATGGCGCAACAACGCGAGTTGCGCGGTTTGCAGCGTCAGGCCGAGATTCACGCGCAGATACGTAGCCTCATCTGGGCCTAGCGGCGGTCGCGCCGCTCCACCTTGCCGATGGAACGCGAACAGCGACAGGAACTTCTGCCACGCCAACGCAGCGGTCGACACCGGCACCGCGTCGCTCGGCGCGGTTACCGGAGCCGATGCAAATCGAGCGCCGCGCATCGGCAGATCCGGCAGCGCTTTCTGCAGTGCCTGAAGCCGCGCGAACGTGGCATCGATGTCGACGATCGTGACGTCCCGGAGCGCTGCGATCCCGTCGTTCAGCGCAGCACGCACATCGGC
This sequence comes from uncultured Gammaproteobacteria bacterium, assembly GCA_963787045.1. Classification (GTDB taxonomy): domain Bacteria; phylum Pseudomonadota; class Gammaproteobacteria; order Pseudomonadales; family Azotimanducaceae; genus DATJGR01. The sequence goes on along the minus strand of CAWBBR010000017.1, from coordinate 248,325 downwards.
CAACGATGCATCGTCGATCTGATCGACGATCGACTGCGCGGCCAACAGCATCGCGAGCGCAGCGCGAACGTCGCGTGTCACCAGCAGCCGATCGTTGGCGCCCTGAACGAGAAACGCGGCCTCGGCGATTCGTAGCGCGCGCTCCGGCAGCGCCGATGGTGCGGCGAGCGATTCCCCGGCCGAGCCTGCCGCACGCGGTTCTTCGATACTCTTCAGTTGCTGACTCAGCCGCGCGTCCAGCGCCTTCGTTTCCGTCGTCACGCGGGCCAGCTCATCCGCCTGACGTTGCTGCGCGGTGCGCAACGATTCGAATTCGCCGCTGTTGATCGGCGCCGGCGTCCCCACCACGTATCGCTGGTAGTACGGATACCCGGCCAACCCCAGTGCCGCCAGCGCGAGCAATGCAGCAAACGACGCCAATGCCCGACCGCCACGAGGCACGGTCCCCGGGCGACTTGCAGAAACACGCCCGGTATCGGCTTCACTCATCTCGATTCCTCGTCAATTTTCCGAAGCGCTTCGATGGTCGCCTGCGCGCCGGCGCCATCGGCGACTGTAATGCGCCTGAATCCGAGGCCGCTCAGTTCGGCCGCAACGCGCGCCGACGGCGCAACGACCACGACGCGTTCGTCGCCGCGCACCGCGCGCCAGGCCGGAGCGAATGCGCGCGCGCCATCGGCGCTCGATACGATCACGGCCCCGATCGCGGATCGGTCGCCGAGTCCCGCCGCCGCGCGTTCAACCGGCACAGCGACCCGTTCATACAACGCCAACGTCGTCACTCGCGCACCGCGGCGCGACAGTTCTTCCACCAGCAACCGGCGGCCGTCGCGACCGGCACAGATCAACACGCGCAGCCCGACTATTCGACTGAGCGGCGCGAGCGCCAGTATACCCTCCGACGACTCGGTCGCCGGTCGCAGCGCCTGAACCCCACGTTCGGCGAGCGCACGCGCGGTCGCTGCGCCGACCGCAATCCACTTCAGTTCTGGGCGTTGCGTCCACTGCGCATCGACCCGGTCGAGCGCGAAACGAGCGGCGTGACCCGAAACGCAGATTGCGACGTCGAATCGATCGAGTTCCGCGACGACATCGCTCGATGCGGCGGGTTCGAGCGGTCGAATTTCGAGCACCGGGCAGCGACGCGCGGAATAGCCTGCAGCTTGCAACGCGTCTGCGAGTTCCGACGCGCCCGGCTCCGATCGCGTGACGAGAACCGTCGCGCCGGTGTCAGCGATCGACACCATGGGAACCCCGGCGCAACTCGTCGAGGATCTGGTCCGCTCCCTGACGACGCAGTTCGGTTGCCGCTTGCGCACCGAGCGCGTCGGGATCGTCGCCGGACACGACACATCGAAGTATGCGCCGCCCAGAGGCGTTCGCGATCAGTGCGCGCATCTGCAATTCTCCGCCCACGTCCACTGCGTACGCGGCGATCGGCAACGAACAATCGGCGCCGAGATGCCGGCTCACCGCGCGTTCGGCGCCGACACAGCGCGCCACTACCGCGTCGTTCAGCGGGCGCAGCAATTCGATCACGTCGCGACGGTCGACGCTGCACTCCACGCCGAGCGCGCCCTGGCCCGCGGCCGGCAGACTCTCTTCGAGGCTCAGGAATTCGCGAATGCGATCCGCGAGGCCGAGACGCTGCAGGCCGGTACCCGCCAGCAGCAGCGCGTCGTATTCGCCCGCATCGAGTTTGTCGAGTCGGGTATTCACGTTGCCGCGTACCGGTGCAACCACCAGGTCGGGACGACGCGCCAACAGTTGCGCCTGCCGCCGCAGACTCGAAGAGCCCACGCGCGCGCCGTTCGGAAGTTCCGCCACCGAACGCACCCGCGGGCTCACCAGCACGTCGCGAACTTCGCTGCGATAGCCGATCACCGGCAGTACGAACCCGGCCGGCAGTTCCGCTGGAACGTCTTTCATCGAATGAACCGCAACGTCCGCGCGCCCGTCGGCAATGGCGGATTCGAGCTCTTTGATGAACAAGCCCTTGCCACCGATCTCACTGAGGGGCGCCGACAACCACTGATCGCCGCGCGTCGTCATTGCTACCAGCTCGATCTGCAGGCTCGGATGTACGCGCGCGAGCTGCGCCTTGACGAACTCCGCCTGCCAGAGCGCCAGACGGCTCTTGCGGGTGGCGATGCGCAGCGTAGCGATGGTCATAGTTTCTGAATGTAGCGACGGATTGACGATACGTGTCGGCGGCTGATGTCGATGCCGTTCGGCACGTCGCGCAGGCGGATCTGGTATTGGCCCTCTTCGTTGCGCTCGAGCCCCTCGATGTACTTGGTGGCGACGAGCGCATTGCGATGTACGCGAACGAAGCGCGTGTCGAACTCGTTTTCCAGTTCCTGCAGCGTTTCGTCGATCAACAGTTCGCCGCCGGCGTGGCGCATCGTCACGTACTTCTGGTCGGCCTGAAAGAAACGTATGTCGTCGATCGGCACGAGTTCGATGCCTTTGCGCGTGCGCGCGGAGATGTGGCTGCGCTGCGCACCCTCTTCCCGCGCGAGCGCCGCGAGCTGCGCGCGATTGGTGCGCGTCGCGGAACCGAGCACACCGACCAGGTCGTCGCGCCGCACCGGCTTCAACAGATAGCCGACCGCCTGCACTTTGAACGCCTCGATCGCGTGTTCTTCGTACGCCGTGCAGAACACCACCGCCGGCGGTTGTTCCATGCCGGCCATGTGGCGCGCCGCCTCGAGCCCGTCCATCCCCGGCATGCGAATGTCGAGCAGCACGACGTCGGGTTGGGTCGTTCCGCATCGCTCTACTGCCTGCATGCCGTTCGCCGCCTGACCCACGACGTCATAGCCAGGAATGTCGCTCAACATGCGCGCGAGGCGATCGCGCGCGAGCTGCTCATCGTCGACTATGAGTACCTTCACCGCTTAAGACACCTCCCTCATCAGTTCAGACTCGTCCAGTGCGCGGTGCGGATACCGCAGCATCGTCACGTACACGTCGCCCTCCGCCTCGGCCGTCAGCTCTGCCGCATCGTTGTACAACACGTTCAGCCGGCTGCGAATGTTGTTCACCGCCATCTTGTTGCCCTGCGTGTGCGCCCGATACTCGGGGCTCGGCAGCGGATTGGTGATCCGCACGCTGACGATGTTGCGATCGTAGCGCAGCGTCACGGTAATGGTGCCGCCGTCGGGTAGCGGCTGAATTCCGTGGTAGATCGCGTTTTCGAGCAGCGGCTGCAGCGTCAGCAACGGGATCTTCGTGCCGTCGGGATACTCGCCGATGTCCCAGGCCAGCCGCAGCCGTTCGCCTAACCGCAGCTGCTCGATGCGCACGTACCGCTCGCACAGCTCGAGTTCCTCCGTCAGCAGCACCTGGTTGCCGGCGTCGTTGAGGCTCGCGCGGAACAGTTCGGACAGGTCTTCCACCACCGACTCGGCCGTCTCCGGATCCACCGAAATCAGGCTCGCGATGATGTTCATGCTGTTGAACAGAAAGTGCGGCCGTATGCGCGACTGCAGCGCCTGGATGCGCGACTGCAGCTCCGATTGTTCCTGTTCACGCAGTTGCTGCTGTATATAGAAGTACCGCAGCACCATCCCGGCGATGATGCATGCGATGCCGAGTTGCTTGGCAATTGCGACCCAGTCCACCGGGACGCGCTGATAGCTCATCGTTCCGGCAACGACGCGATCGGCACCGAGACTGACCGCGAGCGTCAGCAACGTGATCATGACGAATGCCAGCAGCGCGCCGCGGGCGAGATCCATCCGAGCGAGCCAGCGACGCGAACCGCACAGCGCGCCGGCGCTCATCAGCACCACCCACTGCACGTAGAGCGATCTCAACGCCAGCCCTTCCCACGTCAGCGGTCCGTCCGCGAACAACAGCACGAGGACGAGCAGTTCACCGACGAGAACGACGATGCTGAGGGCCGGTGCGTTGCAGAGATCGGGAATGACGAACCGGGTGGGTCGCGCCTGATCGATCGGTGCCGCCGCCACTGCGATTACGTCTCCTCTCCCGTGCGCCCGGAAGCGCCGCCTAAATTGCTACAATCGCCCGTCTTCTCACACGTCGAAGCCGCGATGTCCGACCCAACTAACGAGTCTGATGCCTCTGGAAAGCTCTGGGGCGGTCGCTTCAGCGAGCCCACCGACCGATTCGTCGAGCGGTTTACCGCGTCGATCGGTTTCGATGCGCGGTTATACCACCACGACATTCAAGGCTCCATCGCTCACGCCCGCATGCTGGCGCACGTCGGCGTGCTTTCCGGCAACGAGTGCGGCGTCATCGTCGACGGCTTGAACGCGATTCACAAGGAAATCGACGCCGGTACGCTGAAGTGGTCGGTGGCGCGAGAAGACGTGCACATGAACGTCGAATCCCGCCTCATCGAGATCGTTGGAGACGTCGGCAAGCGGTTGCACACGGGTCGTTCCCGCAACGATCAGGTCGCGACCGACATCCGGTTGTACCTGCGCGACGAGATCGACGCGCTCCACGCCGTAACGACGCAGTTGCTGGTCGTGCTGCTCGACCTCGCCGACGCGCACGCCGACACGATCATGCCGGGGTTCACGCACCTGCAGACGGCCCAGCCGGTGACGTTCGGGCATCACGTGATGGCGTGGTTCGAAATGCTGTTGCGCGACCGGGAGCGCCTCGTCGAGCTGCGCCGCCGCGTCAACGTGATGCCGCTGGGCAGCGCGGCGCTCGCCGGCACGACATTTCCGATCGATCGCGCGTTCACCGCGCGCGAACTCGGCTTCGACGCCGTCACCGAAAACTCGCTCGACGCGGTGAGCGACCGCGACTTCGCGATCGAATTCTGCTCGGTAGCGAGCATCGCGATGATGCACCTGTCGCGCTGGTCGGAAGAACTCGTGCTGTGGTCGTCGCAACAGTTCGGCTTCGTCGACCTGCCCGACCGCTTCTGCACCGGCTCGTCGATCATGCCGCAGAAGAAGAACCCCGACGTGCCGGAACTGGTGCGCGGCAAATCCGGTCGCGTGTTCGGCCATCTGATCGGATTGCTCGTGCTGATGAAAGGTCAGCCGCTGGCGTACAACAAGGACAATCAGGAGGACAAAGAGCCGCTGTTCGACGCGCTCGATACCCTGAAGGACTGTCTCACCGCGATGCTCGGCATGCTGCCGCACCTCGACGTGCGCGCCGACCGGATGCGCGAAGCGGCGTCGCTCGGCTTCGCCACGGCAACCGACCTCGCCGACTATCTGGTGCGCAAGGACGTGCCGTTTCGCGATGCCCACGAAGTGGTCGGCCGCTGCGTCGCTCACGCGCTCGCGAAACGCGTCGCGCTGAGCGATCTGACGCTGGCGGAGCTGCAGCGCTTCAGTCCGGTGATCGACGCATCCGTATACGACGTTCTCACGCTCGAAGGATCGGTGAACGCGCGCAACCACATCGGCGGCACCGCGCCGGCCCAGGTCCGCGCGGCAGTCGCGCGCGGCCGCACCCGCCTCGGGTAGCCCCACAAAGCCGGTCGGCGCGGGCTGCCTATACTCCAGGTATGCAGCCTGATTCCGCCAATCCCGACGACGACATCGACCGCAAATCGTTGCGCGCATTGCGCGACCGTTTTCTGGCGCTGAACCACGAGCGTCTCGACGCGCTACGCGCCCGGCTCTCGGAAGAGCGCCGCGCGTTCATCGACGCCGTTCCTCTTCTGCTGCACAGCAATCACGCGGCGCTGCCCGGCTTCGTCGACTTCGAAATGCCGTGCGGGATCGAACGCTATACGCCGGACCGGCGCGCACTCAACGCCGTCCGCAAGATGGCGCTGTCGTTCGTGCTGGAACGATTCGTCGAACGCCGCGCGCAGATTCAGGCGCTGTACGTGACGCAGCTGCCGGGCGACGTCCTGGAGCTGAGCGTGATCAGTGCTCTTTCGACGCACGGGGCATTGAGCGAGAAGTTGGCGCGCGTCGTTCGGTACGCCGCGGGTCACGGCGTGGCGCTGACCACGACCCTGATCGATCCAGCGGAAGAGCAAGCCCGCCGCAGCCGGCTGCGCACGCCGGGTCTCGCGCGCGATGCGTTCTACCGATCGGCGCTTCTGCTCGCGGGTCGCTACCCGATCTGGTGGCTCGTACCGCCGCAACTCGACCACGCCTACGACGCCTACTGTGCGCGACTGAAGTCGCAGCGATTCATCGGACGCGACGACACGTTCGACCTCGGCCGCGCCGATCCGATTCCCCGGGGCGAATGCCTCACCGCCGGCGTCGAACTGATCGATGCCGCGCTCGATTTCCCTTACATGCACATTCCGTCGCTGATGCTGCTCGAGAGCTACGCGGGCGACTCCACCGTCGCACCGCTGGCGCACGCCTACAAGGAACGGATCTGGCGCGGTGATACCGGCTATCGATTCGTCGACGCTACTCGACGAGGCGATCGCAGCGCACTTCGCCGGCACACCCGAGCGACTGGCGCTCGCGCGCGACTGCCGACGCGGCCCAATGCGCGAACCGACCCTGGCCGAACTACAAAGCGAGAACGCGCGCGTGAACGCCGAACTGCAGCGCGCGCACGCACACCTGATGCAGCTCGCATCCGAACTGAGTGCATCGGCCGACGTAGTGACTCGCTTGCGCGCGGCAGGCGATCGGATCGCGCGCTGGATCGAACGACGCGACGACACGATCCCACGCATGAATCCCGCGTTGTGGCCGAGGCGCGTCGCCGGCCGAGTGCGCATCGACGCGCACGCAGGCGAAGCGCACACGGAACGATGGCAACTGCGCGACGACGACACGACGGCATTCGTCGCGCCGCGCTTCGCCGCGACGATCGCCTGGGCTCACGCGCACCGACTGAGCACCGACAACCTGCGTGTCGGCGACGCACGGCGGCGCATGCGTGTGCGCGGCTGCTGGAACTCTTGTCGCAATACGATGGCGCCGTCGCGGAACCGTCGACGCTGCTCATCGTCAACGCCGAAGAGTCGCCGCAGTTCGCGCTCAGAGGACCCGGCGAAGCCATCGTCAGCGGCTGGGATGATCCGCTGGATTTCAGCGGCTTCCACATCAGTCTGATCGCCGGCATCGATCTGCTGGAGCTGCGCCACGACGGTATCGCGGCAACCGGACACGCGGGCGACGACGGTCTGATCGGCGCACTCACCGGGCTGCTCGCGCAACCGCCCGCGGTACTGCGCGTGCACTGCGTCGGCGGCGAATACGAGCGCGCGATCGAAGCGCGCGTCGCGGAACTCGCGGCGCACATGGCCGCCTCGTTCCAGCGCGACGCTGTCGGTCGATTCGTGTTCGCGCTGGCCGGTGGCTTCGTCATCGTCGAACGCAACGATGTCCGCTTTTCGGCGCGTCGCTGCTCGAACGAAGCGCAGTTGTTCGAAACGTTGACGGCGCCGAACCAAGCCGGACTTCGCGTCGACACCCGCAACACGCGGCTCATCGGGCTGCACCATTTATGTCGCATCGCGACACCCGCAAACGACGCGGTGTTGATCCACGAACAACGCGGCAACGTGACCGTGCTGCTCGCGATGCGCGACGGTGCAATCCATCGGTTCGTCCCGCCGCACCAACCGGCGCACGAAATTGCCGTCGCTCTCGACGAGGCCATCGCGCGGAACGGACTTCGCGCGATCGAGATCTACGTCGCCAAGGCGAACGACGACCCACGCCTCATGTCGCGCCATCCGAACCGCACCGACGTGCGAGTCGCTTCGCGACGCAACCTGCTCGCGTTGTTGCGCGAGCAGTTCGCTGTCGACACGGAGGCCGCGCGGCGCCCGACCGTCGCTTAGTGTGTATACTGCGGCGCTTTGTCGACGGACGCTCCCGTGTCGCGGTGGTTACTGGTTTCGCTGTTGCTGCTGATGGTCGCGACCTGCGGCCAGAAAGGTCCGCTGCGGATGCCCGACCACACCCCACCGAAGCCTTCGAGCGCGTTGTCGTGAACGAGGCGCTGTCGGTCCGCAACGGTGTCGCGCACCTCGAAGACGCTTCGTTGCTGCAGATTGCGCAACGCTGCGGAACGCCCACCTACGTCTATTCGCGCGCTCACTTCGCGTCGCAATACGCGCGGCTCGACGCGGCGTTGCAGCCGCTGCCGCATCGAATCTGCTACGCAGTGAAAGCGAACGGCAATCTCGCAATCCTGAATCTGTTCGCGTCGCTCGGCGCCGGGTTCGACATCGTCTCCGGCGGCGAACTCGAACGCGTGGTCCGCGCCGGCGGCGATCCGGCCAAGGTGATCTTCTCCGGCGTCGGCAAGTCCGGCGCGGAGATCGACTTCGCGCTGAAGCTCGGCATCGGTTCGTTCAACGTCGAGAGCGCCGCGGAACTCGATCGGCTCGAGCTGCACGCGCAGCGGCTGTCGCGTAAAGCGCGCATTTCGGTGCGAGTAAACCCGGACATCGACGCCGGAACGCATCCGTACATTTCGACCGGACTGAAATCCAACAAATTCGGCGTGCCGCGCGACGAAGCGCTGGCGATGTACCGCCGCGCCTCGAACTCGCAATGGCTCGAGGTGCTCGGCGTCGACTGCCACATCGGTTCGCAGATTGCGAAGCCGGCGCCGCTGGTCGAAGCGTTGCAGAGTCTGCTCGAGTTGGTAGACGCGCTCGCGCGTGAAGGCATCCGCATCGAGCACCTCGACCTCGGCGGCGGTCTCGGCGTGACTTATCGCGACGAGCCGGAATTCGACGTGAACGGCTACGCCGCGCAGATCAAGCGGCTGCTGCAGGGTCGATCGCTGACGCTGTCGATCGAACCCGGACGCTTCCTGGTCGCGAACGGTGGCGTACTGTTGACCCGCGTCGAGTATCTGAAGCCGGCGCACGATCCCGACGCGCGCAACTTCGCCGTCGTCGATGCGGCGATGAACGACCTGATCCGCCCGACGCTGTATCAGGCATGGCACGACATCAGCGTCGTCCAGGAACCGGAACACGGCGGTGTCCGCGCCAGTTGGGACGTCGTCGGTCCGGTGTGCGAGAGCGGCGACTTTCTCGCGCACGATCGCGATCTGACGCTGGCGGAAGGCACGCTGTTGGCCATTCGCAGTGCCGGCGCTTACGGCTTCGTGCAGAGCTCCAACTACAACAGCCGCAATCGCGCCGCCGAAGTGATGGTGGACGGCGCATCGTTCTCCATCGTGCGACGGCGTGAAACGATCGCGGATCAGTTGCGCGCCGAAGTGGCATCGTCAGCGCCGGGCGACCCGCCGCAGGACGCCGCGCCGTTGCAATATCGAGCGTGATGGATAGGCTGTCGGGCATGCAGATTCATTTCAGCAAGATGCACGGACTCGGCAACGATTTCATGGTCATCGATCAGATCAGCCAGGACGTGCGGCTGTCGCCGGAACTGATCGCGCGGTTGTCCGACCGGCATACCGGCGTCGGTTTCGATCAACTGTTGAGCGTCGAACCGCCGACCGATCCGGAGAGCGACTTTCGCTATCGCATATTACAACGCCGACGGCAGCGAAGCCGAACAGTGCGGTAATGGGGCGCGCTGCTTCGCGAAGTTCGTCGTCGACACCGGCTTGTCGGTAAAAACCGAGTTGCGACTCCAGACGAACAGCGGCGTCATCACCACGCAGCTGCGCGACGACGGCAACGTCGAAGTCGAGATGGGCGTGCCGAGCACCGTGCCGGAAGACATTCCGTTCGTTACCAACGAAGCCACCGTGGTGCACCGGATCGCCGTCGGCAACCAGGAAGTGGACGTCGTCGCGGTCTCGGTCGGTAATCCGCACGCGGTGTTGTTCGTCGACTCGGTCAACGACGCGCCGGTCGCAACGCTCGGACCGCTGCTGTCGCGACACGAGCGCTTCCCGCGCGGCGTCAACGTCGGCTTCTGTCAGGTGATCGATCCCGGCTTCGCTCGATTGCGCGTCTTCGAACGCGGCGTCGGCGAAACGCGCGCGTGCGGCACCGGTGCATGCGCGGCCGCGGTCGCTGGCGTGCTGACCGGAAGATTCTCCGATCGCGTGAAGATTTCGTTGCCGGGCGGCAAAGTCAAAATCAAATGGGAAGGCGCGGGCCAGTCGTTGCGGATGCTCGGGCCCGCCTGTCTCGTCTACGAAGGACGTATCGACGTATGAAAGCAGAAGCCGCGGTCGTTGACCCACGCGACGAAGACACCGTAATGCGCTACCTGCGCGAGAATCCCGATTTCTTCGGCCGACATCCGCTGTTACTCACCGACCTGAACCTGCCGCACGATTCCGGCGAAGCGATTTCGCTCGTGGAGCGACAGGTCGCGATCCTGCGGGAACGCAACATCGACATGCGTCGGCGCCTCACGCATCTCGTCGGCGCGGCGAACACCAACGACACGCTGTTCGAGAAGACCCGGCGCTTCACGTTGAACATGCTCGACTGCGACCACCTCGCGACCATCGATGCGGTGCTCGCGGACACGCTCATCGACGATTTCGCCGCCGATCACGCGCGCTGTTTCGTGTCGCACCCGAGCGCATTCGAATCGCATCGCCATCTGGTGTACTGCGGCTCTGCGCAGGAACTACCGCTGATCCAACTCACTCACACGACCGGATTGTCGTGCGGGCTGCTGCGCAGCGACGAGTTTCAGACGTTGTTCGGCGAAGCGGCGGCGATCGACGGTTCCGCCGCACTGATCCAGCTGCGCCACGGCGATCTGATCGGCGTGCTCGCGATCGGCAGCCGCGATCCGATGCGTTTCAGTCCCGAGATGGGCACGCTGTTCATCCGCTACATCGGCGACGTGCTGTCACGCGTGCTCGTGCGGCTGCTGAACGGTCGCGACGGCCACGGCGATGACGGCCGCTGACGCGACGCGCCTCACTGCCGACATCGCTCGATACGTCGAGCACCTGCAATACGAAAGGCAATACTCCGTGCATACGCTTGCAGCGTATCGCCGCGACCTCGCGGCATTCGCGGCGTCGCTCGACATCCGGCAGTGGAAGGCCGTTCGCTCCGCGCACGTTCGCGACCATTTGAGCGCGCTGCATCGGCGCGGCGGCGCCACTCGCAGCATTCAGCGCGCGTTGTCGTGCATCCGGTCGTTTCTCGATTACCTCACGCGCGTCGGCATCACGACCGGCAACGTTGCCAGCGTGGTGCGCGCCCCGAAGTCGCGCCGCAAACTGCCGAAGCTGCTCGATACCGATCAGACGGCGCAGCTGCTCAACTTCGAATCGGCCAGCAACCTCGATCTTCGCGACGCCGCGATGGTGGAGCTGTTCTACGGCAGCGGCTTGCGCCTCGCCGAACTGATTGCGCTGGACGTGAGCCACCTCGACCTCGACGAGGGCTTCGTGACGGTCACCGGCAAGGGCCGCAAGGTACGTCAGGTGCCGCTCGGCTCGCATTGCATCGCGGCCTTGCGGGCGTATCTCGCGCAACGCGACGCGACTCGCCCTTCCGATCCGGTGTTCTCCGCCCGCGGCAACAGCCGCATCGGCAGACGAACCGTGCAACAGCGGCTGCGTTTGCTCAGCATGCGACAACTCGGGAACGAACGCAGTGCACCCGCACATGCTGCGCCACAGTTTCGCAAGTCACCTGCTCGAATCGAGCGGCGACCTGCGCGCGGTGCAGGAACTGCTCGGGCATACCGACATCTCGACGACGCAGATCTACACGCACCTCGATTTCCAACACCTCGCCAAGGTGTACGACGCGAGTCATCCACGCGCGAAACGTTCCTGAACGATGGCGCGCATCGACGTCGTCACTTTCGATCTCGACAACACGCTGTGGGATGTAGACGCGGTGATCCGCAATGCCGAGCGCGTTACGAAGCAATGGTTCGACGCGCGCATTCCGGAATTGTATGCAACGCTGAAGACCGAAGACTTCCTCGCAATCCGGCAGCGCATCGTCGCCGAGCAACCCGAGCTCGCGCACAATCTGTCGCGCATCCGCGAAACGGTGTTCGAGCACGCGATCGCTACCGTGGGGCGGAGCCCGGACGAATCGCGTCGACTCGCCGTCAGAGGCGTTCCAGCTGTTTCTCGCCGAACGCCACAAGGTCAGCTTCTACGACGATGCGCTGGAAATTCTGGAACGGCTGGCGCGTCGCCACCGGCTCGGCGCGTTGACGAACGGCAACGCCGACATCGCGCGCCTCGGGCTCGACCGGTTCTTCCGTTTCGCGTTTTCGGCCGCCGACGTCGGCGCTGCGAAGCCGGCTCCGGAAATGTTCCGCGCCGCGCTGCTGCACACCGACGTCAAGGAACATCAGATGATCCACGTCGGCGACAACCCGATCGACGACATTCGCGGTGCCGCCGATCTGGGCATTTCGACGATCTGGGTCAACTTCGAGGCGCGCAATCCCGAAGCGCCGCCGGCAACGCGCGTGGTGCACCGACTGAAGGACATTCCGACCGCGATCGAAGAGATCGAGGGCGCGTAAAACACTACCGCTCAGCGCGCGTGCGCCGCTACGAACGCTTTCACTTCCGCGACACGCGCCGGCAGCACCGTGCGCCGCGTCGGCGCACCTTCCAGCACGTCGAGCCGAGGATGGCGCGCCAACGGTTTACCTATGGCGCTATCGACCGACTCCGGGAATTTGGCGGGATGGGCCGTGGCAAGACACACCATCGGACCTTCGACTTCGAAGCGTCGCGACGCTGCGATGCCAACCGCCGTGTGCGGGTCGGCGACGTAGCCGTTGCGTTTGTAGACGTCGGCGATCGTCTCCATCGTCTCGCGCGTGTCCACTGCGGTGGCGACGATATGGCGATCGACCGGCGCTCCGTCGTCGAGCGCCGCTTCGCCGTTCTCGGCAAACGACTCCATGAAGGCGCGCAAGCGTGCGCTGTCGCGATCCATCCTGAGGATAAAGGAATCGCTCGAAATTGCTCGCAACCTGAATGTCCATCGACGGGCTGATCGTCTGGTGCACGCGCCCGCGACGATACGACCCGGTATTGAAGAACACCGACAGGATGTCGTTCTCGTTCGTTGCACAGATCAGCCGATCGATCGGCAATCCCATCTTCAACGCCAGGTAGCCGGCGAAGATGTCTCCGAAGTTGCCGGTCGGCACGCTGAACGAGACACGCTTGCGTCCGCCATCGTCGAGCGCAAGCGTTGCGTACACGTAATACACGATCTGCGCCATGAGGCGCGCCCAGTTGACCGAATTGACCGCGCCGAGTCGGTGATGCGCCTTGAACGGCAGATCGTTGAAGATCTCTTTCATGATCGCCTGGCATTCATCGAAGCTGCCCTGCACCGCGATGCAGTGCACGTTCGGATCGAGCACCGACGTCATCTGCAGTTCCTGCAAGCGGCTCGTGCGCCCCTCGGGATACATAACGAAAATGCTGATCGCGTTCTTGCCGCGCACGCCGGCGATTGCCGCGCTGCCGGTGTCGCCGCTGGTCGAGCCGACGATGTTCATCGACGAGCCGCGCTTTTCGAGGACGTAGTTGAACACGTTGCCGAGAAACTGCAGCGCGATGTCTTTGAAGGCGAGCGTCGGTCCGTGGAACAGTTCGAGTACGTTGGTGTCGTCGAGCTTACGCAGCGGCACGATGTCGGGTGCATCGAAGTCGGCGTAGCTGAGCCGCAGCAGTTTGGCGATTACCACCGGATCGATGTCGTCGATGAAATGCGCCATAACGCGCGCGGCCAGATCGACGAAGCCGAGCCCGCGCCAACGATCCAGATCCGCTCGCACGTCGGGAATCGATTCGGGAAGGAACAGACCGCCGTCGTCGGCGAGGCCGGCGATTACGACGTCTTCGAAGCGCAGCGGCGTGGAGCGCCCTCGCGTGCTCACGTAACGCATCTTGGAAACAGCCCGAATGAGGGGCGCCATTCTAACGCAATGACGCCGATACGCCGTTCGAATTCAGGTCAGCTCAGATGGAACCGCGGCCGTAGTTGCTCTCGGGCTTCTTCGGCGGGTCTGCGCGCTGATCGTCGGCAACCTTCTCGATCGAGCCGCCGCGCTTCAGGAACGCTTCGACGTCTGCGGCAATCGTGTCGCGCAATGCAGCGCGTGCCGCGGTGGAATGAACCTCGACTTGCTCGACTTTGCGCGCGCGACCGACCGGCGCGGCTACCGCCTCTTCGTCTTCCACTTCAACGTCTTCTTCCGCGTCCGCATCGGCGACCACTTCGTCCGCGTCGTCGGCGTCGGTGAGTTCTTCCTCTTCTTCCTGGAAGTCCGCGTCGTTGTCTTCGTCACTCATTCCGCACCTCGCAGCCCATCACGGGCCAACCCCACAGTGACCGTATTTATAGACAAGATTCGCTGCAGCGCAAGAACGAAAAAAGGGCGCCGAACGGCGCCCTCGCTCAAAAGGAAAAACTCAGACCGCTTCGGGACCCGTTTCGCCGGTGCGAATGCGGACCACCTCGTCCAGCGTCGCGACGAAGATCTTGCCGTCGCCGACCTTGCCGGTGTTGGCCGCCTTCGTGATCGCTTCGAGACATTGGTCGAGCGCGCTGTCGTCGATGGCCACTTCGACTTTCACCTTGGGCAGGAAGTCGACCACGTATTCCGCACCTCGATACAGCTCGGTGTGACCCTTCTGACGTCCGAACCCTTTGACTTCGGTCACGGTCATACCGTGCACGCCGATTTCGGAAAGCGCCTCTCGCACGTCGTCCAGCTTGAACGGCTTGATGATTGCAGTAACGAGTTTCATAACTTATGTCTCCTTGGTGATCCGCAGGCGCACGGGCGCGCTTTGAGTGCCGAAGCCGTCTGGGAGTTCGTGCACCTGCGATTCTCCCCTAATTAAAGGCTCTTCGAAATCGAGAACACCGCCGTCGCCGCGCACAGATCCTTGTCGCCGTAACAATCCTTATCGTCATCCAGGTCGGTATCGACATACGCCAGGCCCCAAACCACGCCGAGCCACTTCGTCGAAGCCTGGATCTTCCAGTCCGTGTAATGGTCCTCACCGTTCAGTCCGGGCTGGTTTTCGTCGTATTTGTTGTACGCCAGATGGAAGCTCAGGGTGAGGTTCTCGATCGGATCGAATGCGTACTCGACATACGGGTAGTAGAACTTGCCGCTCTCGGCGAAGTAGTCGTCCGAATAGTTCAGGCCAAACTTGAAATTGCTGAACGTGAGGCTTCCGTAAACTTCGGTGTAAGGCGAGATTGAGGTGACAGCCGGGGCCGCAGTTGTCATGCGGATAACCGTAATAGAGCACACCGATGTCGTACGCGAGGTCGTCATTGATCTTTCCCTTGAAGCCGCCGTAAACGTCGGTCTCGATCGCGCCGTCCGTGAAGTTCACGTTGGACGCCCACGTGCCGATGTAGAACCCGATGTCCGTTGCAAAGTCGAAACCGCCCTGGATGGCAGGAGAGAATTGGCCTTTCAACTGAGAAATACCCCGAAACCGATAGTCGGTTGCCAGCGTCACGTTGCCGGCCACGTCGGCCGCAGCCGCGGTCAATGCGCTGCCCATCAGAGCGGCGCCAAAAAGCAGTCTCATCATTCTGTTCATTGGATACCCCTAAAGATGCAATCTGTTGAGTCGTTCGCCAACGCTGCGCAAACGCAGGACGGTGGTTAGGAACGCAGGCTTGAGAGCAGGTTTCGTGCCACAGCCTCAACAGGCTGTTTTCCATGAACAAACCGGGAAACCCACCGACTTGGCGCCCCATCGAGGGGCGTCGGAATGCCCGCGTCACGATGCTTCGCACCGAAACGGGGCAACGCCGAAGAGTTCGCTCGCAAGCGCGCGCGAGATCAGCCATTAGCCGGCTTCCAGAAGGCTGGCTACCATGCGATCTCACGCTCGTCACGGAATACATCATGGCCGACCGCCCTTTCTCGAGTGCAACGCCAAACGCGATGTCAGATGCCATCGAGACGCTCACCGCACGGCTATCGGATGCGCTCGCATCGTTTCTACCCGCTGGGACGGATTGGCAGAGCCGGCTCGCGCCGATCGTCGAAGCCACCCTCGGACGTCTCGAACTGGTGCCGCGCGAAGACTTCGACCGCCAACGCCAACAGCTCGAACGGCTGATGCGCGACGTCGCGCGACTCGAGGCGCGCATCAGCGCGCTGGAACCCGGCACCACGCCACACTGAGATCGGCATCGTGCCGCGTGCCGAACGCGTGGCGGTGGTCTCCCGCGCGGAGCGCGGCATCGATGCACCGGAAGTGGTCATCGAGACGCAACTCTCCGGCGGACTGCCGGGTTTCGTGATGGTGGGGTTGCCCGAGACCGCGGTGCGCGAAGCGCGCGAGCGGGTGAAAGGCGCGATTCAGGCGAGCCGCTTCGCGTTTCCCAAAGGCAAGATCATCGTCAACCTCGCGCCGGCGGACTTACCGAAGGAGGGTGGCCGCTTCGATCTCGGCATCGCGCTCGGCATCCTCGCGCACACCGGTGAATTGCCCGCGTCGCGTCTCGATCGCTTCGAAGTCGTCGGCGAACTCGGGTTGTACGGCGAGATCCGTCCGGTTCGCGGCGCACTATCCGCGGCCATCGCGGCCGGCCAAGCGGGCCGCGGCATCATCGTGCCTCTACAGAACCGTCAGGAAGCGGCATTGGCACAAGGCGTCGACGTACGCGCCGTGCAACACCTCGACGAAGCATGCGCGCTGCTGAACTCGCCGGATGGCGCCATCGGTACGTCGACCGAGTGCCTCGCATATGAGCCGTCGAAGCCGCTCGAACTCGCCGACGTCAAAGGCCAACTGGCCGCGAAACGCGCCCTCGAGATCGCCGCGGCGGGTGCTCATCACCTGCTGCTGATCGGACCGCCCGGCACCGGCAAGACGATGCTGGCAGAGCGGTTGAACGGCCTGTTGCCTCCGCTGGACGAGCGCGACGCACTCGAGGTGGTGCGCATCCATTCCGCGCGCGGCAGCTTCGATCCGCAATTCCTGCACGGCACGCGACCCTTGCGCGCGCCGCACCACACCGCTTCTGCAGCCGCGATGGTCGGCGGCGGTGCACGCATTCCGAAACCCGGCGAGATATCGCTCGCGCATCGCGGCGTGCTGTTCCTCGACGAGTTGCCGGAATTCGACCGGCGCGTGCTCGAATCGCTGCGGCAACCGCTGGAATCGGGCGCAATCGAGTTGTCCCGCGCGCACGTGCGGGTGTGTTACCCGGCCCGGTTTCAGCTGGTCGCCGCGATGAATCCGTGTCCGGCCGGTCGCGCGTGTACGGCGGCGGACTGTGTCTGCACGCCCGAGCAGCAGAACCGCTATCGCAATCGCGTGTCCGGACCCGTGCTCGATCGCATCGACCTGCGCGTATCGGTGCCGGCGGTAGCGAGCGAGGTCTTGTTCGCCGCGCCGTCGAAACCGAGCGATACGAACGACATCCGCGCGCGGATCGACGCGGCGCGACGCATACAACTGGCGCGAGCAGGGAAGCTCAATTCGACGCTGACGGCACCGGAAGTAGACTCGTACTGCGAACTCGACACCGCATGCAGGCGGCTGATCGAGCGAGCGATGGAACGGTTGGGGTTATCGGCGCGCGGCGTTCATCGCGTGCTCAAGGTCGGGCGCACCTTAGCGGATCTGGTTGGCGCGACCCGCATCGCGCCGACCCACGTTACCGAAGCGTTGGCTTTCCGCGACGTCGCGGCCGACTACTGAGCCTTCGACATGAACGTGATGGCGCCTTTCAACTCGTCGTCGCTGCAATTCATGCAGGTGCCTTTCGGCGGCATCGCGTTCAACCCACTGGTGACGCTTTTCCAGATCGCATCGTTGCCCTTCGCCAAGCGCGGCGCCCAATCGTCTGCGTGACCTTTCTTCGGCGCGCCGCCCACACCGGCGGCATGACACACAAAGCAGAACTGGTTGTAGACCTGTTCACCGCTACGCGCCTCGCCGCCCGCTGCGGCCGCAGTCGCCTGGCCGCATGCCTGTCCGGCCTTGCACAGCTCACCGGCCGGCTTCAATCGCGCGCTGATCTCGTCATTGGTGCCTGGGGGAACGCGGTCGGCGAAGGCGAATCCCGCGGCGAAAAGCCCCGCGGCGAACAGCGCGATGACGGCAAAGAACTGCTTCACAATCTTGTTCCTGTGAGTACCTGTGAAAGGATGGGGGCGTTGAGGCGCGCGGATTATAGCCAAGTCGTTGCACCCCGGCGAGTCGCCGACGGCACCGTCATCGGCCGCAAGTCGGCGTTCAGGACGTGGCGTCGAACAACTCGCGCCCGATCAACATCCGCCGAATTTCGCTGGTTCCCGCGCCGATTTCGTACAGCTTCGCGTCACGCACCAGGCGGCCGGTCGGAAAGTCGTTGATGTAGCCGTTGCCGCCGAGTGCCTGCAGCGCTTCGAGCGCCATCCACGTCGCCTTTTCCGCCGCGTAGAGGATGCAACCGGCCGCGTCGAAGCGGCTGGTGCGTCCTTCGTCGCACGCGCGGGCCACCGAATAGACATACGCGCGACACGCATTCATCGTCGTGTACATGTCGGCGATCTTGCCCTGCATCAGCTGGAACGTGCCGACCGGTTGACCGAACTGACGGCGGTCGTGGACGTACGGCATCACGACGTCGAGACACGCACGCATGATTCCGAGCGGCCCGCCGGCCAGCACCACCCGTTCGTAGTCGAGTCCGCTCATCAGGATCGACACACCCTGGCCGACTTTGCCGAGCACCTGCGTCTTCGGCACTTCGCAGTCTTCGAAGATCAACTCGCAGGTGTCGGAGCCGCGCATGCCGAGCTTGTCGAGCTTCGACGCCGTCGAAAAACCCTTGAACGCTTTTTCGATGAGAAACGCCGTGATGCCCTTCGGCCCCAATGCGGGATCGACCGTCGCATAAACCACGAGCACGTCGGCGCCGGGTCCGTTGGTAATCCACATCTTGGTGCCGTTCAACACGAAGTAGTCGCCGCGATCGACCGCGCGCAGCTTCATGCCGACCACGTCGGACCCGGCGTTCGGTTCGCTCATCGCGAGCGCGCCGAGGTGCTCGCCCGACACCAGCCGCGGCAGATAGGTCTGTTTCTGCTCCGCGGTGCCGAACCGCCGCAGCTGATTCACACACAGATTCGAATGCGCGCCGTAGGACAGACCGACCGCAGCCGATGCGCGGCTCAGTTCTTCCATCGCGACGCAGTGCGCGAGGTACCCCATCGCCACGCCGCCGTATTCCGGTTCCACCGTGATGCCCAGCAAGCCCAACTCGCCCAGCTTCGGCCACAACGCGCGCGGAAAGACATTCGTGCGATCGATTTCGGCTGCGAGCGGCGCGACTTCCTTCTGCGCAAAAGCCCACGTCGACTCGCGCAGCATCTCGATGGTTTCACCGAGACCGAAATCGAAAGCAGGGAGCGGTTGCGACATGCGCGGATGATACCGCCGCGGTCAGCGAATCTGGAACAATTCCGTTCCTTCGACGACCCGGTCACCAACAGCCAAGGCGAGGCGCTCCAGGGTGCCGTCGATAGGCGCCGCGATCGTGTGCTCCATCTTCATCGCCTCGAGCACCAGAATCGGCTGATCGCGGCGCACCGTGTCGCCGGCTTTCACGAACAGCGCGATGATCTGGCCCGGCATCGGCGCCGTACCACGGCCATCGCTCATCGCGTCTGCCGCGAAACTCGCGGCATCGACTTTCGGCAGGCTGAATTTCTCCGTCGCACCTCCGCGCATCACGTACAGATCGTCGCCGTCGCGGACGTAGCTGCAGCGGAACGGTTCGCCGTCGATGAATGCCGCGACGCCGCGCTCGCTGACCGACGCGCCGCTCACTGCGAACGTACGATCGTCCAGCGTAAGTCGATCGCCGCCGGCATCGTGTGCAATGTCGACCGCGATGGCATCGCTGCGACGACGCATCCGCAGCCGCTGCTGGTGCGCGAGGTTGACGCGGAACGCATCACCGCGCTGCCACGGGGAATCGGTGCGCTGCGCATCGAGCAGAATCAGCGCAGCGGCAATCGTCATGTGCGGCGACTCGAGCGGAATCAACGCGTCGCCGCGCGCTTCGATCAAGCCCGTGTCGTAGCGCCCGCTGCGAAACCCCTCGTCGCGCAGCACGTTGCGCAGGAACGCTACGTTGTGTTCGACGCCCGCGATCTCGCATTCGCCCAGCGCGACGTGCAAGCGTTCGATCGCTTCTTCCCGGGTCGCTGCATGAGCGATCACTTTGGCGATCATCGGGTCGTAGTGCATCGTCACCTCGCCGCCGCTCACCACGCCGGCGTCGACGCGAACGCCGTCCGGGAATTTGACGTGCGGCAACGTGCCGGTGGACGGCAGGAACTTCTTGCGCGGATTCTCCGCGTAAACGCGGGCCTCGACCGCATGACCGCGAATAGCGAGATCCGACTGAGCGAACGTCAGCGGCTCGCCCGACGCGATGCGCAACTGCCATTCGACGAGATCGAGGCCGAGGATCGCCTCGGTCACCGGGTGTTCCACCTGCAACCGCGTGTTCATCTCCATGAAGTAGAACTCGCCCGCTTCGGTGATGAACTCGATGGTGCCGGCGCCTTCGTAGCCGATCGCCGAGGCCGCTTTTACCGCCGCCTCCCCCATACTCGCTCGTTGGGCGGGGTTCAACGTCGGCGCAGGCGCTTCTTCGATCACTTTCTGGTGTCGTCGCTGCACGGAACAGTCGCGCTCGAACAGATACAGCGTGTGGCCGTGCGCGTCCGCCAGAATCTGCACTTCGATGTGCTTCGGTGCGGACAGGTACTTTTCCAACAACACGGCGTCGTCGCCGAACGCGGCTTTCGACTCGCGTCGCGCGGCCGCCAGCGCGTTCGCGAACTCGCGCGTCGACCTCACCACGCGCATGCCTTTCCCACCCCCACCGGCCGAAGCCTTGATCAACAACGGATAGCCGATCTCCTCCGCCGCGGCCGCGAGCTTCACCGGATCCTGCTCGCCGAGATACCCGGGCACCACCGGCGCGCCCGCCGCCGCTACGATGCGCTTCGCTTCGATCTTCGATCCCATTGCGCGAATCGCGTCCGCTGACGGACCGACGAAGGTGCACACCGCGGAACACGCGGCCGCGAAGTCGGCGTTCTCCGCCAGGAATCCATAACCAGGGTGGACTGCGTCCGCGCCACTCTTCACGACCGCGTCGATGATCGCGTCGATGCGCAGATAGCTCTCGCGCGCCGCCGCTGGGCCGATACGCACGGCACGATCGGCCGTGCGCACGTGCAGCGCGTCGCGATCTGCGTCCGAGTAAACCGCTACCGTTTCGATTCCCATACGCCGCGCGGTGCGCATGATGCGGCACGCGATTTCGCCGCGGTTCGCGATCAGTAGGCGTTTGAACACGTCACATCCTGAAGATGCCGAAGCGCGTATCGGATGTGCGCTCCGGTTCGCGACAAGCGACCGACAGCGCGAGACTCAGCACGCGCCGCGTATCGGCCGGATCGATCACGCCGTCGTCCCACAAGCGCGCGCTCGCATAGAACGGATGGCCTTGCGTGTCGTAAGTCGAACGAATGCCGTCCATGAACGTTTTCTGTTCGGCTTCGGGCCATACGTCGCCACGCGCCGCGGCGCCTTCGCGCCGCACGGTGGCGAGCACGTGCGCTGCCTGCTCGCCGCCCATGACCGAGATGCGCGCGTTCGGCCACGTCCACAACATGCGCGCACCGTATGCTCTACCGCACATCGCGTAGTTGCCGGCGCCGAACGAACCGCCGATGACGACGGTGAACTTCGGCACTTTCGCGCACGCTACCGCGGTGACCATCTTGGCGCCGTCTTTTGCGATGCCCTGGTTCTCGTATTTGCGGCCGACCATGAAGCCGGTGATGTTCTGCAGAAACACCAGCGGCACGCCGCGTCGGTCCGCCAATTGAATGAAGTGCGCGCCTTTGAGCGCCGACTCGGAGAACAGAATGCCGTTGTTGGCAACGATGGCGACCGGCATGCCGTCGATGTGCGCAAACCCGGTGACCAGCGTTTCGCCGTACAGCGCCTTGAACTCGTGAAACTCCGATCGGTCCACCAGCCGCGCGATCACTTCGCGCACGTCGTACGGCGTGCGCGTGTCGCGCGGCAATACGCCATAGAGTTGTTCGGTGGCGAACGCGGGCGCCGCGCCGGCCTGGCGCGCCACCGTGTCGCGGTAGGTCACATTGCTTCCGGCAACGATTTCGCGCGCCAGCGCTATCGCGTGTTCGTCGTTGGCGGCGAGGTGATCGGCGACACCGGAGATGCGCGCATGCACGTCGCCGCCGCCGAGACTTTCCGCGTCGACGTCTTCGCCGGTCGCGGCTTTCACCAGCGGCGGACCGCCGAGGAAGATGGTTCCCTGATTGCGCACGATGATCGATTCGTCGCACATCGCCGGCACGTACGCGCCGCCGGCGGTGCATGACCCCATGACCAGCGCGATCTGCGGAATGCCGCGCGCCGACATGTTGGCCTGGTTGTAGAAGATGCGGCCGAAGTGATCCTTGTCGGGAAACACCTGCTCCTGCATCGGCAGGAATGCACCGCCCGAATCCACCATATATATGCACGGCAGATGATTCTCGAGCGCGATCTCCTGCGCGCGCAGATGTTTCTTCACCGTCATCGGATAGTACGTGCCGCCTTTCACCGTCGCGTCGTTGACGACGATGACGCATTCGCGCCCGGCGACGCGTCCGATGCCAGTGATGATGCCGGCCGACGGCACGACGTCGGCGTACAGCTCGTGCGCGGCGAGCTGGCTCGTTTCGAGAAACGCCGAGCCCGGATCGATCAGCCGTTCGAGTCTTTCGCGCGGCAGGAACTTGCCGCGTTCGACGTGACGTGCGCGCGAGCGCTCGTCGCCACCGAGCGCGACCTTCGCGATCAGCTCGCGGAGATCGGCGCTGAGTTTCCGATGATGCACGTCATTGGCGCGAAAGCCCGCGGCGTTGACGTCGATCTTGGACGCGAGGACCGCCACCGCTACCAGCGCCCTGCTGTCGGATAGGCCGCGACCATGGCGTCGCTCAACTCATGACGCAGCGCATCGATGTCGGCCGGCGGCTTACTGCGATAGCGCGCCACTTCTTCGATCGCGTACGGCTCGAACGTCTGCGGGCGCGACGCGCCGGCGAATTCGTCGACCATCCAGTTCAGCACGTCGGTCAACTGCCGATCGTCGAGCAGTGAATTCGCGGCGCCAGGCACCTGCGCGAGATAAGCGCGGCCGTTCGGGATCGTCAGGTAGTAACCGACGCGGTCCTTGAGCCGCGGAATCGTCGGTGGCGCACCGCCGCCGTCGACCATGTGACATCCCATGCAGTTGAGCACGTAATCCTGGTGCGCATCCGCCCACGCGCTCGACGCGCCGCACAGCAGTGCAGCGGCAACGAGTGGCGGGATGCGTAACTCAATTCGCAACAGCTAGACCCAATACGACCGACGTCGAACAGTGATACATGTTCGTCTTGGTGCCGTGACACCAGTTGATGTCGTTGCTCTTCGCGGGCTGATACACCGGTCGATCGCCTTCGTCGCGATTGCACAGACAGTGACCGCACGCGGTCTTACCGCAGCAGTCGTTGTACGAAATGATGTAGTCCTTCGCATCGACGGGATTGCGACACGTACCGATCCACGTCACCGGCGACGGCTCCGTTCCGGGCGGACAGCTGTTGGTCGAGCCACCGCAGCAGCCGCAGAGGAATCCGTCGAGCGCGCAAAAGCGCCAGTAGTCGCAGCTGAGCGGATCGCCTTTTTCCTGCGGTTGCGGAGCACGCGTTCCTTCTGCGGCGTTCGCGCGCGCAACCGGCAACAACGGCACTGCACCGGCCCCGACCAGCGCCACACCCATCCTCGAGAGGAAATCGCGCCGCGAGGTACTCCGCGCTACGCGCCGCGTCCCCTTCGTGATCCAGTTGTCGAGCCAGTTCATGTAGTCACCTCGGTTTCATCGCGCGCCTTGGCGCTCATGTATTCGTTGACGCTCGCCACTCCCAGCCGTTTCGCTTCGAACAGGCTTTCGAGATGCTCGCGCGAATTGACCAATCCTTTCGCGACCAACACGCCTTTCTCGTCGAGCAATGCGGCGTACGGCAGCTTGCCGACGCGGAACGCCACGCCGAGCTCCTGCGAGATGACGTACGGGAACGCTTCGATCTGTCGTTCCTTCACGTACGCCTCGTGTTCCGTGCGCGTACCGCCGTCGCTGGCGAATACCAGATCGAGCCATTTGCGTTCTTCCTTGGCCACGCGGGTGACCACCGGCAGCAGCGAACGGCACAGCGGACAGGTGGGGGACAGGAAGAACAGCAACACGCCGCGACCGCGAGCCGCGAACGAATCGAGCTTCAGCACGTTGTCGTCGAGCGTCGTCAGCGAAAGGGCCGGCGGCGTTTCACCGGACTTCACGCCACCCGACAACGTCAACGCGCCGGCCGGTGAAACGCGTTCGTGCAGCACGCCGATCTGGCGCGTCAGCGCGAACACGACGAACGTGAGTCCGATCACCAGAAGCCACAGCACGATGTTCGAAACGATCAGTGCGTCCATCACACCCACTCTTCGAGGCGTGCACGCGCCGCGAGCAATTGATTCGTTGCGGCATACAGCGTTCCGAGTACGAGCACACCCGCCACCATGCTGACGACATCGAGCCAGCCGAGCGGACGCGTCGGCGCCGGCACGAGCGCGGTGATCGCAGCGATCGCCAACACCACGTTGCGCAGCACGAGCCCGATCGACAACGGTTGCGTCGCGCCGCCACAGCCGCAATCGATGAAGCGACGGCCGCGCATCAGATTGATCGTCATCACTCCGGCATAGGCGAGCAGCAACGCCGCGCCGCCGATGAACGCGGGCTTGAACTGCCACAGCATGCCGATGCCGATGCAGACCTCCGCGACCACGACGAGCCACGCGGTAATCGCGACGAATCCGTCCGGCAGAATCCGATACGTCGCGAGCACCGAACGGAAGTCCACCATGTCTCTCAGCTTGTGCGCGGATGCGGCCAGAAACAGCCAACCCAACGCGAAGCGGATGATCGTGGCGATGACGGGGTCGAGGTTCATGGCGCCTGAATGAAGCTCGGCACCATCGGAGGTCCCTCGATCGTGCGCAGATGCGTGCCTTTCAGCGCGTCATATACGTACACCGCCGGCGTCGCCGGGTAGTCGGCGATCAAGAGCGGCGCGGCGTCCTTCGTCAGCCCCAACGACGTGACTGGGGCGACCATCGAAATGCGAACCGAGTTTCTTCGATGTCGCGAGATCGTACGTCCACACGTCCTTACCGGCTTCCTTGTGGCTGTACGGGCCGCCCTTGTGGACGATCACGAACAGGCGGCCGAGCTTCTGGTGCACCGCATTGAACTGCGCGCCACCGATCTTCCAGCCGTCGGCGCGTTCCTTGTCCGTGAACAGCGACCACGGCTCGCCCGGCTTCGCCTTGCCGCCATCGAACGCGACCGGATGCACATAGCCGTCGAACGATATGTAGAGCCACGTGTTGCCGAAGCGCGACGCTTTCTCGGTGACAGGATCTTTGTCGGGATCGAAGAACTTCGCGCTGCGCTCGCGCCCCTTGAGATTGCCCTGATCATCGAGTGAGACGACCTGCACAGTACCGTCGCCACACAACGACGCAAACGCGCGGTTGCCTACCGGATAGACCAGGTTGCAGCCGGAAATCTCGATCTCCGCGATGAACTTGCGCGCCTTCACGTCGACGACGCTCACCGACGTCGCCGGCGTCATGTTGGAAACGTACATGAACTGACCGTCGTCGCTGATTCCCTGGTACGCGCGATGCGGCAGGCCGGTCGCGCGCTTAGCCGGGATCACGATTTCGCCAACGGCCTTCAACTCGGTGGTGTCGTAGATCGCGACGATGTCGGTGCGGTCGCCGCGACTGCCGCGGCTGTAGTACATCTCGGGCACGTAGATCGCGGAGAAATCCGGTGCGAATTCGATGGCGTTGCCGAACGCGCCGGTCGACAACATGCCGAGCATCGACCCGGAGTCGCCGTCGTACAGATACACCTTGCTGTCGAGGTATCCGAGGAAGTTCACGTCGTAAACGAAGAACCAATGCGGCTTCGGCGGGCCGAGCTTCTCGGTCGTCGCCTGTTCTGCCTGCAGCGGCGCCACTGCGGTTGCCGATTCGGCCGCGAGCGCGGGCGCGCCGAACCCAACGCCAACGACCGTCAACGCCGCTACCAACCACGATCTACCCATGTGCCGTTCCCCTGATCCCATCGCCATCGCAATTAGACTCTTTCGCAGTTGTGCCCGTCCATCAAGTCCGCCGGGTCCACTCGAGTGTGTCGTCGAGCGCTCGACCGAGCTTGTCGAAGAGTTCGTGTATCTGATTTTCCGTAATGATCAACGGCGGACAGATCGCAATCGTCTCGCCGATGTTGCGCGCGATCAGTCCGTGTTCCTCCGCACGCCCGGCGCAATATGCGGCAACCGCCCGCTTCGCTTCGAACGGCGCCTTTGTGGATTTGTCAGAGACGATCTCAACCGCACCGATCATTCCGACACCGCGCGCTTCGCCGACCAGCGGATGATCCGCCAGCGCGCGCAGGCGCGCCTGAAAGGGTTTGGACATGCGCGCTGCGTGGCCGAACAGGTCGCGCTCTTCCATCAACTCCAGATTCCGCAGCGCGACCGCCGCGCAAACCGGATGTCCCGAGTACGTGAAGCCGTGCCCGAATGTGCCCACCTGCCCCGACGCTTCGATGAGCGGCTCGTACAGAAACTCCGGAATGATCACGGCCGACAGCGGCAGATACGCCGACGACACCGCTTTCGCGATGCTCATCGTGGTTGGACGGATGTTCAACGTCTGCGCGCCGAATGGGTTGCCGGTTCGGCCGAAGCCACAGATCACTTCGTCGTCGATGAAGAAAATGCCGTAGCGATCGAGCACCGCCTGCACTTTCTCGTAATAGCCGGCCGGCGGAACCACGACGCCGCCCGCGCCCATGACCGGCTCGGCTATGAACGCCGCGATCGTTTCCGGTCCTTCCGATTTGATCAGCGCTTCAAGGTTGCCGACGATGCGATCGACGAATGCATCGGCGCTCTCGCCGGGTTTGCCTTCACGGTAATAGTGCGGCGCATCGGTGTGCAGAATCCCGGGGATCGGCAGGTCGAAGTGTTTGTGGAAGGCGGGTAAGCCGGTAAGGCTGCCGCTCGCGACCGTCACACCGTGATAGCCGCGACGCCGCGAGATGATCTTCTTGCGCTCCGGTTTGCCGATGACGTTGTGGTAGTACCACATCAGTTTGATCTGCGTGTCGTTGGCGTCGGAACCCGAGAGACCAAAGAACACGCGCCCGGCTTCGAACGGCATCATCGCCTTCAGCTTCTCGGCGAGCAGAATGCTCGGCTCGTTGCTCTTGCCGCCGAACAGATGCGAGTAGTTCAGCTTCTGCATCTGTTCCGCTGCAACGCGCGCGAGTTCCTCTTCGCCGTATCCGATCGCGGTGCACCAGAGGCCGGCCATACCCTCGAGGTATTGTTTGCCTTTGCCGTCCCAGATGTAGACGCCTTTCGCGCGCATCATCACCGTCGGGCCTTTCTCGTGATGCGTCTTCAGATTGGTCGCCGGATGCAGCAGGTGTTCGAGGTCCTTCGCTTCGAGCGAACCCGGCGGCGCCATGTTGTGCATGGATTGGGTCATGTGTCCTCCCGGACGATCAGGCTTGCGCGTCGAGTGAATCCGCGACGATGTTGAACATGCGATCGAGATCGCTCTTCTCGATGACGAACGGCGGACCGAACTGCAGCGTGTCGGCGCCGTAGCGGACATAGAGGCCGCGTTCCCAGCAACGCATCGCGACTTCGAACGGTCGTCGCGCCGGTTCACCGGGAAGCGGCGCCAGCGTCAACGCACCGGCGAGGCCGTAGTTGCGGATATCGACGACGTGCTTTCTACCCTTCAGGGCATGTATGCCGTTTTCGAAATACGGCGCGAGCATCCGCACGCGATCGATGAGCTTGTCCTGCAGCAGGAGATCGAGCGCCGCGATACCGGCCGCGCAGGCGACCGGATGGCCCGAGTACGTGTAGCCGTGGGGGAATTCCAGCATGTACTCCGGACCGCCGGTAGCCATGAACGTCTGATAAATCTCCTGCTTGACCACCACTGCG
The DNA here is from genome assembly GCA_963787045.1 of uncultured Gammaproteobacteria bacterium. Classification (GTDB taxonomy): domain Bacteria; phylum Pseudomonadota; class Gammaproteobacteria; order Pseudomonadales; family Azotimanducaceae; genus DATJGR01. Next base: position 220,309 of record CAWBBR010000017.1, on the reverse strand, counting down.
CCCATCGGCACCGCGCCATTGGTCAGTTGTTTAGCGAAGTTCATGATGTCGGGCGTTACGCCGAACGCCTCCGCACCGCTACGCGCGCCCGCTCTGCCGAAGCCGGTGATCACCTCGTCGAATATCAAGCAGTATCTGGTGTTTGTCGCAGATCGCGCGCAGGCGCTGCAGATAGCCCTTCGGCGGCGGCAGTACGCCGGCCGATCCCGCGAACGGCTCCACGATGACGGCGGCGATGTTGGACGCATCGTGCAGCGCGACCAACTCCTCCAATTCATCGGCGAGCTCCGCGCCTTTCTCCGGCATGCCGCGGGTGAAGACGTTCTCCGGCAGCAGCGTGTGCCGCAGGTGATCGGCCGCGACGCCATCGCCGAACAGTTTTCGATTCGGGCCGATACCGCCCACCGAGATGCCGCCGAAGTTCACGCCGTGGTAGCCCTTCGCCCGGCCGATCAACCGCGTTTTCGCCGGCTGGCCTTTCTGGCGCCAGTACGCGCGCGCGATCTTCAATGAGGTGTCCGCCGCCTCCGATCCGGAGTTGGTATAGAAGACGTAGTCGAGACCGGCGGGCGTCAATGACTTGATCTTGTTCGCGAGCTCGAACGCGAGCGGATGCCCGAACTGAAACGCCGGCGAGTAATCCAGGGTGCGCAGCTGCCGCGCGACGGCGTCGGCGATCTCCGGACGGTTGTGGCCGGCGCCACAACACCAAAGGCCCGACAGTCCATCCAGCACGCGTCGTCCGTCCGTGGTGATGTAGTAGCAACCGTCCGCGCCAGAGATCAGACGCGGGTTGTCCTTGAACTGACGGTTAGCAGTGAACGGCATCCAGTAGGCCTCGAGCGCCTCCCGGTCCAGCTGCGCGAGATTCCGAACGACTTCCTGCTCTTTCGCCGCCATGGTGCCCGGCCTGCCTGCAACGGAGGGGCTAGGCTAAGAGCATTCGGCTGCCTAAGCAAACCACTCGATGGCACGTGGCATCAGCCGATCGGCGCGTCACCCCTCGACTCGCTCGGCAGCACATCGATCCGCTCCGTCATGCGGACATCGACGGCGACGTTCGGCTTCACCGCATGACCGATCGTGGCGCGGCTGGCCGGCACTCGGCCGACGCCAATCGCGCCGATTCGCCCGACATCGCTCGGGCGTAGCACCCTGATTTCGCCGCGCGGCGTGATCAGATAAAAGTCGCGCCCGGTGTTGCGGACCAGATCGACATCGTCAGGCGAGAACAAGTCACGCGATGCGGCAGCTGCGCCGTGCGTATGCCAGAACGCGGCGAGCTGCGCGTGCGCTGGAATCTTCACCGCGAACGTCACGGTATCCTGACCCGAGCACCCGCTGCCCACAGACGCCCAGTACCCGCCCGCGCCGTTTTCGACGACGGCGCCGACGAACTCCCGATCGGATCGAACCGAGCGGTCGAGGTGTTCACGGCGCATGGCGTCGACCGCCGCGACCACGCTTGCATAAGCGCGTTGGCGATCGACCGACGTCTGCACCAGGCCACAGGTATTCGGCGACGCAAACGAACTGCACGGAACGGCGAGGAGCACCGCCAGCAGCAACGATCTCCGGACCATCTTTCGCTTCCCCCGTGCAACGGCCGCGAATTCGACGCCCGGCGTTGGTCCGCCGAGGTCGATTCGAGACTATTCCTACGAGGAGATAACGAGATAGTAGAGGTGCGACGAGCTGAGGTGTTCTTGCGGCAGAGTGTCGCGTAGACCGGAAGTTGATGCGCCAGAAAAGAAAAACGCCCCGGTTGGGGCGTCTTTCCGTCGAATTGTTCGACTAGGCGGCGACCGAGAGCCGCTTGAGCGGATAGCCGAGCGCTTCTGCGACAGCGGGATGGGTGATTGCACCGCGATGGACGTTCAACCCCGCCGCCAGGTGTGGATCGGCATTCAACGCCGCGAGACCTTTGTCTGCCAACGCTTTGACGAAGGGGAGGGTCGCGTTGTTGAGCGCCAGAGCTGACGTATGCGCCACGGCACCCGGCATGTTCGTGACGCAGTAATGCACCACGCCTTCTTCGATGTAGGTCGGCGCCGAGTGAGTCGTCGGCCGGCTCGTCTCGAAACAGCCGCCCTGGTCGATCGCGACGTCTACCACCACGGATCCATCGCGCATTTCCCGCACCATCTCGCGGCTGACGAGTTTCGGCGCCGCAGCGCCGGGCACCAGCACGGCGCCGATCACGAGATCGGCTTCGACGACGTACTCGTGGATCGTCTGCGGATTCGCCATCACCACGCGCAGACCCGAACCGAAGCGATCCGCGAGCCAACGCAGGCGGTTCACCGATTTGTCCAGAATGGTCACGTCGGCCTGCATGCCGAGCGCGATCAGCGCCGCGTTCGCTCCGGCAGTACCGCCGCCGAGGATGACGACTTTCGCCGGCGCCACACCCGGAACGCCGCCGAGCAATTTGCCGATGCCGCCCGCTTCTTTCTCGAGACACTTCGCACCGACCTGCACCGCCATGCGACCGGCGACCTCGCTCATCGGCGCGAGCAACGGCAAACCGCCACCCGCGGCCGTGACCGTTTCATACGCGATCGCGCTAACGCCCGACGCCATCAACGCATCGGCTTGCGCACGATCGGCCGCGAGGTGCAGATAGGTGAACAGGATCTGACCCGACCGCAACATCGGATACTCGACCGGCTGCGGCTCTTTGACCTTCACGATCAGCTCCGCGGTTCGGAACACGGTCGCCGCGTCCGGCGCGATCCTGGCGCCGGCGCGCTCGTAGTCGCGGTCCATGAAACCGATGCCGGCACCGGCGCGGGTCTGAACCAATACTTCGTGCCCGGCGGCGGTCAATTCGGCAACGGAACCGGGGGTCAGACCGACCCGGTATTCGTGCACTTTGATCTCAGCGGGAACTCCGATACGCATGTCAGCCGTCCTTGAAATGAAACTGCCGCGTAGATTAGTGGGTTCGGTGAGGCAGTTCCTTGCGAAGACGCGTCAAAGCGGCCAATCTACGCAAGAAACCACTATCGGAACTTTAATTTGGCGCAAGCTTCCATCGAAACTGACCGAATCGACCGCCTAATCCTCCATGAACTCCAGCTGGACGGTCGCCTGACGAACGCGGCGTTGGCAGGGCGCGTGAGTCTGTCCGAGTCGGCCTGTCTACGCCGCGTTCGCCGGCTCGAGAGCGCCGGGCTGATTCGCGGTTACGTCGGCCTGGTCGATCAGTCGTCGGCGGGCTATCCCGACAACGTGTTCGTTCGGATCACATTGACGAGCCAGCAGCAGGACGACCTCAAGCGTTTCGAGAGCGCAGTGCGCGACGTGCCGGAAGTGATGGAGTGCTATCTGATGTCCGGCGATGCCGACTATCTGCTGCGCGTCATCGTCGCGGACGCGCGCGACTACGAGCGCGTCCACAGCCAGAATCTCACGCAACTGCCCGGCGTCGATCGCGTGCATTCGAGCTTTGCACTGCGCACCGTGATCAAGAAGACCGAGATCCCGGTGCGCTGATGAGAGGCGCCGATCTACTGGATCAGCGCCGGCATGCGCGCCGACCACGGCGCCGCCTGCTCGATCTGCGCGGCGAGTCGCAGCAGGGTGGACTCGTCAGCGAATCGACCGACGAACTGACTGCCCATCGGTAGCCCGTCTTTCGACCAGTGCAGCGGCAGGGAAATTGCCGGTTGTCCCGTCGCGTTGAACAACGGCGTAAACGGGAAGAACTCGAAGGTCTGACGCGTCCACGTCAATCCGTCGATGCCGGGTGCATTCTGATTCACCACTCCGTGCTTCGGCGGCGGTTGTCCGGAGGTCGGCGACAACACCACGTCGATGCCCTGGAAGTATCGGCCGATCGTCCGCGATACCTCGTTGAAGTAGGCGAGGGCGGCCGCGACATCGAGCGCGGTCATCTTCAGCGCATCTTCATAGCAGGCGAGGGTGGCCGACTCGAGCGTGTCGAGCGACGGTTTGCGCCCGGTCGCCGACGCGACCGCCGCGATGCCGGCGGACGTACCGACGCACCAGATCACGTGAACGTGCCTGGTGAACGACTCGAAATCGAACGCGAGGGACGCATCGACCACGTCGTGGCCGAGGTCGGTCAGCAACTTGCGCGTACGCTGTCATCGACTCCGCACACTCCGCGATGCAACGGCGCGCCGAACGGCGACTTCGCCATGCAGCCAATGCGCAACCGACCCGGCGGGCGGCTGATCTGCGACAGAAAACTGCCTGCCTCGACCGGCGCGATGGACGGCGCGCCGGCATCGGCACCGGCGACCGCATCGAGCATTCCAGCCGCGTCGCGCACGCTGCGCGTCACCACGAACTCGATCGCCTGACCAAACAACGGATCGGACGCATCGGGGCCGCTCGGCGTGCGATCGCGCGTCGGCTTCAACCCGACGAGGCCGTTGCTCGACGCCGGAATCCGGATCGAACCGCCGCCGTCGTTCGCGTGTGCGATCGGCACGATGCGCGCGCCGACAGCGGCGCCGGAACCGCCGCTCGATCCGCCCGGGCTGTGGCCGAGCCGCCACGGATTGTGCGCGGGACCGAATGCCACCGGCTCGGTCGTGCCGCAATAGCCGAACTCCGGCGTTTGCGTCGTACCGACGGTGACGAGTCCGGCGCGACGGAAGCGTGCCATCAGTTCCGTGTCGGTCGGAAACGACACACCGGCGGCGAGCCGACTGCCCATGCGACAGGGCGCATTGCCCGCATGCAGCGCGAGTTCCTTGATCAGAAACGGCACGCCCGCAAACGGCGCATCGGGCCGCAACGCAGCCACGTCGGCGGCGCTCGCGTCGGTGAGCACTTCGAGCACCGCGTTGAGTTTCGGATTGAAGCGGGCGATCGCCGACAACGCGACCTCTCGAACCTCACCGGCCGACACATCGCGGCGGCGGATCATCTCGGCGAGCGCGGTTCCGTCGAGCCGCGCGTAGTCGTCGAACGACAGCATCCTCGTCTCCTGATCTTGTGGGTGTGCGGTTAAACGAGATCGACCGGCTTCAGCGCGAACTCTTTGATCAGCGCGTCGGCGTAGTCGATGCGTCCGGTGATCTGCTTCGGATCGCCGTGACACAGCCGCAGACAGGCTTCGGCCATGTGCTCGATCGGTGTGACCCGTTCCTTGTTGGTCTCGTTGATCAGCTTGTGATGCATCACGCCGGGGGTTGCAACGAGACCCGGCGAGATCACGTTCACGCCGATGCCGTTCTCGTAGACCTCTTGCGCGAGGCCCGTCGTGAATCGTTCGAGTGCCGCTTTGCACATGCCATAGACGGTGCCGCCACGGCCGCCCAAGTCCTTTTGCGGGTGAATCGCCGCGTGCGACGAGATGTTGAGAATCCATCCGCGGCCGCGTTCTTTCATTCCGGGCAGCACGCGCTGCGACAACTCGAACGGCGCCCACACCTGCACGTCCATCATCAGCCGGAAGCGTTTCTCCGGAAAATCTTCGACGGGGATGAAGTACGTGATCGCGGCGTTGTTCACCAGAATGTCGACCGAACCGTACGCGGCCTCAGCCGCATCGATCAGCGCGTTTCGGTCGGTCGCGCTCGCGAGATCGGCGCGCACCGCGATCGCGTCGCCGCCCGCCGCGTTGATCCTGTTCACCGTGTCGGTGATGGTGCCGGGCAGATAATGATCTTCGGCTTCGACGGTACGCGCGCTGACGACCACCTTTGCGCCTTCCATTGCGAAGCGTCGCGCGATCGCCTCACCGATGCCGCGACTCGCGCCGGTCACCACCGCGACCTGACCCGCCAGCACGCCCTTGCGATTGATCCCGGCCATGACTCCCCCTTGTATTTCGTGCCTGTCTCCCGTGCTTCGCGATGATACAACGCGATGAAACCGAGCGTTATGATTGAGAACCACGGCTAAGGGAATCGAATCATGCGATCGATTGTGCTTTCAGTCGTTGTTTCAGCAGCAGTTGTTTCCGCAGCAATAGGCGTTGTACCAGCGCACGCGGCAGAGCAGGTGATCGGCACCAGCGACGCGCAGGCCTGTTACGAGGCCGCCACCTTCAATCCCACCATCGCCGACGAAGCGTCGTGCAACGCCGCGATCAAGCGCGGCAAATTGTCGCGACCACAACTGGCGGCGACGTACTCGAACCGCGGCATCATCCTCGCGAACCACGGCGAACTCGACAAAGCGATCGAGGACCAGAACGCCGCAATCGCACTGGATCCGGATTCGGCACGCGCGCACGTGAACCGCGGCAACGTCTATTACCGCTACAACCGCCACAACGAAGCGGTAGCCGACTACAACCAGGCGATCACGTTGTCACACGGCGCACTGGCGCCGGCGTACTTCAACCGCGGAAAATCGCACCTCGCACTCGGCGAGACCGACGCGGCGGCCCAGGACTTCCAGCAAGCGGCGTCGCTCGCGCCGGAAACGTACAAGTAAGCCGATCGGATGGGTTGGCGCAGCGGATTCAGCCGATGTACCGCCGCTCGCTGCGCTGGCCGAGGCCGGTGAGTATCTCGTAGGTATTCGTGCCGGCGAGTTCGGCGACGTCTTCGATCGGCACTTGCGCACCGATGAGTTCCACCCAATCGCCCACCTTCACGGCATCCGCCAGCCCGGTGACGTCGATGGTCGTCAGATCCATCGATACCCGCCCGACGATCGGCACCCCCGCGCCGTGAATCGCGCAGTAGCCGTGTCCCGACAGCACGCGCGGTAATCCGTCGGCGTAGCCGACGTCGATCGTCGCGATCAACCGCTCAGTGTCGGCAATGCCGGTGGCACCGTAGCCGACCGGTTCGAATGCCGGCACGCGCCGCAGTTGCAGGATGCGTGCTTCGAGCGTGGCCACCGTGGCGAGCGCCGTCATCGGGTCATCGAACGGACTCGCGCCATAGAGTGCAATACCGGGCCGACAGACATCGCCGCGATACTGCGGGCCGAGCAGTATTCCGGCCGAGTTCGCAATGCTGGTCGCCACGCCGGGAAATCGCGCCGCCACCTCGGCAAAACGTTCGATCTGCATCGGGTTGCGCGGATGTTGCGGCTCTTCAGAGCACGCGAGATGCGTCATCAGCAGCGCGACTTCGAATTGATCGAAGCGTTCGGGGTGCGCATCGGCCGGCGCGAAGCCGAGCCGATTCATACCGGTGTCGACCTGCACCGCGATCGATCGTGTCCGGTACGGCCGCCATGCCTCGAGCTGCGCGTCGGTGTTGATGACGGGAACCAGGTCGTATTCCACGGCACGCGGCGCCTCGACGTGACTGACGCCTTCCAGAACGTACAGTTCCGGCAGATCGATCACATCGCGCAGTGCAATGCCTTCGGCAACCGTCGCAACGAAGAATGTCGTACAGCCTTCCGCAGCAAGCCGCGAAGCGATCGCCGCCGCACCGAGTCCGTAACCGTTGGCCTTCACGACCGCGCCGCACTCCGACGGTGCCGCAAGACCCTTCAGCGTGTGGTAATTGCGCGCCAGCGCCCCGAGATCGACCGTCAGACGACTCGCCACACGCAGTCCCGCCTCGTCACTTGAGTGATCGGATGTACACGACCACGTTGTTGATCGCCTGATCGTCCGCGAGCATCGCCGCCATCGGCTTCATCTGCGCACCGAACGTGTCCTTCGGATTGGTGCCGCGAATGCCCTTTTTGTAGTTCTGCAATTCGCGCACGAGATACCAATCGTCCTGATCGGTGAGGCGGGGCGCATTCAACGCCACGTTTCCTTCGGCTTTCGGCCCGTGACAGGCAGCGCACGTCGCATACAGCTGCTTGCCCACGGCTGCATCGCCTTGCACCGTCGGTGCCGGCGGCGGCGCAGTCAGCGTACCTATATAAGCAACGACATTGTCGACGGCCGCTTCGTTCGAGAGCGTCATCGCCATTGGCCGCATCTGTGCGCCGTAGATGTCTCCAGCGGTCGTGCCGCGAATGCCGTCTTTGAATGCCAGCAGCTGGCGCTTGAGATACCAGTCGTACTGGCCGGTGAGACGCGGTGCATTCAGCGACTGATTGCCGGCGCCGTTCGGCGCGTGGCAGGTCGAGCAGACCGAATACGCTCCCTTGCCCGCTGCGGCATCGGCCGCGTATGCAGAGACATCTGTCAGCGCACAGACGATCGAGAGCAAAAGAACGGTCGATCGCATAAATCGCTCCCAACAAATTGACGGAATGCTACTCCCCGACGCATCGCCGCTGCAGCTTGTCGGCGAGGTTCGCGAAAATGAAACGCCTGTTAGCTCTTCGTCCAGCGCCAGAGAAAACTCAATCGCGACATCATCCCCTTTGCGCGGCGTTCGCGACGCCGACGATCGGTCTCTTCACCGTCTCGACGCGCATTCAGTTCTCGTAGCCTGTGATTCCCCCGACGCCGATCCGCAGCCGCTCTGCGTTCGTCTCCCGAACGCGCGTCCAGCAGTTCTCGCGTGCTGACAACCGATTGTTCGTCCATTAATCACCGTGTCGCCCGTCAGGACCGCCGTAATATATCCTGCGTGCGACAAAAGTACATGCTCCTCAATAGCTTGCACGTCAGAGTTAATAGCGGCATGGTCATTTACCCATTCAGTCTGGATTCAACGATGAAAACCGCCGTCGTCACCGGCACGAGCACCGGCATCGGTTACGCCACCAGCCTGCACCTCGCGGCAAACGGTTATCGCGTGTTCGCCGGCATGCGCAACCTCGCCAAAGCACAATCGCTGCGCGATGCAGCCACTAAGGGTCGATTGCCGGTCGAAGTCATCGAACTCGACGTCACGTCGCAGGACTCCTGCGATCGCGCGTTCGCGAAAGTCGGCGCGGTCGACGCGCTCATCAACAACGCCGGGATCGGTGGTGCATCGCCGCTCGAGTTGACGCCGGAAGCCGAGCATCGGCAGATGTTCGAGACCAACTACTTCGGCGCAGTGCGCTGTATCCAGGCCGTGCTGCCGAGCATGCGCGAACGTCGGCACCGGCGCGATCGTGAACATCACGTCGATCGCGGGTCTCATCGCGACACCGAACCAAGTCGCGTATTCGGCGTCGAAGTGGGCACTCGAGTGTCTCGGCGAAGCGCTCGCCCACGAGGTGTATCGCTTCGGCGTTCGCGTCGTCAACGTCGAACCCGGCGTCATCATGACGAACATCTTCGAGAACTCGGCGGAGACGACGCGCTACGACAAGACGTCGCCGTATCAGCCGATCATGCGGCGCAACGGCAAGCTGTTCGCCGCCGGCTTCAAAGTCGCGGCTCAACCGGACCAGGTCGCAAAAGCCATTCTCGAAGCGATCACGACGTCCGACGTACCGATTGCGCTGGCCGGTGGGAAATGACGCACATGGACTGGCGACAGGGCGGCCGAAGATCAGCGACGAAGAATGGGTTCGCATGGGCGGCGATGTGAGCGACCAGGAATACAACACCTGGTATCACGACCGCTTCGGCATCACGCTTTAGGGGAAGCACATGGCGATAGTCATCAGCGGCGTCGGCGAGTGGACGCCGCCCAACGCGATCAGCAACGACGAGCTGGTAGCGAGCTACAACCGCTATGCCGACAAATTCAACGCCGAACACGATTCCGAGATCGCGCGCGGCACCATTGAAGCGAAACCGCATTCCAGCGCGGAGTTCATCGAGAAAGCGTCCGGCATCAAGAGCCGCTTCGCGTATGTGAAAGACGGCATCCTCGATCCCGATTGCATGCGGCCGCGCATCGCGCGTCGCTCCGAAGACGAGATTTCGCACCAGGCGGAAATGTCGTTGCATGCCGCGCGCAAGGCACTCGCCGCTGCAGGCAAGACCGCGGCCGACATCGACATGGTGATCGTGTCGTGCGCGTATACCGAACGCTCGTATCCGGCGATCGCGATCGAAGTGCAGGGCGCGCTCGGGATCGTCGGTTTCGGGTTCGACATGCTGGTTGCGTGTTCGGCCGCCACATTCGGCTTGCATCGCGCGTACGACGCGCTCGCGGCGGGCAGCGCGCGCGGCGTGCTGGTGATCAATCCGGAACTCACGTCGCCGCAAGTGAACTACTGCGACCGCGACAGCCACTTCATCTTCGGCGACGTCGCAACCGCCGTGGTGCTCGAGAACGAGTCGACGTGCCATTCGAAACATAGCTATCGGATTCTCGGCACGAAAGCGGTCACGCAATACTCGAACAACATCCGCTCGAACTTCGGCTACGTCGGCCGCGCCGAGGGTGGTGACCCGTACGACGCCGATCGACTGTTCCATCAGAACGGCCGCAAGGTGTTCAAGGAAGTCTGTCCAATGGCGGCGGCGCACCTCGAGGCGCAGGTCGCCGCGGTCGGTCTCGGTGTGGGCGACATCCGACGCTGGTGGTTGCACCAGGCCAACCTGAACATGAATCAGCTGATCACGCGCAAGCTGCTCGGCACCGACCCGTCCGACGACGTCGCGCCGATCGTGCTCGATCGATACGCCAACACCGCATCGGCCGGATCGATCATTGCGTTCGCACAGCACCACGAAGACCTGAAAGCGGGCGATCGCGGCGTGATCTGCTCGTTCGGCGCCGGTTATTCGATCGGCAGCTTAGTCCTACAGAAGCGCTGACATTCCCAACGGAATGAATCGGGGGCGGCCGCGGCCGCCCCCAAGTCCAGCTCTACAGTACGAACGCGCCGGAGCGCAGTAGATAGGCAAACTCGCGCCGTTGCTCTTCGTTCAGCAGTTCGAAGATGCGACGCGTTGCCGCGAGCAGATCGACGTTCAGAACTTCGGTCGCCCGAGTGCGATTCGCCAATGCGGCGGTCACGCGCTCCGCATTGAACTCGGCATCGGTGAACGCAGCGGCGACTTCGGAGGTGGATCGGTCCTGATCGAGTCGCGCCTGGTTGTAGGCGGTCTTCAATCGATCGAGCACGTCTACGACGTCGCGAACCTGCGCTTCGCTCAAGTTCAGCTTCCATGCCAGATGACGCAACGGTCGGCGAACGCCGAACGTAGGTCCTGACGACCAGCTGAACATCGAGTGGTTGCGATGGCCTTGTCGCGCATTTGCTTCGGCGTGGGCGCGTTCCCAGCAACCGGCGGCATAGGCGTGACGCCACGCACGGTGGTACATGAACATTTCGAATCTCCTTCACCAGGGCTATCGCTCCCGGTGGGTTGCAATGTGCGGGCGACATGCCGCGCACCAACCGATCTTAGTCCTGTCCGCAGCAGGGCGTCGAGACGCCCACGACGTGCGTCTCGTCCCGCTCGCGGAGCGGTCGGCATTGCGCGCGGCCGACGGTTGCATATAGGCGCGGCGGTGCGATAGCGTCCTGCACGCGTGTAATGCACAGAGCTCGAAGTGGCCCTCAAAATCGTGGTGTTGAACCCGAAAGGCGGTTCCGGCAAGACCACGATTGCGACGAACCTCGCAGCCTTCTATGCCGCTCGCGGCCAATTTCCCGCACTTCAGGATCAGGATGCGCAAGCGTCGAGCACGCGCTGGCTCGCCAAGCGCACCGAAACCATGGCGCGCATCCACGGTGTTTCGCCGTTCAACGTGCCCGCCAAAGTCACGCGGACGTTCGCGATGCGGATTCCGAACGAGGTGGAACGCATCGTCGTCGACACCCCGGCGGCCATCAACAAGCACCAATATGTCGAATTCACCCGCGACGCCCATCGCATACTGATTCCGGTGTTGCCGTCCGACATCGACATTCAAGCCGTAACGCGTTGCATCGCGGATCTGCTGCTGCACGCGAAGATTCAACGCACCGAGAACCGCATGGCCGTGGTCGCGAACCGGGTCAAACCCAACACCGTGATCTTCCGCTCGCTGATGCGCTTCCTCAATGCGATGAAGATCCCGGTCGTCGCGGTATTGCGCGATTCGCAGAACTACATCCGGTCCGCGGAAACGGGCGTCGGCCTCCATGAAATGAAGGGGTCGCGGTTTCGCGTCGATCAAGGCGCACTGGGAATCGCTGATCGGGTGGCTCGAAGACGGCAAAGTACCGGCCGGCGAAACCCCCTGGACCGAAGCCGCAGCAGCGGAACCCGTGCCGGCCGACGAAGCGTCCGCCGACGCCGAGGTGGAACCGGTCGCCGTTGCGGCAGAACAGGAACCTCCATTGCGTCTCTTCGGAGTTTCGGCTTTCATCAAGCGCGATTCCTGAAGAGCATCCTTTCTTGGCGCGCGCGTTCGACGGCATTCGAGTCATCGATTTCACACAAGTACTCGCCGGCCCGTTCGCGACGCAGCAGCTCGCGCAACTCGGCGCCGACGTCATCAAGATCGAACAGCCCGGCACCGGCGATCAAACCCGCGGGCTCATGCCTGGCAGCGACGACGCCGGCATGTCGCCGTCGTTCCTGACGTGCAACATCGGCAAACGCAGCCTTTCGCTGAACCTCAAGGCGCCGCAAGCGCGCGCCATCGTGCAGGCGTTGGTTCGCACCGCCGACGTGGTGGTCGAGAACTTCACGCCCGGCGTCATGCAACGGCTCGGTTTCGACTATGCGACGTTCGCCGCGTTGAAACCGAATCTCGTCTATTGCTCGATTTCGGGCTACGGGCAGAGTGGCCCGAAGTCCGGCTACGCGGCTTACGACGGCGCGATTCAAGCGGCCAGCGGCATGATGGCGATCACCGGTCATCCCGAAACCGGACCGACGCGCACCGGCTACATGCCGGTCGACATGGCCACCGCGTTGAACACGGCGTTCGCGATCTCGGCCGCGCTGTATCGCCGCAGCGTGAGCGGCGAAGGTCAACGCCTCGACGTCGCGATGATGGATACCGCGATGGTGATGCAGGCACCGCAGGTCAGCGGCTTCCTCGTCAACGGCGTGCAACCGGAACTGTTCGGCAATCGCTCGCCGACGCGCGCGCCCACTGCAAACGTCTTCGCGACCGCCGATGGCCACATCCAGGTCGTCGCGCTGAAGGAACTGCAGGTTCAGAAACTGTTCGACGTGCTCGGCTGCATCGATCGGTATCAGGACGCGCGGTTCAGTTCGAACGATGCGCGCATTGCGAATACGCCGGCCGTAAACGAATTGCTGACGAGTCTGTTCGCGCGCGCGACGACTCAGGTGTGGCTCGATCGATTGATCGAGGCCGGAGTACCCGTGGCAGAGATTCGCGATTTCGCGTCGGTAACGGCAGACCCGCAGTTCCAGGGCCGCACCGCATTGGTCGAGATCGATTCGCCGATGAAGCCGGGCAAGCGCGTGCGCGTCGTCGGCAGCGGTTATGTCGCGACGCCCGACGGACCGGCGCCGTTGCGCGCGCCGCCGAAACTCGGTGAACACACCGACGAAATCCTGACCGAGCTCGGCTACTCGCGTTCCGACATCGAAGCGCTTCGCGCCGAAGCGGTCGTCTGATCGTGCGGGCGGTCGAACGCACGATCGTCGCCGCAATGCCCGAAGCCGATGCGCCGAATCCCGGCAATCCGATCCACTCGAGCGATGGTGCCCGCGACTATGGGTTTCGCGCCGCGCTCGTCGGCGGCGCGACGATCTATGGTTGGTGCGCCGCCTCGATCATCGACGCGGCCGGCATGGAATGGCTCGACCACGGCTGGACCGACGTTGCCTTTCGACGGCCGGTGTTCCCGAATGACCGATTGAACATCAGCGTGGCGGCTGACGGCACGTTCGAGGTGCGCGGCGACGATGCGCGTGTTCGTATCGAAGGACACATCGGACTGGGCGATGCGCCGTGGTTGGGCGAACTCGCCGTTCCGCTGCACAAGGCGCCCGAACCCGCCGCCGATCCGTTGCCGCGCCTCACGCCGCAGAACGTACCGGTTGGGCAGGAGTTGCGCACGCGTCTGGTGCCGCTCTCGCGCGACGATGCAGAGGCGTTCGCGCGCGACAAGCAGAACGAAACGCTGGCGTGCTTTTACGGCGAGAACGCGCGCATCCACCCGGCGTGGTACGCCAATCAGCCGATTTACTGGCTGCATCATTCGTTCAGCTACGGACCGGCGATTCACACCGAAAGCCGCATCCAGCATCGCCGCGACGCGCGGGTCGGACAGAACCTCACGGTTGCCGGTCGCTGCGTCGACGCATTCGAGCGCAAGCACCATCAATACATCGTCAACGACGTCGACATTCGGGATGGTGCGGGATCACCGATCGCCAGCATCCGCCACACCGCGATCTACCAGGTTGCAAAGTCACACTGATTCGGGGGAATTCATGAAAATCACATCGACGATCTTCGCCGCCTGCTTCGTACTGCTCCTCGCGGGTTGCGGCCCGCACGATACGCGCGCAGGAATCCTGCTCGGTGGCGTCGACACGCCGGTTCCCGCCGACTGGCGATTCACCGACGACGACAAAGAGATCGCGGTGCAGGTGCACACGCCGTATCTGATTCCGCACGCGGTGACGATCTGGTGCGCGCAGGTGGACGGTCAGTTGTACGTCGGTGCGAGCATGCCGAAAACGAAACACTGGCCGGGTTGGGTCGATAAGAATCCGGACGTGCACCTTCGCATCGGCGACAAAGCCTACGCAGTGCGGCTCGTGCCGCTCGACGACCCCACGGTCATCGCTGGCGTGCAGGCCGCGTATGCGGCGAAATATCAGTTGAGCGCGCCCGCGGGCGGGGCGCCGCCTGATGTGCGCTACTGGCACGTCACCGCACGTCCCAACGCCTCCACCTGAGTTGTTCCCGAAGGCTTGACTGGCACGTCGCGGTCGCCGATATTCACCCAATCGGATGAATATTGAATCGCGATGCCCGCGACACTGAATCACACGCTCATGGCGATCGCCGATCCCACACGACGCGCGATCCTGCACAAACTCGCGGCCGGCGAGACGCGCGTGACCGATCTCGCGCGGCCGTTTTCGATGTCGCTCAATTCGGTTTCGAAGCACATCCGCATTCTGGAACGCGCGCGGCTGGTGCGGCGGAGGCGTTCCGGCCGCGAGCATCTGTTGTCGATCAACCCGAAGCCGCTCGACGAGGCGGCGAACTGGATCGAAACGCAGCGCGCGCTCTGGAACGCGCGCCTCGACGCGCTCGATGCGCTGTTGAAGGCCGAAGATCGCGTCACACCTTCGCGACGCAAGAAAGGGAGAACACGATGAGCAATGACACGCAGCCCGGAAGCGTGCAGGTACGACGCCGCTTCGACGCATCCGCCGAACGCGTGTTCGACGCGTGGCTCGATGCAAAACGCGCCGCCCGATTCCTGTTCGCAACACCAACCGGCGTCATGGTGCGTTCCGAGATCGATGCGCGCGTCGGCGGACGCTTCTGCTTCGTAGACCGCCGCGACGGCGTCGACGTCGAACACGTCGGAACGTATCTCGAGATCGATCGGCCGCGCCGCCTCGTGTTCGAATTCGGCGTGCCGCAGTACTCCGCGGAATTCACCCGCGTCAGCATCGACATCGTCGCAATCGGTGCCGGCTGCGAACTGACGCTGACACACCAGGGTGTGCTCCCGGAGTTCGTCGACCGAACGCGGCAGGGCTGGACCGGAATACTCGACGGACTCGCCGCCGCGTCGTGACCTCAGCGCGTCAACCTTCTGCCGCGCGCCACAGATACCAACTCGCGACCGTGCGGTAAGGCGCCCACTTCGCGCCGCGCGCCAGCACCTCTTTCGGCGTGGGCATTTCGCGCTTCCTGAACGCCACCGAGAATCCTTTTCGAATACCGAAGTCGTCTGCCGGCAGCACGTCCGGTCGGCCGAGGCGAGAGATCAGCAGCATCTCCACCGTCCAGCGCCCGATGCCGCGCACGTGCGTCAGGCGATCGATGAGGTCCGCGTCATCCATCGCGTGCGCTTCGGCCAGCGTGGGAACTTCTCCGCTGATCGTGCGATGCGCGAGGTCGCGCAGCGACAGCATCTTCGCTTGCGAAAGCCCGGCGCCACGCAGCTTCTCGTCCGATGCCCGCAGGATCTGTTCCGGTGTTGGCCCCTGATGCGCGTTCGGAAACAACGCGCGCACGCGCGCGAAGATCGTTGCAGCGGCGCGGCCGTGCAGCTGCTGGTACACGATCGCTTCGGCCAACGCGACGAAGATACTCGGCGTGTTCCTCAATTCGAGATCGTATTTGCCGACCCGATCGATCGTGCGCGCGAACGGCGGATCGGCGGCCTTCAGATGCTCCACCGCAACGACCGGATCGAAGCCGTACGCGCCGTCGCCGTCGAACAGATCGCGCGGCTTGCTGTACGCACCCTCGATCGTGAGCAATCTGAGCTTCGTGGTGATGCCGCCGTTCGCGGAAAAACCGCCGACCTTACCGCCGGCCGCAAGCACGCGGTGACACGGCACGATGATCGGGAACGGATTGCGACCCAGCGCCTGTCCGACCGCGCGCGCCGCGCCACGATCGCCGAGTTGCGTCGCGATTTCACCGTACGTCGACGTCGCACCGGGCTGAATCGTGCGCGCCACCGCATACACCCGTTGGTGAAACGACGGCACGCCGTCCATGTCGAGCACGATGTTCGAAAGATCGCGCGGCTGACCGCGCAGCAGCGCGATCACGTCGTCGATCGCGGCCTGCACCGCCGCGGGCGGCGTTGCCTGTTGCGCATTCGGCAACCGCTTCAACAACCGCGCGCGCGTTTTATCCTCGCCGCCTTCGGGCAGCAGGAAGCCGAGCACGCCGCGTTCGCCCCAGACGATGCCGCAACGGCCGACCGCGGTGTCGAACAAGGTGTATTCGGGTGCATTCATTTGCCGGAATCCTAGCACCGGCGCCGCCCTGATATCCTTTGGCGGCATCAGTCGACACACGAATAGGGGAGTATTCCGGTGGCCATCGATTTCACGTTTCCCGACGAGATAGAGGACGCGCGCTTGCTCGTGCGCAAATTCATGCGCGACACCGTCCGGCCGAAGATGGGCGAGCTGCAGGCGCGCAAAGCGAAACGCGACGAGTGGAGCAGCGCGATCAAAGGATTGCGCGAGGCTGCGAAGGAACGCGGCCTGTGGTGTCCGCACATGCCGGAGTCGTTCGGCGGCATGGGGCTCGGCCATACCGCGGTCGCGGCGATGTCGGCCGAGGCGGTGAAGACGCCGCTGGGGCCGTACATCATCAACTGTCAGGCGCCGGACGAAGGCAACATGCACACGCTGCTGCACTTCGGCACCGACGAACAGAAAGAAAAATGGCTGCGCCCGCTGTGCGACGGCACGATGCGTTCGTGCTTCTCGATGACCGAGCCCGAAGTGGCCGGCTCCGACCCGACGCAGATCCAGACCACCGCCGTCGAAGACGGCGACGACTGGGTGATCAACGGCCACAAGTGGTTCACGTCCGGCGCGCACGGCGCCGATTTCGCGATCGTCATCGCGCGCAGCGACCCGGACGCCGACATCGCGCAAGCGCGCAACAGCGCCTTCATCGTGCCGTTGGCATCACCCGGCTTCGAGATCGTTCGCGACGTGCAGACGATGGGCGGTGGCGGCGGACATCCGGAGGTGCGCTACACGAACGTGCGCATTCCGAAGGAAAACATGCTCGGCGAGCGCGGCGCGGGCCACAAGCTCGGCCAGGTGCGCCTCGGCCCCGCGCGCCTCGCGCATTGCATGCGCTGGCTCGGCCAGATCGAGCAGGCGCTGGAAATGCTGGTCGACCGAGCGCAGAAACGCTTCTCGCACGGATCGCTGTTGTCCGAGAAGCAGGGCATTCAGTGGATGATGGCGGAGAGCGCACTGGAACTCTATTCGTCGAAACTGATGGTGCTGCACGCTGCGTACAAGATCGAGAACAACATGGACTTCCGCGCCGAAGTGTCGATGGCGAAGCACCACGTCGCGAACACGCTGTGGAAAGTCGTCGACCGCGCACTGCAGGTGCACGGCGCGCTCGGCTATTCGAACGATACGCCGCTGGCGCAGATGCTGATCAGCGCGCGTTGGGCGCGTATCGCCGACGGTTCCGACGAGGTGCATCTGATGAGGATCGCCGAAATGGTGATGCGCTCGTACAACGAGACCGGCTCGGTGAATCACGCGGTCGGCGATCTTCCGGTTTAAGAACGCGCGCGTGGCGCGCGAAACACCAGGAACTTGCTCAGCGTGAAATTCACGCTGAGCCCGGCGATCGAGCCGGCTGCAACGCCGAGCACCGGATACGCTTGCGCGAGTTCCAACTGACTGACGAGTGCGGCGTAAACCGTATAGTTCACCGCGCCCCCGACGAGGTTCGTTAGCAGGAACCGGATCCACTCTGCGGCTGCCGCCGGCACGCCTTGCGCCCGTGTGGCGAACGTGATGCGCCGGTTGCCGTACCAGGTGAACGTTGCCGCAACGAGATACGAAACGGCGCGCCCCAGGTACAACCCCAGTCCGGCCCACAGCGCGAGATAGAGCACCGTCGCATCGACGACGAACGCCGTCGTGCCGACCGCCGCGAAACGGATGAACTCGGCTTTCCAGAGCCGCGCGATCGACTTGTCGGAGCTTCAACCGCCCGATCCAGGCGGCGGCAGCGACAGATACTGCAACCGTTTCAGTTCCCAGCGACCGCGTGTGACCGTATCCAGGATGAGCCCGCAGACGAAGCTGAGCCACGCGAGCAACATCAGTCCCGTCGTTAGCACCGCTGTCGGTAAACGCAACACGAGGCCGGTTTTGAAATAGGCAATGAACAGCGGGATGGCGAGACCGATCGACAGCGTCGCGAGCACGACGCCGATGATCCCGAAGAACCAGAGCGGTCGCTCTTCCTTCGCGAGCGTGACGATCAGCATCAGGATGCGCCAGCCGTCGCGATACGTTCGCAGCTTGCTTTGCGAATCGGGCGGTCGCTCCTTGTAAGCGGTGACGACCTCGTCGGTGGGCATCAACAGCTGCAGTGCGTGCACGGTCATCTCGGTTTCGAGGCCGAAACCGGTCGTCTGCGTCGGAAAGCTCTTCACGAAACGGCGCGACAGAACGCGATACCCCGACAACATGTCGGTGACGTGCGCGCTGAAGACCCAACGCACGAGTCCGGTGAGGAGACGGTTGCCGAAGCGGTGCCCCGGCCGATAGGCGGCAACATCGGTCTCTTTGCGCACGCCGGTGATCATATCGAGCCGGTCCGCGACCAGTTTTCGAACCATCTCGCCGGCCGCATTCGCGTCGTACGTGTCGTCGCCGTCGCACAGCAGGTAAACGTCCGCATCGATATCGGCGAACATCCGGCGCACCACGGCGCCTTTGCCTTGCGCGCGTTCGCTGCGGACGATCGCGCCGGCGCGCCGCGCCACTTCGATGGTCGCATCGCGCGAGTTGTTGTCGTACACGTACACGCGCGCGTTCGGCAGCGCGCGTCGGAATGCTTCGACGGTGACGCCGATCGCCGCTTCTTCGTTGTAGCACGGCAGCAACACCGCGATCGACGGCGCGGACGAGGCGGGGTGTTCGTTCATTCGGATGATGCCTTGCGCTGGAGGGCGCACCACTGCAGCGGTTCGCCGATATTCGAGCGGATTGTGGCGCAATCCGCGCTCGCCAGCATCAAACCGTCGGCGGCAAATGCGGCGACCGCTCGCTCGCGCTCGTGCTCGACGAACATGCCGAAGATCGGTCCTTCGTGCGCGTCGATGCGCGCGCGCATCCGATCGCCATATGGCGAATGCGACGACGGCGCATCGAGCCAACCGTCGATGCGTAAGAACGGAATCTGCCGCGGAAACGCCGGCACGAGGTAGCCCATCGGCTCGAGGCCGGCCATCACCACCAGCGTGTGGTCGGGATCGGCGATCGACGGCAACGCCACATCGACATAGCCGCCGCGCCAACCGACGCCTCCGATCGGAATCCAGCGCCAACCGGTGCAGACAATCGCGAGCAGCGCGAGCACGGCCAGCGTCGTGTAGCGGACGCGTGCGGTCAACGGCACGAGCGATAGCGCCAGCGCGATCAGCAACGGCGCGAGCATCTCGAGCGACAGTACGTAGCGATAGACGCCGAACATCGATACCCACACGGCATAGCTGACGAGCGCCATGACGAACAGCAGTCGCGCCGGTTGCGTGACGGTGCGGCGAGTGAACAGCGCCCACGCCACGCTCAGCGGCACGATTGCGTAGGCGATGGCGATCTTGACGTCGCGGAACGGAACGTCGTTGACGCGCATGCCGTCGAGCGAGAAGACGAATGGATACGCCAGCGTTTCGAGGAAGCCGTGCGGCAGAAAGCGCTCGTCGCGATACGACGCGTCGAGTATCAGCGGTGAGCCGATGACGTCGTTGAAGTACGGAAAGAACGGGTTGCCGGTCTGCTGCCACAGCGAGTATGCCCACGCACCGCCGAACAGAGCGGCGCCCGCGAATCCTCCGGCGCCGAGCATCACGATGCGTTGCAAACGGACGCGCAATGGCGCGGCCAATGTCAGCACGCCGATCGCGAGTCCGATTGCGAACGGCGCCATCGTCAACTTGAGTCCCACCGCCATTCCGCACACCAGACCGGCGGCGCCGAACCGCCAGGCGTCGGTCGCGATTCCGTCGACACGAACGATCAGCAACAGTGACGCCAGCACGAACAACGTCATCGTCATGTCGTTGCTGGAGTTGCCGACGAGAATCAATGCCATGCCGCCGGTCGTGCCGACGACGGCGAGCGCGAGCGCAAGCCAGTCCTCTCGTGACGCCGATTGCGCGCCGATGGCGGCGCGCGCCAGCCGATACAACAGCACGAGATTGAGGCCGTGCACGCAACCGATCGCGAAACCGACGAGCCACGTCGGCAGGTAATGCGCCGCCACGAACACCGGCACGTCCGCCAACGGGTTGTAATAAGTCGCGTGGTGCGCGACGGCTACGTCGAACCCGCTGCGGCCGTTCAGCCACGCGTACGGGTTGTACCAGTGATAGTTGCGGAAATCCCAGCCGACGTCGCGACCGTGCAGCAGCGAGATCAATCCGAACATCGGTACGAGCGCCCACGCCAGCGCAGATGCCAGACTGCGCGACGGTGCGATTGAGGGGCGCGGTGATTCGGTCATCGGTCGGCTTCGCGTTGGTTGAGCTCGAGGGGGTGGATGATACGGTCCAACGCCCGTGACCACGCGAATTTGGTGTATTGGCGCACCACGACGTGATGACTGCTGGACGCATCGAACCATTGCGTAACTATATAGTTACGCGTAGGGTGACCTCGGATTCGAACGAGGGGACGAAGATGGGAATCGAAGTCAGCCTTCTGAACGTCCGCCGCAGCATCCTGATAGAAGCATCGCCGGAGCGGGTGTGGCGGGAGTTCCAATCGTTCGAACGCATCAGCGCGTGGTTCGGCCGCGGCCACCAGTTGCATACGTTCGAACCGCGCCTCAACGGGCGCGTCGTCATGAGCGTCGAGATCGGCGGCAAGCGGCAACGCTTCGGCGGCCCGGTGATCGTGTTCGAACCCGAACGCGAAATGACGTTCGAGAGCAACTGGGAGGAGCCGCCGTTGACCTGGCCGGTGCCCACCTTCATGACGATCCGTCTGACGCCGCTGTACGACGCCACGCTGGTCGAGATCTTCCACCACGGCTTCGAACGGCTCGGCGCGGAAGCCGCGGACAACCTGCAGGGCTACGAAGAAGGTTGGGACGTCAAACACCTGAAAGCGCTGAGGTCGATCGTTGCGGAATAGAGACGCGTTCACGGCGATCGCCGACCCGACGCGCCGGGAAATACTCGATCTGTTGCGCGCGCACGAAATCCTGCCGGCCGGCGACATCGCCGGACATTTCTCGAGTGCGTCGCGTCCGGGCATCTCGCGGCATCTGCGCGTCTTGCGCGAATGCGGTCTCGTGAACGTGGAACGCGCCGGAAAGACGCAGAACTACACGTTGAACGCGCAACCGCTGAACGACATTCGCGACGGCTGGCTCGCGAACTTCGCAACGATGCAAACGCAAAGTCTGGCGGCATTGCGCAAACGCATCGAGGGCAATCGCAAGCGCCGCTGATCGCGACCGACTTGCGAGTCACACCGCTCACGCAATACCTTCGATCGCATGGCCATTCCGATCACCATCGTCTCGGGATTTCTCGGCGCCGGGAAGACGACGCTCGTGAACCAGCTGCTCGCGTCCGCGTCGGAACGCCTCGCCGTTCTGGTCAACGACTTCGCCGCGCTGAACATCGACGCCGAACTGATCCGCACCATCGAACCCGACCGGATCGCGCTGACGAATGGCTGCGTCTGCTGCACGCTGCGCGACGATCTCGTCGCGGCCGCGCTGCAACTCGCCGCGCTCGATCCGCCACCGGATCGCATCGTGCTCGAGACCAGCGGCGTCGCCGATCCATACGGCGTCATGGAAGCGTTCTACGATCCCGCGTTGGCAGATCGTCTCTCCGTCGATTGCACCGTGTGCGTCGTCGATGCCGAGCAGTTCCCCGAGTTGGGTTTTGCCGACGGCGAACTCGCGATCGATCAGGCGGCGGTGTCCGACCTCGTGCTGCTGAACAAATGCGACCTCGTGTCCGATCGAGCCGCCGGCGCCGTCGAGGCGACGCTGCTCGGCGCGTTGCCGGCGATGCGCATCGTTCGAACTGCGCGTGCGGCGCTCCCCTCAGTCGTGCTGTTCGGCGTCGAGCACGAACGGCAGCATGAAGCAAGCGCATCGCCACCACGAGCCCGCATACACGTCGTGGTCCTGGCAATCGCGTCTACCGATCGATCTGCGTCGCTTCGAGGAAGCGGTGTCGCTAATGCCAAAGTCGGTGCTGCGCGCGAAAGGCGTTCTACGGTTCGCCGGGCATGACGGCGAGCGCGCGATCTTTCAGCTGGTCGGAAAACGATCGAGCCTCACATTCGAACCGGAGACGTCGCACGACCCGGTCAGCAGTGTGGTCTTCATCGGAGGGCGCGACGCGTTTGAACCGACGCTGCTGCAGACATTGTTTGCGGGTCTCGAGACATCTTCTCCCGTGGAGTTGACGACATGACGCAAGACACCCTGTTCTTCGGCGGTCCGATCATCACGATGGACGACGCCAGGCCACAGGTCGAAGCGCTGCTCGCGCGCGACGGCCGCATCGAGGCGCTCGGGTCTGAGTCGGTCATGCGCTCGGGGATGCACAAAGGCGCGCGTGAAGTGAATCTGAACGGTGCCGCGTTGCTTCCTGGTTTCGTCGAAGCACACGGCCATCCTGTTTTGAGCGCGCAAACGGTAGGCGATCCGGTGGTGGATGTCCGCGCCGTGCACACGCCGACGTATGGAGCCGTAATGGAGAAGATCAAACGACGCATCGCGAAAGCGCAGCCGGGCGACGTTGTCTGGTTCACCGGACTCGATCAACAACTGCACGGCGATTCGCACGAACCGACGCGCGACGAACTCGACGCGTTGTCGTCCGACGTCGGAATTGCAATCCAGACCTCCAACCTTCACGCGATCTATCTGAACGCCGCCGCCATCGCGCAATTCGAGATTGCTGCAGATGCGCCAGAGCAACCGTGGGCGCACATTCAACGGGATGCACAAGGTCGCATGTGGCGGTTCACCGAAAGCTCCACCGGTCCGCTGATGGAAGCGTTCACGCGATTGTGCGGCGAACAGCGCAATCTCACCGCGCTCGCGGACTGGCTGTGGAAATTCTCTAAAGGCGGCTACACGACCGCGTGCGAACCGGGTCTGTCGCCGCTGATGGTCAGCTTCTACCGGACGTTGTTGGAGAAGGCTCCGCTGCCGTTGCGCATGTTCGGTTATCAGTACATTGCGACCGGTGGGCGAACGACGTTGCCGGTCGATCAGGGCGACGACCGTTTCGGCGTGATCGGCACCAAGATGTGGGGCGACGGATCGGTCTTGTTGGGAAACGTCGCCGTCACGCGACCGTATCTCAACACGCAGATGACGCTGCAGCGCATGGGCTTGCCGAAAGACAGCGTCGGTCGTCTGAACTACGATGCCGCGGTGCTGCGACAGACGATCCTCAACTACGCGAATCAGGGACATCAAATCGCGGTGCATGCGCAAGGCGACCACACCATCGACGTCGTACTCGAAGCATACGAGGCCGCGCTCGCCGCCTCGCCGCACGCGAAGCGGCCGTTCCGCATCGAGCACTGCGGACTGATGCGCGACGATCAACTCGATCGCGCAAAAGCGCTCGGCGTGGTGTGCAGCTTCTTCGTGCCGATGTTTCACTTCTGGGGCGACTCAATGGCGCAACATCTGCTCGGCCAGGACCGCGGTGCGCGCTTCGTGCCGATCGGCAGCGCCGCGCGCCGCGGCATGCGTTCGTCGTATCACTGCGACGCGCCGATGACGTGGCCTGATTCGCTGCTGGTGTTGTACGTCGCCACCACACGCCGCACGCATAGCGGACTCGTGCTCGGCGAGGATCAGACCGTAGATATACACACCGCGTTGCGGTCGATCACGATCGACGCGGCGTACCACCTCCGCATGGACGACAAAATCGGCAGTCTCGCGCTGGGCAAATACGCCGACTTCACGCTGCTCGATCGCGATCCGCGCGCCCAGCCGCTCGATCGTCTGCGCGATCTGACCATTCTCGGGACGTGGGTGGACGGCGAACCGATCTGGGGTGTCTGATGCTCGCTACGCGTGAAGCGTAACTGGTTCACATCGCGCCGGCCGCGCTCGGTCGAGAATGCGGGCGTCGCATTGCTGATCGGGGACGATATGAAAGCAATCGCTTCGTTACTTGTTGCGTCGACACTCGCCATTGCGCCCATGGCGCACGCGCAGGTGTTCCGATGTGTAGACGAAGAGGGGCACACGGTGTTTTCCGACACGAGTTGCGGAACGCACGAAGAGAAAGTGGAAATCGTGCAATCCTCCGGCGGACTCTCGGCTATCAAAGGTGACGGACTCACGCCGCAGGAGAAGTCGGTGCTCGGTGCTGCCGAAGCACGCGCCGCCGCGCAGGCGGCCAGCCAGCCGAGTTCGGGTGGAGGGTCTGCTGCAGCACCGGCCGCGAGTTCTTCGGCGCCGGCGCGTCGGACGTACTAACGCTCTTCTAGAGGGGCGTACGGGCGACGACGTAGCCGCGGTGCGTCTGCGCCTCTACCTCCGGACCGTACGGTGCGCGTTCCTCGCGGCGTAGCACTTCGAACCCCGACTCACCGAGCTGTGTGCACACGCGCTCGAGCGGGTGCAGATGAAAATCGAGCGACGCCGTAGTCTCCCACCAGTTCTCCATGCGCAAGCGCTCGTCGCCGATGTGGAACGCCAGCGTCGCGACACCGCCCGGCCGTAACACCCGGCTGAACTCGTCGAACGCAACGGGACAATCCCGCGCGTCCAGATTGACGATCGAGTAGAACGCGACGATCGCATCGAGGCTGGCCTTCTCGAACGGCAGTGCCAACGCATCGCCGACGCGGAAGTCGAGATGCGGATAAGCGCGGCGCGCGACGAGAGTCATTTCCGGCGACAGATCGAGCCCTTCGATCCGCACGCCTCGCGCGGCGAGATAAGCGGCGATGTGGCCGTCGCCGCAACCGATCTCCACGACGCGCGCGTCGGACGCTAGTTCGGCCGCGAATCGGTCGAGCCACGCGCAATCGAACGGTTTGTGCGCGAGCTCGTCGGCAAATCGCGAATGGTATTGACCGGCGACGATGTCGTAGGCGTGGCGCACTTCGTAACGGTTCATGCGCGCCAACGTAGCATCGTTGGCGAACGCGCAGGCGTCGCGATTTTCAGTTTCGCGGTGAACGATCTTCGCGTTGTGCGCGCGCAACGAAGCGAAGCATCGCGTCGTTGAAATAGCCGGGCCGCTGCAACGGTGCGAAGTGACTCACGCCCTTCAGCATCACCAGCTCGGCGCCCGGAATGCTGCGCGCCAGATATTGCGCGTGTTCCGGCTTGATGAACTCGTCGCGCTCGCTCTGCACGATGGCGACCGGCACGCCAATGCGCGCGAGATCGCGCGCGGAATAGTTCGGTTCGGTTCGTTGCATCTGCCCGATCGCGTCCGCGAACGCCTGAAATTGATCCGGCGTGGCCGACAGCCGCGCATAGTCCTTCACGTGCCGGCCGAAACAGCGCGACAACGTGGCGCTCGGTTCGATTTCTTTCGTACCGCTCGGATCCATGTTGCACGCGAAGAAGAACACGCCGGCGACGCGCTCCGACGACTGCGCGCCGAGCACCATCGCAATGCAGGCACCGTCGCTCCATCCGATCAGCGTGGCGCGCTCGATCCGCAACTCGTCCATCACCGCAATGACGTCGGCTGCCATCAACTCGTATGTGTACGGTCGCGCGTCGCGCGTGCTGCGCCCGTGGCCGCGGCTGTCGATGACCACGGCGCGATAGCCGCTGCTCGTGAGCGCAGGAACCTGATAACCCCAATTGCCCCCGTGGCCCATGCCGCCGTGCAACAGGATCACCGCGGGGCCCGAACCAAAGCTCGCGTACCAGATCCGCGCGCCGTCGTGCTCCACATGACCTTCAGCGTTCGAAGCGGGCAACGGCGCCGCGCCTTCGGCTTCGAATCGAACGAGTTCGTCGTCGGACGTTTCCATTTCTATATCGAACCTCTAAGTGCGCCGGCAGGTCCGTATTTCGGATCAATCGAGCCGACGCTGCAACTACGATTCAAATGCTTCATCGTCGGGGTCTTGCTGGTGAACACGCGCGGAAATTCAGATATGAACGTCGACCACGCCCGATACGCGTCTGTTCTACGGATGGTGGGTCGTTGCGGCCGCCTTCTCCGTCACCTTCGTCGGCTTCGGCTGCGCCTATACGTTCAGCGCTTTCGTGGAGTCGCTGCAACGCGACTTCGGCGCGTCGCGCGGGTCGGTGTCGCTCGTCTTCTCGCTCGCGGCGTTTCTGTATTTCGGCCTCGGCATCGTCAGTGGACCGATGGCGGATCGATTCGGCGCACGCCGTCTGGCGATTCTGGGCATGCTGCTGGTCGGTGCGGGTCTCGCGCTCGCGGCCGCCGCCCGCACGATCGTCGAGGTGTACCTCGCGTATGGTCTCGGCGTGGGGCTCGGGGTCGGTTGCTCGTATGTGCCCGCCATCGGCGCGGTGCAACGGTGGTTCGTGAAGCGCCGCGGATTCGCGTCCGGACTCGCGGTGAGCGGCATCGGCGTAGGCACGCTGGTGATGCCGCCGCTCGCGTCGTACCTGATCGAGAGCGTGGGATGGCGCGAGGCCTATGTGGTGCTCGGCGCGGTCGCTGCGATGCTCGGCGTGGGGATGTCCTCGTTCATCGCGAACGATCCGGCTGCGCGCGGCCTGGCTCCGGATGGTGATCCGGCGCCGACGGATGCGCAGACCTCACTGCCTTCCGGCGCTTTGCTGCGCGACGCGATTCGAACGCGGCGGTTCATCGCGCTGTACGCCGCGTGCCTGATCTGCTCGTTCGGCGTGTTCGTGCCGTTCGTGCACCTGGTGCCATACGCGGTGGACCACCAGGTGGCACAGTCATCGGCCGTGCTGCTGCTCGGCGTGATCGGCGTGGGCAGCACCGTTGGGCGTTTCTTCCTCGGTGGGCTGGCCGATCGAATGGGGCGCCAGTCCTTCGTGCTCGCGATGTATGTCGGCATGGCGGCGTCGTTGGCAATCTGGGCCGTTGCTTCCGGCTTCTGGTTGCTTGCGGCGTTCGCGCTGCTGTTCGGCCTGTTCTATGGCGGATGGGTCGCGATCCTGCCCGCGCTGGTGATGGACTACTTCGGCGGCCGCAACGTCAGCGGCATCATCGGGGTGCTGTATACGAGCGTGGGGTTCGGCGCACTGGTGGGGCCGAGCGCGGCCGGATTCGCGTTCGACGTCAGCCACAGCTACCTGCTGCCGATCCTGGCGAGCGTCGGCGCGAACGCACTCGCGGCGGCGATTACTGCGTCCGCTTCGAGACCGTCGCAGGCGTCGCGCTAGCGGTCGATCCCGTCGCAAGCCAAGCCGCGCATTCGCGGCCGAGTTCTTCGACCGCGCGCGCTTCGTACTCGGCAACGTCCGACGGCGTCAACGTGTCGCGCCAGCGACCATTCACGCCCTTGTTGATGAATACCTCGGCCCCGGCATCCCAGAAGGCGCCGGCCAGCGGCACACTCTTGGTCGCATTTCGTTTCATCCAGTCGAACGAGCAGTACTCGACGATGTCGTCCCAGCGCGATGCGTCGACGGTGATCTCGAGAAATGCCGCGATACGCCGCATCTCCGTTTCCATGTCGCGCTTCAAAGACTCGAAGTGGACGAACAGCACGTTCGGCAAATCGCGGATCGCCCACCACGAGCGAACGTTCTCCCAGAACGGCCAGAACGGAAAGCCATCCTTGTCCATCCAGTCGCGCCAGTACTGCCGAATGTCTGCTGGCGGCGGTCCGATCGGCGGGCCGACGCGCCCCGGCGTGTCGTTCAGCGCCGAATACCAGACGGCGTTGGCGTTCACGTGATGGTTGTAGAGACTCCACACCACGTCGCGACCGTCGCGCCCGATGTAGAGGTAACGCGCCTTCGGCGAAAAGACGAGCGCATCGACCGGCAAGTGTGTCTTCAGAAAGCGCCGGTGCTTCTGCGCTTCGACGATCGGCAACTTCACTTCTTTCGGCGGCACGCGAAGATCGAGCCACGGCGACATCTCGGCCACTTCGAGATTTGGATCACCGCCAAAAATCATCTGCGCGATGATCTGCTGCATCCACGTCGTGCCGGACTTCGCGTACGTCGAGATGACGATGTCGTCGTCGCGAAACCTCAGATCGTTCCAGATGGTGGAGTCGAAGTGGTGACTGTGCAGCTCACGCGTTTTCCGCGGCACGACTGACGGTGTTCGCATAAAGTGCCTCCTGTGAGCCACGCAATTTACTACGACTCTATTTGCAGGAGTTCACCATGATCATCGCGTGGGAGAACTCGTCGTCGCGTTTCAACCGTTCCGGATCCCGTCGCAGGGACTCTGGAAGCAATGACTGATTAGAGGAGAGTCCGCATGGACCGATTCACCGGCGGTTGCCTGTGCGGCAACGTGCGAATTGCAGCGTCGGGGCGCCCATACCGGGTCGGCCTTTGTCACTGTCTCGACTGCCGCAAACATCATGGCGCCCTTTTTCACGCGTCCGCGGTATTCCCCCAGGAGGCGGTGACGATCGACGGCGAAACACGCGACTACCTCGGGCGGTTTTTCTGTCCCCGCTGCGGCTCGTCCGTTTTCTCGCGCAGCGCAGACGAAATCGAAGTGAATCTGGGGAGCCTAGATGCCCCTGATCAACTGACGCCAACCTACGAACTCTGGACCGTCCGTCGCGAGTCCTGGTTGCCGCCGTTTCCGCTCACGAGACGATACGACCGCGATCGCGATGCCACGGGGCGGTTCGAGGAGTAGGTCGCGAACGGTGCGAGGGCGCTGCGAGAGGGTCTTAGGCGTGAAGGTCTAGTGGCGCGCCCGGCGCGATTCGAACGCGCGACCTTTGGCTTCGGAGGCCAACACTCTATCCAACTGAGCTACGGGCGCATGGGGGCGGCCATCATACCAGCCCCCTTCGGACCGTCCACCCGCGCCCGACTCCAAAACAACCCTACCCGGTCGCGTGACCGGCTTCACAGATCGCACCAGTCGCACACCGATCTCATGGAACCGCGACGCATCTAACTGTTTTTGCGGGTCCCAACCTCAATATTGTGCGGGCCGGGTCGTCGAACCCCGCGGTAACGAAGTCCGCGAGACACGCAAAAGGATTTTGATTCTCGTGACGCTCTCATTCATCACCATTGCGCTGCTGGCTACCACGGCCGGCATCTGTTTTTCCCTCGGCTGGACCGCGCGTCGCGTATCGACGAGTGGGCGCGAGGTGGAACTCAAGCGCAACGTCTACGAAGCCAAGGGCGCGATCCCCCAACTCGAATCGACGCTGCGCAATCGCGATCAGCGCATCGCCACGCTGCAAGGTGAATTGCAGTCGATGCGAGAGCGCCTGACACAAGCCGAATCCACTGCGTCGCAGAAGGAACTCGAGATCGTCAAACGCGACCGCGACATCCGGCTCGCGCGTTCCGAGCTGCAGATCGTCAAGGATGGAACGGTCGGGATGGACCCCGATCTGATCGACGGCGCCGACACCGAGACTGCACCGCCTCCGGGAACCGATCCGAAAGTCGCAATGGAAATGAAGCGACTCGAAGCGCGCTACGAGTCGCTGAAGAAAGGACTGATTCAACGCGACGACCGCATCGCAGCGCTCGAAACGCAACTGCAGGGCGGGAGCAAGCGTTCTACGGAAATACTCGAACAGGAAATCGCCGAACTGCAGGCCGCCGCCGAAGTCGCCAAGACGACCCTGGCCGCGCGCGACGCGACGGTGAACGATCTGCAGACGCGTCTGCAGCAGGACATCGAACAACGCGAACTGCTCGAAACGCTGACCAAGAAGCGCGGCGACGCGAACCGCACGCTGAAAGAAAACTATGCGAAGCTCGAAGCGCAGCTGCCGAAGCTGATGGAAACGCTCAAGGCGCGCGGCGACATCATCACCGAGCGCGAATCGACCATCGCAACGCTCGACAGCGATCTTGCGCATGTCCGAGCCGAGAAATCGGAACGCGAAGCATCGATCGTGCAACTCGAAGCAAAGCTCGTTGCCGGTCGCGAGCAGATCGCGCAACACGTCGCAAACCATCAGACGCAGAAGCAGCACGCGCATCAGCTCGAGCAGCGCATCGACATGCTGTCGCACGAAGTTGCGGAGACGACGAAAGCGCTGCAAGCCACACACGCGCTGGTGCGCGAACGCGACGCGTCGCTCGAAGCGAAGGATCTGCGCTTGCAGACCGTCGACGAGAAGCTGCGCGAACAAGGCAACACGCTCGCGTCGATGCAGAAGCTGCTGAAAGATCGCGACTTCAAGATCGATTCGCTGACGGCCGACGTCACCGCCGCCGACGCGAAAGCCGTCGCCTCGCGCGAAGACCTGGCGAAGCAGGTCGCGCAGAATCAGGCGCTGCAACGCAGCCTGGCCAAGTGGGAACAGCGCGTCGGCGTGCTGAGCAACGCGCTGACCGAATCGGGCAACGCCGCACAGGCGACGCAGGCGCAAGTGCAGGAACGCGACGCCGCAATGGGCGAGCGCGACGCGCGGCTGCGCGACACCGAAGCAACGTTGCGCGAACAGGCGGAAACGATCGCGTCGCTGCAGAAACTGCTGGCCGCGCGCGACGACGAACTGGAGGCGCTGAACGCCGACGCGGCGTCGCTGCGCATGAAGGTCGCCGAATCGAGCGTTGCAAACGTTGCCGCCGAGGCTGCGCCCGCACCGATGACGCTGCAGGCCATGTCGCCTGAGGAAGCGCCGGAGATGGCTGCACCGCAAGCGCCGACGCAAGACGTTGAAGAGCAGCCGGCCGTGGCAATGAGCACGGATCGCACCGAGCGCGAACTGAATGCCACCATGCGCGAACTCAAGACGCTGCGCGGTCACCTCGCCGAACTCGAAACCCGCTGTGCGTCGCTCGACGGACTGCTGCGCGGTAAAGACGCCACGCTGACGGAACGCGCCCGCCGCATCGAAGACCTGCAGGATCAGATGGCGCGCCTCGAAGCGCGCGTCGACGAGCGCAATCAGCAGATCGCCGAACTGAAGCGCACGCGCGAAGAACCGGCGCCGCAGCCGTCGCCTTACGCGGCCGCCCGCAACACCACCGTTCAGTACACCGGTCAGTCCAAACCGCTTTGATGGCGCCTCGATGGCGCCCATTCCCGGCCTGAGGCGACGACGGCTACACTGGCGCCCACTTCGCGGAGCCATTGCATGCGGGTCTCGATCGTCGCCTTTATCGTGTTCGCCTGCGTATCACTGCTCGGCTGCAGCAAAACCGAGCCGCCGCCACCGGCATCGACTTCGACCACGCTGTTCGCCGACGCGGTCATGACCAATCTCGGCAAACAACGTTGGGCGCGCACGTGCGCCATGTGCCATGTCAGAGGCGAAGGCGGCGCTCCGAAGATCGGCGATGCCGCTGCATGGCAACCCAGGCTCGCTCAGGGCGAGGCGATGCTGCTCGATCACACCATCAACGGCTTCAACAACATGCCGCCGCTCGGCTACTGCATGGACTGTGAACGCGAGGATTTGCGCGCGTACATCCGCTTCATGGCAACCGGAGGTGGCGCATGACTCGGGTTTCTCGCCGACGACTTCTTGCAGGGGCGCTCTTGGCAAGGGCATTCGGCGCCTCGTTCGCGGGGCTCGCGCCGCGAATCGCGAATGCAGCGGCAGCCCGCCACAAGCACCGACTCGCTGCCGTGGCACAACTGGTCAGGCGGGCAGAGCGCTCAGCCCGCGGGTCGCTTTGCACCGGAGACGGAAGATCAGCTGATCGAATTCCTCGGCCGCGATTCGGGGCCGTTGCGACCGGTCGGTTCCGGTCATTCGTTCTCCGGGCTCGTGCCAACTGACGGCCACATCGTGGTGCTCGATAGGCTGACAGGATTGCGCGGCAACGATCCTGCGACGCTCGAGGCAACGCTGGGTGCTGGAATTCGCCTCGCCGAAATCGGGCCGGTGCTCGAGGAAATCGGTCAGGGCATGTTCAATCTGCCGGACATCGATCGACAGACGCTCGCCGGCGCGATCTCCACGGCAACGCACGGAACTGGTCTCGCCTTGAACACGTTGTCCGCGTACGTCAGCGGGCTGCGGCTCGTCACGCCATCGGGCAAGGTGATGGAACTCGATGCGGCAAAGGAACCTCGTCTGTTCGCAGCCGCGCAGGTCTCGCTCGGCGCGCTCGGTTTCATCACCGAGGTCCGGATGCGCAACCGGCCGGCGTATCGGTTGAAGAAGACGACGCGAATTCAACCAACCGAAGAGGTGCTGAAGGATTTCGAGGCGCAAGCACGCGCGCACTCGCACTTCGAAATGTTTCCGCTGACGCACTCGAAGTATGCGAGCGTGCAGACGATCGACGAGACCGACGAGCCGATTCACAATCCACAGCCGCCACCGGACCAGCCGGATCCTTACGACGAATTGATGCGGGCGCTCGTGCACGTGCCGGTGGCGGCGCGCGGCGCGATGATCGATGCAGCGGTGGCGGCAGCGCCGCAGTCGGAACCCGTCGTCGACGTCTCGTATCGCATTCTCGCGAACGTGCGCAACTACCGATTCAACGAAATGGAATATTCGGTGCCGCTCGATGCCGGCGGCCCGTGTCTGCTCGAAATTCTGCGCACGATCGAAGAGAAGCAGATCGACGTGGTGTTCCCGCTCGAGTATCGCTACGTCGCCGGCGACGACCTCTGGCTCAGCATGTTCTCGGGCGGTCCGCGCGCATCTATCTCGGTACACCGCGATGCGCGTTTCGACTACCGGCCCTATTTCGACATCGTCGAACCGATCTTCTGGAAATACGGCGGCCGTCCGCACTGGGGCAAGGTACACACGCTGAAGCACGATCAGCTGGTGAAGCTGTATCCGAAGTTCAAGGACTTTCTCGAGATGCGCGAGGCACTCGATCCCACCGGCCGAATGCTCAACGCGCACCTGCGCGGCTTGTTCGGTATCGCGACTTAGTCCAGTCGTTCAGGCTAGATTGAAAAGCCTTCTTCCGAGATCGGCATCGTGCGCGGCCGCAAGCCGCTCGCCGCGTGGATTGCATTGCACACCGCGGCCGCGAGTGGCGGCAGCGCGGGTTCACCGAGGCCGGTCGGCGTGTTGTCGCTCTCGATGAAGTAGACGTCGACTTCGGGGGTGTTCGGCATCCGCAGAATCGGATACTCGTTGAAGTTCTGCTGCTGCGCGCGGCCGTCTTCGAACGTCACCTTGAGGCCCATCATCGTGCTGAGTCCGTCGATCACCGCGCCTTCGCACTGATTCTCGGCCATGCTTCGGTTGACGATGGTCCGACGTCGCCGACCACGGTCACGCGATGCACCGTGATCTTCTTGTCGGGCGTCACGCTCACCTCCGCCACTTCGGCGAAGTGCCCCGCGTGACTGAAGTAGAAGGCGATTCCAAGACCGCGGCCCGCCGGCATCGCTTTGCCCCAACCGGCTTTCTCGGCCGCGAGTTTCACCACGGCTGCGGCGCGGCCGGTGTTCAGGCGCCAGTTGTCGCCAGGCGCCATCCAGCGCGGCTCGCCAAGCACTTCGAGCAGGAACTCGACGCGATCGCGCTTCGCCGCAGCGGCCATCTCGTCGAGAAAGCTCTGCACCACGAAACCGAAAACGTTCGAACCGGGCGCGCGCCATGCGCCGCACTGCGTGTCCCACGGCAGCGTCGTCAGCATCAGCTTGTAGTTGGCGACCAGCTCGCCGGGAAAGACCTTTTCCGTCATCTGGCCGCCCACCACCACATCGCCTTTGTCGTTGGCAAACGTGATGAAGTGGTGCTGCCACGCGGTCAGCTTGCCCGCCTTGTCGACTGCGCCTTTGATCGAGTGGAAGCCGCCGGCACGATAGAAGTCGTGCGCCATGTCGTCTTCGCGCGTCCACTGCAGTTTCACCGGCGCGCCAACGTGCTTCGCAATCGCAGCGCTTCAGCCATGTAGTCGTTCGTCAGACGGCGTCCGAAGCCACCGCCGCACCGCGTCTGGTGCACGGTGACCTTCGTCTTCGGAATCTGACAATACCGACGCCACGATGTCGGCACCCTGCTGTGGGGTCTGAGTCGGCGACCAGAGCTCGATCGCGCCATCGCGATACCACGCGGTGCAGTTCTGCGGCTCGAGCTGCGCGTGCGAAACGAACGCGTAACGGTACATCGACTCCACGGTCGCGGCCGCGGATCGTAGCTGTTCGTCGACGTCGCCTTTGTTGTTGAGAACAGTTGCGCCTGGCCCCTTAGCGGCTTTGTTGGCTTGCGCGATCGCCGCGCTCCAGCTGTCCTTCGCCGCGCCCGACTCGTTCCACTTTATCTTGAGTTGCTTCTTCGCGCTGATCGCGGCCCACGTGCCGTTCGCGACGATCGCGACGCCGGGCATCAGCCCGTTCACTTCGCCGTTGCCCTCCAGGACGAACGCATCGAGCACGCCGGGCAATTTCCTGATCTCTTCGAGATTCGCGCTGGCGACGCTGCCGCCGGTGGCCGGACACTTCTGATACACCGCGTAACGCATGTTCGGCAGCACCTGGTCGATGCCGAACAACGGCGCGCCGGTGACGATCGCGCGGTTGTCTACACCGGAGATCCGCGTGCCGAGCAGCCGATAGTCGTTGCGGCTCTTCAGCGGAACCTTCGCGGCATCGGGTACCGCCAGCCTGGCGGCGGCGTCGGCAACGTCGAAATAGCTCACGCTTCGACCGCTCGACGAATGCGTGATGATGCTGTTGCGCGTCTGGCATTCGCTGTCCTTCACGCCCCATTGCGCTGCCGCGGCCGAGACCAGCATTGCCCTCGCCACGGCGCCGGCGCGGCGCAGTGCATCCCAGTTCTGCGGCACCGACCGCGAGCCGCCGGCGACCTGTCCGCCATACGCGTCCTTGTCGACGCGCGCCTGCTCGACGTGCACGTCGGGCCACGCCGCATCCAGTTCTTCCGCCACGATCATCGGCAGACTGGTCTTCACACCCTGGCCGATCTCCGGATTCGGTGCGTAGATCAAGATCTGGCCGTCGGCGATCTTCACGTACGCGTTCGGTGTGAACGTGTCGTCGACATTCGCGCTGGCCGCCGCCGTACCGCGCCATCCGGATCCGGTGCCGACAGCTAGCAGCAAGCCACCACCTGCCACGCCGGTGACCTGCAGAAAACGCCGGCGGCCGATCTTCGCAACGGTGAAACGCGCCGTTGCGGGCGCCGCATCTGCCGCCGCCGCGTGGTCGGCAAGAAACGAATCGTTGCGATAGGAACGCGTTGGTTTCGTCATCACACGTTCCCTTCGCGCTGCGCTTTTGCCGCTGCATGGATGGCCTTGCGAATACGCAGGTACGTCCCGCATCGACACAGATTGCCGGCCATTGCCTGATCGATTTCGACGTCGGTCGGATCCGGATTGGCTTTCAGCAACGCAGCCGCCGACATGATCTGCCCCGCCTGACAGTAGCCGCATTGCGGTACGTCGAGGTCGATCCACGCCTGTTGCAGCGGGTGCAACTGCTTGTCTGGACCGGAGAGCCCTTCGATCGTGGTGACTGCATGCTCGGCGGCAGCCACCGCGCTGAACGAGCACGACCGCACCGGCTGGCCATCGATCCAAACGGTGCACGCACCGCACTGACCGACCCCGCAGCCGTACTTCACGCCAACCAGATTCAGATTGTCGCGCAGCACCCAAAGCAGCGGTGTAGACGGCTCAACGCCGTCGAGCAGATGTTCGTTCCCGTTGACGTTCAGCGTCAGCATTCGCGTGCTCCCTGCGACGGGAAGGCGATCATCCCACCGCACCGCGGATGCGCCAACCCGCTGTCGAACAGCTAGGACGACGCCAGGAAATCACGCGTCGCCGTGAGGACGGCGCGAGCGCGATCGACCGGATCGGGATACGCCTCGCGATAGCGTCTCGAACGCACTTCGAGGCTCAACGGCACGTCATTCGGTAGGGCCGCGAGCAGTTCGCGCAGCGGCAACTGGCCTTCGCCAGCTGCACAGCGACCGTCGATCGCATCGGCCAGATACGCGTCGGAATCGGGATTGGCCAAGGACGCTGGACCGTCGCACAGCTGAGCATACGGAAGGCGATCTCGCGCGACGGCCGCGACATCCGTCGCCGTCGCGCCGCAGCGCGCGAGGTGCAGCGCATCCACCAGCACGCCGCCCGCGGGATGGCCCACGTCGGTCACCACGTCGACGGCCTGCGCGAGCGTTCTGAGCTGGGCAATCATCAGAAATTCCAGCACCGCGCGCATACCCGCCGCCGCTGCGTGCTCGCACAGCGCCGCGAACTGCCGCTTGGTGTCGTCGAGGCTCGGGTTGCTACTGACGATCAATACGTTGCGGACGCCGAGCGTGCCGCCGACGTCGATCAACCGCCGCGCGTTATCGGATATTTCGCGACCGGGTTGGATCCAGATCACCTCGATGTCGAGCGCATGCAGCGCCCCGTCGCGCAGCTGTTGGCGGACGGCGCGCGTCGTCGCGTCCGTCCACGTCTCCATGTCGCACCAGACACCGGTCGCACGATAGCCTGCTTCCGCCGCGGCGCGGACGATCTGATCCGGCGGAAACTCCGGCAGCACGCCCGCGGCAAGCGACAACAGATGAGCCATCAGCCGAACACGCGCCGCATGGCGCGGATGATTCGCTGCTGCAGTGCACGCGAATCGTCGAGCAACGCGTCCTGTTCCACCGACGATGATCAACGTCGGCGGCAGCGACTCGGCGCCGTGGATCGGACTGACCCGCGGGTCCTCGAGCAATCCGGCCGATGCCACTCGCCCCAGGTAAGCGTCGTGCAGCGTGCTCGCGAACATCGGGCCACCGACTTCCGCAAAATCGAACACGCCGTAGATCAACACGGCTGCCGCGACTTTCGGCGCGCGTCTGCGCGGCCAGTTCGATCGCAACGGCCGCCGCGAGATTGGCGCCGGCGGAATCGCCCGCGACCGCGAGGCGCGCCGCATCGCCGCCGAATTCGTGCGCGTGAGCGACGGTCCAGACAACGGTGGCAAGACAGTCCTCGAAGCCGGCAGGGAAGGGATACTCGGGCGCAAGCCGATAGTCAGCGCTCACCACGAGACTGCCGCCCTCAGCCAGTCGATGCGTCAACTTGCGATGGCTCGCGGGGTTACCGGCCACCCACGCGCCGCCATGAAAGTAGACGACCACCGGAAACGGACCCTCGCGGGTACGATCACATCGACCGGAATCGTTCGGCCGTCGGCCGGAATGCGCACCGCTTCGTGAAACGCGCCGACGCTCGGCAGCTTGCGGTTCAGCAATCCGGCCAGTTGGTTGAATACGAAGCGGATGCCTTCGACGCTCGCATCGGGCGCGATCTCTTTCGCGAACGTCGCATTCAGCTCGCGAGCCGACGCGGTACTGCGCTCGCGTTTCGCTTCGATTGCGCTCATGCCACCTCCATGCTGCAACGCGTCACGATGCTAGCATCGC
The DNA here is from genome assembly GCA_963787045.1 of uncultured Gammaproteobacteria bacterium. Classification (GTDB taxonomy): domain Bacteria; phylum Pseudomonadota; class Gammaproteobacteria; order Pseudomonadales; family Azotimanducaceae; genus DATJGR01. The sequence continues at coordinate 182,430 of CAWBBR010000017.1, read as the reverse complement.
GGCGCATGCGGTGGCGACGGATCGGTCACACGACGATGGCTTTGCCGATGACTTTACGATCGATGATCAGCTTCAGCGCATCGGCCGTTCTGGCAAGCGGCACGCGGTGCGAGATGTACGGCTTGATGCGTCCCGATGCGAGCCATCCCATCAGAATCTCGCCGTTGCGCTTCGCCCATGCCGGATCGTGTCGCTGCAGTCCACCGACGGTGAAGCCGATCACCGAGGCGTCCTTGATCGAGCAGGTGATTGGTTTTCGCGAGCCCGACCCGGCCGCTGGTGAAACCGACGATGAGGATGCGGCCGAACGGCGCGATGCATCGCATCGATTCGTCGAACACGTCGCCACCGACCGGATCGTAGATGACGTCGGCGCCGCGGCCACCGGTGAGTTCCTTCACCTGTTCGCGAAAGCCATCGGTGTAGTTGATCAGGTGATCGGCGCCGAGTTGCCGGACCACTTCGAGCTTCGCGTCCGACCCGGCGGTGGCGATCACGGTCGCGCCATAGAGTTTGCCGATGTCGACCGCGGCCAGTCCGACGCCGCCGGCCGCACCGTGCACGAGCAGCGTTTCGCCGCCTGCAGGTTTGCCCGCTGCATTGCGTAGTAAGCGGTCGCGTAATTGCCGCGGAACGATGCGGCCGCTTCGAGGTTGACGTGTTCCGGCAAACGCGTGACGCGCGAAGCCGCCACCACCACCTGCTCGACGCATCCGCCCGGCGTCAAGACCGCATCGCCCACGCGCAATCCTGTAACGCCCGCGCCTACCGCCGTCACCCGGCCCGCGCCTTCGCCGCCGACGATGAACGGCAACTCCGGTTTCACCTGATATTCGCCGGCCACCATCAGCACGTCGGTGAAGGCGACTCCTCGCGCTTCGATGGCGACCTTCACCTGACCTTCGCCAGGCGCGGGCGGTTCCGGAATGTCGCGCAGAACGAGATCGTCGGGTCCGCCGAGCTTTTCGCAATAGACCGCTTTCATGTGTTTGTCGTCACAGCCGCATCTGAAGGGACCGGAACGGTAACGCCGCGCCGCAGATCGATACAATGGCCACCGGGACCGCTCAGGGGAGAACGCACGTGTCCACGCTCGAACAACTGCTCGACCGCGCCGCCATCACCGACGTCGTCAACCGCTATGCGACGGGCCTCGACCGGCGCGACTGGCCGTTGCTGCGCTCGATCTTCGCCGACGAAATCGACATGGAGTACACGTCGGTCGGCATCAAGGCCGGCCGCTATTCGGCGGATCGCTGGGTGCGCAGCTCCGAGGTGCTCTTCGCCGGATTCGGGCCGACGCAACATACGTTGACGAACCACGCGATCGACGTGAGCGAGCGACACCGCGCACTGCGTGATGTACATGCGCGCCGAGCACTTCGTCGAAGAAGACGCCCCTGCGGAGAATCGTTGGACGATCGGCGGCTACTACACTGTCGACTTGGCGCGCTCAGCGGGCGGCTGGAGAATTCACGCGATGGGTCTGCACGTGACGTGGCAGACCGGCAACCGGGAACTCTCCAACCTCGCGATCGAACGCGGCCGCGCCAAGCTCGGCATCAAGCCGCGCCGCTAGAGATACTTCGGAAGTTCCGTCGCGATTTCTTCCGGCGTGGTCCGCGGGCCGAAGCGCGCAACGACGTTACCTGAACCGTCGACCAGGAACTTCGTGAAGTTCCATTGGATGTCGTTGGTGCCGTCGTCGTTCGACTTCTGCGACTTCAGCAGCTTGTACAGGTCGCAGGTGCCGCTGCCGTTGACTTCGATTTTCTCGAACAGCGGAAAGTTGACGTCGTATTTCGATTCGCAGAACTCGAGGATCTGTTCGCTGGTGCCGGGCTCCTGCGCGCCGAACTGGTTGCACGGAAAACCGAGCACGGTGAAGCCTTTGTCTTCGTTCGCCTCCTGCAGCTCGCGCAGTCCGGCGTACTGCGGCGTGAGTCCGCACTTGCTCGCAACGTTGACCACCAGACAGGTCTTGCCTTTGTAGGTCGACAGCTTCACCGGCTCACCGGCGATCGATTTCATCGTCAGATCGTGAAACTTGGCCATTGGTCTCTCCTTCGACGTGGGTCGGCGATGGTAGCACTGTCGCAGGACGCGCTTCCGCATTGCGAGCCATCGGGTTAGGGTTCACCTCCGTTCGGTGGAACGAGAGAGGAGGTGCAATGCCGACCATCAAACCGATCGATGCGAAGTGGCTCGATCAAGTGCACGAGGCGCCGATCGAACCGGCGCGCCGCATCGTCGATCCGCACCACCACCTGTGGCGCCGCGACGACATCGGCAACTACGTGCTCGATGAACTGTGGGCCGACACCAGCTCCGGGCACAACGTCGAGAAGACCGTGTTCGTCGAATGCGGCGCGAGCTACCGCACTACGGGTCCGGAATACATGCGCTGCGTCGGCGAAACCGAATTCGTCGCCGAGATCGCGGCGGCGAGTGCGAAGGGCGGGCGACGCAAGGCGGTGATCTCCGCGATCGTCGCGCACGCCGATCTGACGCGAGGCGCCGTACTCGAAGAGGTGCTCGCCGCGCACGACGACGCCGGCAATGGACTGTTTCGGGGCATTCGACACGCCGGCGCACTGGACCCGCACCCCGAAGAGCTGATGATCGCGGGCAGGGCGCTTCCGGGTTTGTATGCGCGCAAGGACTTTCGCGACGGCGTGCAAGTGCTGGGCGCTCGGGCTAACGTACGACACCTGGCACTACCACCACCAGAACCGCGCATTCGCCGAACTCGCGCGCGCCGTCCCCGGTACCACGCACGGTGCTCGATCACTTCGGCACGCCGCTCGGCGTCGGCCGCTATCGCGATCAGCGCGAGCGATCTTCGCGGAGTGGAAGAACGACATCGCCGAGATCGCGCAGCTGCCCGAACGTCGTCGCCAAGCTCGGCGGTCTCGCCATGCCGGACAACGGCTTCGGCTGGGACAAGCGCGAGTGCCGGCCAGCTCCGACGAGCTGGTCGCAGGCGCAGCGCGCTACTACCTGCACGCGATCGAGTGCTTCGGCCCGGAGCGCTGCATGTTCGAGAGCAACTTCCCGGTCGACAAGCGCTCGATCTCGTATCGCGGTGCTGTGGAACGCGCTGAAGAAGATCGCTCGCCGGATTCTCGGAGACCGAGAAAGACGCGATGTTCTACGGCACCGCCGCGCGCATTTATCGTTTGTGATCCAGGAGAACAGCAATGGCACTACCCAGGACATCTCCCCCGTTAACGTGAACCTCGCCGACACGCTGGTGAAAGCGAGCAAGATGCCGTGGATGGAGACCTCGCCCGGCATGGCGTATCAGAAGATCCTCTGGCTCGGACCCGAGAGCGGCCGTTGGGCTGTGCTGTTCGACTGGAAGAAGGGTTACGTCGCGCCGCCGCACAAACATCTGGCCGCGTCGCACACGTTCATACTGAACGGCAAACTTAAGGTACGCGACGCGACGCTCGACACCGGCGACTACGTCTACGAGCCGAACGGCGTGCTGCACGGTGCGACCACCGCGCTGGAAGACACGCAGTATCTGTTCATCTGCGACGGCGCGATCCTGTTCTTCGACGACAACGGCTTCACGTCGTATCTCGGCTGGGAAGAGTTGAAGCGGATGCAGGACGCGCAGGCGGCTCAGGCGAGCGTGCAAGCGGCGGGGTGAACGACTCGACGGGCCGCGCGACTCAGCGCGGCCGTTGGTTGATCATCCCCGAGAGTCCCTTCGACGTCAGGATCTCGATCCAGTACCCGTCCGGGTCGCGGATGAAGGCGAGCCCTTTCATCGTGCCGTCGTCCGGACGTTTGACGAATTCGACGCCGAGGCTCTCGAAGCGTTCGCACGCTTTGTAGACGTCGGGCACGGTGATGCCGATGTGGCCGAAGCCGCGCGGTTCGGCGTTGCCGTGGTGATACGCGAAACCGGCGTCTGTCTCGGTCCCCCAGTTATGGGTCAACTCGAGTAAAGCCTTGCGTTCGAACACCCATTTCGCGCGCGCCGCGGGATCCGTGGGAATCGGCCCGTCGCTCGCGTCGGGGTAACCCATGAAGTACAGCGAGAACTTCATCGGCGGAAAGTCGTAGCGGTCGAGCAGCGTCATGCCGAGGACGTCGCGATAGAACGGCACGGAGCGCTCCGGATCCTTGATCCGCAACATGGTCTGATTCAGTACCCAGCCTTCGTCGTTCATCGTCGCTCCTTGATCAACACAAGCGGTCAAAACAAACCGATCTGCCGATCGTCGCCAATCACCTGATCGAAGTCCAATCCGAGCGCGCCGAGCACCGGCTCCGCCACCGGCTTGATCTGTTTCGCGACATAGTGAATCCGGTCAGGCGGGTGTTTCAGATTGTCGAGCGGCTCCGGCCCCGCCGTGGTCATCACGTATTCGATCAGTCGGCCCGGCTTACCCGTCGATTTGCGCGCCGCGGCAACGTGCGGCGGTGTACTCGCGGTGTATTCGCCGACGCCTTTGCGAAGCCCTTTGCGATAGACGAGCGCGTGATCGAGTTCGCCGCGGCGCACCTGACCGACGACGTCGGTGAGGTATTGATCGACGGGCTGTCCGTTGAACAACCGCGCGTACAGCTCGCGCTGCACCTGTTTCGCGAGTTCGGTCCAGTCGCGGCGCACCACTTCCATTCCGACGAATTCGACGTTCGCCGGATCGGCGCCGTGAATGACGCCGGCGTAACGTTTGCGCGCGCCGCCGGAACCATGGCGCACCGATGCCAGGAACAGTTTGACGTACAGCTTCTCGAACTCGAGTTCGAGGCGGCTCTTCACGCGCCAGCGCTCGACGATGTAGCTGCTGAACGTCGCGATTCAGTCGCACCGCCAGCGCTTTGCCTTCCTGTTCGGCTGCGTCGCGCGTCGACGGTGCGGGTCTGCACGAACAGGCTGTCGGTGTCGCCATAGAGCACGGTGTAACCCGCTTTTTCGAACCAATCCTTCGACCACAACAGGAAGTGCTTGCCTGACCGGTGATCGCGTTCGCCAGCTTCGGGTTGTAGAAACGGCACGCCGGCGTGCCGAGCACGCCGTAGAACGAGTTCATCAGAATCTTGATTGCGTGCGACGCAATCGCATCGCCGCTGCGCTTCGCCGCTTCGCGCCGCGGGAACAGATCGTCGAGCAGTTGCGGCAGAATCGCCGGTTCGCGGCGAAAGCGCGCGCCGCCGGCTGTTTCGATCAGATCCGCATCGGCCGGCGCATCGGTCGCGAGCGCGAGCGGATCGATGTTGAACGTGCGGATCAGGCTCGGATACAGACTCTTGAAGTCGAACACCCACACGTTGTCGTGCACGCCCGGCCGCGGTTCGAGCACGTGGCCACCGGCCTGCGCCGCGAACACGCGCGCGTCGTCGCTGCGCACGCTCGGCGCAACGATGCGGCGCTTGTTGAGCTCGGCGAGATACAGGAAGTCGAACGACGCGATGCTGGCGGCGACGCGATCCGGAGTCATGCCGGTGAGTTTGCTGCGCGCCACCGCCAGCGCGATCAGATTCAGTTTCTCGCCGATCTCGAGCGCAAGCCGCGCATCGGTACGGGCATACAGCGCGAAGCCCGGCAGATCCTCCTCGTACCGCTGCATGATCTCGCCGACGCGATCGTGCGCGTCGCCTTCCAGCGCCTTGCCTTCGCCCAGCACTTCGCGCGCCACCGCATCGAGCGAGTAGTCGTCGAAGCGCACGAACGCGCCGCGGATCAGATCGATGCCGTCGAGCACGAGCCGCCCCGGAATGCTGGCGCTGCCGCTGCCGAAATAACCGCGCGCCGGTCGCACGCGCAAACCGCCTGCGTCGCGGCCGAGTTCGAACGGATGCCGCACGCGTTGCGCGATGCGCGCGAGCACCGATAGATCGAAATCGACGACGTTCCATCCGGTGAGTACGTCGGGATCGAGTTCGAGCACGCGTTTGCAGAACGCGTCGATCGCCGTGCGTTCGTCCGCACACGCGATCGCTTTCTCCGGCATCGCACGCCCGGCCGGATCGACGATGTACACCTCATCGGCACCGCAGCCGTACAGCGAGATCGCGAGCAGGCGCGTCGCCTGCGCATCGGTCTCGATGTCGAACGACAGCACAGAGGGGCGCACCTCCACTTCCGCGGGAGAGAGGCGCGGATCATCGAATGTCCACGCGATCGGCGAGCCTGCAATCGCATCGCCGTCGATCTCACAACCGCCTTTGATGCCGCGGTCGATCAGGAATCGCGTGGCATAGCGCACGTCGCCTTCGTACGTGTCGATGCCGGCGGCATGCAGCCGGTCGCGTATCGCCGGCACGTCTGGCGGCGCGGCCGCATCGATGCGACACACCGCATCGCCACCGAACGTGCGCTGATCGGTCGGTAGCGGTTCGTTGGATATCACCGTGCGCGCCTTCGCCGAATCGGACGCACCGATGTAGAAGTGCGGCCGCTGCTGGTGATCGCGCACCAGGAACGTCTCGCCCGATTCGAGACGCCCGTACAGATGCACCACGGCAACGCCGCCGTTGATCCGGTAACTCGCCTGCAGAATGAAACCGCGCGCACGCATGCCGCAATTGTGCGCCTGACGGCAGACGCGCTCTACTCGTGCACCGCCTGACTCGGTGGCGGTGCAACCCGCGGAGCCGCCTTCAACAGCAGCAGCATCGGAATCGCGATCAGCGTCACGAGCGTCATCGCGCGGAAGTCGTCGGCGTAGCCGAGCATCATCGCTTCGCGCACCACGGTGCCGTCGAGCATCGCGAGTCCGCCGGGTGTGTTCGGATTCATGTAGTTCGCGATGGCCGGATTCTGCATGGCGTCGCTGAACGGCGTGATGTGCTCGACCAGCCACGCTCGATTGACCTGCACGTACCGCGCGAGCATGCCGGTGAGCACCGACACGCCGATGCTGCTGCCGAGATTCCGCGACAACGCGAAGATGCCGGATCCTTCGGTGCGGTACTGCGGCGGCAGCGTCGAAAATGCGAGCACGCTGACCGGCGTGAAGAGAAACCCCATGCCGATCCCTTGCACGACACCGGTCCAGATCAACAGACTGAGGCTGACGTTCGTGGTGAACTCCGACATCTCCCACAGAGATGCGGCCGAGATCAGCAACCCCAGCAGCAGCAGCAATCGCGCGTCGACCTTGTTCACCAGCCGGCCGACGATGAACATCGACAGCATCGTGCCGAGTCCGCGCGGCGCCAGTACGTAACCGGTGGTCAGCACCGGATAACCGAGCAGACGCTGCAGAAACGGCGGCATCAACGCCATCGTCGCGAGCATGTTGATGCCGGCGACGAACATGAAAATCATGCCGCCTGTGAAGTTGCGGTCTTTGAACATCTTCGGCTCGATGAACGGCCGGTCTTTCGTCAGCACGTGCACGACGAACATGTACAAGCAGACGACGGCGACGATGCCTTCGATGACGATCTCCATCGACTGGAACCACAGCTGCGAATTGCCGCGATCGAGCATCAGCTGCATCGAGCCGATCGCGATACTGAGCAGCGCGAATCCGCCGAGGTCGAACGGCCGTTCTCGATCGCGATGCGGCGGATCCTTGATGGCCGCCTGAATACCGATCAATGCGATCGCGCCGAGCGGCACGTTGATGAAGAACACCCAGCGCCAGTTGTAGTACTCGGTGAGATACGCGCCGAGGCTCGGTCCGAGGATCGGCCCCAACATCACGCCCATCCCGAACATCGCCATCGCGCCGCCGGTCTGGCTCGGCGGAAACGTGTCGAGCATGGTCGCCTGTGCGAGCGGAACCAGCGGCGCGCCGAAGCAGCCTTGCAGGAAGCGGAACAGCACCATCTGTTCGATCGACGTCGCGAGCCCGCATGCCATCGACGTCAGGATGAAACCGGTCACCGAGATCAGATACAGCTGCCTGCGGCCGAGTCGATCGCCGAGATAGCCCGCCATCGGCGTCATGATCGCCGCCGCGACGATGTACGACGTCAGCACCCACGCCACCTGATCCTGGGTCGCGGAAAACGTCCCCTGCATGTCGGGCAGCGCGACCGCGGCGATCGTCGAATCGAGCGCCTGCAGAATCGTCGCGAGCATGATCGTCGCGGAGATGACGGCGCGTAACGGGCCGGATTCGATCTGACTCATCGCACTGACTGATGTGTGGCCGCGGCGCGGCCGTGGTTTCTAGCCGGGCAGGAGATCCCGGAAACTGCGGGTGTGACCCGTGTCGACCGTCACCGTCGCGCTCATGCCGGAGCGAAGCGGCAGGTCGTCGGCACCGTGATGCAACGTGATTCGCACCGCTACGCGCTGAACCACCTTCACCCAGTTGCCGGTGGCGTTCTGCGCCGGCAACAACGCGAACTCGGAGCCGGTCGCTTCGCTGACGCTCTGCACCGTGCCTTGCCAATCGAAGCCGGGGTAGGTGTCGATGTGCACCTCGACGCTCTGGTTGGGACGCAGGTACGTGAGGTCGGTCTCTTTGAAGTTCGCCTCGATCCACATGTCGCCGTCGGAAACGAGACTCATCACCGGACTGCCGCGTTCGACGTACGTGCCGATTTCGGGTTTCTTGCTGGCCACGCCTGCGAACGGCGCGACGACCTTCGTGCGTTCGAGATCGAGCGCCGCCTGATCGCGATCGGACTGCGCCTGTTGATAGCGCGGGTGCGCCTCTACATCGACGTCAGCTTTGCCGTTCAGATCGACCAGGATCTTCGCGGCGCGCTGGCTCGCGAGTTCCTGTTGTTTCAACGCGGTATCGACCGCGTGTTTTGCGTCGTCGAGATCCGAGATCGAACCGATCTTGCGTTCGACCAGTCCGACCTGCCGGTCGTACGTGACGCGCGCATAGGCGACGTTGTTCTGCGCCAGTTCGATTTCCGCGAGCGCCTGCCGGTATTGCAGCTTGGTGGCGGCGATGTCCTGTGCGGTCTGCGCGAGCGCCGCTTCGGCTCGATCGAGCGCGAACTTGTACGGCGTGTCGTCGAGGCGGAACAGCAGCTGGCCGCGTTCGACGTGGTCGTTCTCCTTCACCGCGACGTCGACGATCTTGCCGGTGACTTCGGCCGCAATGATCGCTTTGTCCGCTTTCACATAGGCGTTGTTCGTGTCGACGAAGCGGCCCGCGTGCAGGTACGCGTAGCACGAGAACAACACGACGAGCAGCGGTACGCCGAACAGCAGCAACGGTCGCGTGAAGCGGCCGCGTTGCTTTTTGGCGACCACCGGCGACGGCGCGGCGGACGGCGGCGTGACGGTCGTTTGCGGCGGGAACTCGGTGACCGGGGCAACGCGCCCCTCGGCGCCGATCTTTCGAATTTCGGACATCGCGAATTACCTGATGCGACGGGGTTTGGATCGGGTGCGCGGCGCGGCATCCAGGTCGGAAGCAGCGGACATCTGCGACAGGTTCGCCTTGATGCGCACGAGCGACGCCATCAACTGCTGGCGTTCGGGCTCGCTGAGCCCGGCCATCACCTGGTCCTGACGCTCGGCACCTTTGTCGAAGATTTTCTTCAGCAGCGGTTGCGACCGCGGCGTGAGGTAGAGCTGTTGCGCGCGCCGATCGCTCGGATGCGCGCGACGCTCGATCAGACCGGCTTTCTCCAGCCGATCGATCTGCCGCAGCAGCGTGATCGGTTGGATCTCGAGAATGGCCGACAGCGCGACCTGGCTGATACCTTCATTGCGAGACAGGTGCAGCAGCACGCGCGCCTGCGCGAGGGTCAGCCCCAGTTCCGGTGTAGTGGTCCGGAAGTTCTCGCGCAACATACGGCTCACGTCGGAGACGAGGAATCCGAAATTGACGTTCGCCTGATTGCCGTCGGCCACTGTGAGTCACCTGAATTAGACCGTGCATATGATAAGCAAGGCTTACTATTAGTCAAGGTCACGATGTGACCTCGCGCCGCGTTCGAGAGTTGCGATACGCTGCGTTCCCCTGTGCCGCCGCCCGATGCCATGTCGACTCACGCGTTTCCCGCCAATGCCGGCAAGTTCGTCGACCCGGACGTGACCGCCGACGGCAAGACCCGCGCGTCGGTGTCGCTGCGGGCACTGCAGACGTTGTGGTTCAACACCGGCACGCTGTGCAACCTCACCTGCGCGAACTGCTACATCGAGTCGAATCCGCGCAACGACCGGCTTGCGTATCTGGCGGTCGATGACGTGGTTGCCTATCTCGACGAGGTCGAGGCGCTGGAACTGCCGACGCAGGAAATCGGCTTCACCGGCGGCGAGCCATTCATGAATCCGGCGATCATCGAATTGCTGACCGCGAGCCTCGAACGCGGCTATCGCACGCTCGTGCTGACGAATGCGATGAGCCCGATGGCGAGACACGCCGACGAATTGCTGGCGCTGCGCGCGCGATTCGGGCGGCAGTTGGTGTTGCGCGTATCGGTGGACCACCATCGCCGCGAGCTGCACGAAGAAGAGCGCGGTCGACATACGTGGCTGCCGACGTTGCGCGGCCTGAAGTGGCTATCCGACAACGGTTTCGCGCTGAACGTCGCCGGCCGGCTGCGCTGGGGCGATACGGAAACGGCGATGCGCGACGGGTTCGCCGCGCTGTTCCGCGCGGAAGGCGTCTCGCTGAACGCGTCCGACCCGGTCGAACTCGTGCTGTTCCCCGAGATGGACCTGACCGCGAGCGTTCCTGAAATCACCACCGAGTGCTGGGGCATCCTGCACAAACGTCCCGAGGACGTGATGTGTGCGTCGTCGCGAATGGTGGTGCGACACAAAGGCGCGCCGGCACCCACCGTCGTGTCGTGCACGTTGCTGCCGTACGACGCTCAGTTCGATCTCGGCCCGCGACTCGCCGACGCGCTCGCGCCGGTCAAGCTGAACCACCCGCACTGCGCGAAATTCTGCGTGCTGGGCGGCGGACGCTGCAGCGCCTGACAGGCCACTGCTCAGGGGTTCTTCGGCAATCCGTCCGTCTTGCTGCCGAGCTGGCCGGGGAAGTACTCGATCAACTCGACGATGTGGCCGTCGGGATCCGGAAAGCACACCACGCCTTGAACGCCGATCACCGCATCCGGATCGCGCAGCGGCTGCGTCGGCACCAGACCCTTCGCGATCAGCGCTTCGGTGGCGCCGCGGATGTTGTGCGTCAGCAGCGCCATGACGCGCGGGATGCGTTCAGCCGGCGGTTTCGCGTCTTCGGAGTTCTGCCACCGCGGCCTCACCCATTCGATCAGGTCGATGCGCGTCTGCAGCGCGTCGTCCTGCGGCAACACGAGTTGCACCGCGCGACCCTGCGCGCCCTTCATCATGTTGAAGTTGCTGCCGACGTAGTCCGGCCACTGCACGTTGCGGTTGTCCTTGATCACTTCGAAGCCGAAGTGCGCATAGAACGCGGTCGATCGCTCGACGTTCGTGCACGGCAGGATGAAGTGGAAGATCGAACGTATATGCCAGTCGGCCATCGGTGAATCCTCTATTTCTCCGCAACCATCTTCCACGCGAGGCGCACGCCGTAGGTGCGCGGCGGGTAATAGGAGTCGAACGTGGTGGGCGTGCCGCTCGCGAGGCCGTCGTTCACCGTCATGTTGCGCAGGTTGTTCTCGTCGGTGAGATTCTGCACGAACGCATCCACCGTCCACTGATCGTCGGCGCTCGTCCAGATCAGACGCGCGTCGGCCGTGAAGAACGCGCCTTCGCGATGGCGGTCGATGTTCTGCACGCGATAGTAGACGTCGTCCTGCCAGTAGTACTGCGCGCGTGCGGTCAACGTGCCGTGATCGCCGAGCGAAAAGTCGTATTGCGCAAACGTCGAGACGGTGTATTTCGGCGCGCGGTTCAGCGTGTCGCCGTCGAGGCTGATCGCCGGCGTGAACTGATATTTGTCGAACTGCGCGTTCAGCCACGTCAGATTCAGGCCGAACGTGAACTGGTCGAACGGCAGCAGCAACGTCTCGAGTTCCACCCCTTTGATCGTCGCATCGGCGGCGTTGTCGGTGGTGAATGAAATAGCCTGCAGGAAGTTCACCTGCAGGTCTTTGTAGTCGTTGTAGAACGCCGCGACGTTGACCTGCGCGCGGTTGCTCCAGAACTGGCTCTTCAACCCCACCTCGGCCGAATCCACTTTCTCCGGATCGTAAGAGTCGAACTGGCCGAGGGAGTAGCCGCCGCCTTTGTAGCCGTGCGACAGGTTCAGGTAGCTGAACACGTCGTCGCTGATGAACCAGTCGAACTCCACCTTGCCGGTGCCTTCGTCCCATTGCTGCTGGTCCGTGCGCGCCAGGTTCACCCCGAATGCGGCAATCCTCTGGTACTCGTTGATCTCTTTCTCGTCGCTGGTATATCGACCGCCGACGACCACCTTGAACGGCAGACCGTTCTCGCGCATGTCGTAACCGATCTGGCCGAACACCGCAGACGACGTCGTCTTCAGCTTGCCGCCGTTGAAGAACTCGAAGCCGAAGAGCGGCGTGCTGTCCTGGAAGAAGTAATCGCTCGACAGGTTCTCGTTGAAATAGAAACCGCCGACGATCCACTCCCAGGGCCCTTTACCCGCCGATACCAGCCGGATTTCCTGCGTGATCTGATTCGTGTTCATCGTCCAGCGCTGGAACTGAACGGGATTGCTGGACTGGTCGATGTCCGCCGACTGGAACCAGTCGTTGGTGATGTAACCGGTGTTCGACACGAGCGTGACCGGGCCGAGAAACCCAGCGTCGAAGTCCCAGGTGAGGCGCGCCCCTAGAAAGTCGTTGTCGAGGTTCAGATACTCGCGATAGTCCTTGGCGACCTCGCGCACGTTTTTCGGGTTCGGCACGGCGCCGGTGAAGATATCGACAGTCACCGGCCCCACCGGCGGCGGCAGCGGAAAGACCGCCGGAGCAAACGGCTCACGACGCCGCTGGCTCTGATTGCCGCTGTTCTGGAAGTTCTGCGCCGTCAACACGAGGTTCGCGTTCTCGCTGAGATCGAAGCGCACCTTGGCCCGCACCGACGTGTAGTCGGTGACGTCGCCGTTGTGGCCGATCTTGTTGTCCTGATAACCGTCGTTGCTTTCGTTGACGACGGCCAGCCGTGCCGAGATGTCGTCCGCAAGCGCGCCGCTGACGACAAAGCGTTCGCGCACGTCGTCGTAGTCGCCAGCGGTGACGTCGCCGAACATTTCGAAGTCCTGCGTCGGATCGGCCGTGATCACGTTGATGGATCCGCCCGTCGTGTTGCGGCCGTACAACGTGCCTTGCGGTCCTCGCAGCACTTCGACGCGTTGCATGTCCCACATGTCGCCGGGCATCGACGACGGCTGCCCGACGTAAACGCCGTCGAGGTGATACGACACGCCTGGGATCGAAGCCGGCAACCAACTGGTCCGATCCGATGCCGCGGATATATGCGTACGTCACCGGCGACTGCGAGTTCGGGCTGATCACCAGGCTCGGGACAGACCACTGCAGGTCCGTGATGTCGTTGATGCCGCGTAGTTGCAACTGCGCGGCATCGTATGCGGTCAACGCGATGGGCGTTTCCTGCGCCGACGTCTCGCGTTTTTCCGCGGTGACGATGATCTCTTCGATGGCCTCGCCTTCGGCGGCGAACGACGGTGTCGAAGACAATCCGGTACAGACAACAGACAGGAGCGCAACGCCGTACAAGCGGCTACGTGCATTCGACATCGAACTATCCCCCGAAAGACAACCCCAAGAAACCCCGAACCCCTGAGCGCGCGAACAAAATATAACGTGCGTTATATTACTTCGACATTCGGCTCGTCAAGCGCTCACCGCTTCGTCGCATACAGCCTATCGAGGTAGCGATCCAGCAGCGTCGTCAGACGTTTCGCAGACATGCCGCGCGACGACATCAGATGTTGAACGCCGAGACCGTCGATGAACGCAACGAGCGCCTGCACTTCCATACGTACGTCGGTCGACTTCGCGATTTCACCGTCGCTTACCGACTCTTTGAGCGCGCGTCCGAGTCTGCCGGTCCACTCGCGGTAACGGCGCTTCTCTTCCTTGCGCATCTCCGCGTTGTCTTCCGAGTGGTACCAGAGCGCAAGCCACACGCGCCAGTTGGCCGCGCGTTCTTTGTCGCGCGGCAGCGCTTCGACAATGATCTCCCGCAACGCTTTACGGCCGCGTTGCCGCTGATGCGCCGCCACCATCCGGTCGCGCACCACTTCCCCGGAGTAGTCGAGCGCGAGACGGATCAGCTCGTTCTTGTCACCGAAGTAATGCACCAGCGCGCCGGTGGTGTAACCGGCCTTGCGCGCAACCGCGCGCACGGTGGTATTCGCCAGACCGTTTTCGGTGATGGTCTCGTATGCAGCCTTGATGAAGTCGCGGCGGCGCGCGTCGTGGTCGACTACCTTCGGCACGGCCGACTCGTCAGGCGAAGTACGGGATCAGGTCCCGCCCGATGCAGCGTAAGGTCGAAAGCACTTGTGCGTGAGGCACTTCGCCCATCTGCACGAGACACATCAGGCGGTCTACGCCGATATCGCGGAAACGTTCCATCTTCTTCCTGCACGTAGCGACGTCGCCGATGATCACCGAATCGAGTTTGCCGATCACCTCGAAGATCTCTTCGTTCGATATTTCTTCGCCGGCGAATTCGCGCTTCAACAGCGCCACGACCGGATTCGGATCGTCGACCGAGTTCGGATCGGGTTTTTCCGCCGCTGCCAATGGCGCGTTCGACGCCGGCCGCGAGCGCGGGTCGGTGCTGCCGCGAATGTTCGTATAGAAGATGTCGCGCGGCACGTTGAAGACGCGCGGCGCCGAACTGACATACCACAAGGCCGAGCGCGGTGCGCCGCTCGCGATCGCCGCACGCATCGAGTCCGCAACGTGCACGAACGTGAATATGCCGACGCTGTCGTTGATGAACCGCCCCGCCGGCTTGCCGAGCTGCGCGATCGCCTTGCGATAGCCTTTGATCATTCCGTCGAGTGCATCGACCGGCGCGAACAGCGTGGTGCCGAGCACGCCGACGCCGAGCTGACCGGCGCGCTCGAACGACGGCGGACTCGAGCACGTATGCCACAGCGGTGGATGCGGTTGCTGCACCGGTTTCGGCAGCACCGTTCTCTCAGCCACTTTCCAACGCGGGCTTTGCCACGAAAACGCGCTGTCGCACCACGCGCGCGGCAGCATCTGCGTCGCTTCGACGAGGTCTTCCGCGGCCTGCTTCTCGGAGATGCCGAACGTCTCCCACTCTTTACCGCCGGACTTCGCGAGCCCCACTTCCAGCCTGCCGCCGCTGATGTGGTCGAGCATCGCGGCGCGCTCGGCTGCCCGCAACGGATGGTTGATCTCGAACGGCACCAGTACGCCGGCGTGCCCGATCCGCAGCCGCTTCGTGTTCAGCGCGATGGCTTCGAGTATCAGTTCCGGGCACGAGCTGTAGCTGAAGTCCGGCGTACAGTGATGCTCCACCTCCCACCAACAATCGAACCCGGCCTCGTCGGCCACGCGCGCCTGTTCGATCGATTCGTCGAACAACCTGGCGAAGCCGCCGTTGGCATCGCAATCGCGCTTTTGAATCTCGGAGAAGACGTCGAGCTTCATGCGGCCTCCGTTTTGTGTAACGCGCGTTATAATACAAGCCGCGACTCAACTCAACGGTCTGTCGTTTGACCCCGCGCAACCGATGGCCCAGTGTAGTGCGCGAACCCATTCTTCATGGACTACTGCGTGGCCTCGCGTCGCGGCTGGAAGGTGTGGCTTCTCGCTCTGGTACCCGACATCAGGTTCGGCCGTTGGCTAACCGCGCTCGTGTCGTTCGTGTTGTTGTACGGTGCTTTCCGCTCGGCGCGCGTATTCGTCGAATCCGACGAAGCGGGCCAGGCGGCGGCGCTCTTCTTCAGCATCATCATCGCGTACATCGTCCCGGTGTATCACCTGATTACCGAGCACACGCTGGCTGCGTTCCGCGAACTCGAACCGGAACTGAACTCCGAGCGCGATCAGATCGACGGCTGGCGAGACCGCATCGCGCACAAATCCCCTCTGTGGACATGGTCGATGCTTGCAATCGGCGCCGTCGCCGGCATTGCGCACAACATTCTGCTCGCCGGATCACCGGCGATTCTGCTACAGCGGCTGGTTTCGAACATGCCTGCTACCGCGCTGGTGCTCGGCGCCGAGCTCGTGTGGATCGTGATGATGTTCGTGGTCGCCGCGCTGCTCGACAACGCGCGACTGTTCAATCGCCTGTCGGCGCACGCGACGATCAACCTGATCGATCCCAGCCGGCTGACGGCGTTCGCCCGAGTGGCGGTTGCGTCGACGCTGGCGCTGATCGGCGCGCAAGCGGCCTTTCCAGTGTTGTGGGTTGCGCCGGGCAGCAATGCAGTCGCGATGATCCCCGGCCTGCTCGCCACCGCTACTCCGATGTTCTTGCTGTTCGCACTGCCGATCTGGCCGATCCATCGCGCGCTGGCAGCGGCGAAGTCGGACGAACTGAAGCGGGTCAACGAACAGCTTCGTTCGATGCCGCCGGTCGCCGACCCGGCGATGCGCTTTGCACCGCTGAACGAGCTGTTGATCTACCGTCGCGAAATCGCGCAGGTCAGCGAATGGCCGTTCAACGCGGGTGTCGCGACGCGGCTCGTGTTCTATCTGGTGATTCCGCCGCTGACGTGGGTGGCGGCGGGATTGATCGACGTGATGATCGAACGACTGGTCTGACGCGCCCTACAGCACGGCCGTCAGGCACGGGGCCGCTTGTCGAACCAGGGTTGCGCCTTTTCCAGTTGCGCTGCGAGTTGCAACAGCAGCAGGTCCTCGCCGAACGCGCCCGCAAACTGCACGCCGACCGGCAACCCTTCCGCGTTCCAGTGCAGCGGTAACGAGATGGCCGGCTGCCCCGTCGCGTTCTGCAGATTCGTGAAACCCCAGAACCGCGAAAACCGGTCGCCGAAGGTGTTGACGTCGAGATTCATCGTATCGAGCCAACCGATCTGCACCGGCGGCGCAACGAGCGTCGGCGTCAGCATCACGTCGTAGGTCTGATGGAAGCGCGCCACCGCGCGTCCGGTCTGATGGATGGTCTGCATCGCCGCCGCATACCGAGGCGCCGCGATGCTGCGACCGTACTCGACCGTGGCGCGCGTGTTTGCTTCGACGTCGTCGCTCGTCAGTTTGCGCCCGAGCACCGCGAGCCTCGCGTCGACCGAGTTCGCGACGTTTGCCGAAACGACCACGCCGGTCGCCATCCGGAACGTCAGCCGGTCGAACTGCGGCGACGCCTCCTCGACGCTGTGTCCCAACGATTCGCACAACGCAGCCGCCCGTCGCACCGCCTCGACGCAGTCCGGATGGGTCGGAACGCCGGTGAGCGGAGTGGTGTCGAACGCGATCCGCAAGCGGCGCGGCGCGGTTGCGCACTGCGCGAGGAATGAACCGTTGAACGCCGGCGCATGATATGGATCGCCGGTCGCAGGGCCGTGGGTCGCGTCAAGAAATGCTGCGCTGTCGCGGACCGTGCGCGAGACCACGTGCCCGATCGACATGCCGCCCCAACCTTCGCCGACGGTCGGGTCCCATCGGCGTTCGCGCGCGGGTCGGTTTGAGCCCGACCAGTCCGCAACACGAGGCCGGAATGCGGATCGAACCGCCGCTGTCGGTCGGGCGCCGCCGGAGTCACGCCGGCCGCAACAGCCGCGCCGGCGCCGCCGCTCGAGCCGCCGGTGGTCTTCTGCGAGGTCCCCACGGGTTGCGGCATACGCCAGAGCAGCACCGATTCGGTGGTGACGTTCAACCCGAACTCCGGCGTGCTGGTGCGACCGAACAGCAGCAGACCTGCCGCGCGGTAACGGGACACCAGTTCGGAATCGTGGTCCGGCACGTAATCGGCGAACAGCCGACTGCCGGACGAACATCGCAGATACCTTCTGGGACGTGATGTCCTTGATAAGAAACGGAACGCCGGCGAGTGCGGTATCCGGCAGTGGATTTCGGGCCCGCGCGCGCGCTTCTTCGTACGACTTCGCGACGATCGCGTTCAACCGCGGATTGACGGCCTCCGCTCGGGCAATGGCCTCATCGAGCACCTCGACCGCCGCGAGTTCGCGCGATCGGATCAAGCGCGCCAGTTCCAGCGCGTCGTATCGGTCGTAGTCCTTGATCCCGCTCATCCGAGGCCGGTGCGGCGGCTATTTCTTCGCTTTGGAGCTCGGGCCCAAAACCAGCTGCTTGCGGTTGCCGAGGCCGTCCTGGCCGCTGACGCCGGACGGGATTCGCTGAATTTTCTTTCCGGATTTCAGGAACGCGGCGACGTCCTTTTCGATCTGCTTACGTGCTTCCGGGGAAGACGGGGTCTTCGGCTTGATCGCCATTGAGGTTCTCGTCGATGGAATGATGCAACAGTATATCGGGGTTCGGGCCGGAAACGCCCGTTTCAGTGCCCGAACCGCCTTCCCGTCTGCGATTAGTGCGCCATTTCCCAGGTAAATCGCACGCCGACCATGCGCGGCGGCAGCACGTCGTGCCGGTATGAACGGACGAAGACCGGGTCGCCGTCGATGTCCGCCGCCGTCTGGACATAGGCGCGGGTTTGCGACGCACTCGTTTCGGCGTAGGCATCGAACAGGTTCTTCGCGAACAGCGTCACCGACCACTGATCGCGATACAGCACAGCCGCCGCGTCCTGAATTGCGTAGCCGCTCAGATGCTCGCCGAACCCCCGGTTGCCGGTGCGCGTCAGCACGTTGCTGATCGCGGTGACCCCGTAGTCGAGCTCGAGCAGATAGCCGTCCATCACCGGCCACTCGTACGCGAGAAACAGAGTGCCCTGGTGTTCCGGCGCGCCCGGCAGCCGGTCTCCCGATTGGCCCTCGATCGTGTCGAGCGTGAAGCCCGGAGGCGACGGCGGAACGATAGTCGTGATCAATCGCGAGACGTCGTTGGTCAGTTCGGCGTTGGCATAGGAGTACGACGCCCGCGTCGTCAACCGCTCGGTCGCCCGCCAGTTCACCGCCACTTCGAGTCCCTCAGAGCGCGCGCTGTCGGCGTTCTTGAGGATCGGTTGCGCGCCGACCAGCGTGGCCGACGACACCTGCGGATCCTGCCAGTCGATGTAGAAGATGTCGCCGTTGACGGTCAGCCGACCGTCGAGCCACGACGTGTGTGCACCGATCTCGTAGTTCACCGTCTTGTCGGACTTGTACTCGAGTTCGTCCGGCTGTGCGCACACGTTCTGCGTCGTCTGCGGCTCGCACAGTGCGAGGCCGTTGGTGTTGCCGATGCGATAACCCTCGCTGATCGTCATGTAGGTCATGACGTCGTCGGTGATCTGGTACGACGTGTTGAATTTGTACAACACGCCGTTGTCGCTCTGATCTGCCGGCTCGTAATCGAGAATGATCTGGTCTTGCGGATCGCCGTTATAGACGGTGTTGGCCAACGGAAAGTCGACCGCGAGACGTGTGTCGAACTCGTATTTGTACCAGCGCGCACCCAATGTCACCTGCCACGCGTCGGTGATCTGGTACGCCACTTCGCCGAAGCCCGCGTACTCCTTCAGATTCTCCTTCAGCTTCGAAATGTACTCGAGGCTGTCGGGGCGCAACTGCACGCCGCCGAGATTGTCTACGGCGAACTGATCGAAGCCCGGCGTGAATTCCTTGCTGTACCCGTCGGAGTCGAGATTCTTGTAGAAGGCGCCAACGATCCAGCTGAGCGGCCCGGTCGAGTTCGACACGAGGCGAAGCTCCTGGGTGAACGTGTCGTCTTCCTGCTTCTCGTGCGTGAACGCGGTGAACGACGGGAACGCCTCGTAGCTGTACCCGAGCGTGATCAGCAGGTCGGTCTGGTCGCGATGACCGTGTTCGCGGTATTTCGCATAACCCGTCGCGGAGGTCAGATCGGCGAAGCCGAGATCGGTGGTGACCTCCAACGCGATCAGCCCGTTGTCGCGCGCATTCGGTTCCATCACGCGCATCCCGGCCTCGTATTTGCCGATACCTAGCGCGTCGTGCGAACTGACGTTGCGGCCGCCGGAGTCCTGCAGCTGCACGTAGTAAGAGAGCGTCGCGTCGACCGCATCGGTTGGCGCCCATCGCAACGCTGCGCGGCCGGAACGCGTCTGAACGTCGTTCGCGCCTTTGTGCTGCTTCAGGTTTGCAGCCACGTCCGCCGGATCGGAGAAATCCGGATCGGGGTTCGACACGCCGACGTCGCGAACGAGGGTGACGTAGTCGATGAAGCCCGGATCGCTGCGATAGTCGTAGCTTCCGCGGAACGCGAGCGTGTCGCTGATCGGCAGGTTGACCGTGGCGCCGCCATCGCCGCCGAGCGACGACTCATCGGAGTAACCGTACGTGCTGCCGCGGATCTTGAGTTCGGTGGTATCGAACTCTGGTCGTTTAGGGATATACCGGATCGCGCCGGCCATCGTGCCGGCACCGTAAAGCGTGCCCTGCGGACCCAGCAGCGCTTCGACCCGCTCGATGTCGTTCAGCTGCAGATCGATGTAGATCGGAATGTCGCCGAGGTACGTCGCCACCATCCCACCGCCATCGTTGCTGAGCGATTCGGCGCTGGCCAACGGGTCGGCGTTGAGACCGCGCGCGACGATCCGACCGGTGCCGCGCGCACCTTGATCGACGACGTGCAGACCCGGCACCCACGCTGCCAGCTCCGCCAGATTCGTGAGTCCCTGTTGCTCGATTTCGGATCCGGTCACGGCGGAGATGTTGATCGGCACTTCCTGCACGCTTTCGGAACGGCGCGTGGCGGTAACCACGATCTCTTCGATCGCCTCTTCGGCGGCGAACGCCGGAGGTGCCCAGACGCCCCATAGCGGTACGGTTAGTGCGCTGATCGCGGCCGCAAGCGGTTTCCGGCGAAATAATTCGCGGTCCTTCATGTAATCGAACTCCCCATGCCCGATTGGACGATCCAACTTCCCCATGCAAAACCAACGCCGACTCGATCGGATCTGGCTACCATGGCCGGCATGCCCGAAACGACGCCGTCTCCAAGCGAACTCGCCGCCTGGTACCAGGAGGCCGAACGCGCGTTGGCGGGCAGATCGTATCAGCGCGCACATCAATGGTGCATGCAGATCCTCGAAAAGGATCCGAATCACGCCGGCGCATTCTTCGTGCTCGCACTGATCGCGGCCGACCACGACAACTTTGCAAAGGCGGTCGACGTGCTCGGTCGCGCGATCCGGCTCGACCGCCGCGAACCGCAGTATCACGCCCACCTCGCGCGCTGTTTCGTCGCGCTGAACCGGCGCGGTGAGGCGCGCGCCGCCGCTCGTTCCGGCGTCGAGCTCGACCCGCGCGACGCACACACGCTGGATACGCTCGGCGTGGTGTTCAGCCGCACGGGAGATCATGCGGACGCGATACCGCTGTTCGAGCGCGCGGTGGCGCTCGATGCACGCAACCCGAGTTACTTCTTCAACCTCGGCGCGGCACGGCAGTTCAGCGGCGACTTCGACGGCGCGGAAGTCGCGTACCAACGCGCACTCGCGCTGGATCCGCATCTACACCGCGCGTACTCGTCGCTCGTACAGCTGAAACGCGCAACGCGCGACCGCAATCACATCGGCGAACTCGAAGCGCTGTTTGCGCGTTTGGGGAATGACGCCGATGCCGCGCTGAACATCGGCCATGCGCTCGCGAAGGAACTGGAAGATCTTGGCGAATACGCGCGCTCGTTCGAGTGGCTCGAGCGTGCCACGGCCGCGAAGCGCGCCGAAGTGAAGTACGACGGCGCGGGCGACGCGCGCGTGTTCGCCGCTGCGGCGGGTACGACGCGGTCGATTCCTCCCGCGCCACGAGGTGATGCGTCGGACGAACCCATCTTCGTCATCGGGATGCCGCGCACCGGCACCACGCTAGTGGACCGGATCCTGTCGACACATCCCGATGTGACATCGGCCGGAGAACTCACCGACTTCGCGCTGATCGTCAAACGCATGACCGGAACGGTATCGGCCAGAGTTCTCGACGCCGACACGCTTGCCGCCGGCGCAAGCCTCGATTTCGCATCGCTCGGCGCGCGCTACGTCGACAGCACGCGTCCGCATACCGGTCGCACGCGCCGCTTCGTCGACAAGATGCCGCTGAACTTCTTCTACGCCGCGCTGATTCACGCCGCGCTGCCGAACGCGCGGATCATCTGCCTGAGACGCAATCCGATGGACGCGTGCCTCAGCAACTTCCGGCAGCTCTTCGCAACGCGCTTCTCGTACTACGACTACGCGTTCGATCCGCTCGACACCGGGCGCTACTACATCCAGTTCGATGCGCTCATGGCCACCTGGCGCCGCACTCTGCCGGAGACGCGCTTCATCGAAGTTCAGTACGAGTCGCTGGTGACGAACCAGGAGCGCGAGTCGCGCCGTCTGGTCGAATTCTGCGGTCTTCCATGGAACGACGCCTGTCTGAACTTCCACACCAACACCGCGCCGGTGGCGACCGCGAGTTCAGTGCAGGTGCGCAGTCCGATCTATACCCACTCGGTCGATCGCTGGAAGCGTTACGGCGGGAAGCTCGACGCACTGCGGGCGCTGTTCGACGAAGCAGGCGTCGCCTACTAACGTCCCTGGTCACGCCGCGTAGAGCGCAACCGGCGTCCACGCGCTGTCGAACTCCTGGGTATCGCGCCAGATGCGGCGCGTTGCGTCGCGCATCGGCTGCTCCGCGACGCGCACCAGCGCGAGATCGGCCGTGAACTCGTAAGCACTGGCCGTCTCGGCATCGAAATCGAGAATCGACACACCGGGCCGATGGTCGCCTTTCAACGTACCGGCGTTCAGCAACGTCAGTCGTTCGAAGTTCACGATCACTCGATAGTGCAGGTGGCCGTTGAGCACGAAACGCGTGTCGTCGCGTTCGATCAGCGAATCGAGTTCGGGGCTGCGCTCGATCGGCATGCGCACCGTTCCCGGCCAGACTTTGCGCATGTCGTTCTCGCCAACGCCGTGACAGAGGAGCGCCGAACCGAGCACCGTCTCGATGGTGCGCGTCGACTGAAGCGATTGCAGGTAGTCGCGGCTGAACGGTGCGAGCTCGGACAGCCGATGAGCGAACGGTACGTCGCGCATTCGATTCGCGAGCAGCCAACGATCGTGGTTCCCCGCAACGGTGACCACGTTCGCCGCGGCCAGCAGGACACAACACGCGTCGGGATCGCCGGTTCCATCGACGACATCGCCGGTGCAGCAGATCAGATCGACGCCTTCGCCGATCAGATGTGCGAGCGCGGCATCCAATCGCCGGTGTTCGGCATGAACGTCACCGATCAATCCAAGGCGTCGAACGCACGTACTCACGAGTCATCCAGGTCATCGATCGAACGAGTCTACGCGAGTCCTTCAGTTGATTCGCGGCGACATGCTCGGCGCGCTCCGCGCCCGCAGCGACCATTCGGCGTGTTCTGAAGCGGCCATCAGCGCCGCGGCTTGTCCCGGCCAATCGTCGCGTTCGATGCGGCCGTGGAAGGTAGGAAGGTTCGCTTCGATCCAGACGGTTTCGGACGCCGACAGCCCAGCCAACTGGCTGAACTGATAAATACCGAGCTTGTTCAGCCCACGCTCGAAACCATCGCCGATGCCGCGTATCTGCTGCAGTTCGTCGACGTGTTCCGGCGGCAGCTCGAACAGTCCGTTCGGCTTCGACATCTGGCGGTCGCGCAGCGGTCGCGCTTTCCGGCTCCGGCGCACGCTGCGATGCCGATTTCAGCTCGCGCAGTTGCGCCGCCAACCGCTCTTCCGTCTGTCGCGCATCGTCGAGTTGCTGTTTCAGAACCAGCATCGACTTGCCGTTCAATTCGTTCGACTTCGCGGCGGCGGCGAGATCGCGCTCGCGCTCCTCGACGATCTTCGCAAGCTCGCGGTTGCGCTCGATCTGCGCGACGAGCCGCTGCTCGAGATGGTCGCCGCGGCGATCGGCCGACTCCGACGTCGCGGCCGGCGGCGGTGGCGGTTGGTCCGAGAACTTGCGCTCGAGTGATGCGATTTTCTCGCCGCGCTGCCGCAGCGTCGCCTGCAGCGATTCGGTCTGCGTGACGAGCGCCTGAATCTGCGAGGTCATGGTCTCGATCCGCTCGCCGCGCTCGTACAGTGCGCTGTCGCGCTGCTTCAACAACGATTCGAGCGGGGCGATTCGCGTGTGAAGCGTGCGCACTTCGTCGCGTAGCTCGACGAGCTCGATCGTCTGCTCCTCCGTGTCTTGCGCAACGCGCTCTTTCTCCTCGCGTTGCGCTTCCTGCATGCGTTGCTCGTTCGCTTCGAGTTCGCCGTTCAGCGTCGCGATCTGCCGTTCGAACTCGCCGTGAGTCTGACGCGCGGTTGCCAGCTGCGCCTGCAGCTCGGTGCGCACGGTTTCGAGTTTCGTCAGGTTCGCTGCGACGGCAGCGTGGCGCTGCCGTTCCACGCCCATCCGCTGCTCGAGCTGAGCGACGTGCGCGTTCGCGTCGGCGAGCCGTTTCTCGAGCGCCAGCGTTTTTTCGCCGGCTTCCGCGAGACGGTGATCGAGTTGCCCGCGCTGCTCGTTCGCGAGCGCGACCTGTTTCTGCAATTGCGCGTGCTGTTCGCCCGCGCGCTTCATCTGATGCTCGTGCGCCGACTGTTGTTCCTGCGACAGCTGCTGCAGTCGCGCGATCGTCTGCTCGAATTCGTTGCCGCGCGCGCGAAGCTCCGCTTCCGTGGCCGCGTAGCGTCGCGCGTCCTCTTCTGCGGCTTGTGCCTTCTCACGCAGCTGCGCGTGCAACGCCGCCAGTTCGCCTTCGAGCGCTTGAGCGCGCGTGGCCTGCGCGTCGCGATCCGCGTGCAGCTGTTCGAGGCTCGCCTGATGCGCGTCGAGTTCCTCGCGGCCGAGGCGCAAAGCCGTCGCGAGCTTCGCCGCGTGGTGTGCGGCAGCCGCTTCGAGCTGCTGCGTCATCGTCGCGACTTGCGCCGACAAGTCCGCTGCGCGCGCGTCCACCTGCTGCAGCTGCGTCGCTCGCTCGGTCAGTTCGGCATCGCGCGCTGCCAGCGCGGCATCGCGTTCGGCAACGAGCGCATCTCGACCTGCGAGCGCAGCGTCGCGCTCGATCAACGCGCGCGGCCACAACGCTGCATCGCGCTCGGCAATCGTCGCTTCGCGTTGCGCAATGGTCGTTTCGAGTTCCGCGAGCGTGGTATCGCGCGCCTTGATCGTGGCGACGAGCTTCGGAACACGCGCCTGCCACTTCGCGCTTTCGGCTCGTTCGCGCTCGATGTCTGCGGCGCGATTCTCGAGTTCTGCTCGAACCGATGCGAGTTCGCCATCGAGACGCGCCTGCAGCCCCGCGATGTCGCCGTCACGTTCGGCAATCTGCGCATCGCGCGCCGCGATGTTCGATTCGAGCATCTCGACGCGCGCGTTCAACTCCGCTTCCGATTCCGTCGCGGGCGCGACCGGCAGTGCAATGAAAGAGGGGATCGGCGCTGCCGCCGACGCGAGCCGCGCGTCGCGATCGGCGACCGCGGCTGTCAACTCGACGCAGCGCGCCTGCGCCTCGCGAAGCGAAACGCGGGCGGTCTCGAGTTCCGCGAGCTTCGCGGGGTCCAGTGCCGCCGCCAACGTTGCTTTCAGCGCATCGATCTCAACGCGGGCGGTGCGCAATTCCCGCTCTTTCGCCAACACTTCCACTTCGCTGCGTTTTGCCGCGGCTTCCAGCGACGGCGTCCTGGCCTTCCACTCGGTGAGCTCGGCAAACAGCGACGCGATGCGCTGGTCGCGGTTGCGCAGGTTCGTTTCGAGCGACGGAATCGACGTATTCGCGTCGGTGAGGTGCTTCTGCAGCTGCGCTTCCCGACTCTTCGCCTGAATCCGGCGCAGCATCCATCCGCTGAGGAAACTCGAGACGCCGAGGATCAGCACCACGGCCAGTTGCGCAATCGAGAGCGTCAACGCTTCTCCCCCTTCATGAAGCGGACCGACCCGTCACGCAAAACACCCTCGCAACGCGCGGAGGCGGAAGAGCGGGTGGTGTGGCACATCTGCATCGCAATCCATTTGCTTCGTGTTGCGGGCGAGCGGTCAATGCTCCCCGCGGGCGCGCCGTCGGGCGGACGCCGGCACAATCCTCGCTGATCCGCCTTGCGAATTCGGTTAGGCAAGTCTCATCGCATTCGGCCCGATCTGCGATCCGGATCACACTTCATCCGGTGGCGCCCGATCACCACGACTGCCGCCTACGTTCAATTCTAGATCCAAACGCGATGCTACGATTTCGCAACGTACGGAGATTTCGAAATGAACAGATACCTCGCGATCGTTTTGACCGCCGCCTTCGCGCTCACCGGTTGTGGTGAGCCGGTGCGCGGTGTCGACGAAGACGCCAAGGCCGCAAAGGCACAAGCGCGCGAAGCCGTCGGCGCCGCTGAGGAAGCGGCCAAACGCGTCGACGACCTGAGCCGCGCGCAACTCAATGACGCCGCGGGCGCTCACTGACGCAACCGTCGCGCGCGCGTAGTATCGCTCGCAACGAGCGACTCGATCGCGGGGACGACGATGCAGCTACGCGTTGCGGTGATGGGGGGCGGCTCCTGGGGCACGACGATCGCCTCCATGGTGTCGCGCAATACGCCGACGGTTTTGTGGGCGCGCGACGCCGCCACGGTCGGTGAGATCAACGAACAGCACACGAACCAACGCTATCTTCCCGATGCGCGCCTGTCGGCGCGGCTGACCGCCACTGCCGATCTCGCCGAGGCCGTGCGCGAAGCCGACGTGATCGTCATGGGGGTGCCGTCGCAGACGTTTCGCGCGACCGCCACGGACGTCGCACGCTACATCCGCCCGTGGGTGCCGGTGATCAGCCTCGCAAAGGGGCTCGAAGCGGGCACGCAAGTCGCGCATGACGCAGATCATCGCGGAAGTGCTCCCCGGGCATCCGCCCGCGGTACTGACCGGGCCGAATCTGGCGCGAGAGATCATGGCGGGCGACGCGGCGGCGAGCGTGCTCGCGATGGACGACGACACCATCGTGCGGCGTCTGAAGAGCTGTTCCGGTCCGGCTTGTTCCGCGTCTACACGAACACCGACGTCATCGGCTGCGAGCTCGGCGGCGTACTCAAGAACGTCGATCGCGATCGCCGCGGGCATGGGCGACGGGCTCGGCGCCGGCGACAACACCGCGCGCCGCCGTCATCACGCGCGGCCTGGCCGAACTCACGCGGCTCGGCGCCGCGATCGGCGGCCAGCCCGAAACGTTTGCCGGGCTCGCCGGCATGGGCGATCTCGTCGCGACCTGCACGAGCGCGCACAGCCGCAATCGTTTCGTCGGCGAGCAGCTCGGTAAAGGTCTGCGCCTCGACGAAATCGTCGCCGAAGATGCACATGGTGGCCGAGGGCGTGAAGAGCGTGCCGGCCGTCATCGCGCTGGCCGAGCGCACGGCGTCGAGATGCCGATCGCGCGCGAGGTGTACCGCGTCGTGCACGAAGGCGGCACACCGCGGCAAGCCTTCAGAGGATTGATCCGGCGCCAATCGGGCGACGAATCCGAACCCGGCTGAGTACGAACCTTACGCTTTGAGCGCGTTCGACGTGTCGTCGAGCGACTTGCGGGCCTTGTCGACCAGCTCGTCGATCTGCGCCGTCGTGATGACCAACGGCGGTGCGATGATCATCGACTCGTTGACGTGCCGCATCACCACGCCGTTCTTCACCGCGAGATCCCGGCACATTTCGCCGACCCGACCCTTGGGCTGGATGCGCGCCTTCGTCCGCTTGTCTGCAACGAGTTCGATCGCGCCGAGCAATCCGAGCGTGCGCGCTTCGCCGACGAGCGGGTGCTCGGCGAGTTCGGCCCAGCGCTTCGCCAGATACGGCGCCGCAACGTCGCGCACGTGTTCGACGATGTGTTCGTCGCGCAGCAGCTCGATGTTGCGCGCAGCGACCGCAGCGCAGGTCGGATGCCCCGAGTACGTAAAGCCGTGATTGAAGTCACCGGCGTCTCGAATGACGTTCGCAACGCGGTCGCCGACCATGACGCCGCCGATCGGCAAGTAGCCTGACGACATGCCTTTCGCCATCACCAGCAGGTCCGGTTGCAGATCGTAGTACTGCGACGCGAACCAGCGCCCGGTGCGGCCGAAACCGGTGATCACTTCGTCGACCACCAGCAGAATTCCGTACTTCTCGCAGATGCGGCGGACTTCGGGCCAGTAGCTGGAGGGCGGCATGATCACGCCGCCGGCGCCTTGAATCGGTTCGCCGATGAACGCGGCGATTCGGTCGGCGCCCACGGATTCGATGCGACGCTCGAGATCGCGCGCGCGTTCGATGCCGAACTCTTCGGCGGACAGATTGCCCTGGTAGTCGAAGTAGTACGGCTGCGGAATGTGTTCGATGCCGGGAATCGGCAAGCCGCCCTGTTTGTGGATGTACGCCATGCCGCCGAGGCTGCCGCCGCCCATCGTGCTGCCGTGATAGGCATTTTCGCGGCTGATGATGACGGTCCGATTCGGTTGCCCGACGCTCGCCCAGTAGTGGCGCACCATGCGAATCACGGTGTCGTTCGCTTCGGAGCCGGAATTCGTGAAGAACACGTGATTCATGTGTGGCGGCGTCACTTCCGACAGCAGCTCGGCCAACCGGATCGCCGGCGGATGCGCACACTGGAAGAAGCTGTTGTAGAACGGCAACTCGGTCATCTGCCGCGTGGCCGCCTCGATCAGCTCCTTCCTGCCGTAGCCGACGTTGACGCACCACAGCCCCGACATGCCGTCGAGCATCTTGTGGCCGTTCGCATCGTAGATGTAGACGCCTTCGCCGCGCGTAATGACGCGCGTGCCTTTCGCGGCGAGTGCCTTGCTGTCGGTGAACGGGTGCAGGTAGTGCGCGGCGTCCGCGCGTTGCCATTCTTCGAATGAGCGTTCTTTCATCGCGGCACCTTTGCTCAAACGTTCAGGAGCAGATGCTCCCGTTCCCACGGACTGATCACCTGGAAGTACGTTTCGTGCTCGACGCGCTTGATCGCGCAGTACAGCTCGACGAACCCGTGTCCGAGGATGTCGTGCAGCGGCGTGCATGCCTCCATCAGATCGAGCGCGGCGAACAGGTCGCGCGCAAATCCCTGCTCCGAGTTGTATGCGCTGCCGGGCGTTGCGTCGGTCGGCGTCAGCCCTTCGACCATGCCCATGTAGCCGCACGCTAACGACGTCGCAATGGCGAGATATGGATTCACGTCGGCGCCGGGAATTCGATTCTCTACGCGCCGGTTTTCGGGATCGGCGTTCGGCACGCGCAGACCCACCGTGCGGTTGTCGTAACCCCAGTGGACGTTGATCGGCGCCGCGAGGTGGCGGGTGAAGCGCCGATACGAATTCACGTAAGGGCCGAAGATCACCAATGCTTCCGGCACGTACCGCTGCAAGCCGCCGATGAACGACCGGAACATCGGACTGTCCGCGCCGTCGGGCATCACGAACAGATTCTGGCCGGTCTTCGCGTCGAGGATGCTCTGGTGCAGGTGCAGCGCGCTGCCGGGTTCGCCTTCCATCGGCTTCGCCATGAACGTCGCGTAGATGCCGTGCTTCAACGCCGCTTCGCGCGCGATCCGCTTGAACAGAAACACCTGGTCGGCGAGTTCCAACGGATCGCCGTGCAGGAAGTTGACCTCGAGCTGTCCCGCGCCGTCTTCGTGCGACAGCGAATCGGCATCGACTTCCATCGCTTCGCAGTAATCGTAGATGTCTTCGATGATCGGATCGAATTCGTTCACTGCGTCGATGCTGTACGAACGACCGGCGCCTTCTTTGCGGCCGGCACGACCGATCGGCGCTTCGAGCGGATAGTCCGGATCCTTGTTCTGCTGCACGAGGTAGAACTCGACCTCGGGCGCGATGATCGGCTTCCACCCTTTGTCGGCGTACATCTTCAGAATGCGTTTGAGCACCTGACGCGGCGCGTGTTCGAGCGGCACCATGCCCTGCCGATAGCAATCGACGATGACGCTCGCAGTCGGCTCCGAAGCCCACGGAACGGAGCGCATCGTATTGAAGTCCGGCACCAGCAGCAGATCGCGGTCGATGTCGAATCGATCGTCATCGACGGCGCCATAGTCACCCGTGACGCCCTGGATGAAGATCGATTCCGGTATGCGCAGGTTGTGCTTCAGGAATTTTCCGGCAGGGAAAAACTTTCCACGCGCAACGCCCGCAATGTCCGGAACGATTGCCTCGACTTCGTCGATCTTGTGTTCAATCAGCCACTTTTCGGTATCACTCGACATAACTCACGGGTGGTTACATTACACATGCGCAAGTCTACAGCGGAACGGCATTGACCCCAACGTGGCGCATGCCAACACTTCGCGCTTTGCGACATCAGTAACGTCGTTTTTCGATGTATCCGAACTCTTACTACGCGGCGACCGCCAATCGGCTACCTGAACAGCCGTCGTTGGGCGCGCAGTCGGTGCGCGCCGATGTCTGTGTGATCGGCGCCGGATTCACCGGATTGTCCACCGCACTCCACCTTGCAAAGCGCGGCGTGAGCGTTGCGATACTCGAGGCCCAACGCATCGGTTGGGGCGCATCGGGACGCAACGGTGGGCAGCTCTATGGTGGACAGCGCAAAGACGTCGATTGGCTCGAAGCACGTCTCGGACCAATCGAAGCACGGCGATTGTGGGACCTCGGCGAAGCGGCCAAGCACCTCGTCAAAGACCTGATAGCGGAACTCGCCATCGACTGCGATCTGACTCCGGGGGTTGCCTCAGTTGCGCACAAACCGCGCTACGTCGCCGAGTACCATGCGCTGGCGGACAAGCTTGCGACACAGTACGGTCGTCAGGGCATCGAGAAAATGGATGCGCGCCGTACGCATGAGCTGCTCGGGACCGACGCCTACTTCGGCGGCTACGTCGACTGGGAGGCCGCGCATCTGCATCCGTTGAATCTCGCGCTGGGCGTCGCGCGTCGTTGTCTCGAGTTGGGTGTAAAGATCTACGAGGGTTCGCGCGCAGTCGGTTTCACCGACCAACGCGGCGTGACGGTACGAACCGAAACGGGCAGCGTGAGCGCAGACCATCTCGTGCTGGCGGCAAATGGTCATCTTGGCAACCTCGCGCCGAGGCTCGCGGGTCGCATAATGCCGATCAACAATTTCATCATTGCCACCGAACCGCTGAACGAGCGGCTCGCCAACGAGATCAATCCGCGGCGCGTTGCGGTGGGCGATTCGCGGTTCGTGATCAACTACTTTCGAACGACGCCGGATCGCCGACTGCTGTTCGGCGGTGGAGAGAACTATCGCACCGGCTTTCCGCGCGACATCGCGGCGTTCGTCCGGCCATACATGCTGAAGATCTATCCGCAACTCGCGCACACGAGAATCGACTATGCGTGGGGCGGAACGCTCGCGATCACGCTGAACCGGATGCCGCACTTCGGCCACCTGAGCGAGCACGTGCACTTCGCACATGGCTACTCGGGGCAGGGCGTGGGACTCGCGCATCTCGCCGGCCAACTGATCGCGGACATGCTGCACGGCGACTCGTCGCGCTTCGATGCGTTCGCGGCGATTCCAACGCGGTCGTTTCCCGGCGGACGCTGGTTGCGCTGGCCGGGCATGGTCGCCGGCATGCTGTATTTCGCCCTGCGCGACCGGATCTGAACGGCGCTACCGCGGCGGCGGCGTGAAGCCTTTGCGGGCGATCAACACCGACGCGACGATGCCGATGCTGATCGCAGCGATGAACAGCGTCGCGAGCGCGTTGATTTCCGGCGACAGTCCGCGCCTCACCATCGAGAACACCACCATCGGCAACGTGCTCGATCCCGGACCGGACACGAAGCTCGAAATCACCAGATCGTCCAACGACATCGTGAAGGCGAGCAGCCATCCGCTGATCAACGCCGGCGCGATCAACGGCAACGTGATGACGAGATAGACTTTCCACGGCGGCGCGCCCAGATCGAGCGCTGCCTCTTCAAGCGAGCGGTCGAACGTCGACAGCCGCGCCTGAACCAGCACGGCGACGAACGCGAGCGAGAACGTGATGTGCGCGATGGTGATCGTGGTGGTCCCGCGTTCGGAAGGCCATCCGAACAAAGACTCCGACGCCACGAACAACAACAGCAGCGACAAACCCGTGATGACTTCGGGCATCACCAGCGGCGCAGCGACCAGCCCGGTGAACATCGTCCGGCCACGGAATCTCGTGTAACGCACCATCGCGAACGCCGCGAGCGTGCCGAGTATCAGCGCGCCCGTTGCATTCATCGTTGCGATGCGCAGGCTCAACAGCGCGGCATCGATGATCTGTTGATCCTCGAGCAACGCCGCGTACCAGTGCGTGGAGAAGCCCTGCCACACGGTGACGCGAGGACTCGCGTTGAACGAGTACACCACCAGCGCCACGATCGGCAGGTACAGGAACGCAAACCCGAGCGAAACGACCGTATATAGACGGACCCTCATCGGCCGTCCGCTCGCGCTTCGTAGCGTTGGAACAACATGATCGGCACGACCAGGAACACCAGCATCGCGACCGCGACCGCACTCGCCACCGGCCAATCGCGGTTGGCGAAGAATTCGTTCCACAGCACGCGACCGATCATCGCCGCGTTCGGTCCACCGAGCATTTCAGGGATCACGAACTCGCCGACCGCGGGAATGAACACCAGACCACAACCGGCGACGATGCCCGGCAACGACAGCGGCAGCGTGATCGACGCAAACACACGCCACGGCGGCGCGCCGAGATCGGCCGCGGCTTCGTTCAGCGTGAGATCGAGCCGTTCGAGCGCCGCATATAGCGGCAGCACCATGAACGGCAGGTACGAGTACACGATGCCGAGATAAATCGCGAAGTCGGTGTACAGGATCTGCATCGGCTCGTCGATGAAGCCGAAGTACATCAGTAGCGCGTTGATCGGGCCGGTGCCCTGCAACAGCACCTTCCACGAGTACACGCGTATCAGAAACGACGTCCAGAACGGCAACACGACGAGCATCAACATCGTGTTGCGCCACGTCGGCGACGCGCGCGCGATTCCGTACGCCATCGGATAGCCGATCAACAGCGCCATCAGCGTCGAGAAGAACGCCGTCCTGACCGCCTTGAAGTACGCGTCTTTGTAAAACGGATCGTCGATCAGAAAAGCGAAGTTGTCGGTGGTCGCCGTCACCTCTGTCTGGCCGTTGGCGTCGGTCTCCCACAGGGGACCATACGGAGGTTGCGCGAGGATCGACTCCGAGAACGAGATCTTCAGGACGAGAATGAATGGAACCAGAAAGAACAGCGTCAGCCACAGATACGGCACGCCGATGACGAAGCGCCGACCCCACCCGCCGCGCGCCACGTCAGCCAACGATCAACACTCCGCTTTCCGGCGCCCAGGAGACCCACACCGGCTCGTCCCATTGATAGGCCAGCGACAGATCGCGCGCCTGGTTCGGTTGCATCACCTGAATCATGCGGCCGCCGTCGGTGCGAATACGGAAAATGCACGACGCGCCGAGATAACCGATTTCGGCGACGACGCCATGCATGCGATTCACTGCGTCGGCACCCGGATCGACCTGCCAGATGTGCAGCTTTTCGGGGCGCAGCGCCACCGCGCATTCGGCGCCGACCGCAAGCGCGTGCTCGTGTTGTACCTTCACGCCGCCGGGCACGTCGGCGACATCCAGCGTGATCGTGCCGTTCGATTGCTCCGCAACGCGACCCTCGAACAGATTCACCGAGCCGACGAAGTCCGCGACGAACCGGTTCGCGGGCGCTTCGTAAATTTCCCGCGGCGATCCGGTCTGCACGATCCTGCCGGCGTTCATCACGCCGATGCGCGTCGCCAGTGTCATCGCCTCTTCCTGGTCGTGCGTCACGACGATGAACGTAACGCCCACTTCGTCCTGGATCCGCATCAGCTCGAACTGCGTCTGCTCGCGCAGCCGTTTGTCGAGCGCCGCGAGCGGCTCGTCCAACAGCAGCACGCGGGGGCGCTTGACCAGCGCGCGAGCCAACGCGACCCGCTGGCGTTGACCGCCCGAAAGCTGGTCCGGACGGCGCTTGATCAGGCTCTCCATCTCGACCAGTTTCAGCGCAGCTACCACGCGCTCGCGGATCTCCCGCTTTGGTAGTCGCTCTTGTCGCAGGCCAAATCCGACGTTGCGTTCGACGTTCATGTGCGGGAACAGCGCGTACGACTGGAACATCATGTTCACCGGCCGCCGGTGCGGCGGCACTTCGGTGACGTCTTCGCCCCCGATGAACAGCTTTCCCGACGACGGCCGCTCGAAGCCGGCCAGCAATCGCAGCAGCGTCGTCTTGCCACTGCCCGAGCCGCCGAGCAGCGCGAAGCATTCGCCTTCGGCGACGTCGAGCGAAACGTCGTCCACCGCAACGACGTCACCAAACCGTTTGCTGACGCGCTCGAACCGAACCAGAGGTTCGGCGGTCAGCCGCCCGCTTTGGCTTGCGTCCATGCCCGGTTGCGCATACGTACGAAGCGTTCGGATTTGGGGCTGATCGCGATCAGCCGCGCCATCACGTCGGCTGGCGGAAATATGATCGGGTTGTCGCGCAATACCGGATCGAGCAGCGCCTTGGAGGCCTTGTTGGGGTTCGCGTACATGATCGCGTTGGAAATTCCGGCGACCACCACGGGATCGAGAATGTGATCGATCCACTTCGCGGCGGCGGCGGGATGCGGCGCGTCTTTCGGGATCGCCATTATGTCGATCCACACGATCGCGCCTTCTTTAGGAATTCGATAGTCGATCTTCACGCCGGGCCGCGCGTTGCGCACCGCCTGGAAGACGTCGCCCGAGTAGCCGAGGGCAAGACAGATTTCGCCGTTGGCGAGATCGTCGATGTAGCTGGTCGAATGGAAGTAGCGCAGGTACGGCTGGATCTTGGTGATGACCTCGATCGCGTCCCGCAGATCCGAAGGCGACTCCGAGTTCGGATCGCGTCCGAGATAGATCAACGCCGATTCGACCACGTCGTCTCCGGCGTCGACCATCGCGACGCCGCAGTCCTTGAATTTCGACACGACCGCCGGATCGAACAGCATCTTCCAGCTGTCGGTCGGCGCATTGGGCATGCGCGCCTTGATTGCGTCGACGTTGAATGCGACGCCGGTGGTTCCCCACATATACGGCACGCCGTACACGTTGCCCGGGTCGAACAGATCGAGTTGCTTCATCAACAGCGGATCGAGGTTGGCGTAGTTCTTCAGCTTCGCTTTCGGGATCGGCTGATACAGCCCGCCTTTCACCTGCATGCCGAAGAAACTCGCCGACGGCACCACCACGTCGTAACC
This sequence comes from uncultured Gammaproteobacteria bacterium, assembly GCA_963787045.1. GTDB lineage: Bacteria > Pseudomonadota > Gammaproteobacteria > Pseudomonadales > Azotimanducaceae > DATJGR01. The sequence continues at coordinate 147,245 of CAWBBR010000017.1, read as the reverse complement.
GGATTTGCCCGCCAGCAACTTGCCTTCGAGCACGTCGTTGGAATCCATGAGGTCGTACACGACCTTGATGCCCGTCTTCTCTTCGAACGACGGAATCGCCTTCGCGTCGATGTAGTTGGTCCAGCTGAAGATGTTGACGACATCGTCGGAGGCTGCGATCAGCGGGAGTGCGATTCCGAACAACACCACGATCAGGACGCTACGGAATGCAAACCGGCGTCGCGCAGAACGGAAGGCGTCTATGAATGTGCTCCTTCGAATCGTTTGTGGCACGCCCGGTCGATGTGGGCAAGCCACCGACGATCAGGCACTATCGCGCGCATCACGTGCCATAACTATTGCGTGCCTTCAGGCACGACGAATCTTAGCGTCTAACGGGAGCCAATGACATGCGCGGGCACGACGACGACAAAGACCTCGGCATGTCGGCGTCGATCACGCGCCGCGACTTCCTCAACGGCGTACTGGTCGGCTCCGCAACGCTCGCGGCGGGACCGGTGTTCTCTCAACAGAATGCCTACTATCCACCGGCGCTAACGGGTCTGCGCGGTAGCCACGTCGGATCGTTCGAGGCGGCACACGCACTCGCGCGCGAGCACAAGCAGTTCTCTACCGACTCACCGATCATCGATGGAGAGTACGACCTCATCGTCGTCGGCGCCGGCATCTCCGGCCTGGCAGCCGCATTCTATTTTCGCGAGAAGAACCCGCGCGCTCGGATTCTGTTGTTGGATGCGCACGACGATTTCGGGGGGCACGCAAAGCGCAACGAATTCGACGGTCCTGGTCGGGCGTTGATCGGCTACGGCGGCAGCCAATCGATCGACGGCCCCGCGCATTACAGTGCGGTCGCCAAGGCGATGCTGGTGACACTCGGCATCGACACGCAGAAGTTCTATCAGGCGTACGACCAGAAGTTCTACAGCGGCTACGGCATGTCGCGCGGTATCCATTTCGCGGCCGGACCGTTCACGCGCAACGCAGTGGTGAAAGACCGATTCACCGAAAGTACACCGACCGCCGCTGCGCTCGACGAGCTGCCGTTGACGCCGCAAGGTCGGGCGGACCTCGGACGGCTGTTTTCGGAGACCGACTTCCTGCCTGGCCGCACGACTGAAGCGCGCCTCGATCTGCTCAGGCGAACGTCGTACGAGAATTACTTGCGCAAGACGGTCGGCGTAGGCGACGAAACCGTCACTCTGCTGAAGAACATTCCGAATCCGTTCTGGGGGCTCAACTACGACGCGCTATCCGCGCTCGAGGGCTATCGGCTCGGTCAACCCGGTTTCACCGGCCTGCCGTTCGACGCCGTCGACGATCCGTATCCGGACGACGAGCCGTACATTTTTCATTTCCCCGACGGCAACGCGAGCGTGGCCCGGTTGCTGGTGCGCAAACTGATTCCGTCGGTCGCGCCCGGCAACACGATGGAAGACATCGTGACCGCGCGCTTCGATTATGCGCGGCTCGACGAAACGTCCTCCCCGGTGCGGATCCGCCTCAACAGCACCGCGCTGCGCGTACAAACCGGCGACGCCGGCGTGACGGTGACGTATGCGCGCGGCGGCGTGCTCGAGCGAGTGCGTGGCAACAAGTGCGTACTCGCCTGTTACAACGCGATGATCCCTTACCTCCTGCCGGAGCTCGCGGAGGAGCAGCGCAGCGCGCTAGCAGAAGCGGTCCGAACGCCGCTCGTGTACACGAACGTGGTGCTGCGGAACTGGAAGTCGTTTGCCGCGGCTGGCGTCGACCGCTTCTACAACCCCACCGGTTACTACGCGTACGGAATGCTCGACTTTCCGGTATCGCTCGGAGACTACCAATTCCCTCGATCGCCTGACGACCCCATTGTGGTGCACATGTCGCGCGCCCCGGTGCCCGGCGACGGGAGCCGCGACGTCGATCAGTTTCGCGCCGGCCGATATGAGCTGCTTGGCACGACCTTCGAGCAGATGGAGCGCGAAACGCGTCAGCAGCTGACGGACATGTTGAGCGGCTATGGCTTCGATCCCGCGCGCGACATCGTCGGCTTGACCATCAACCGCTGGCCGCACGGTTATGCTCGCGAATACAACGAGCTGTTCGATCCGTCGCCGAAGGTCACGCCGCCGTTCTGGATTCGTGCACGCAAGCCGTTCGGCGCGGTCTCGATTGCGTGCTCGGACGCACAAGGAAAAGCGTATGTCTACGCAGCGATCGATGCCGGATACCGCGCGGTGAACGATCTAGGCTGATCAGCGCGGAAAGACCGTCACGCCTTCGAGAACGGTGCGCGTGACCGCGACCTCGCCGATCTCCTGCGGCGGAATCTCGAACAGATCCCGAGCAAGTACGACGAAGTCGGCTGCTTTGCCGGCCTCTAGAGAACCGGTCTCCTTTTCCTGGTGCATCAGGTACGCGCCGTTGATCGTGTACGCGGCCAGCATTTCACCGAGTGAGACGCGCTCACTCTCGTTCAATACGCCGGCGATCTGGCCGGTAGGGTCGCTTCGAGTCACTGCGGTTTCGATCGCGAGCAGCGGATTCATCGACGACACGGACCAGTCGCTGCCGCCGACGATTCGCGCGCCCGCTTTCAACGTCGAGCCGATCGGATACATCTGATCGATGCGCGCCTGACCGACCTGCGGCAGATTCACGTCGGTGATGTACCGATCGGGAAATGCCCACAGCGCCTGAAAGTTCGCGATGACGCCGAGTTGTGCAAAGCGCGGTCGATCGAGCGGATCGATGAGCTGCAGGTGCGCGATGTGATGCCGATTGTCCGAAGGACCGTTTGCCTCTCGTGCCGCAGCGAATGCATCGAGTCCACTCCGAACGGCGCGATCGCCGATCGCGTGCATATGCACCTGAATGCCGCGTTTGTCGAGTTCGGTCACTCGCTTCGCCAGCGCCTCGGGCGACATCTTCAGATCGCCGCTGAAACCCGGATGATCGAGATACGGTTGGAGCAATGCAGCCGTTTCGCCTTCGAGCACGCCGTCGATGAAGATCTTTGCCGAGTCGGCGCGCAGCCGCGAACCCGTTCCTCTGTCTTCAGGACGCATCAACGAATCCGCGTCGACATTGGTGATTTCAATCGACGCGACGACCCGCGCCGTCAGTTGACCGTCCGCATCGACCGATCGATAAGCGGCGAGTTCGTTCGGCCCGGCCGCGGCTTCGACCAGTGACGTGATGCCGAATGCATTTGCCATCTGCAGCGCCCGCAACAACCCTTCGCGCCGCGACTCAGCCGAGAGAGGCGGAACCATGGCCCGCACGATTTCCTGCGCAGTCTCGCGCAACGTACCGCTCGCGGCTCCGCTGGCATCCCGCTCAATGATTCCGTTCGGCGGATTCGGCGTTTCCTTCTCGATGCCCGCGAGGCTGAGCGCCTTCGAGTTCGCCCACGAGGAATGGCCATCCGCGCCGCCCAGCAGTATGGGGCGCTCCGAACTGATTGCGTCGAGCAGTTGTTTGCTCGGATTGGCCTGCGGGAAAGAGGCTCAGATTCCACCCGGCGCCGATCAACCATCCGGTCCCGGGGTTCGCTTTGTCACAGGCGCGACCGTTTCAAGGATGGCGTCGACGGTTGCAACCTCGCTGAGGTCGCACTGTCCGAGCTTCACGCCGTCATAAGCCGGATGGCTGTGGGAATCGTGGAAGCCCGGCAAAACCATTTGCCCCTTCAAATCGACGTCCGCCTTTGCCGTGTATTGAGCGGCGATCGCCTCGTCCGTGCCGATGGCAACGATGCGTCCGCCGATCACCGCCATCGCCTGCGCCTTTGGTGCCGCAGCGTTCATCGTGTAGATGGCGCCGTGGTGCAGCACCAGGTCCGCGGTTTGCTTCGCCGGGCCGCAGCCGGCCGTGAAAAGCAGAAGAAGGAACGTCCATTGGCTGCGATACATCGGGCGCCTCTTCGAATTCGTTGTGCGCACATTCGCATGCGCGCTCTGGCGGGTCGATAGGGTCACGCGATTACGCAGTCCCCCTTGCGTTCGCGTCAGGCGTGCCGTTTTGCGCCGGACGTCTGTCACAACATCGGCCAAAAGGCGCATTTACAGTGCGGATCGCTTTGTGCTACTTGTGACAGAACTGTTTCGGAGCCCACCGTGGCTGTACAAGTCGACACGACCACCGTAAGTCCACCGTCAACGCTGTTGGCGCTGTCGGAGGGTTGGCGAGCGTTGCTCGAGGCGTCGGCACTGCTTCCGAGCATGCCGTTCCTTCGCAGCATGCCGCGCGGCGACGGGCACCCGGTCTATCTGTTGCCCGGCTTCATGGCCGACAGTCAGTCCACCGCCATGTTGCGTCGTTGGCTCGACAACCTGGGTTACAACGCCATTCCGTGGGGCTTCGGCCGCAACCTCGGTCCGCGCGGCATCCTGATGGAACGCCTCATCGTGACTGTTGGCGACCTCGCACGCGAACACGGGCAACCTGTCTCACTCATCGGACAAAGTCTCGGCGGCGTGTTTGCCCGAGAAATCGCGAAAATGATTCCGAAACAGATCCGTCAGGTCATCACGCTCGGTGCGCCGTTCAGGCAGACCGATACGAACGGCACCGCACCGGCGGTGATGCGGCTGTTCGAGATGGCGACCGGCGAAAAGGCCGACGATCTCAAGCGGCAGCATGGGCGACATCTCCCGTCCGGCGCCGGTACCGTCGACGGCGATCTACAGTCGCACCGACGGCATCGCCAACTGGAAGACCTGCATCGAAGAAGAGACGCCGTACACCGACAACGTCGAGGTGTATGCGAGCCATTGCGGTATGGGATTCAATCCGGCGATCTATTACGTGATCGGCGATCGCCTCGCGCAGCCCGCCGACAAGTGGCGCAAGTTCGAGCGTAGCGGCGTGCGCTGCTTCATCTATCCCGACGCCATCTATGCCGCGCGGCGCCCGAGGACGGGGTTCGCTCAGTCGGTGTGATCGGCCGCGCCGGGCGCGTCCTTCTTCGCTTCAGCCGGTTTTGATGCGCTCAGGATGCCGGACAGCAGTTTCTGATACGCCTCCCACGACTGCACACCGCCGGTGATGATCGACCGCGTGATGCCGGCCAACAGATTGCTATCCATGCCTTTTTCCACCTGACGCGTGATCCGTTCGACCACCAGCGCCTGAATCGGCGTGAGGTCCGGCAGACCGAACAAGCGGCGCAGTTCTTCCGGGGTCAGATCGAGGTCAACCGATACTTTCACGACGCGTCTCCTTGATTGCTGCAAGTGCTCATGCTGCAGTACCGGCAACGCGTTTCCGCACTGCGTCAAACCGTATACCATCGCGGTAGAGCCTGCGGTTGATCTGTGTAGCGGGCGCCGAGCGACCAGATCTTAATCGAGATCCCAATTGAGAGGAGCATGTTGCGGTGCGGATTCTGAAGAAATATCCCAATCGGCGGCTCTACGACACCGAGCAGAGCCAATACGTCACCCTCGACGACGTCCGCAAGATGATCCTCGGCAAGGATCCGGTGAAAGTGCTCGACTCGAAGACCGGGAAAGACCTCACCCGATCGGTATTGCTGCAGATCATTGCCGAGCAGGAAGCCGAGGGACACGAACCGCTGTTGACGAACCGGGTGCTCGAACAGGTGGTGCGCTTCTACGGCGACAGCATGCAGAGCGTGCTCAGCCGCTACCTCGAGCAGAGCATCATGACGTTCCTCGAACAACAGGAGCTGTACCAGCGGCGCATGCGCGAAGTGTTGAACGCCAATCCATCTGAAGCTGATGCAGCGCCTCGCCGATCAGAACATCAACTTCCTGCGATCGCTGCTGCCTGGTGGCATCGGTCTGGGTTCGACTACGAGTCAGGCAACCTCCACCGCCGATTCCGAAATGCACAAAGACACTTCGGAGACGCAACTGTCGGAGCCGGTCGCCGAACAGGATCCGTCGAAGTCGAACCTCGCCTGAGCGCCTCGCGCGACTTTTGATACACTCGCTCGCCGATCGTCCAAAACTACAAATCGTCCGGCGGGGGAGAAATCATGTTGCGCTTCTTGCGGTGCCTTTCATCGGCGCCTGTCGTTCTGCTACTGGTCTGTGCGTGCTCGAAAGTGCCCGCACCGAAGCAACCGCCAACGCGGCACCTGCGCCGCCCACTGCGGCTGCGGCGACAAATCCGCGCGCCGACGAGATTCGCAAAAAGACGATGACCGTCGATGCGCAGCGCATCATCGACGCCGACAAGGAGCCGGGCAACTGGCTCGAACACGGCCGCACCTACTCCGAGCAGCGCTTCTCGCCGCTCAATCAGATCAACGACGAGAACGTCAGCGAGCTCGGGCTCGCGTGGTCGCTGGAACACCGGCACGACGCGCGGCATGAAGCGACGCCGATCGTCGTCGACGGCGTGATGTATCACGAGCGCCTGGAGCAACGTGTTCGCGCTCGACGCCGAGACCGGCAAGCTGCTCTGGCAGTACGATCCGCAGGTGCCCGGAGAGACGGGGCAAGCGCCTGCTGCGACGTCGTCAACCGCGGCGTCGCGGTCTGGAAGGGCGCGTCTACGTCGGCACGCTCGACGGTCGGCTCGTCGCGCTCGACGCCGGCGACCGGCAAGGAGGTGTGGTCGCGACTGACCGTCGATCAGACGAAGCCCGTACACGATCACCGGCGCGCCGCGCATCGTGAAGGGCAAGGTGCTCATCGGCAACGGCGGCGCGGAGTTCGGCGTGCGCGGCTACATCTCGGCGTACGACGCCGACGACCGGCAAGCTGGCCTGGCGCTTCTACACGGTGCCCGGCGATCCGTCGAAGCCGTTCGAAGGGCCACACCTCGCGAAGGCGGCGGCAACCGACCTGGACGGGCGGAGATGGTCGGAAGGTCGGCGGCGGCGGCACCGTGTGGGACTCGATGGCCTACGATCCCGAGCTCGACCTGCTCTACATCGGCGTCGGCAACGGTTCGCCGTGGAACCGCGACATGCGCAGTCCGGGCGGCGGCGACAACCTGTTTCTCTCGTCGATCGTCGCGCTCAACCCGGACACGGCGAGTACGTCTGGCACTACCAGACGACGCCCGGCGAGTCGTGGGACTACACCGCGACGCAGCACATCATCCTCGCCGATCTGCACGATCGACGGCGCGCCGCGCAAGGTGCTCATGCAGGCGCCGAAGAACGGCTTCTTCTACGTGCTCGATCGCACCAACGGCGAGCTGATCTCGGCGAAGCGTTCGTCCACGGTCAACTGGGCGACGGGCGTCGATCATGAAGACCGGGCGGCCGGTCGAGAATCCCGACGCGCGCTATGCGAACGAGCCCAAGCCGATTCGCGCCGCGGCCGTAGGCGCGCACAACTGGCAGCCGATGTCGTTCAGCCCGAAGACCGGACTCGTCTACATTCCGGTACTCGATCTGGAGTTCAAATACGGTCAGAACAATGCGTTCAAGTATCAGCCGGGTTCGTGGAATCTCGGGGTCGATACCGACCTGATGGTCCCTGCCAAAACTGTCGAGGGGCAAATCGAAGCGCTGCACAACGTCGGCGGACATCTGTCGGCATGGGATCCGGTGAAACAGAAGGAAGTCTGGCGCGTCGATCACAAGACGTCCTGGAACGGTGGGTTGCTCTCCACCGCGGGCAACCTGGTTTTCCAAGGTCTTTCGGACGGCACCTTCGCGGCTTACACGGCCGACACCGGTAAGCTCGTTTGGTCGACTCCCGTACACAGCGGCATCATCGCGCCGCCGATTTCCTATTCGGTGGACGGCGAACAGTACATCGCGGTCGCGGCCGGTTGGGGCGGAGCATTCGGACTCGCATCCGGCGTTCCGAAGCATCGCGACAACGTGCTCACTGAGGGGCGGATTCTCGTATTCAAGTTGGGTGGTAAAGCGGTGATGCCGGAACCCAAAGTGACTCCGATCAATATCCCGGTACCACCGGATCTGAAAGCGACGCCGGCGCAGGTCGCGCAAGGCGAAAAACTGTTCCATGCCTACTGTGCGACCTGCCACGGTCCGGGTGCGACCAGCAGCGGCGTGCTGCCCGACTTGCGCTACATGGCGCCCGCCACCCACGATGCATTCGATGCGATCGTTCGCGGCGGCGCGTTCTCAGGCAAGGGCATGGTCAGTTTCGCGAGCGTGCTCGACGAAGAGCAGGCGAAGTCGGTTCACGCGTACATCGTCAGCCAGGCGAACACGAGCATCGCGTTCTGCAAGACCGACTATCCGAAGCAGTATCCGGAGTTGTTCGAGACCGCTTGCGTCAAACGCGAGGCGGCGAACTGAGGCAATAGGCGTCGGCGTGAGGCGGGAGCGGCACTCCCGCCGATGTCGATTACTGGAGCGTCGGCGCCGCGTCGGTCGGCCGGTTCACCGAAATGCGAACTGCTACCGGACGATGATCGGAGAGGTTGCAGTCGAGAACGTCGCAGCTGCGGATCGCGAGACCCGGCGTAACCAGCACGTGATCGAGCGTCAGCGCCGGGCGCCAGCTCGGATACGTCGGCTTCGAGTCCGCGGCCGGAACCAGCGTGGTGTCGGCCAGCGGCGAATCGAACAGCAATCCGCTCAAGTGACTGTTCATGTCGCCCATCACCACGACATTCGGCTCGTCTTTGATCAGCGAGCGCACGTACGACAGTTGCTGATGTCGCGAGCGTTCGCCCAGCGACAGATGCAGCAGCACCACCAGCACCTCGGCGCCGGCGAAGCGAAACCGCATGACGATCGCACCGCGACCCGCGAACGTGCCGGGCAGTTTGTGATCTTCGAGCGAGCTGGGTTGCAACCGCGATAGCAGACCGTTGCCGTGCTGCGCGATCGGCCCGAGATCGCGGTTCAGCTGCGCGTACCAGTACGGAAAGTTGCCGCGGTAAGCGAGGTATTCGACCTGATTGACGAAGCCGCTGCGCAAGCTGCCGGTATCGACTTCCTGCAACGCGACGACGTCGTAATCCGCCACCAGGTCACCGATCAGCCGAAGATTGTCGGCGCGCGCTTCGTGCGGGAGCAGATGCTTCCAGCCGTTGGTCAGGTAGTGGCGGTAGCGGCCGGTGCTGATGCCGACCTGAATGTTGAAGCTGAGCAGACGCAGTTCGTCGCCGTCGAGGTCCGCCACCGGAATGCCGCGCGGATTGACCAGCGGTTGCACCGCTTCGCATTGCGGCTCGAAGCGTCGATTGAATCGGAAATTCGACAGTGCGCCTGCGCTTCTCATACCCGTCGCGAGACCACGTTCGATGATGGATCCCGGCAGTCTAGCAAGCGTGTTTCGTCTCGACTGAGGCGTGGCCGGCAGTTCCGGCGTTCGATTATTGTGCATGAGCTCCTTTGACTTGACTGCGCGCGGTCCGCTCCTTGGCCACGAGAAAGTCTACGACCGACAGGCGATCAACATTGCCGCCGACGAAGTTCTGACCATACACCGTATACTTCCCGGCGACGATCAGCGTCGGTACACCCGCAAGACGGTACATGCGGCCTTGGGCGTCCGCCTGCAATACCTTGCTGCGTACGCCGAACGAGTTCAGTACCTTCAGAAACTCCTCTCCGTCCACGCCCGCCGAATCCTTGAACACCGCCGCCAGGACGGCCGGGTCGTTCGGATTCATTCCTTTCAGGTGGATCGCCTCGAAAATCGGCATGTTCACCTTGTTGGTCACGCCGAGCACCTCGGCCGCGTAAAACGCCTGCGCGAGGATCTCCCACTCCTTACGGAACACCGCGGGAATGCGTCGGAACTGCACATCGGACGGTTGTCGGGCCGCCCACGCTTCGATCGACGGTTCGAACTCGAAGCAGTGCGGACACCCGTACGAGAACACTTCGACGACTTCGATCTTGCTTGGATCGGCGGGTTCTACCGGGATCGGAAGCAGGTCGTAGTTAACGCCCACTTCGAAGCCCTCCGCCTGTGCGACTGATGCGAGGCATCCAAAGGCAATGACGAGCACCGCAATGACCTTATTCATTCACCTTCCTCAGCAAGGAGAACCCACCCAATCCGACTCCGGTTTGACCGCCGCCGGGTTGGATTAGTGCAGGCCCTGAATGTAGCTCGCGAGCGCGTTGATTTCGCGGTCGGTCAGCCCGTTTGCGACCTGGCGCATGGCGGCGCCGTATCCGTCGTCGGTCTGCCGGACGCCTTCGCGATATGCGACGAGTTGAACGATCACGTAATCGGCGCGCTGCCCGCCGATGTACGGGAAGCCCGCTGGCGCGTTGCCCGAACCGGTTGGCGTGTGGCACGCGGTGCAAGCGGGCACCGACTTCTGCGCGATGCCACCGCGATAGATCTGTTCGCCCATCGAAACGAGATCACCGGACGCCTGTCCGACCGTCGGCGACATTGCCGAGAAGTAGGCAGCGAGATCCTCGAGGTTCTTCGACGACAGCGCGTCGAGTTGACCGGCCATCAACGGCACCGGCCGAACTCCGGATTTGATCATCTCGAGCTGCGTCTTGAGATAGCGCGCATTCTGACCGGCGAGGTTCGGTGCACCCGGGCACCATCGCGACACCGTTCTGCCCGTGACATGCACCGCACGGGGCGGCCAACGTCTTGCCTGATTCCGCATCACCCGCCGCCATCACTGCGGTCGGAACGAGCACCAACACACCAAGGAGGAACCACTTCGTGAGCATAGCTTTGTTAGACTTAACGACTCTCTAAAGGCGCGCGGATTATATACCAACGTGACTGGAATGGGTGGTCGCCCCGACCGCATCGCGGCGCACTTTCTGACCAGCGCGCCGACCTTGAACGAGTGTCCGCCGCCGGTTGTTCCGGAGGTCGCGATCGCGGGTCGCTCGAACTCCGGTAAGTCGAGCGTACTCAATCAGCTGACGCGCAATCGAAGCCTCGCGCGCACCAGCAAGACGCCCGGACGCACGCAGCTGCTGAACTTCTTCGAGACGAACCAGGGCGGACGCCTCGTCGACCTTCCGGGTTACGGCTATGCGCGCGTGGCCAAGAGTCAGAAGCGAATCTGGGAAGACAACGTCGAGGAGTACCTCGCGAAGCGCGAGAACCTCGTTGCGGTCGTCCTCGTGATGGACATACGGCATCTGTTCGAGCCGTTCGACGTGATGATGATCGACTGGATCGGTCACACGCAGTTGTCGATGCACGTGCTTCTGAACAAGGCGGACAAACTTCGCCACGGCGCTGCGACTTCGGCACTGCGCGCGGCGAAGCAGCGCCTCGCGTCGCCGCAGTTTTCGTTGCAGCTGTTCTCGGCATTGACCGGAGTTGGACGCGACGAGGCGATCGACACGCTCAGCGCCTGGTTGACGCCGCAACAGACCTAAACGCGCCCTCAGTGCGCCTCGTCCCAGTTGGGGCCTCGACCGACGTCGACCACCAACGGCACGTCGAGCGATGCGGCCGCTTCCATGCGTTGCACGATGCCGCCGATCAGTCGGTCGATGTCCGCATCGTCCACTTCGAAGATCAGTTCGTCGTGAACCTGCATGATCATCGACGCGGCGATCCCCGACTCGGGCAGCCACTTGTCCACCGCGATCATCGCGCGCTTGATGATGTCGGCCGCCGTTCCCTGCATAGGCGCGTTGATCGCCGTGCGTTCGGCCGCCTGTCGGCGCATCGCGTTGCTTGCGTTGATCTCCGGTAGGTACAGGCGCCGCCCGAACACGGTTTCGACGAAGCCCCGCTTCGCTGCCTCGGCGCGAACGCCGTCCATGTAGTTCCGCACGCCGGGATAGCGGGCGAAATAGCGTTCGATGTACTCGTTGGCGACGGTGCGACTGACGCCGAGCTGACGTCCAAGACCGAACGCGGACATACCGTAGATCAAGCCGAAGTTGATCGCTTTGGAGCTGCGACGCTGATCGGCGGTCACCGAGTCGAGCGGCACGCCGAACACCTCGGACGCGGTGGCTCGATGGACATCGATGCCTTCCGAAAACGCGCGGCGCAGCCCAACGTCTGCGGAAAGGTGCGCCATGATCCGCAGCTCGATCTGCGAATAATCCGCCGCGACCAACGTTCGACCCGCAGGCGCAACGAACGCCTGTCGAATGCGTCGTCCTTCGGCGGTACGCACCGGAATGTTCTGCAGATTGGGATCGGCAGACGACAGTCGTCCGGTGGCGGCGACCGCCTGGTGATACGACGTGTGGATGCGGCCCGTGCGCGGATTGATCTGCAGCGGCAACTTGTCGGTGTAGGTGGACTTCAACTTCGTGAGGCTGCGGTAGTCCATGATCACTCGCGGCAACGGGTAATCCAGCGCGAGTTCGGCGAGCACCGGTTCCGCGGTCGACGGTTGTCCACCCGGCGTTTTGCGCAGCACGGGCAATCCGAGCTTGTCGTGCAGGATGGATTGCAGCTGTTTCGGCGAATCGAGATTGAACGCTTCGCCGGCCATCGAGTACGCCTCTTGCGCGAGCTCCGCGATGCGCCGCGCGAGCTCGTCGCTCTGCAGCGTCAGCAACTTGCCGTCGACTTTCGCGCCGGTGCGCTCCATCCGCGACAACACGCCGAGCAGCGGCATCTCGATCTCTTCGAACACCGACCGCAACCGCGGCTCGGCGACGAGTTTCGGCCACAGCACTTCGTGCAATCGCAGCGAATAGTCGGCGTCCTCGGCGGCATACTCGGTTGCGCGTTCGACCGGCACCGAGTTGAACGTCGCCTGCTTCGTGCCTTTCCCGGCGACGTCTTCGAAGCTGATGGTCTTCAGACCCAGATGGCGCTCGGCGAGATCGCTCATGTCGTGGCGCGACCCGACGCTGTCGAGCACGTAGCTTTCGAGCATCGTGTCGAATGCAATGCCGTCGAGTTCGACGCCATACGACTTCAGCACGTTCTTGTCGTATTTCGGATTCTGTCCGATCTTCACCAGGGCCGCGTCTTCGAGCAGCGGCTTCAGCCGCGCAATGACTTCGTCGCGCGGCAACTGTTGCGGCGCGCCGAGGTAATCGTGACCGAGCGGTACGTACGCCGCGTGCCCGGCTTCGATCGCGAACGAAATGCCGACCAGCTCGGCCTGCATGTAGTCCTGATTGGTCGTCTCGGTATCGAGCGACAGCCTGCCGCGTTCGCGGATCCGCGCGAGCCATTGATCGAGCGCAGCCCAGTCGACGATCGTCTCGTAGCGCGTCTCCATCGCGGTGACGGCGCCCGATGAAGACGGCGCACTTTCATCGGCCGGCAATTCGTCCAGCCACGGACGAAACTCGTAGCGCGTATACAGCTCGCGCAGCTTTGCGAGATCGGGCGGATCGGGAATCAATGCGTCGACACCGACCGCGAGATCGACGTCGCACTTGATCGTGGTCAACTGCTTCGACATCGGCAGCATCGCGAGGCTCGCGCGCAGGTTTTCGCCGATTTTTCCCTGGATATTTGCCGCTTGCGCCATTACCTCTTCGAGTGCGCCGTATTCGGCGATCCATTTGGCGGCCGTCTTCGGCCCCACCTTCGGAACACCGGGAATGTTGTCGGACGAATCGCCCATCAGCGCGAGGTAGTCGATGATCCGTTCCGGGAGGCACTCCGAACTTCGCGATCACGCCATCGCGATCGAGGCGCGTGTCGGTCATCGTATCGACGAGCGTCACGTGTTCGCTGACCAGCTGCGCAAGATCCTTATCGGACGTCGAGATGACGACGCGGCGTTGTGTGCGCGTCGCCTCATTCGCCAACGTTCCGATTACGTCGTCCGCTTCGACGCCGTCGATGATCAGCAGCGGCAATCCCATCGCGCGAATGATGTCGTGGATCGGCGCGATCTGAACGCGCAGATCGTCCGGCATGGACGGACGATTCGCCTTGTATTCCGCATAGAGTTCGTTGCGGAAGGAGCGACCTTTCGCGTCGAACACGACGGCAATCGGACTTCCCGCATAATCCTTGGCGAGTCGCTTCAGCATTCCGATGACGCCTCGCACCGCGCCGGTGGGATGACCGTCCATAGTCGACAGCGACGGCAGTGCGTGAAACGCGCGGAACAGATACGACGAACCGTCGACGAGAACCAGGGGTTTGTCGTTGGTCATGAATTGGGTCAAGATTGGAACCCTATGGACTCTATCACAGCACGTAATTCGCGTGGCTCGAAACAGGAAAGCGCATCGTTGGTTGTTCGCGGGAATGCTCGCAAGCATCGCGGCGATCGCAGCTGCATCCGATGCGGATCGTGAGTCCACCGGTCCCGATGTCACGATCGTCGTCGGCGAAGAACGAACCGTGTACGAGTATCGTCAAGCGGGCGAACTTCGAATGATCAAGATCGTTCCGAAGCACGGCCTGCCGTACTACCTCGTTCCGCGTGACGACACGCGCGGTTTCGGCGATCTCGAACAGGCCGACATGTTGATCCCCAGTTGGAAGATCATCGAGTTTTAGGGAAGCAATGGCTGCGATTACTTCTCTCAACGAGCCGGATCTCGAAAATCTGCTCGCGAAATACGAACTGGGCGGCCTCGAGCGGTACTGGCCCGCATCGAACGGAGTCGAGAACTCCAACTACTTCGTCCGCGTTGCGTCGCAGCGCGGTCCGCACGAAGTGGTGGTCACGATGCTGGAGCGTCCACCCAATTCCGGCGCGCTGATCGTGCAACTCCTCGATGCGTGTGCCGAGGCCGGATTGCCCGTTGCGCCGATCATCCGCAATCGCAACGGCTCGCCGAGCGATCAGATCAACGGCAAGCCGACCATGGTGTCGCCACGGCTGTCGGGAAGGCACGTCGTCAATCCGACCATGCGACACTGTGAGTCCGTTGGACGGTTTCTCGCCCATTTTCACAAAGCGACGTTGTCGCTCGCGAACCAGGCTCCGGATCATCCCCGCAACGAAGCATGGCTGGTTCAGAATGCCGAATCGGTGCGCGGACGGATTCCGTACGACGACTACCGTCTCGCGCGCGACGCGGTCGAAACCATCGGCTCGATGCTCCGCCGCGAAGACGTGCGACGCCTGCCTCGCGGCGTGATCCACGGCGACATGTTTCGCGACAACGTGCTGTTCTCCGAACGCGGGCTGACCGGCGTGGTCGACTTTCATCACGCGGCTACCGGATATTGGATCTACGATCTCGCGGTGGTCGCGAACGATTGGTGCAACGACACTGGCGGTGTGCTCGATTCCGATAGAACGCTTGCCCTGTTGCGCGCATACCACGCAATCCGGCCGCTGACCCGTGCCGAAGTCTGGTACTTCCCGATGTTCGCCTTGTACTCGGCGACAGCGTTCTGGCTCTCGAGACTAACGGTTTCGATGAGGCGAGACGCCGACGCGCAGATTCGCGTCAACAATCCCGATGAGTTTCAGCGGATCGTGGAACAGCACTCCGCGCACTTCTACTATCTGGACGCCCGCCTGCTGGCGTGAATCGCGTCAGGACCTTCCGGCAATCGACTTGTACGCCATCAGTATCCGATCGGGCTGATGCGGCAGCTTCATGAAGCCTGTGTAGCGGCCCTTCGGGTCGATGATGACAATGTTGCCGGTGTGATCGATCGTGTAGCCGCCGTTCGCATCGGGCACCTTCATGAACGCCACATTGAGCTGCTGCGCGAAAGACGGCCAGCGCATCGTGCGAGCCGGTGATGCCGATGAAGTTCGGCGAGAAGGCCTCGACGTATTTCGCGACCACCGCCGCGTCGTCGCGATCCGGATCGACCGACACGAAGTAGATCTTCAATTTGTCGAGCAGGTCTTTCCGGCCGGCGTCGGCAAGCTTCTTCTCGACCTGCGCCAGCGCCGACAGCGTTACCGGGCACACGTCGGGGCACGACGTAAAGCCGAAGAACAGCAGTGACCAATGACCTTTGAGACTCGCGTTGTCGAACGCGTTGCCGTGCTGGTCGCTGAGATCGAACGGCGCGATGTCACGCGGCGCCGGCAAGAGAAACGTGCCCTGTTCCTTCAGCGCTGCTTCGTCGAGCAACGGTTCGCGCGTGATCTTGTATGCCAACGCGCCCAGCACGATGGCAACGAAGGCGACGCACAGCAGAACGGTCGTGCGAACGCCTTTCGTCACACCGGATGTCCGAGGGTTCCGTTCGTCAGTACCGGAACGCCGATCGGCACGTAGTGATCGATGAGCAGCGCAATGAACAGCAGCATCAGATACAGGATGGAGTAGCGGAAGGTCTCGATCGGCGCCCGCGGATTCTTCGCGCGCAGTAACTCGACCGCCCAATACAGGAAGCCGATGCCGAGTGCGGCGGCGGACACCAGGTAGATCAAACCGCTCATCGCGATCAGATACGGCATCAGCGTGATCACGAACAGAATCAGCGTGTAGATCAGGATGTGCCAGCGCGTGTAGGACTCGCCGTGCGTCACCGGCAGCATCGGCACGTTTGCGTTGCGATACTCTTCTTTGCGATCGAGCGCGAGCGCCCAGAAGTGCGGCGGCGTCCACGCGAAGATGATCAGCACCAGCAACAACCCACCGGGTTCGATCGTGTTGCTCACCGCGGCCCAACCGAACAACGGAGGCGCGGCGCCGAACAGACCGCCGATCACGATGTTCTGCGGTGTGGCCCGCTTGAGAAACAGCGTGTAGACGATTCCATAGCCGAACCACGACGCGAGATTCAGCCAGGCCGTTAGCGGATTGACCAGTTCGTAGAGGACGAACATCCCGGCGAAGCCCATCAGCGCCGAGAACAACAAGCCTTGCTTCGCCGTTACGCGTCCGGTCGCAATGGGGCGATCGTGGGTGCGCGCCATACGAGCGTCGATTTCGGCGTCGGCAATGTGATTGACGACCGCGGCGGACGCCGCGACCAATGCAATTCCCAACGTGCCGAACACGAGCGCGCCGATGGGCACCATGCCAGGTGTCGCGAGGAACATTCCGACGATGGCGCACAGCAGCATCAGCAGCACGACGCGCGGCTTGCACATTTCGAGAAAATCACGCCATGTCGCGCGTGCGATCGGCGCTGCGAGCTCGCTCATCGGGGGGCCTCAGATCGGAAGGAGCGATAGTTTACTGTAATGACCCCGAGCAACAAGAGCGCGCCCGTGCCGTTGTGCGCGGTGGCGACCGGCAGCGGCAACGTCAGCACGACGTTCATGACGCCGAGTGCGATCTGGGTCAGCAGTAGCGCAGCCACCACGATGCCCAATCGCCTGGCGGAGTCGATCGCGAACAATCGGATCGCGAGACTGCCCACCGCGAGAAACACCAGCAGCGCGCCGATGCGATGCCCCATGTGGATCGCCGTGCGGGCGGTGTTGTCGAGCAATCCACCAAGATAGTTCGGGCCAATGTCCTGGAACACGTCGAAGCCCGCGGCGGCATCCATCTGCGGCCACCACGCCCCGTGACACGTCGGAAAGTCGGGGCAGGCAAGCGCCGCGTAATTCGACGTCGTCCAACCACCCAACATCACTTGCAGCACCACCACGACCAGCGCGACCACCGCGTGCGGCCGCAACCTCGCTGCGATCGCCGTGGTCGGCGTGAGACGCAGATACAGCAACCACAACAGACTCAGCGTTGCGAACCCGCCGAGCAGATGTGTCGTGACCACTTGCGGCCACAACTTCAGCGTTACGGTCCACATGCCGAACGCAGCCTGCACGATGACGAGCAGCAGCAACGCAAGCGGCAAGCGCAACGGGACATCCTGGTCGCGACCGCGGATCGCGAGCGCCGCTATGACCAGTATCAGAAGTCCCAACGTGCCGGCGAAATACCGATGCACCATCTCCGGCCACGCCTTGTGCGCCTCGAACGGCGCGTGCGGGAATCGCGCCTCCGCCGTCTCGACGTTGGCGGCCGCGCCCGGAACGGACAGATAGCCGTAGCAGCCGGGCCAATCGGGACATCCAAGCCCGGCATCCTTCAATCGCGTGTAGGCGCCGAGCACGACGACTGCGAACGCAAGCACCACGCCGATCGCGGCCACTCGGCGAAGCCAGACCTGAACCGTTCGATCAGCCAATGTGCGAGACCTTCAACAGTTGTTTCAGATCCTGCAGAACCGGTTTGCCGGCATCGCCATAGCGGTATCGCAGCACGACATTTCCCAACGGATCCACGATGTAGACACCGGGTTGCAGCGCTTGCGATTCACCGCTGAATCGCGCGACTTCGGGATACTGCGACAGCGTTGCAGCCACCGGCGTAGCGCCGAGTTCGATCAGGCCGCGCTTCACGCGCGACGCATCGCGACCGAGCAGAATGTGAAGCTGGCGCAATTGATGAACCGCGTCCTGACAATCGGCGCTGCAACCGTCATTCGACACGGTCACCAACCACCACTGTCCGCTGTTGAGCATCGACGACGCGCCATCGGCGGCGGACAAGTGCAACGCGTCGACCGTGACGATCGGGTCGAGCAGCTCGCCGCGATTCGTGGTGCCCCACGGCTTCGAACTGCGCGACGACTCGTACAGCCAGAACGCGCCGAGCAGCGGCACGATCGCGATCGCGAAAAGTCCCACCAGCAGGATCCGGTTGCGTCGAATCTGATTCGCTTCTGCCGTCATTGGTCGCGTCCTCGCCGCAAACCCAGAATCACGTATGCCACCACCATCGCAATCGCCATCGCGAACCACTGCACCGCGTAGCCGATGTGACGGGTCGACGACATTTCCTCGCCGAGCAGGATCGGCTCCAGGCTGCCGGATTGATCCTCCTCGAGTCTGAATTCGATCGGAATCGCACCGCCAACCGCCTCACCCATTCGAGCCGCATCGAACTGCTCGACGCGCTTGGGCCAGCCTTCGCTCCACGCACTCGCGTCCTTAGCGGCACTTGCCGTCCACAATGTCCCCACGATCCTCACCGCGCCGTCCGGCGTCGGCACATCGGGTAAATCACTTCGAGACGCCGGCGCTTCGATCCAACCGCGATCGACCAGCAGGCGCTTGCCGCCGACAGTATCGAACGGCGTCACCACCGCGTAGCCCGGCACACCGCGTTGCGAGCGGTTGTCCACGAGAAACTGCCGCGCGCCGTCGTAGCGACCTTCGATGCGCACACGCGCAAGCGCCGGTGCGTCCATCAAGTGCGCCTCGTCGACCGGCAGCGCGCCATAGCTCGCAAGTCGCGCTTCTTCGATCGCGCGCTTCTGCGCGCCACGGTCGATCTGCCAGAAGCCGAGACCGATGGTCAATGGAACGAGCGACACGATCAGCAGCGTCATCCTTACGCCGGGTCGAAAGCGCGCCACGATCCTTACCGCGGCCGAACGTCTGGGTTAGAGTGCGGGCACTCCTTCCCCCCGAGTCGCAGCGTGTTCCTCAAGGCTCTCATCGTATTTCTACTCATCGGAGTGGTCGCGAGCCTCTTCACCGGACTCGGCTTTCTGTTCAAAGACAGCGACCGACCCGAATCGAAGCGCACGCTCTATGCACTAGGCATACGCATCTGCTTCGCCGCCGCGCTGCTGATAGCGATCGGATACGGTCTCGCGACCGGCCAGCTGGCGCTGCACGCGCCCTGGTACGGTCGTTAGTCCCGCTCCCTTAGAGCACGTACACGAATATGAAAAGGCACACCCAGACGACGTCGACGAAGTGCCAGTACCACGAGGCCGCTTCCAGACCGAACTGATCGTCCGCCTTGAAGTGCCCGCGTAACGCGCGGAAGAACTGCATCAAGAGAATGAACGCTCCCAGCGTCACGTGGAAGCCGTGGAAGCCGGTCAGGATGAAGAACGTCGACCCGTAAATGCCGGAACCGAGCGTCAATCCCAGTTCGGTGTAGGCGTGGTGATATTCGTAACCCTGCAGCGTCAAGAACAGCACGCCTGCGAGCACCGTGACCAACAGCCAGAACTTCAATGCGCCGCGGCGGTTCTCTTTCACCGCCGTGTGTGCGAAGTGAACCGTGAAGCTCGAAGACAGCAGAATCACGGTGTTCCAGAACGGCAGGTATCTGACCCACGCGGTGAGACCCGGCGCCGCCATCGACTCGTGCGGATCGGGGAATACGGCGGGGTTCGGGTTGTGAACCACGGGCCACGTCGGCGAGAAGTTCGGCCACAGGTATTCGCCGGTGATGCCTTTGTCGCCTTCGCCGCCGATCCACGGCACTGCGAAGTTGCGCGCGTAGAACAGCGCGCCGAAAAACGCCGCGAAGAACATCACTTCGGAGAAGATGAACCAGCTCATGCCCCAGACGAACGAGCGCTTCACCTGCGCATTCGGAATGCCGGCGTGGTTTTCCTGAATCACTTTCGTGAACCAGAAGAACAACACCAACGCGAGGATCGTCGCGCCGACGTACAGAATCGCGTGACTCGGCGGCTGGCCCGCCTTGATCAGGTTGAGCCAATGCCCGACGCCAGCGAGCGACAGGAAGATCCCGAGCGCCACGAAGACCGGATACCAACCGTTGTGGGGCACGTAGTAGACGGAGTTATCGTTGTTGTGATCGTGTGTCGCCATGACGCGGTTGCTCCATTGATACCTTGAGCTCAAGCCCCGGTCGCTATCTGACCGTCGGCTGCGAGCTGCGTGACGTCGAATAAAGTGTACGAAAGAGAAATCGATTCCTGTCCGCGCGGCAGTTCGGGCGACACGAAGAAACGCATCGGCATCTCGAGACTCTGCCCCGGTGCGAGTACCTGCCGCGTAAAGCAGAAGCACTCGGTCTTGTGGAAGAACTCGGCGGCGCTGCCGGGCGCCAGTGACGGCACGGCCTGCGCAACCATCACGTGATCCGACGTATTGCGCACGAAGAATTTCGCTTCGTTGAGCTCGCCGGGGTGAACGTGCAACGCCCCCTGCTCGGAGCGGAACTCCCACGTCATGCCGTCGTTGACGTTGGTCAGGAACGTCACCTTCACCAGCCGTGAATCGTCCGGCGTCACCTTCGCGGGATCGTAAACGTACAAGCCGCCCGTGCGGCCACCGAGCCCGGTGACCTTGCACAGCACGTCGTACATCGGAACCAGCGCGAACCCGAAGCCGAACATCCCGACGACGATCGCGAGCAGTTTCCAGGGCGTTGAACGACCCGAGGACATTGGCTTACGAGTGCGCCTCCGCTTCGGTCACTACCGGGGGATGCGTGAACGTGTGATACGGCGCCGGCGACGGCACGGTCCATTCGAGACCATGCGCACCTTCCCATACGCGATCGGTTGCCGGCTTGCCGCTGCGGATGGTCTTGATCACGACGAACAGGAAGAACACCTGAGAGAACCCGAAGATGATATGCGCCGATGCTCGACACCATGTTGAAGTCGGCGAATTGCAACGCGTAGTCGGGGACTCGCCGCGGCATTCCGGCGAGACCGGAGAAGTGCTGCGGGAAGAACGTCACGTTCACGCCGATGAACGACAGCCAGAAGTGCAGCTTGCCGAGCGATTCGTCGTACATGCGACCGCACCATTTCGGCAGCCAGTAGTACACGGCCGCGATGATGCCGAACAGCGAACCGGGCACCAGCACGTAGTGGAAGTGGGCGACGACGAAGTAGGTGTCCTGGTACTGGAAGTCGACCGGCGTCATCGCGAGCATCAGACCGGAGAACCCGCCGATCGTGAACAGAATGACGAACGCGATCGAGAACAGCATCGGTGTCTCGAACGTCATCGAGCCGCGCCACATCGTGGCGACCCAGTTGAATACTTTCACGCCGGTCGGAACCGCGATCAGCATCGTGGCGTACATGAAGAAGAGTTGCCCGGCGAGCGGCATACCGACCGTGAACATGTGGTGCGCCCAGACGATGAACGACAGGAACGCGATCGACGCGACCGCGTACACCATCGAGTCGTAGCCGAACAGCGGCTTGCGCGCGAACGTCGGGATGATCTGCGACACGACGCCGAAGGCCGGCAGAATCATGATGTACACCTCGGGGTGCCCGAAGAACCAGAAGACGTGCTGGAACATCACCGGATCACCGCCGCCCGCGGCGTTGAAGAAGCTGGTGTGAAAGTGCACGTCGAACAACATCATCGTCACGACGCCGGCGAGAACCGGCATTACGGCCAGCAATAGATAGGCGGTGATCAGCCATGTCCACACGAACAGCGGCATCTTCATCAGCGTCATGCCGGGCGCGCGCATGTTGAGGATCGTCGCGATGATGTTGATCGAGCCCATGATCGACGACGCGCCCATCATGTGGACGCCGAAGATGAAGAACGTGACGGTGCTCGGTGCGTAAGTCGTCGACAGCGGTGCATAGAAGGTCCAGCCGAAGTTCGGACCACCGCCTTCCATGAAGAGGGTGGAGATCAGCAGACTGAAGGCGAACGGCAGGATCCAGAACGACAGGTTGTTGAGCCGCGGCAGCGCCATGTCGGGCGCGCCGATCATCATCGGTACGAGCCAGTTGGCGAGACCGACCATCGCCGGCATGATCGCGCCGAACACCATGATCAGACCGTGGTTGGTCGTCATCTGGTTGAAGAACGCCGGCTCGCACGAACTGAAGGCCCGGTTGGAAAAGCTCGGCGCGAATGACCAGCGCCATGCAGCCGCCAATCAGGAACATCGTGAAGCTGAACCACAGGTACAGCGTGCCGATGTCCTTGTGGTTCGTCGTGAACAGCCAGCGAGTGATTCCCTTCGCAGGGCCGTGGTCGTGATCAGCGTGATCGTCGTGATGGTCTATGACTGCGCTCATGTTTTTGCCCCTACTGCGCCGAAACCAGATTCAGAACGTCGACCGGTTGGGTGATGTCGTCGGTGTTGTTGCCCCACGAGTGACGCTCGTAGTGCACGACCGCGGCGATCTCGGCGGCGTTGAGTTGAGTACCGAACGCCTGCATCGCGGTACCCGCGACTCCTGAATAGACGCGATGTACGTGCGCCGCACGGTCACCAGTCGCGATCTTGCTGCCCGCCAGCGACGGGAACACCGGCGGCAGTCCCTTGCCGTTGGGCTGATGGCAGGTCGAACAGTTCTTCGTGTACACCTGCTCACCCAGCGTCATCAATTCCGCCGCGGTGAAGGTCTGGCTTGCCATCTTTTCGCGCTCGGCGAACGCCGTGCGTTCCTTCTGATACCACGCGTTGTATTCATCCTCGGGGACCGCGTTGACCACGATCGGCATGAAGCCGTGGTCTTTGCCGCACAGTTCGGAGCACTGGCCGCGATACACGCCGGGCTCGTCGACCATCGCCCACACGTCGTTGAGGATGCCCGGAACGGCATCCCGCTTGATGCCGAAGTCCGGTACCGAGAACGCGTGGATGACATCGTTGCCGGTGATCAGAAAGCGCACCTTCTTCTTGGTGGGGATCACGAGCGGCTTATCGACCTCGAGCAGATAGTACTGACCCTTAGCGGACTTGTTGTGGATCTCGTCCTGCGTCGTCGACAGGTTGCTGAAGTACGACAACGTATTCTTATGGTCTTCGTCGAGATACTTGTACTGCCACTTCCACTGATAGCCGCGCACTTCGACGATGAGGTCTTCACCGCCGGTGTCGTACATTTTGATCAGCGTGACCGTCGCGGGGTAAGCCATTCCGACGAGGATCACGGCGGGAATGATCGTCCAGAGAACTTCGAGGCGGGTATTTTCATGAAACTGCGCCGCGACTGCGCCCTGGGACTTCCGATGCGTGTACATCGAGTAGCCCATCGCACCGAAAACGACGACGCCGATGACGCAGCAGATGTACAAGACGAACATGTGCAGGCCGTACACGTCGTGGCTGATTGCCGTCGCGCCCTGTCTCAGATTGAGTTCGTCTGCCCAAACGCCACCGGCGCAGCCCGCGATGGAAATTCCCACCAGAACGCGCATAAGAAGATTCATGTTCACCTTGGTACCTTGCTCTTGGATTGCAGACAATCGACGGCGCCCGTCTCGATCGAGCATCACTTTCGTTATTGGGGTGAGTCCCACAGATCGACCCCGCACCGCTGGACGGGTCGGTATTCACTCAGGGAAATGCGCACCACCATCGTTTTGGCTCGGGGTTCGTAACGACCTCTTGAGCCCGTCACGGCCTGCTATACGTGCAATCGGAAATCAAGCCGCAAAAAGCCGCGCAATTATAGCGATAGCGGCGCGCTTTGGAACCTCGATGTGCGCCGTGTTCGACGGACCTAGATCGACTAAAACCGAGCGTGCGTTGGGATGCCGGGCAGAATCAATCAGTGGTTCTTCGTATCGGAGCCGCCGCCGCTCGGAATCCGGATGATCGTCGCGGTCTCTCCCGTCGCGTCGTTCGGCATCGCTTCGCGGTGACCACACGCGACGCACCGCTGCGTGCGACCGTCAGTCGACTCTTCGACGACGATTCGATCGACTTCACCGCACGCGCGACACCGCGCGCCGGCAATGAAGCGCGCCCGCTTCACGACTCCCGCAACTCCCGCAACACCGCACTGCTATCGGGCCGCACGCCGTGAAACAGCGCAAATGCCTCCGCGGCTTGTTCGACGAGCATGCCGAGTCCATCGACCGCGCGCGCCGCGCCGTGCTCGCGCGCCCATGCACAGAGCGGCACCGCGTTGTCGCCGTAGACCATGTCGTATACGAGCGCCTGCTCGATGGCGCAGGCCCGCACCTTGGGCAGCGAGCCCACCAGGCCGGCCGACGTTCCGTTGATCACGATATCGAACGCGAGATCGATCGCATCCGGATCCATCGAACTGAGACGCGGGTCTTCGAATCGATCGACCAGCGCCTGCGCCTTGGCGCTCGTGCGATTCGCAACGACCACGCAATTCGGACTGGCGCCGAGCAACGGGCCGATGATTCCTCTCACCGCGCCACCGGCTCCGAGGATGAGCACGCGCTTGCCGTTCAGATCGCAGCCCAGGTTAGTCGTTAGATCGCGCACCAGCCCGATACCGTCAGTGTTGTAGCCGCGGAACTCACCACCCGATGCGACGATCGTGTTGACCGCCCCGGCCGAACCGGCGTACTCGTCGCACGACGTTACCCAATCGAACGCCGCCTCTTTGAACGGCAACGTGACGTTCGCCCCGCTGCCGCCGGCAGCGAAGAACGATTGCAGTGTTCTAACTAATCCATCGAGGGGCGCGAGAAGCGCCTCGTATTCCAGATCTCGGCCAGTCTGCTGAGCAAACATCCGATGTATGCGCGGCGACAAGCTGTGCCCAACAGGATTCCCAACGACGATGAAACGGCGCGTCATCGGAAGCGCGCTCCGGACACCGCATCGCGAATGCGACTGGGCGACGCGCTTCCCGACAACTCACCGTGCAATACGTGATCGACTGCATCGGTGAAGTAACGTCGCACCGCCAACTCCGTGCGCGCCGGCGGCCGGCCGGCCGGGTTGGCCGACGTCGACACGAGCGCGCTGCCGAAGATCGCGCACAGAGTGCGCGCCTGAACGTGACCGGGAACGCGAACCGCAACCGATGCACGACCGCCGGTGATCCACGACGGGAACTGACGATTAGGAACGAGCCACGTCTCCGGACCCGGCCAGCTTCGTCGTACGCGTGCGGCATCCAGTTCGTTGAGCGCCGCCAGCTCGGGCGCAAAATCGGATTCTTCGGCACCGATCAAAATCAGCCCTTTGCGAATCGAGCGACCCTTGAGATCGAGCAATCGCGAAACCGCTGCAGTATCGAACGGATCGCATGCCAGTCCCCAGACACCTTCGGTCGCGTGCGCCACGATGCCGCCTGATCGAAGCACATCGGCCGCTACGCCCAGGTGGAATGCCTCGTTGATCAGCAAGCGCGTTTCAGCTTTTTCCGCCACGCTGTTGGGCCAGTCGCGCATTCTGTTCCGCGACGCGTGCGGCATTCGCTTCTCTATCGGCGCGCACGCGCTGTGCCAGCGCCGGGTCGCTCAACGAGAGCATTTGCGCGGCGAGGTACGCCGCGTTCTTGGCGCCGGCTTTTCCCACCGCGACCGTCGCGACCGGAATGCCGGCGGGCATCTGCACCGTAGAGAGCAGCGCGTCGAATCCCGACAGCGGACCGGAGTCGATCGGTACGCCAATGACCGGCTTGGTCGTGTGCGCGGCAACCGCGCCGGCGAGGTGCGCGGCCATCCCCGCGCCGCAGATGAATGCATGGCAACCGCGCGCTTCCGCCTCGGCGACGTATTCGGCCGTTGCGCGAGGCGTGCGGTGCGCCGACGTGATTCGAACTTCGCAACCCACGCCCAGCGCTTCGAGGGTATCTGCCGCGCCTTGCATCACGGGCCAATCGCTCTCGGATCCCATGAGGATCGCCACCCAGGTCATCGTGCATCTCTATTCGTGCGTGGGCGCCGAATATAACCGTCGCGATTGGTCTCCACAAACCCCTCGAGCTCGAGCTCCACCAACGCGCCCAATACGTCTTCGACGGGCATTCCCAACGACTCCACGATGTCGTGCAACGTCGTGACGTCGAGGGGCACGGCCGCCAACACGCGTGCGAGAGCCGGGTTCGAAGGCCAGGTCATTTCAGCCGCGGCGGGCGCTTCGAGTCCGAACGCCTCGAGCACATCCAGCGCACTTTCCACCAACGCCGCGCCTTGCCTGATCAGCCGATGGCATCCGCCGTGGCCACCCCCGTGCACCGAACCCGGCACGGCCAGCACATCACGGCCCTGCTCCAGCGCCATGCGCGCGGTAATCAAGCTGCCACTCCGGACCGTTGCCTCGACCACGATGACGGCCGCGGCAAGTCCACTGATGATGCGGTTTCGTTCGGGGAAGTTTGCCTTGAGTGGAGTCGTCGACGGCGGATATTCGCTGATCAGCGCGCCTGCGGTGGCAACGAGTTCGCGCGCCAAGCCCTTGATTGCTCGGCGGATAGACCAGGGTATGTCCTCCGCCCATCACCGCAACCGTCACCGCCCCTGCGTCGAGTGCGCCGCGGTGGGCGCAACCATCGATGCCGGCCGCCAGACCGCTGACGATCGCGCAACCCGCGCGGCCGAGATCCAACGCCAACGCACGCGCGAATTCCCGCCCGGATGCGGACGCCCGTCGACTGCCGACGATTGCCAGCGACATCGGTCGACACAGCGCAGAGCGCTCGCCTCGAGCGAACAGCGCTATTGGTGGATCCGGAATTGCCGCGAGAAGCGGCGGATACGCGTCGTCGAGAAGCCCGATGACCTCGATGCCGAGGCGATCGACCTCGCGCATCTCTCGGGCAACTTCCGGATCGGCGCGGCAGTTCGAGTCCGGACTCTGCCCGCAGACGCTCGACTGCATCGCCGGTAGAGCCGCCGGCCCGCCAGGTGGCCGCGATGACACGTCGCACAGTCTGGCGGCCTGTGCCGCGACCCATCAGCGATGCAAGCAGGGACGCCAGTTCTCGAGGGGGCACGCGCAGCTTCTCGATCGAAGCTGCGCATTGGAGCGCGTCAACACATGGAAGAATGTAGGACTAGACGGACCTGCAACGTGCGCTCTCGATGAGCCGCGAAGATCAGGGGTTCTTCACTTCGTCGAGGATCGCCAGCGGTCGTTCCGTGGCGAGAACGAGACCGTACGAAACCTTCTCGAACACGCGGAACACCATCAACAACCCGGCGCGTTCGGACGGCAGCCGAACCGTATCTTTGGCGATCCGGTCCTTCGCCAGCGCACCGCGCTTGTAGATCGCCAGTACGTTTCCGGACACGAGTCCTTCCCGCTCACCGCGGTCGATCACCACGACGTCGTACTGACCCACTTGCGTGACGCCGCCGAATACGGAAATGAGTTGTCCGTCGATCGGCTGCGCGGGCGCACTCGGGAAGAACGTCGAATCGACTTTGCGTTCTTCGGTCGGCAACACGCGGTCGCCGATCTGCACTTCCTCGCGTGAGCTGCTGACGAAGAATGTGGAAATGTCGCCTTCGCTCGCGACGACGCGACCGAGGCCGATATAGGTCGCTTCGAGCCCGAGCATCTCCTGAGTAACCGGGTCGTGGTACATTTCGCCGCGCCGCACAAAGCTGTACGACTCGCTTTCCAGCAGCGCGCCACGCACGTACAGTCGGTCGCCACCGCCCAACACTAAGCGCTCACTGTCGCCCTGAATCACGTATGGCGCGGCGTCGAGCTCAGCGGGCGTCACGATGCGGTTTTGAACCAGGAAGCCCTGAATCGCATCGAGGTTGATCGCCGGTATGGCGGTTTCGAGCGGCGTTGCGCGAACCTGCGGCGACATCTTGATGTCTGAAGAGGGTGACGCCTTGTACGTTCGCGACCCATCGCCGCGGTCGACCACGAGTGCGGGTTGGCCATCGATGTAGACGAGCCGAACGGTATCGCCGGGATAGATGAGATGAGGATTTTCGATCTGCGGATTCGCGCGCCAGAGTTCGGGCCACTGCCACGGCTTCTGCAGAAAGCGGCCGCTGATGTCCCAGAGCGTATCGCCTTTCTTGACGGTATAGGAATCCGGGTGGTCCGCCCTCAGAAGGGGTTCGAGATTGCCCGTAGACTGTGCCCACGCCGCGACCGCGAGCAAAGCCGCACCGAGCAAAACAGGGACCGATTTCCACATGTTTTGAATCCTTTTATGATACGCGGGCAGCACGGTGGGCACGGCTGATCCACAAGCAGAAAATCATTAGCGTTCTGAATCTTAGCAGCACAAATTGCACCAATACTAGAGATACATCACACCGTTATGGCACTGCTAAACATCCTCGAGTATCCGGATCCGCGATTGCGTACGAAGGCGACTCCGGTCGACAAAGTCGACGACTCGATTCGACGTCTGATCGACGACATGCTGGAGACAATGTACGCGGCGCCGGGTGTCGGTTTAGCGGCCAGTCAGGTGGATGTGCACAAGCGCATCATCGTCGTCGACGTCTCGGACAAACGTGACACGCCTTACGCTTTCATCAATCCGCAGATCGATCTTCTCGAAGGTGAGCAGGAGACCCAGGAAGGGTGTCTATCCATCCCGGGCTTTTACGAGCTGGTGACCCGCGCCGACCGTATCCGCGTGCGCGCGCTCGACCGAAATGGCGCGCCGTTCGAGCTCGTTGCCGACGGCACGCTGGCAGTCTGCATCCAGCACGAGTGCGACCATCTCGAGGGCAAGCTGTTCGTCGATTATCTGTCGAGCCTGAAACGCCAGCGCATCCGCAAGAAACTCGAGAAACAGCATCGCGTCGCCACCTGATCCCGTGGCGTCCGCACCGTCCCGACTCCGCCTCGGTTTTGCCGGTACGCCAGAGTTCGCGGCCCTCATCCTCGCCGCGTTGCTCGAGCGTCACGACGTGGCCATCGTATACAGCCAGCCGCCGAAGCCGACCGGGCGCGGGCGGAAGATCAAATCGTCAGCCGTGGAAACTCTGGCGCGCTCGCATGGACTTCTCGTGCAGACGCCGAAGTCGTTGCGCGCGGAAGCGGCTCAGCTCGCCACGCTATCGACTGGATGCGCTGATCGTTGCGGCCTACGGCCTGATCTTGCCGGCCGCGATACTCGACACGCCGCAGCACGGCTGCATCAACGTCCATGCGTCGCTGCTACCACGATGGCGGGGCGCCGCACCGATCGAGCGCGCCATCATGGCCGGCGACCGAACCACGGGCGTGTCGATCATGCAAATGGACGCAGGTCTCGACACCGGCCCGGTGCTGGGCCGCGTTGAATGCGCGATCGAGCCGAGCGACACCGGCGATTCCCTTCATGAACGCCTTGCGCGGCTCGGAGCGAAGGCGCTGCTCGATTGCCTCGATCGCCTTGGTAAGGTCGAAGCGACGCCTCAACCCGACTTGGGCGTCACGTACGCCGACAAGCTGGCCGCGGCCGACTCGCTCATTCGTTGGGATGCCTCGGCCATTGATCTTGCGAACCGCATCCGCGCGTTGAACTCCCGACAACCCGCGTTCTGCGTCATCGCAGGAGAGCGTGTTCGACTCCTGTTCGCCGAAGCCTTAGATGGTGGTCAGGGCGAGCCGCCGGGATTGGTCGTCGCGCTCGATCGGAGCGGTCTCGTGATCGCGTGCGGCGCGGGACATTTGCGCGTCACTCGCCTGGCGCTGACCCGCGGCAGCGGTAAGCCGATGGATGTCGCCTCATTGATCAATGGCTATCCGGATCTCGTCCGACCGGGGCAGACGCTTGACTCACCGACCTAACGCGCGCGGCTACGCGGCTGAGCTATTGCACCAGGTCGTGTACGACGGTCGGTCTCTCGACCGTGTCTTGAGCGATGCCCGGCCTCTCGAGCGCGATCGCGGCTTGGTCCACGAGTTGACGTTCGGCGCGACACGCCATTTCTATTCGCTATCCGACGAAGTGAAGCTCCCGGCTGACCACGTCGCTGAAGCCCCGGGATTCGATCGTGCTCTGCCTTCTCATCATCGGCGCGTATCAGTTGCGCCATACGCGCATCCCGAGTTACGCCGCCGTGAACGAGACCGTCAGCGCGACGCAGCAAATCGGGCGACCCTGGGCACGAGGGCTGGTCAATCAGATCCTGCGGCGAATCGTTGCCGAGCCGGCGCCTGCGGCAACGTCCGAGGAGGCCGCGTTCGACCATCCGCAGTGGTTGATCGACCTGTTGCGTGCCGACTATCCCGAACGTTGGGACGAGATCCTGCGCGCGAACCAGACGCGAGCGCCGTTATCGCTGCGCGTCAATCTAACGCGAACGACCCGCGCGGCGGTCCTCGCCTCGCTGGCCGCAAACGGTGTGAGCGCCCACTCAGGGGACACCGCCGAAGGTGTGGTCCTGAGCGTCCCGATACCAACCGCCGGCATCGCCGAAATCAAATCGGGGCTTGCGAGCGTGCAGGATTCAGGCGCCATGCACGCAGCTCAGGTGCTCGCTCCGGCCGCTGGCGAACGAGTTTTCGATGCGTGCGCCGCACCAGGTGGAAAGGCGCTGCACCTGCTCGAACGCGCGCCCGGAATCCGCCTCACTGCGCTGGACATCGACGCCGAACGCTGCGACCTGATCCGCGCCGAGTGTGTTCGACTCGGCGTCGAGCCGACGGTGGTCGAAGGCGACGCAACACATCTCGAGTGGTGGGATCGGCAACCATTCGCAGCCGTGCTGCTCGACGTCCCTTGTAGCGGGACCGGCACGCTGCGCAGACATCCGGACATCAAGCTGCTGAAGCGCGAGTCCGACATCGATCAATATCAACGGATCCAGCTCGACCTGCTGCACAATCTGTGGGCAGTAGATCGAAGCGGGCGGACGCCTGCTGTATTGCACCTGCTCGATCCTGTCGCAGGAAAACGATCAGGTCATCGAACGGTTTCTGACGTGGACCGCCGATGCGACGGTGCAGCCCATCGATGCCGACTGGGGTGTGGCCACACGGCACGGCCGCCAGATTCTTCCGCGCCCTGACGGCGCGGACGGCTTCTACTTCTCGCTGCTCACCAAACGGTCCGTTCAGTAGACCCCTTCGGACGCATGCTTCGGCCCTTTGAACCGTTTGTACTCCCACTGGTACTGCGCCCGATCGGTGGCGATCGAGCTGTTCGATCGCGCGGTTCATCGCGGTAAGGAACTCGCGCGTGTCCGCACACGTCTCCAGGTGCGGTAGTGCCTCGAAGCCGAGCGAGAATCCCGCGGCGTCGGGCAAGCGGCGCGCGTACGCCAGCACCAAGCGCGGTCGCAGCTTCGCGGCAAGCCGATGCGCGAGCGTCATGGTGAATGCCGGTCGGCCGAAGAACGGCGCGTATTCGCCGGCCGCTGTTGCGGGAACCTGGTCCGGCAACAGCGCAACGACGCCGCCTCTCTTCAACGTGGCATACAACGCTCGAATGCCGCTTCGCCGTCGCTGGAAGCAAAACGCTACCGGTTCGCGTCCGACCCTCGCGAAGGACTGCGTCGAAGCCAGAAACGCGTGGCGGGTCGTACAAGGCCGTGAGCCCGCAGCGGGCACCCGAGGAACAGATTCAGAATCTCCCAGTTACCGAAATGCGGAACGAGCATCAGCACACCGCGTCCTGCCTCATGTGCCTCGTCGATGATCTCGACACCGTCGGTCGCGACGATGAGGCTCTTCCAACGGTCGTCGCGACTCCAGATCATTCCGGACTCAGCGGCAAAACACCCGGTATGCCTCAAGCTCGAACGGGCGACGTCCTTGATCTCCGTCTTGAGCCAGATCCGGAAAGCACAACCGCAGGTTCGTCAGGGTCGTTTTCTTCAACCGGCCCCCGACGAGAAACGCCAGATCCCCAACGAGTTTGCCGAGGCGCTGCGTACCTGAAAACGACAGCACGTTCAAAATTCGGACCAGCAGCTTCAGGGCGAAGCCCGCCATGCGATCGCTCAACGCTCAGCACTCGCGCTTTTGACCATGTCCGTGATTTACCTCAACATTGCCCGGCATCTTACTCACGAACATCTCATGCCGCTCGTGTTGCTCGATCGGGACGGAGTCATCAACGTAGACTCTCCGAGCTACATCAAGAATGCGTCCGAATGGTTGCCCATCGACGGCAGCCTCGCGGCGATTGCGCGCCTCAATCGCGCCGGCAGCACTGTCGCGATCTGCAGCAACCAGTCCGGCGTTGCTCGAGGGATCCTGTCGATCGAAGACCTTCGAGACATTCACGAAGCGATGCGGATCAGGTTGGCCGAGGAGAGCGGACACATCGATGCGATCTACTGCTGCACTCACGGACCGGACGAACGATGTGATTGCAGAAAGCCTGCTCCGGGCCTTTTGAAGCGAGCAATGTCAGAGTTGAACCATTCACCGGAGCAAACGACGTTCGTCGGCGATTCGCTGCGAGACATGCAAGCGGCGTTGGCCGCGCACTGTCTTCCCGTTCTCGTCCGCACTGGCAACGGTGCCAGTTCGGAAGCCGATGCGCGCGCAATCGGCGTCGATCAGATTTTCGACGATCTCGCGGCTGCAACCGACTGGCTGCTTCATCGATGAGCCGCGCACTAGCAAACGTTCGAGCAATGGCTTTCTACCTCGGCTACGTCGTCGTAACGATTCTCTGGGGATCGCTGTCGGTGCTGGTCGCCTGGGTCTTTCCGTTCCGCTTTCGCTTTTACTTCGTCATCGGTTGCTGGACGCGGATGGTGTTGTTCTGGCTGCGCGTGTGTTGCGGCATCCGGGTTCAGGTAAACGGTCGCGAGAACATTCCGCGCGAGCCGTGCATCGTGTTCGTCAAACACGAAAGCACTTGGGAGACACTGTTCATCCAGACGCTGTTTGCGCCTCAGGCAACGATCGTGAAGCGCGAGTTGCTCCACATCCCGTTCTTCGGCTGGGCTTTTCGTCTGCTGCGTCCGATCGCGATCGATCGCGACGATCCGCGCGGCGCGTTGCGAACGCTGATCAACGAGGGCAAGTCGCGCCTCGACCAGGGCATATGGGTCGCGCTGTTTCCTGAGGGGACGCGCGTTCCGCCGGGAGAATTACGCGCGTTTCAGATCGGCGGCGCCGCATTGGCGGAATCGAGCGGGCGACCGGTTCTCGTCGTGGCGCACAACGCCGGGCAGTTCTGGCCCGCGCATCAACTCGGAAAACGGCCAGGCACCATCACTGTCGAAGTCTGCGCACCGATCGACTCGACCGGCAAAAAGCGTAAAGAGATCAATGCGCTGGCGGAGACCACGATGGTATCCGCCATGCATTCTCTGGGTCAGATGTCGAGGTTGGCAACCGACAACGCGTTGGACACGATGAAGTCGCGTCTCGGTTCCACCTGATCTCCCATCAGCGTGGTGAACATCTGGTCCGCCGCGATGGCGTCGTCCACGGTTACCCGCAGCATTCGGCGAATGGTGGGATCCATCGTGGTTTCCCAAAGCTGTTCCGGGTTCATTTCGCCAAGCCCTTTGTAACGCTGGATGTCGACGCCCTTCCGCGCCTGCTCCATCAACCAGTCGAGTGCGTCACCGAACCGTTCGATGGCGATACGTTTGTCTCCGCGGCGAACGTACGCGCCTTCCCCAACGAGTTCATAAAGGCGCTCGCACAGACTCGCGATGCCTCGATAGTCCGCTGAGAGAAAGAAATCCTGGCCGAACGTTACGCGCTGTTCCACGCCGCGCGATTTGATAACCACCGTCGGCAGATGCACCTGGTGTTCCGGATCGAACGTCACGCTCACGCTGATGTCGTGTCCGGCGCTTGCGAAAAAACGAGCATTCAGCGCATTGACCCAACCCGTGACGACAGCCTCGTCACGAAGTTGATCTGGTTGCAATGGCGGTCCGTCGAGCAGCAATCGCGTCAGGAACAACGGATAGATTCGCGTCAGCGCTTCGAGGCGCGCGAGAACGGTGCGGTAGTTACGCGCCAACGACTCGAGCGGCTCGCCTTTCACCGCCGGGGCCTCTGCGTTGACGAACAGCTCTGCATCGTCGAGTGCGAGTTGAAGGAAATGCTCGCTCAACTCTTCGTCGTCCTTTACATAGCGTTCCTGCTTGCCCTTCTTCACCTTGTAGAGAGGTGGCTGCGCGATATAGATGTGGCTTCGCTCGATCAGCTCAGGCATCTGACGGAAGAAAAACGTTAGCAGGAGCGTTCGGATGTGTGAGCCGTCGACATCGGCGTCCGTCATGATGATCACGCGGTGATAGCGCAGCTTCGTGACATCGAACTCGCTGCGCCCGATTCCGCATCCGAGCGCGGTGACCAGCGTGCCGACTTCCTGCGACGACAACATCTTGTCGAATCGCGCCTTCTCGACGTTCAGGATCTTTCCGCGCAGCGGAAGGATGGCTTGAGTGCGGCGATCGCGCCCTTGCTTCGCCGAACCGCCGGCCGAATCCCCTTCCACCAGATAAAGCTCCGACAATGCCGGATCTTTTTCCTGGCAATCCGCAAGCTTTCCCGGCAGCCCTGCAATATCGAGCGCGCCTTTTCTCCGCGTCATCTCTCTGGCCTTGCGGGCCGCCTCTCGCGCACGCGCCGCATCGATCATCTTGGTGACCACGTTGCGTGCGTCCTGCGGATGCTCGTCGAGATATTCGGTGAAGTATCGGGTCAACTCCTGCTCGACCGCCGGCTTCACCTCACTCGAAACGAGTTTGTCTTTCGTCTGCGACGAGAACTTCGGGTCGTGCACCTTAACGGAGACGACAGCGGTGAGACCTTCGCGGGCGTCGTCGCCGGTCGTTGCAACGTTGAGCTTCTTCGCTAGACCTTCGCGCTCGATGTATTGGTTCAACGTGCGCGTCAGCCCCGAACGGAAGCCGGCCAGGTGCGTGCCACCGTCTCCCTGCGGAATGTTGTTCGTGTACGCGAACACCTGCTCCTGGAAGCCGTCGTTCCATTGCATGGCGATTTCGACGCCGATGCGATCGTCGCGTTCCTGAGTGAAATAGAACACCTCATTTAGAGGATTCTTGTTTTGATTCAAGTACTTAACGAACTCTCGCAAGCCGCCTTCGTAGACGAAGTGATCCTCTTTCCCGGACCGTTCGTCCATCAGGTGGATCTTCACCCCGGAGTTCAGGAAGGCGAGCTCCCGGAGGCGCTTGGCCAGGATGTCGTAGTGAAACTCGATGTTGCGGAAGGTCGCGGCCGACGGCTTGAAGTAGCACTCGGTGCCGCGTCGCTCAGTCTCTCCGACGACCTTGAGGGGTTCCTCGGGTACTCCATGCTGATAAGTCTGCTGGTACACCTTCTGATCTCGGCGCACCGTCAAGCGGAATGTTTCCGACAGCGCGTTCACGACCGAAACGCCGACCCCGTGAAGGCCGCCCGATACTTTGTAGCTGTCCTCGTCGAACTTGCCGCCGGAGTGAAGCGTGGTGAGGATGACCTCCGCCGCGGAAATGCCTTCCTCTCTATGGATGTCGACCGGAATGCCGCGGCCATTGTCCTTCACCGTCACCGCTTCGCCGGGATGAATCACCACATCGATCTCGTCGCAGTAACCGGCCAGCGCTTCGTCGATGCTGTTGTCGACAAGCTCCTGGACCATGTGATGCAGCCCCGTCCCATCCTCGGTATCACCGATGTACATGCCCGGTCGCTTGCGGACCGCGTCGAGGCCTTTGAGCACCTTGATACTGTCGGAATCGTACTTCGCCTCGGACATCTCTAACCCTCTGTGCCAATTGGGTGACACGCGCCCTGTTCCACGTGGAACAATTGTCGCTTCGGCCCCGCGAATGCGAGACCCAATGCCATATCGCTGGTAGCGGTCGCAAAGACCTGGCTGTCCATCGCCTCGAGCGCCCGGAAGAATCGCGCGTTGTGGGCTGCATCCAATTCGGCGCCGATGTCGTCGATCAGAAACAGGCTTCGTCGCCCCGCAACCTCACTCGTCAACGCGGCCTGCGCCAACCTAAACGCACTCGCGACGATCTTCGCCTGACCCCGCGACAGCGTCGTGGCTGCCGCTTCCGCTCCGATCATCACCCGCAGGTCCGCACGATGTGGGCCATAGTGCGTGAGGCCGAATTTTACATCGCGCGCCTCACCTTCGCCCAAACAATCTTCAAGTGTCTCGCCCTCTCTCCAACCGGAACGATACGACAGAGTCACGTCGAAGCCCGACGCGAGCTCGCGTAGCTTCGCCAGAATCAACGGGGAGAGCGCTTCCAGATAGCCGCGCCGGGACGCGTCGACCTGATTCCCGAGCGCGACCAACTTGATCGTCCAGCTCTGCAGCTGTCGATGTGAAGTCCGGAATCGCGTCACGTCGCGATTTCAGCAGGGCGTTGCGTTGTTGAAGCACGCGCTGATAGTCCCGCAATCGGTCGAGGTAGGAGGGTTCCACGTGGAACGTTCCCCAGTCGAGGAAGCGACGACGTTCCGTGGGTGCGCCGAGGATCAGTCCGGATGAGTCCGGCAGAATCAGCTGGATCGGCATCAGCCGCGCCACTTCTGACAGTCGACGTTCGGCCACGCCATTGAGGTGCAGCTCGCTTCGGTTGTTTCGATGGCGGACAACGCCGGCACTCAATCGCCCTCGATGTTCGTCATCGAAGCTGGCGAAGACCGTCAGCGACTCCACGCCATGTTGGATAACCGTTGAAACTGAGGGAGATCGAAACGATCGCCCGCGCGCAAGCAGGTGTACCGACTCGATCAGCGACGTCTTACCGGCACCGTTCGGGCCGGTGAAGAGATTGAGGGCGGGACTACAATCGATGCCGACCGACGTTAGATTTCGAACACCGGAAATCTCCAGCCGGGTCAGGCGCATCGGCTCTCGCGTCGACGGCCTTACAGGCGCATCGGCATGACGACGTAAACGGAGTCCTCGGCGCCGGGGCCTTCCATCAGCGCACTACTATTAGCATCGGAAACCGACAGGTGGACTGACTCCGTCGACAGCGCGCCCAGCACGTCCTGTAGGTAGCTCACGTTGAAACCGATCTCGAGCTTCTGACCGACGTAGTCGACCGCAACAATCTCTTCGGCTTCCTCTTGTTCCGGATTGTTGGCGCGGATGGTCAGCTGGTTCGGCTCGAGCGTGATTCGGACGCCACGATACTTCTCGTTCGACAGAATCGACGCGCGCGCGAATGCCTGACGCAACGTATCGCGGTCTGCGGTTACCCGATTGGTGCTCTCTTTGGGAATGACCTTTTCGTAATCCGGGAAACGTCCATCAACAAGTTTCGTGGTCAACGTATATCCCGCATGCGTCGCTCGCAGATGGTTGCGCGCCATCGCGAGCGAAACGTTGTCACCTCCCTCTGAAAGGAGGCGACCCAGTTCGAGCACACCTTTTCTCGGCACGATGGCTTGCCGCCGTTCGGTCGATGCGATTCCCCGGTCCAACGTGCACATGGCCAGCCGGTGGCCATCGGTCGCTACCGATCGGACATGCGTCGAACTGACTTCGAGCAACATGCCGTTGAGGAAGTACCGTACGTCCTGCTGCGCCATTGAAAACGCGGTCTGGTCGAGCAGCCGCTGCATCTCCGATCGCAACAACGAAAACTCGAGATCGCTCGCCGCACCTTCGACCCGCGGGAAGTCTGCGACTGGTAGCGTCGCCAGTGTGAAGCGACTACGACCCGAACGAACGGTCGCTCGGTCACCTTCGACCTCGACCGTCACGGTCGCGCCCTCAGGAAGCGAGCGCCAGATGTCAGCCAGCTTTCGGGCAGGGATGGTCGCCTCGCCGGCACGGGTCACGTCGATCCCCTCCTCGATGCGAGCCACTAGCTCGACCTCGAGATCGGTACCAGTAAGGGATACCGCGCCGTCAGTTGCGCTGACAAAGAGGTTGGACAGCACCGGCAAGGTTTGCCGCCGCTCTACGACTCCCGTTACCAACTGCAGCGGGCGCAGCAGGGTGTCGCGGTTCGTTGTGAATTTCATCCCGGCCCGACTCCTCGCTTCAACTGGTCAGAAGGCGCGTCAAGTTTCGATGGTCCTCGGAGACGTCCGCACTGGATTCTTTCAGTTCGGCGATCTTTCGGCATGCGTGGAGCACGGTCGTGTGATCGCGCCCTCCGAAGGCATCGCCGATCTCCGGTAACGAGTGATTAGTGTTCGCTTTTGCGAGGAACATTGCCATCTGACGCGGACGCGCAATCGTTCGGCTTCGGCGCTTGGACAGCAGGTCCGAGATTTTGATCTTGTAGTACTCGGCCACGGTCTTCTGAATGTTCTCGATGCTGACCTGACGATCCTGGATCGCGAGCAGATCGCGCAGCGAGCGCTGTACCTGTTCAATGCAGATGCGTCTGCCGGTGAAACGCGAGTTCGCCATGACGCGCTTCAGCGCTCCTTCGAGCTCGCGCACGTTCGAACGAACACGCTCCGCGATGAAGAACGCGACATCGGGCGGCAGATCAACGCCTTCTATTGCCGCCTTCTTCATCAGAATCGCCACGCGCGTCTCGAGCTCAGGCGGCTCGACTTCGACGGTGAGTCCCCAAACGAACCGCGACTTCAGTCGCTCCTCGAGACCACCGATCTCGCTCGGATAGCGATCGCACGTCAACACCATCTGGTGATCGCGCTCGAGCAACGCATTGAACACGTGGAAGAATTCTTCCTGCGATCGCAGCTTGTTCGCGAAGAACTGGATGTCGTCGATCAACAGCGCATCGACCGAGCGATAGTGCTGCATGAACTCCTGCATGGTGCCGAGCTGCAGCGCCTTGACCATGTCCTGCACGAAGCGCTGC
Source organism: uncultured Gammaproteobacteria bacterium (assembly GCA_963787045.1). Lineage (GTDB taxonomy): Bacteria > Pseudomonadota > Gammaproteobacteria > Pseudomonadales > Azotimanducaceae > DATJGR01. Next base: position 108,374 of record CAWBBR010000017.1, on the reverse strand, counting down.
GAGTGGAGATACACCACTTTCGCGTCAGGGTCTTTCTTGAGTATCTGGTTTCCAACCGCATGCATCAGGTGCGTCTTTCCAAGCCCGACACCGCCGTACAGCAACAACGGGTTGTACGATCTACCAGCGTTTTCAGCGACCTGCTGCGCTGCCGCCTTTGCGATCTCGTTAGATTTGCCTTCGACGAACGTCTCGAACGTAAAGGCTCTATTCAGATCGACCGAACCACGCTTCTGAGCTTCCGCACGCATCGGCAACGGATCCGCCGCGACGCTTCCGATGTCGAGCATGACATCGAGCGGACTCGTCGGATCGCCCAGCTGATTCATCAGCTCGTTGATACGTCCCCAGAAAAGAGACTCCACCTGATCTCGCACGTATCGGTTCGGAGCGAAGAGAACGACTTGCTCTTCGTGCTGCCGAGCCTGCAACGGTCTGATCCACGTATTGAATTGATCGGAAGGTATTTCTTCTTCGAGTCGCGATAGGCATTGCTGCCAAACCGAGTTAGCCACCGAATGAGCCCCCTAGTAGTAATTCTTTTAGGCTTCGCTTTTTCGACACATTCTACTGGCTCGCACAATGCCCTCGCCACGAAGAGTTTCGACGAGCGTGCGCGCGTTCCAACCAACCGCATTAACAATCAACTGCTTACGGCCGACAACAATCTTCAACGCAATGTCGCTTCGACGAGACGCGTTGTGCGAAAGATGTGCATGACTCATTGCATAGCTTGTGGATAACTTTCCCGGCCACCAATCCGAAAGAAAATCTGTTCGTCCGGTGCTGCTTCCATCGCGCATATCCACAGGAAGAGTCTTGCCAACGCGCCGCGCGTTCACGGCGAAAATGGCACTTGTACACAGTGCGCCCTCTCTCCAACAAACAACAACAATCCTTCCTCTCCCAAGACCAAGAACACTTTCTTACTAAATTGACACTCTGGATCGTGCTCCTTAGAATCCCGCTCCCTTTCGGTTCCCGCGGTCGAATCATCATGAAGCGCACATTCCAACCCAGCGTGCTGAAGCGCAAGCGAACGCACGGCTTTCGCGCCCGGATGTCGACGCGCAATGGCCAAAAGGTCATCAATGCCCGCAGAGCAAAAGGCCGAAAGCGTTTGTCGGTGTGACGAGTACGCTGCGATCGATTGCTTCCCGCGCGAGTACCGCCTGACCGAGAAACGGCAGTTCGATGCCGTGTTGTCTGCACGAACCATCCAATTCCGGTCCGGTAGCTTCCGTCTGTATGCGACGGTCAACAACGAACCCGGGGCGCGCCTAGGCCTCATCGTCGGCAAACGTCAGTTGAAGCACGCGGTGGATCGAAACAGAGTGAAGCGAGTGCTGCGAGAGACGTTCCGTCTCCGTCGATCGATTCTCCCCGCTGTCGACATCGTCGTGCAGTTGGCGGATCGGCCGCGCCGCGAGTCCGTATCGGGAGAAGCCGCTTCCATATGGCCACGTCTCGTCTCAGCGATGGGAACATCGAATGATCAACGACCTGCCTGAACGGATAGCGATCTCGCTCATCCGAGGCTATCGCTACTTCCTCAGCCCATTCTTCGGGCAGCACTGTCGGTTTCATCCGACGTGCTCGAGCTATGCGATCGAGGCGATCGAACAACATGGCGCCGCGAAAGGTCTGTGGCTTGCTCTACGTCGGATCGGACGTTGCCACCCACTCTCGGAAGGCGGCCTGGATCCGGTTCCTTCGCCAGGAAATCATCGATGATCACTGCAGAGATGCAGCGGATTCTGCTGCTGGTCGCGCTCGCTGCGACCGCATACCTGCTCATCCTCGCGTGGAACGACGACTACATCAAAGGACGCACAGCCCCGGGCGCATCGAGTGCGCCGGTTGTAACGACAGCACCGACAGGAGAGGCGCCCGACGCATTCGACGAAGCCCGTCACGTGTCGAGTGACGTCCCGAAAGCAGCAGCGCCATCAGAGCACCACGACACCGGCGAAGCCGCGCGCGCGCCAGCGTCAGAAGTTGCCGACCGGTTGGTGAAGGTAACGACCGACACGATGGAGGTGTGGATCGATCGTGAGGGTGGCGACATCGTTCGAGTCCAGTTGCCGCGCTATCCCGTCAGCATCGAAAAGCCGAACGATCCATTCCTGCTTCTCGATCGCCGCGCCGATCATGTCTACATCGCGCAGAGCGGCCTGGTCGGACGTGACGGGCCCGACGGCAAAGGGAAGCGACCGACGTACGAAGTGGGCCACAACGAATTCGATTTCCGAGGCGGCGGTGAGCTGAGGCTGAAAACGAGCCGACAACGGGGTCGAGATCGACAAGACGTTCAAGTTCACGCCCGATGAATACGTCGTAGACGTCGGTTACGAGATCACCAATCAATCCGATCATTCATTCGAGGCGCGGCAATTCGCGCAACTGAAGCGAGACAGCCGTGATCTGACCGGCGGCAGTTCGTACACGCTCGGACCGCGACCGTATCTCGGCGCCGCGTTGAGCACCAACGATGAGCGCTATTACAAGCTCAAGTTCACTGCCCTGGACGACGCGCCATACGAGCACGAAGTGAATGGCGGATGGATCGCGATCCTGCAGCATTACTTCATCGGCGCGTGGGTTTCGAATCCGGGCGAGAAGAACAACTACTACGGACACAAGCGGGAAGACGGCGACTATATCGTCGGCTTCACCGGACCCGTCGAGACCGTTGCGCCCGGAGCGACTGGCCACTTTTCGTCCCGATTCTATGCAGGTCCCAAAGACCAGGGTCGCCTCGAAGCGATCGCTCCGAACCTGAATCTCACCGTCGACTACGGCTTCCTGTGGTGGTTGGCAGTACCGTTGTTCCAATTGCTGAAGTGGCTCCACGGCGCCGTCGGCAACTGGGGGGTAGCGATCATCCTGCTGACCCTCATCGTCAAGCTGGTGTTGTATCCGCTGTCGGCCGCGAGCTATCGATCGATGGCGAACATGCGCCGCGTCGGACCCCAGATGAAGCGCTTGCAGGAACGCTACGCGGACGATCGCCAGAAGCTGTCGCAGGAAATGATGGCGTTCTACAAGAAGGAAAAGATCAATCCGCTCGGCGGTTGTCTGCCGATGCTGCTACAGATGCCGGTGTTCATCTCGCTCTATTGGGTGTTGTTCGAGAGCGTCGAGTTGCGGCAGGCGCCGTTCTTCCTTTGGATCAAAGACCTCGCGGTGATGGACCCGTACTTCGTTCTGCCGATTCTGATGGGGGGCTCGATGTTCCTCACGCAAGCGTTGAACCCGCCGGTGCCGGACCCGGTTCAAGCGCGCGTCATGAAGTTCATGCCGATCATGTTCACCGTGATGTTCCTGTTCTTCCCCGCGGGTCTGGTCCTCTATTGGTTGGTCAACAATCTGCTGTCGCTTGCGCAGCAGTGGTTCATCACTCGCCAGATCGAAGGTGGCGCGAACAACACCGCCAAGTCCTGATCGCGACGGCGGCAGTCTCGAGCGCGATACCATTGCGGCCGTTGCGACGCCGCCGGGGCGAGGTGGCATCGGCATCGTTCGCGTTTCCGGTCCGAACGCTTTAACGATTCTGACCAGCGTGTGTGGTCGGGAAATTCATCCGCGAACGCCGACGCTCGCCCGATTCCGAGACGGATCCGGGCAACCCATCGACGAAGGACTCGCGCTCGCATTTCCAACGCCAAATTCGTTCACCGGCGAGAACGTCGCCGAACTCCATGGACATGGCGGCCCGGTGGTCATGGACCTTTTGCTCGACGCCGCGCTGACCCTCGGTGCGCGGCTCGCTCGACCAGGCGAGTTCACCGAACGCGCATTTCTCAACGGGAAGATGGATCTGGCTCAGGCCGAGGCGGTCGCCGATCTGATCGCGAGTCGTTCCGAAGCAGCCGCCCGCAGTGCATTGCGGTCTATGTCGGGTGCCTTCTCGGATCGTGTGCGTGGTCTTGCGCAGGACATGCTGGATCTGCGCGTCTACGTCGAGGGTGCGATCGACTTCCCCGAAGACGACGTCGACTTCCTCGTCGAAGGGCGCGTCGGCGAGCGACTCGAACGATTGGTCGGGGCGCTGATTTCACTCATCGAAACGGCCACGCAAGGCGCGATCCTGAACGAAGGCATCACGTTGGTGCTGGCGGGCCGGCCGAACGTCGGCAAGTCGAGTCTGCTGAATCGCTTGCTCGGGTTCGAACGGGCAATCGTGACCGACACCCCGGGTACTACACGCGACACGCTGTCGGAGTCGATGGATCTGGACGGTGTTCCGATTCGAGTCATCGACACGGCTGGTCTGCGGATCGCTGGGGACGCCATCGAACGCGAAGGCATCCGCCGCGCGCGACTGGAAATCGACGAGGCGGATCTCGTCCTGCTCGTTCGCGACGGTGGGTCGCACGAGAGCATCGAACAACTCGTCGTGGAGCAGTCGCTGCCGACCGAGCGCCTGATGGTGGTGACGAACAAGATCGATCTGACGAATCGCGTCGCGGGTGAGGTCACCGGCGGCATCCGACGGGAAGTTGCTGTTTCGGCGCTCACCGGCGCCGGCATCGACGTGCTCGAGCGCAACATCCTGCGTGCGGTCGGACGCAACGAAGAGAGCGGCGTTTTCTCCGCGCGGCGACGACATCTCGATGCGTTGAATCGGGCGCGCGCAATGCTCGAACGCGGCGCCGAGGCGCTTCGGATTGGCGGTGCAGGCGAGCTGTTGGCCGACGATCTGCGGCGCGCCCACGACCAACTCGGCGAGATCGTCGGGTCGGTGTCGAGCGACGCGCTGCTCGGCGAAATCTTCTCGCGCTTCTGCATCGGCAAGTAAGCGGGGTCACGCGCGCCTTGGCATATACTTGCGCACCTTTGTACGGGACCCACGATGGGCGCTTCTGAACGTTACGACGTGATCGTCGTCGGTGGAGGGCACGCCGGCGCTGAAGCCGCCCTGGCGGCCGCGCGGATCGGCGCGCAAACGCTGCTGCTCACGCAAAGCATCGAGACGATCGGGCAGATGTCGTGCAATCCAGCCATCGGCGGCATCGGAAAGAGTCATCTCGTTCGCGAGATCGATGCCCTCGACGGCGCGATGGCGCGCGCCACTGATCGCGCCGGCATTCAGTTTCGCGTATTGAACGGATCGAAGGGTCCCGCCGTCAGGGCGACCCGCGCGCAAGCGGATCGTGTGCTTTACCGGCAGGCGATGCGGCAGATCGTGGAGTCCACCGCGAATCTGCGCGTGTTCCAGCAATCGGTCGTCGACCTCGTGGTCGAAGGCGACCGGGTGCGCGGCGTCGTTACGCAATCCGGGCTCACGTTCGCGGCGGACGCAGTCGTGCTGACGACCGGCACGTTCCTCGGCGGACGGATTCACGTCGGACTGGAGAATCATCCCGGTGGACGCGCCGGCGATGCACCATCGAACGCGCTCGCCGCGCGACTGCGTGCGTTGCCGTTTCGTGTCGACCGCTTGAAGACAGGAACGCCGCCGCGCATCGACGGCCGTACCGTCGACTTCTCCGTCATGCAAGTGCAGCCGGGTGACGAGCCTGTTCCGGTGATGTCGCTCCTGGGCAGCGCGGCTGAGCACCCTCGTCAGGTCCCGTGTCACATCACGCATACCAACGCGGCGACTCACGACGTGATTCGCGCGGGGCTGGACAGGTCGCCGCTCTTCACCGGCGTGATCGAAGGAGTCGGCCCGCGCTATTGTCCGTCGATCGAAGACAAAGTAGTTCGGTTTGCGGAAAAGACGAGTCATCAGATCTTCGTCGAGCCAGAAGGCCTCACCACGTTCGAGCTCTATCCGAACGGTATCTCGACGAGCCTGCCTTACGACGTGCAGGTGGGCCTCGTGCGCAGCATCAGAGGATTCGAGCAGGCGCACATTACGCGTCCGGGTTACGCAATCGAGTACGATTTTTTCGATCCGCGCGACTTGATGTACTCGTTAGAGACAAAGGCCGTGTCGGGGTCTGTTCTTCGCCGGACAGATCAACGGCACCACGGGTTATGAAGAGGCCGCGGCGCAGGGTCTGCTGGCAGGAGCCAATGCGGCTTTGAAAGTTGCGGGCAGAAGCGCGTGGTGTCCGCGACGCGACGAAGCGTACATTGGCGTACTCGTCGACGACCTCGTCAACAATGGAACCAACGAACCGTACCGCATGTTCACCAGCCGCGCCGAGTTCCGGCTGATCCTGCGCGAAGACAACGCAGACGCGCGACTGACGGAAACGGGGCGCGAGCTGGGTCTCGTCGGCGACGAACGGTGGGCCGCGTTCCGGGCGAAGCGGGAACGCATCGACGCGTTGCGCGAGTCGCTGGCGCGTCACCAGGTGTTGCCCGGCGACAGTCTCGCGATGGAAATCCAGCAACGCAGCGGCGAGCCGATCAGCAAACCGACGGATCTCTTGACGTTGTTGCGTCGACCGAAGATCACGATGGCGACGTTGTCGGGACTTGTGCCGGACGTAACCTCGGCTTCCGATGCAGCGCGCAGTCAGATCGAGATCGATTCGAAGTACGAGGGCTACATCGCAAGAGCTCGCGACGAGATCGACCGCCTGAAGCGCCACGAAGAAGTTCAGGTGCCGTCCGATTTCGACTACGCGTCGATCGCAGGTCTATCGACGGAGTTGAAGCAAAAGCTCGACGCCGCGAAACCCGACAATCTCGCGCGCGCTGCGCGCATCCCCGGCATTACGCCCGCAGCGCTGTCGATACTGCTCGTTCATCTGCGGAAAGCCCGCGCGTCCGCGTGACTGAATCGGACGAGATCGAATCCGGCGCAAGAGCACTCGGCGTCGAACTGCAGGAGACACAGCGGGACCGATTGCTGCAGTTTGCGGCTTTGTTGCGTCGTTGGGGTGCCGCGTTCAACCTGGTTTCGCGTGGCGACAATCCGCGACTCATTGCGCGCCATCTGCTCGACGCACTGTCGTTGGTCCCGATGCTGAACGGGAGCCGCATCGTCGATCTCGGCACCGGCGCAGGTTTGCCCGGCGTACCGCTAGCCGTCGCGTGTCCGGATCGCTCGTTCACGCTGATCGATCGGAGCGAACGGCGCATGCGTTTCGTCCGGCAAGCCATCGTCGAGCTTGGCCTGACGAACGTCGTGCCGATTGCGATCGACTTCGACGATTTCCGAGCGGATGCCTTGTTTGATACCGTGGTGTCGCGCGCGGTCGCGAAACCAGCCGCACTGTGGCGCGTCGCCGTCGAACTGTTGAGCGAGGGAGGACTCGCCCTCTTTCAGGTCGGTGAATCGGAGCTGGAGCCTGCGAATGTCGAAGCCGATGCTCAGTCGATTTCGGTACACATCCCGGGGCTCAGCAGAACCCACTATGTGCTGCGCATGCATCGCCGAAGCGCCGCGTAAATCGACCCGACAGGACTCAGAAGAGATGACGCGGATCATTGCGGTGGCGAATCAGAAAGGCGGTGTCGGCAAGACCACCACCAGCGTCAATCTGGCGGCCTCACTCGCGCTGTCCGGAAGCCGCGTTCTGCTGGTCGATCTCGATCCGCAAGGCAATGCGACGATGGGATGCGGCGTCGAGAAAGGCGCACTCGAACGTAGCGTTTACGACTTGTTGATGAAGTCGGCTCCGCTCGCCAGCGTGGTGCATCGATGTCCGACGGGGTTCGAACTCGTGCCGTCGAACATCGATCTGACGGCGGCCGAAGTCGAATTGCTGCAGATCGAGCAGCGCGAACAACGACTCAAGTCGGTGCTGGGGGAAACCGATGGCCGCTACCACTACGTGATCATCGACTGTCCACCGTCGCTGAACATGCTGACGCTCAATGCGCTCGTGGCCAGTCGCAGTGTGCTGATTCCGATGCAATGCGAGTACTACGCGCTCGAGGGTCTGTCGGCGCTGCTCGAAACGATCGAAGGCGTGAAGCAGCGCGCCAACCCGGCGCTGCGAATAGAGGGCATCCTGCGCACCATGTATGATCCGCGCAGCAGTCTGACGCGCGATGTTTCGCGCCAGTTGTTGAAGTTCTTCGGTGAAAAGGTCTTTCGCACGGTCATTCCGCGAAACATCCGGCTCGCAGAAGCGCCGAGTCACGGATTACCCGTCGTGCTCTACGATCGGCAGTCGCGCGGCGCGGTTGCGTACATGGCGCTCGCCGGAGAATTGAAACGCCATAGTTCGGATGGGGAGGGTACCGCGTGATCAAGAAGCGAGGTCTCGGACGCGGACTCGACGCATTGTTGGGCACGGCAGATCGCCAGCAGGAGGACGACGGCGCCGCCCCGGCGTCCGGTACCAATCTCGCAGAGATCGCGGTCGATCAGATTCATCCGGGCCAGTATCAGCCGCGTCGCAACATCCGCGACGAGGGTATCGCCGAACTCGCGGCGTCGATCAAAGCGCAGGGCTTAATGCAGCCGATCGTGTTGCGTCACCGGGCGGTCGGCGGATACGAGATCATCGCCGGCGAGCGTCGCTGGCGCGCCGCACAACTCGCCGGTCTCGATCGCATTCCCGCCGTGATCAAGGAAGTCAGCGACGAGCGCGCGGTCGCGATGGCGCTGATCGAGAACATTCAGCGCGAAGATCTGAATCCGCTCGAAGAAGCGCTGGCGCTTCAACGTCTGTCGGAAGAATTCCATCTGACTCAGCAGCAGGCCGCGGATGCCGTCGGCAAGTCGCGCGTTGCAGTGACGAACCTGCTGCGATTGCTGAATCTCACGGCGCCGGTTCGCGAGATGCTCGCGGAAGGCGAGCTCGAAATGGGACACGCGCGGGCGTTGCTGTCGTTGTCGCCGCTCGAGCAGGAACAAGCCGCGCGTCAGGTGGTTGCGAAAGGACTCTCGGTTCGACAGACCGAAGCGCTCGTGCGGCAGCGCATGCGTCCCGCGTCGTTGACGCCGATCGCCGCAGTGCGTCGCAAGGATCCGGACACGACGCGTCTCGAGGTGGAATTGTCGGAACGGATCGGTGCGCCGGTGACGATCAACTTCGACGGCAAGAGCGCTGGCACGCTGGTCATTCGATACACCACTGTCGACGAACTCGAGGGAATTCTCACGCATCTACGTTGATGTACGTAGCCGTGGATTTATTGCACGGCACCATAGCCCTCTCTATACTACGCGCGCCTTGCGTAGGGGGGCTCAGGTGGATCCCGCAGATGCCCCGCCAAGAATCAGCGAATCGGAATTCAGAGCACGCAAAAGGATCCGCAACGGCAGTGTTCCGTTAGCTTTCCGGATCGTGGCCGTGCAGGGCGTCCTTGCCGTATTGCTCGCGACGATGTTCCTGTTGTTGGGCCGCGCACAGGCGTTGTCCAGTGTGTTGGCGGGCGTCGTGGTGATCGCACCCAACCTGGGCTTTGCGCGGCGCGTTTCGGCAACGAACGCACCGGCGGGACAAGAGTTGGACGCCGCGCGACGGCTGCTTGGTAGCGGCATCGCAAGGTTGGTGCTGACGTTCGGGTTGCTCGTCGTGGCGTTTGCCTGGTTCCGTCCCGAGCCGGTTGCGTTCTTCACCACGATGATTGCATTGCAGGCCGTGTACGCGTTGGCGCCTGTGCTGGCGTCTCGGTGAACCGCTACAAAGATTAGAAGAAGAGGCAGCGAAGGAAGTTCAATGGCGAGCGAAGGGCTGACCACCGGGGAGTACATCCAGCACCACCTGACGAATCTGACGTATGGTCAGATGCCGGACGGGCATTGGGGCTTCGCGGAAACGAGCGAGCAGGCGCGCGCGATGGGCTTCTGGTCGATCAATGTCGACTCGATGGCCTGGGCGATCGGACTCGGTCTCGTCTTCGTACTGCTGTTCGGTCGAGCAGCCAGGCGCGCTACGGCAGGCGTGCCGGGCGGATTGCAGAACGGCGTCGAGATGATCGTCGAGTTCATCGATGACCTCGTCGGCACCATCTTTTTTCACAAGAACGACCTGATTGCGCCGATGGCGCTGACGATCTTCGTCTGGGTCTTCATGATGAATCTGCTGGACCTGCTGCCGGTCGACTGGTTGCCGATGGCGGCCGGTGCGGTCGGGATCAGTCACATGAAGGTGGTCGCGACGACCGACCCGAACGTGACGCTCGGAATGGCGCTCGCCGTCTTCGTAATGGTCCTTTATTACAGCGTGCGCAGAAAAGGCGTCGGCGGTTTCGTCGGCGAGCTGGTCTTTCATCCGCTGCCGAAGATGTTCGCACCGTTCAACCTGTTTCTCGAAGGGGTGACGTTGCTTGCGAAGCCGCTGTCACTCGGCTTGCGTCTGTTCGGCAACATGTACGCCGGTGAGATGATCTTCATTCTGATAGCGCTGCTGTTTGGCGCCGGCCTCGGTTGGGCCGCCGTCGGCGGCGTTCTGCAATGGGCATGGGCTTGGTTTCACGTGCTGATCATCACGTTGCAGGCATTCATTTTCTCGGTCCTAACGGTCGTGTACATGGCGCAGGCCCACGACGTCCAAGAAGACCATTAACTACTAGAGACTTAAGGAGCGATTCATGGAGCTGGCAGTTCTACTTTACGTGGCAGGCGGTTTGATGATGGGCCTCGGCGCCATCGGCGCCGCCATCGGCGTGGGTGTGCTCGGCGGAAAATTCCTCGAAGGCGTCGCGCGCCAGCCCGAACTGTTGCCGATGTTGCGCACGCAACTGTTCATCGTGCTCGCTCTGGTCGACGCGGTGCCGATGATCTCGGTCGGTATCGCGTTGTACGTGATCTTCGCGGTGGTGCCGACCGCCATCGGCGGTTGATTGCGACGAGCGACCTGATTCCTCACGGAGAGTCACTAGCGTGAACATTACATTGACACTCTTCGGGCAGTCGTTGACGTTCCTCGTCTTCATCTGGACCGTTCACCGGTGGATCTGGCCGCCGCTGATCAAGGCGATGCGCGAGCGTCAGAAGACGATTGCGGACGGCCTTGCGGCTTCGGAGCGTGCCGAGAAAGATCTGATGCTCGCGAAGGAAGGTGCTGCAGAGCACTTGCGGCAGGCGAAAGAAGAAGCGCGACAGATCATCGAACAGGCTCGCGTGCGCGGGGTGATGATGATCGAAGAAGCCAAGAACGATGCGCGCGCGGAAGGCGAGCGCCAGAAAGAAGCGGCGCGCGCGGAGATCGATCAGGACGTGAACCGCGCCAAAGAAAAGCTGCGCGCCCAAGTGGCGGCGTTGGCGCTCAGCGGCGCAGAGAAAATCCTGCAGTCGTCGATCGACCGGTCGCGTCACGCGCAACTGCTCGACAAGCTCGTCGCGGAACTGTGATCAGACGCCATGGCTGAAATTGCGACGATCGCCCGACCTTACGCCAACGCGGTGTTCGAGCTCGCCAAGAAGCACCGCGCAATCGATGCGTGGTCGCGCGAACTGGCGATGCTTGCTGCGGTTGCGGCGCAACCCGCCATCCTCGAAGTGATCGATTCGCCGGCGGTTACGAGCCTGCAGAAATCGAACACGCTGGCGCGGGTCTGCGGCGACGACATCAGCCGCGAGGGAAAACAATTCGTGCAGGTGCTCGCGCGCAACAAGCGGCTGCATCTGCTCAGCGAGATCAGCTCCCAGTTCGAGGCGCTGCGGGCGCAGGAACAAGCGTCGCTCGAAGTCGAAGTGATCAGCGCCTATCCGCTGGACGACGCGGAGCAGAAGCGACTGATCGAGACGCTCGGCCGTCGCTTCGAGCGCGAGATCCGGCTGACGAGTCGCGTCGACGAATCGTTGCTGGGCGGCGTGGTCATCCGGGCCGGCGACACCGTCATCGACGGATCGGTGCGAGGCAAACTAGAGAAATTGTCGGAATCGTTACAGCGGGCGTGAAGCCGCCGGCGGCGCCGTCGATGGCGCGCCGAAATGAACTGGAGTGTGAGGGCACGACATGCAACAACTGAATCCATCTGAGATCAGCGACATCATCCGATCGCGGATCGAGAGCCTCGACCTCAAGTCCGAGGCCCAGAACGAAGGAACGATCGTCAGCGTCTCAGACGGCATCATCCGCATTCACGGCCTCGCCGATGCGCAATACGGCGAGATGATCGAGTTCCCCGGCGGCGCATATGGAATGGTGCTGAACCTCGAGCGCGATTCCGTCGGCGTGATCGTACTCGGCGAATACCTGAACCTGTCCGAAGGAATGACGGCGCGCTGCACGGGACGCATCCTGGAAGTGCCGATTGGTCGCGAACTGCTCGGTCGCGTGGTCGACGCGCTCGGCAATCCGATCGACGGCAAAGGTCCGCTGAAAACGACATTGACGGCGCCGGTCGAAAAGGTCGCGCCCGGCGTCATCGCGCGCCAGTCGGTGACGCAACCGGTACAGATCGGCCTGAAGTCGATCGACGCAATGGTGCCGATCGGCCGCGGTCAGCGCGAACTGATCATTGGCGACCGCCAGCAGGGCAAAACCGCGATCGCGATCGACGCGATCATCAACCAGAAAGACTCCGGCATTAAGTGCATCTATGTGGCGATCGGCCAGAAGATGTCGACGATCGCGAACATCGTCCGCACTCTGGAAGAGCACGGTGCGATGAGCAACACGATCGTCGTGGCGGCCAGCGCGTCCGATCCGGCGCCGATGCAATACATCGCACCCTACTCGGGTTGCTCGATGGGCGAGTTCTTCCGCGACCGCGGTGAAGACGCGCTGATCATTTACGACGACCTCACCAAACAGGCCTGGGCGTATCGGCAGATTTCGCTGCTGCTGCGCCGGCCGCCGGGACGCGAAGCGTATCCGGGCGACGTGTTCTATCTGCACTCGCGATTGCTGGAGCGCGCGTCGCGCGTCAACGCCGAGTACGTCGAAAAGATCACCAACGGCGAAGTGAAGGGGAAGACGGGGTCGCTGACCGCGTTGCCGATCATCGAAACGCAGGCCGGCGACGTGTCCGCATTCGTACCGACGAACGTCATTTCGATCACCGACGGACAGATCTTCCTCGACAGCGATATGTTCAAGTCGGGCAATCGGCCCGCGATGAGCCCGGGGATCTCGGTATCTCGCGTCGGCGGCTCGGCTCAGGTGCCGTTCATGCGCAAGATTTCCGGCGGCATCAAGCTGGCGCTTGCGCAGTATCGCGAACTGGCCGCGTTCTCACAGTTCGCGTCCGACCTCGATGAAGCGACCCGTCGCCAGCTCGAGCACGGTCAGCGCGTTCAGGAGCTGATGAAGCAGAAACAATACGCGCCGATGACGGTCGCCGAAATGGGCGTCGTGCTGTTCGCGGCCAACGAGGGCTTCCTGCGCGACGTCGAGATCAACAAGATTGCGGCATTCGAAGCCGCGCTGTTGTCGTACATGAGGTCCGAGCACGCCGCCTTCATGGCTGACGTTACCAAGACCGGCGCATACAACGACGATATCGTCGCGACAGTGCGCGCGGCCATCGAGAAGTTCAAAGCGACCCAGACGTTCTAGAGGATCGGGCGATGGCCGCCGGCAAAGAAGTCCGCGACAAGATCAAGACCGTCAAGAGCACGCAGAAGATCACGAAGGCCATGCAGATGGTCGCCGCGAGCAAGATGCGTCGCACGCAGGAACGGATGCGGCAAGGTCGACCGTACGCGGAGAAAATCCGCAAAGTCATCGGTCACCTCGCGCATTCGAATCCCGAGTATCGCCACGTCTATATGACGGAGCGCGAGGTCAAACGCGTGGGCTACATCGTTGTTTCAACGGACAAGGGTCTGTGCGGCGGCCTGAACGTGAACCTGTTCCGTGCGCTGCTCAGAGACATGCAACAGTGGAAAGCGCGTGGCGTCGAAAGCGAGTTCGCGCTGATCGGCAACAAGGCCGCGTCGTTCTTCCGTTCGTTCGGCGGCCAGGTCACTGCGGTGCTGACGAACATCGGCGACAAGCCGCCGATCGATTCGCTGATCGGTGGCATCCGCGTAATGCTCGATGCATATGGCGCGGGACGGATCGACCGGCTGTTCATCGCGACCAACACCTTCGTCAACACGATGTCGCAGCAACCCGGGATGCATCAGCTGTTGCCGTTGGAACCTGCGGGCGCCGACGAACTCAAGCATCGTTGGGACTATCTGTACGAACCCGATGCGCGCGACCTGATCGAAGGTCTCGTCACTCGGTTCATCGAGTCGCAGGTTTATCAATCGGTCATCGAGAATCAGGCGTGCGAGCAGGCCGCGAAGATGGTCGCGATGAAGAATGCGACGGAAAATGCGGCGCAGATGATCGACGATCTGACGTTGCTCTATAACAACGTGCGTCAGGCCGCGATCACGCAGGAGATCTCGGAGATCGTCGGCGGCGCGGCGGCCGTGTGACAGACAGTGTGACCGATCGAACAGTCAAAGATTTGGAAGAAGAGGCGAACATATGAGTAGCGGACGGATCGTTCAGGTAATCGGCGCCGTCGTCGACGTGGAATTCCCGCGCGAAGAAGTGCCGAACGTTTACGACGCGCTGAAAGTGACCAGCAAAGGCATCACGCTGGAAGTGCAGCAACAGCTCGGTGACGGCATCGTGCGCACCATCGCCATGGGCGCGTCGGACGGACTGTCGCGTGGCCTCGAAGTCTTCAACTCGGGCAGCCCGATCATGATTCCGGTAGGCGAAGAAACGCTCGGCCGGATTCTGGATGTGCTCGGCGAGCCGATCGACGAACTCGGGCCGGTCAATGCCCGCGAAAAGATGTCGATCCATCGCAAGGCGCCGAAGTACGAAGACCAGAAAGGCGGCAACGAGATTCTCGAAACCGGCATCAAGGTCATCGACCTGATCTGTCCGTTCGCGCGCGGCGGCAAGGTCGGCCTGTTCGGTGGCGCGGGTGTAGGGAAGACCGTCACGATGCTCGAGCTGATCCGCAACATCGCGACCGAGCACTCCGGTTTGTCGGTGTTCGCAGGCGTCGGTGAGCGCACGCGCGAAGGCAACGACTTCTACCACGAGATGAAAGACTCGAAGGTTCTCGACAAGATCTCGCTGGTGTTCGGTCAGATGAATGAGCCGCCGGGCAACCGGCTGCGCGTGGCGCTCAGCGGCCTGACGCTCGCCGAGAAGTTCCGCGACGACGGTCGCGACGTGCTGTTGTTCATCGACAACATCTATCGCTACACGCTCGCCGGCACCGAGGTTTCCGCCCTGCTCGGCCGGATGCCTTCCGCGGTGGGTTATCAACCGAACCTGGCCGAAGAGATGGGACAGCTGCAGGAACGGATCACCACGACCAAAACCGGTTCGATCACGTCGGTACAGGCGGTATACGTTCCGGCTGACGATTTGACCGACCCGTCGCCTGCAACGACGTTTGCGCACCTCGACTCGACCATTACCCTGTCGCGCGCCATCACCGACCTCGGGATCTATCCCGCGGTCGACCCGCTCGACTCGAGCAGCCGGCAGTTGGATCCGCTCGTCGTCGGTGAGGAACACTATCGAACGGCCCGCGCCGTACAGCAGGTATTGCAGCGCTACAAAGAGCTGAAGGACATCATCGCGATTCTCGGCATGGATGAACTGTCGGAAGACGACAAGAAGCTGGTCTACCGCGCGCGGAAGATTCAGCAGTTCTTCTCGCAGTCGTTCTTCGTTGCGGAGGCGTTCACCGGTAACCCCGGCGTGTACGTCTCGCGCGAAGATTCGGTTCGCAGTTTCAAAGCGATTCTCGACGGTGAGTACGACCACCTGCCCGAACAGGCGTTCTACATGGTCGGCACGATCGAAGACGCAGTCGCGAAAGCCAAGAAGCTGGAAGAGAAGAAGTAACTCGTGGCCATGACCATGCACTGCGACATCGTCAGCGCCGAGAAGGAGATCTTCTCCGGCCGAGTGACGATGGTGATTGTCAGCGGCACGATCGGCGAGCTCGGTATCATGCCGGGACACGCGCCATTGCTGACGGGGATCAATCCGGGTCCGGTACGGCTGAAGTTCGACAACGGCGAGGAACAGGTTTTCTTCGCGTCGGGTGGATTCCTCGAAGTGCAGCCGGGTACCGTCACCGTGCTCGCCGATACCGCGTTGCGCGCCGACGACCTCGATGAGGCGGCGGCACAGCAGGCGAAGGAGCACGCAGAGCGCAGCCTGCAGGATCGAAACGCCGACTTCGATTTCTCGCTGGCGGCCGCGCAGCTGGCCGAAGCATCCGCGCGGTTACGCACGCTCGACGAGTTGAAGAAGCGCCGTCGTTAGCGGGACTGTCGAGAGTTACATAGTGCCGCTGAAAGGGGTGACCATGGTCACCCCTTTTTACATACGCGCCTCTATAATTCGGCGGACTCCGGAACGGACTCCCACGCCATGAGCCTCGAAATCATCGTGCTCGCTGCGGGTCAGGGCACGCGGATGCGCTCGAAGTTGCCCAAAGTGCTGCATGACCTCGCCGGGCGACCGCTGCTCAGCCACGTTCTTCGCTCTGTCCGCTCGCTCGACCCGCAACGCATCCACGTCGTCATCGGCCATGCCGGCACCCAGGTTCGCGCCGCTTTCGCCGACGCGAGGGATCTCACGTGGGTTGAGCAGGCGCAGCAACTCGGCACCGGCCATGCGGTTGCGCAAGCCTTGCCGGGTATCGCGGCCGACGCGACGGTGCTGGTTGCGTTCGGCGATGTGCCGCTGGTGAAATCCGAGACACTGTCGGAGTGCGTCGCAGCCGCTCGTTCGGGCGCGCTCGCCGTAGTCACAGCGGACATGCCGGACCCGACCGGCCTGGGCCGGATCATTCGTGGCGCTGACGGGCGCATGATGGCGATCGTCGAGCAGCGCGATGCCACCCCGGAACAGCGCGCCATCACCGAGATCAATTCCGGGATCATGGCTGCGCCCGCGCAAATGCTGCGCGAACTCCTCGGACAGCTGGGGCGCAACAATGGGCAGGGCGAGTTCTATCTGACCGACGTGATCGGCTCTGGCCGTTGCGCGGGACCACAAAGTCGAAGAGCGCACGGTGGCTTGCGCCGACGATGTTTCCGGCGTCAACGATCGATCGGAACTCGCCCGGCTGGAGCGGATATTCCAGCGTCGGGAAGCGGACCGATTGATGGCGTCCGGCGTCACGTTGCGCGATCCGTCGCGGTTCGACGTGCGCGGCGAACTCTCCGCGGGTACGGACTGCATGATCGACATCGACGTCGTGTTCGAAGGCAACGTGGTGCTCGGCGAGGGCGTGCGGATCGGCTCGGGTTGCGTGGTGAAGGACGCGCGTATCGGCGATGGCGCGGTCATCCATGCCCACACCGTCATCGACGGAGCGATCATCAGCGCCGGTTGTGAACTCGGACCGTTTGCGCGGTTGCGTCCGGGCACCGAACTCGGCGCGCACGTGAAGATCGGCAACTTCGTAGAGACCAAGAAGACGCGGCTCGGCGCCGGCACGAAGTCCAACCACTTCGCTTATCTGGGCGATACGACGACCGGCGCGAACTGCAACATCGGCGCCGGCACGATCATGTGCAACTACGATGGCTTCGCGAAGCACCAGACCCATCTCGGCAACGACGTGTTCATCGGATCGAATTCGACGCTGGTGGCGCCGATCGAAGTCGGCGACGGCGGATATGTCGCGGCCGGATCGACGGTGACGATGAAGGTCGACGCCGGCGAACTCGCCGTGGGCCGCGCGCGCCAGCGCAATATCGGTGGATGGGTGCCACCTGCCAAGCGCACCAAACCGACTCAATAACGGGAATCGCTCAAGTATGTGCGGCATCGTAGGCGCCATCGCGCGCCGAGACGTTCCGGGAATTCTCCTCGAAGGACTCAGGCGGCTCGAATACCGCGGATACGACTCCGCCGGCCTCGCGGTCATCCCGCACGGCTCCGGCCGCATCGAACGGCGGCGGCGGGTCGGCAAAGTCAAAGAGCTGTCCGATAGCCTCAACTCGGAACCGCTATTGGGCAACGTGGGCATCGCGCACACGCGCTGGGCGACTCACGGCGCGCCGGTCGAGCGCAATGCGCACCCGCACATGTCGCGCGACCGCATCTGCGTCGTGCACAACGGCATCATCGAAAACTTCGAGCAGATCCGTAAAGAGCTGCAGGCGCAGGGTTATCGCTTCGATTCTGAAACCGACTCTGAAGTCATCGCGCACCTGATCGAGTCGTTGCAGACCGACGGCCGATCGCTGGTCGACGCCGTGCGCCTCGCGACGAAACAACTCGAAGGTGCGTACGCCATCGGTGTGATCTCGCGCGACGAGCCCGATCGACTGGTCGGTGCGCGCATCGGCAGCCCGTTGGTGGTCGGCATCGGTATTGGCGAGAACTTTCTCGCGTCCGACGTGCTGGCGCTGCGTCCGGTCACCGACCGCTTCGTATTCCTGGAAGAAGGCGATCTGGTCGAGATCACCGCCAACGACATGTCGGTGTGGAGTGTCTCGAACGAGAACGTCGTCCGCTCGACCGTGCGCGTGACGCTGGACAGCGACGACGTCGACAAGGGCAACTATCGCCACCACATGCTCAAAGAGATCCACGAACAGCCGAAGGTGATTCGCGACACGCTCGAAGGGCGCATCACGAAAACGCGCGTGCTGGAACCGGCGTTCGGCGTCAAAGCCGGTGCGATCTTCGATCGCGTGAAATCGGTGACGATCGTCGCCTGCGGTTCGAGCTTCTATACCGGTTCCATTGCGAAATACTGGATCGAAGGCATTGCCGGGATGCCGTGCCAGGTCGAGATCGCGAGCGAGTACCGATATCGCCGCGTAGCGGTGCCGGCCGACAGTCTGTTCGTGACGATCTCGCAGTCTGGTGAAACGGCCGACACGCTGGCGGCGCTGCGCATGGCGAAGACCGCGGGCTATGCGGCGACGCTGACGTTGTGCAACGTCGCAACGAGTTCGATCGTGCGCGAATCGGACCTCGCACTGATGCTCGAGGCGGGTCCCGAAATCGGCGTTGCGTCGACAAAGGCGTTCGTCGCGCAGCTGGTCGACCTCGCGCTGCTGACGATTCTGTTGGCGCGTCGCAACGGTCTGTCCGCCGAACGCGAAGCGGAACTCGTCGCGGCGTTGCACGGCCTGGCCGGCGTCGTCGAGGAGACGTTGCGCCTCGATTCCGTGATCGCAGAAGCTGGCCGAACAGTTCATGGATCTGCGACACGCGCTGTTCCTCGGACGCGGTTCGCTGTATCCGGTCGCGCTCGAAGGCGCCTTGAAGCTGAAGGAGATCTCGTACATCCACGCGGAAGGTTATCCGGCGGGCGAACTGAAACACGGTCCGCTCGCGCTGGTGGACGAAGACATGCCGGTGGTCGCAGTCGCGCCGAACGACGAACTGCTGAGCAAGCTGCAATCGAACCTGCAGGTGGTGCGCGCGCGTGGCGGCAAGTTGTTCGTGTTCGCCGATCGCAAAGCGGGATTCGTGAACGAAACGGGCGTGACGGTCATTCCGGTGCCGTCCGTCCACGAGATGCTCGCGCCGATCGTGTACACGGTGCCGCTGCAGCTGCTTGCCTATCACGCCGCCGTGCTGAAAGGCACCGACGTCGATCAGCCGCGCAACCTCGCAAAGTCCGTCACCGTCGAATAGCGCACCGCCGACCTTTCGGCGGCCGCTTGATGTATAAAGCCAACCCCGCTCGAATGACTCGAGCGCGATTGCGAGTGGCAACGGGTTGGACGTCTCTCACATCCTCGATGATCTGAACGATCGGCAGCGCGAAGCGGTCACCGCACCGCTCGGCAATCTGCTGATCGTCGCCGGCGCTGGCAGCGGCAAGACGCGCGTACTCGTGCATCGCGTCGCGTGGTTGATCGAAGCGGAAGGCGTTTCGCCGCACGGCGTTCTCGCCGTGACGTTCACCAACAAAGCCGCGAGCGAAATGCGCAACCGCACCGAGGCCCTGCTGCGGATGCCCGGCCGCGCATTGTGGGTCGGCACGTTTCACGGCATCGCGCATCGTCTGCTGCGCACGCATTGGAGCGAAGCGAAGCTGCCGCAGAGCTTCCAGATTCTCGACTCCGACGATCAGCTGCGCCTCGTCAAACGAGTGATGCGCGCGCTCGACATCGACGAAGCGAAGTGGGCGCCGCGGCAGGCGCAATGGTTCATCAACGGTCAGAAAGACGAAGGCCGCCGCGCGCGCGAAGTGGTCGCCGGCGACGACCTGTTCCTGATTACGCATCGACGGATTTACGAAGCCTACGAAGAACTGTGCTTCAACGGCGGTCTCGTCGACTTCGCCGAATTGCTGTTGCGCAGTCACGAGCTGTGGCTCGAAGTGCCGGATCTGCTGGCGCACTACCAGCGCCGCTTCCAGCATCTGCTCGTCGACGAGTTCCAGGACACCAATACGATTCAGTATGCGTGGTTGCGCGTGCTGGCGGGCCAGCAAGGTCGTGTCGTCGCGGTAGGCGACGACGACCAGTCGATCTACGGTTGGCGCGGTGCGCGCATCGAGAACATCCATCGATTCCGGCAAGACTTCCGCGACGTCGGGATCATCCGTCTCGAGCAGAACTATCGCTCTACGGGCACGATCCTGAAGGCCGCGAACGCTTTGATCGACCACAATACCGACCGGCTCGGCAAGCAACTGTGGACGAACGGCGCCGAAGGCGACCCGATCGCGTTGTACGCGGCCTACAACGAGCTCGATGAGGCGCGCTTCATTGCCGATCGCGTCGAAGACTGGATCGCGCAAGGCAACAATGCGATCGACGTTGCGCATGCTATATCGCTCGAACGCGCAGAGTCGCGTGCTGGAAGAAGCGCTGCTGCGCGCGCGGATTCCGTATCGCATCTACGGTGGATTGCGATTCTTCGAACGACTCGAAGTCGAAGAACGCGCTGGCCTACATGCGAATGACGGCGCAACCGCATTCCGATACAGCATTCGAACGCATCGTGAATACACCGACGCGCGGCATCGGAGAAAAGACGATCGAGGCGATCCGCGAACGCGCCAGACGCACCGGCGTGTCGTTGTGGCAGGCGTGCAAAGAAGGCGTCGCGGATGGATCGTTTGGGCGCACGGGCCATGCGATCATCGCGCTTCGTCACGCTCATCGAACAGATCTCGGCCGCGGTCGAAGGGCTTGCCGCTGCACGAGCTCGCGCAACACTGCATCGAGGTCAGCGGGTTGCTCGAGTTCCATACGCGTGAGCGCGGCGAACGCGGCCTCGCGCGGAAGGAGAACCTCGAGGAACTGATCTCCGCGTGCCGGCAGTTCAGCGGTGAGGTGGTGTTGCCGATCGACGACGCGGGTGTGGTGCGCGACGGTCCGGTGTCACAGCTCGATGAGTTTCTCGATCACGCTGCGCTCGAGAGCGGCGAACAACAGAACGACGACGATGGCAACGCGGTGCAGCTGATGACGTTGCACACGGCGAAAGGTCTCGAATTCCCGGTCGTGTTCATGACCGGGATGGAAGAAGGTTTGTTTCCATCGCGAATGTCGGGCGACGAACCGGGTCGAATGGAGGAAGAGCGACGACTGTGTTACGTCGGCATCACCCGCGCGATGCGTCAGCTCACGTTCACGTTTGCCGAAACGCGGCGCTTGCACGGCACGGACTCGTACAACCGCCCGTCTCGGTTCATCGCCGAAGTTCCGAAAGCGCTGCTGCAGGAAATCCGCATGCGCGGTGCCGTAGTGCGGCCCTATGAGTCGCGCAGCAGCAATAGCTACGGCAATAGCAGTCAAAGCTCGACGGTAAAGCGGATCCCTGCGGACGACGGCGCGCTGCGGATCGGTCAGCGCGTGTCGCACGGTAAGTTCGGCGAAGGTGTCGTGCTGCAATCGGAAGGACACGGCGAGCGCGCGCGCGTACAGGTGAACTTCGCACGCGATGGCGCGAAGTGGCTGATGCTCGGTTATGCGAAGCTGCAGCCGCTCGACTAAGACGGGCTGACTGAGGGGCGGACATGGAACTGAAGGCCACGCGTTACGCAGTCGATGGCGGCATCGCGACGATCACCTTGCACCGGCCGGAGCGCATGAATGCATGGACCGGCCGAATGCACACCGAGTATCGCCACTGCGTGGACCTCGCCGAGCGAG
This sequence comes from uncultured Gammaproteobacteria bacterium, assembly GCA_963787045.1. Lineage (GTDB taxonomy): Bacteria > Pseudomonadota > Gammaproteobacteria > Pseudomonadales > Azotimanducaceae > DATJGR01. The sequence goes on along the minus strand of CAWBBR010000017.1, from coordinate 86,455 downwards.
ACAAAAGCGTACGGGCCATCGTCGTAACCGGTGCCGGTCGCGGCTTTTGCGTCGGCGGCGACGCGGATGCGCTGCAAGGCCATGTGAAGAAGGGCGGCTACGATCCCGGTACGCCGCAGACGCTCGCGCGGCCGGGCTATGGAACGGCGCCGGAGTTCGATGCGAGCTTCGCATTCCATTTCGGGTTGTCGAAGCCGGTGATCGCAGCGATCAACGGTCCTGCCGCGGGTGTCGGCCTCGCGCTCGCGTGTTTTGCGGATCTGCGTTTCGCAGCCGCCGGAATCAAGATGACCACCGCGCACGGCAAGCTGAATCTCCCGGCCGAATACGGACTGTCATGGTTGCTGCCGCGAATGATCGGGCTGACGCGCGCGAACGAACTGTTGCTGACGAGCCGTGCATTCCTGGCGGAGGAAGCGCTGGCGTTCGGATTGCTCAACGGCGTATATCCCGCCGACGCGCTGATGACGGAAACGTATGCGTTCACGCGCAATCTGATTGCGACGGTGTCGCCGAACTCGTTGCGTCAGACGCGCTGGCAGATCTATCGCGATCTGCATCGCGATGTCGGCGCATCGGTGCGCGACTCGGAAGAGCTGCTCAACACCATGATGCGAGAGTCCGACTATGCCGAAGGCGTCGCCGCCTTTACCGGGAAGCGGCCACCCTCGTGGAAGGGCCCCAACGAGTGAGATGAGGCGCGCCTATGCGGGCCTGAAGCTGCCCGCGCTCGCCATGTGCCATTCGCTCTGCCATTCCGGCCCGGCGCGATCTTCGATCAGTTGGCCGGGTGCGAGCCATTCGTACGCACGGTCGAGCGTGGCGACCGCGCGCGAAGACGTGCGCCGATTGATGTGTTGCGGCCGCAAGCTCCGACGGATGATCGAGGCCGGCAGCCGCCACCAGCTCCATCAATGCCCCAACCGTGTGTCGATGAAAGTTCGCGACGCGCGTCGCCTTGTCGCCGACGTCGAGCGCGCGCTGCCGCATCGGATCCTGGGTCGCGATGCCGACCGGACAGTGATTGGTATGGCACTTCTGCGATTGCAGGCAGCCGAGCGCGAACATGAAGCCGCGCGCGGAGTTGCACCAGTCCGCGCCCATCGCCAACGCGACAGCGATGTCGAACCCCGAGATGATCTTGCCGCTGACGCCCAGCTTGAGGTGCTCCCGCAGGCCGCAACCGACTAGCGCGTTCTGCGCGAACCACAGTGCGTCGCGTCGTGGCATGCCGACGTGATCGGAAAACTCGACCGGCGCTGCGCCGGTACCGCCTTCCTTTCCGTCGATCACGATGAAGTCGGGATGGATGCCCGTCTCCAGCATCGCCTTGCAGATGCCGAGGAACTCCCACTTGTGTCCGATGCACAGTTTGAAGCCGACCGGTTTGCCGCCGCTGAGTTCGCGTAGCCGCGCAATGAATTCGATCAATCCGAGCGGCGAGTCGAACTCCTTGTGATACGGCGGCGATTCGCAGTCTTCGCCTTCCGGCACGCCGCGCACGCGCGCGATTTCCGGCGTGACTTTCGCGCCGGGCAACAAACCGCCGTGGCCGGGCTTCGCGCCCTGCGACAGTTTGATCTCGACCATCCGCACCACGTCTGCACTGGCGCGCTCCTTGAACTTCGCGGGATCGAAGCGGCCGTTGGCGTCTCGGCAACCGAAGTAGCCGGTGCCGATCTCCCAGATGATGTCGCCGCCGCCTTCGAGGTGATAGTCGCTCAATCCGCCTTCGCCGGTGTCGTGCGCGAAGTTGTCGAGCTTCGCGCCGCGGTTCAATGCGCGGATCGCGGCGGCGCTGAGTGAGCCGAAGCTCATCGCGGAGATGTTCAACACCGAGGATGAATACGGTCGTGCGCAGTGCGCGTTGCCGATCAACGTGCGGAACGGTTCGACGCCCTTCGGTCGCGGCGCGATCGAGTGATTGATCCACTCGTAACCGACGTCGGTGACGCGGCGTTCGGTGCCGAACGGCATCGTGTCGACCACGTTCTTCGCGCGCTGATACACCAACGAGCGCTGCTCGCGGTCGAACGGCGTGCCGTCGGTATCGCTCTCGATGAAGTACTGGCGGATCTGCGTTCGCATCTCTTCGGCGATGTTGCGGAAGTGGCCCGTGAGCGGATAGTTCCGATAGAGGCTGTGTTTGCGCTGCAGTAGATCCCAGCTACCCAGTAGTACGAGCGCCAACAGAAAGATCGATGGCCACCACGGCAGACCGGCCATGACGGCCGAGGTCGTCGACAGCCACAGAGTGACGACGATGATGAAAGGCAGATGGCGGCGCATCACGTTCCTCCGATGGAAGACAACCGGAGCCGAAACTCCAGTTCGACGACGGTTCCGGCAAACAGTGCGAATCCGACCCAGACGTTGTTGCGGAAAGCAGCGAAACAGTGCGCTGGTTTGCGATCGCGAATCAGCCGTTGCTGATGGACGAACAGCGCGCCGGCCACCGCGATGCCGAGGAAGTAGCCGATGCCGAACTGCAGGCGAACGCCGAGTAACGCAAGCGTGGCCACCGTCGACACCTGTAGTGCCGCAACCATCGCGCGGTCGGCGTTGCCGAACAGAATGGCGGTCGACTTGATGCCGACGCGTACGTCGTCGTCGCGATCGACCATCGCATACAACGTGTCGTACGAGACAATCCATAGCACGCTGGCGATGAACATCAGCCACGCTGAATCGCCGAGACCCGCGCCGGTGGCAGCGAATGCCATCACGATGCCCCAGCTGAACGCCGCGCCGAGCACGAGCTGCGGCAAATACGTCCAGCGTTTCATGAACGGATACAACGTTGCGATGGCGGCGCCGCCGACCGCAAGGCGTTGCGTGAAATCGTTGAGGAAGAAGACCAGCACCAGCGCGATCGCGAGTAACACTGTGAAGAGCGCAAGCGCTTCCCATTCGCTGATTTGCTTGCGCGCCATCGGACGATCGCGCGTGCGCGCGACGTGTGCGTCGAGATCCCGATCGGCGTAGTCATTGATCACGCAACCGGCGGCGCGCATGACGACGGTTCCCAGAGTGAAGATGACGACGAGCGCCAGCGATGGACGGCCTGCCGCAGCAATCCAGAGTGCAGCGAGCGTCGGCCACAACAGCAGCAGTGTCCCAACGGGACGATCGAAGCGCATCAGGCGCATGTAGAGCGGGAGGCGGCGGGTCAGAATGGTCACGCAGATCACTCGCGTCGAGCGCAGCAGAGTCTACCGGTTTGCCACTTCGACGGCACAGCGCGCTCCGCGTTCGCACGTACTGCGATTCGAGTGCGCGGCGTAGCCGCTGATTTGCAATTTCGCGGGGACGCAAGTAGCGTACGCCGCCTTGAAACGGGACGGTTGAGAGCGCACGCAGATGCGGAAGTGGCAGTGTATCGTTTGCGGCTGGATCTACGACGAGGCCGAAGGTTATCAGGACGAAGGCATCGCTCCGGGAACGCCGTGGGACAAGGTTCCCGACGATTTCGTCTGCCCCGAATGCGGCGTCAGCAAAGAAGACTTCGAGATGATCGAAGTCGGTTGATCCGTTCAGCACGTCGCCGCCCGCGCCATTCCATCCAGTTGATCCGCTGACTCGGCGATAACGTCCAACACATTGTCGATGGCGCTCTGTTCCAGATTCAGCGCCGTAAGTAACGCAGCATCCACCGGCCCTTTCGGCAAGTCCGACAAGTCGCGCGTCGCCAGCACCTGATGCGTAAGACGTAGCAGGTTAACGTAGTTCGCGTTCGGTCCTTCGTGATCGGCAACGTATTGATAGCGCACCGCGTCCGACACCGCTTTCGGAACCGACCAGCTCTCGAGCAACGCGCTCGCAAACAACTCGCGCGGTACGCCGAGCACGTGCTGATCGACGTACGTGTGCGGCAGGTGCCGGTTCGCTTCCTGCTCGCGACAGATCGACGCGTAAAACGGCGGAAACACATGGCCGATCACCAGCGTGCCGAAGTTCGCGAGCAAGCCGGCGAGATAGCAATAGCCGGGCAACGGGCGCTTCGGTACGTCGACCAGCGTCGCGAGCGTTTCCATCGTCGCCGCGGTGTACATCGCCTGCAGCCAATACGGCGACAAGCCGCGCACGTGAGCTTTGGGCACCTTGAGGTCCTGTTGCATCGCGATCGCCAACGCCATGTTCAACGTCGCTTGCGGACCCATGACGCGCAGGATCGCGTCGGAGATCGACGTCACCGGTTCGCGCAGACCGTAATAGGCGGAGTTGGCCCAACCGATGATGCGCGCCGATAGACTTGGATCGGCTTCGACGACGCGCGTGAGATCCCGCAGGTCGAAGTCAGGATCGGACTTCAGTTCGAGGATGCGTCGCGTAGCCTCCGGCAGCGGCGGAATCGTCAGCGTCTGATCGAGCCGCTGACGGATTCGCAACTCGGTGAACGCTGTGATGCTCGCGATCACGCGGTCTCGATCATCGTGCGGTTGCGGCGGCGTCGGCTCGGCGCCGATATCGATGCAGAAGTCGAGAATCGAAGCTTTTGCGGCGTCGCGATTGAACTCCGCGTGGCTCAACGTCACGTATTCGTCGGGTCGTTCGGTGGCGAGGGCGAGCTGATCCCACTCGGCGACGCGCCGGTCCACGACCAGCGGATGTGCGTAGAAACCGGGAATGGCGGCGATCGGTTCGAAGCTCTCGGTGCGAAGCTGTCGACCGGACCATTGGCTCAGCACCGCCAGATCGACGATGGCCGCATCGGGCGCGATCAGATGCAGCTTGTTCGTATCGTCGCCGACGATCAGGGCGCGCGCGCGGCGCGGATCGTCGACAGAGGCCTTTCCGTCCATGGAGGGCTCACCGGGTGACCGAATCGCTGAAGTATAGAAGGTGCGCGGAAATTGCCGCGGCGCGGCATTGTCTTCAGACCTGCGTGTAGTCGGCGCTCGGCGGCGACCAGGTGGCGATCAGCGCGTCGGCGAGGTCCGGCCGCGACGTGGCGATCCGCGACGCAATATCGGTGGCCCGCCCGATCAGGTGCGCGTCGATCGCGAGATCGGCCACTCGGAACTGCTGTTCGCCGGTCTGACGCGTGCCGAGCACGTCTCCCGGCCCGCGCTGCTTCAGATCTTCTTCGGCGATGCGGAAACCGTCGTTGGTCTCGCGCATGACCTTCAACCGGGCGCGACTTTGTTCGCCGAGCGGCGGCTTATACAGCAGCACGCAGTGGCTACGCTCGCTGCCGCGCCCGACCCGTCCGCGCAGCTGGTGCAGTTGTGCGAGCCCAAGCCGCTCCGGGTTCTCGATCACCATGAGCGTTGCGTTCGGCACGTCGACGCCTACCTCCACCACCGTGGTTGCTACGAGCAGATCGATCTCGCCCGCCTTGAACCGCCCCATCACGTCCGCCTTGTCTCGCCCTGAAAGACGACCGTGAAGCAAGGCGATGCGCAATGACGGCAGCGCGGCAGTCAGTTCCGTTGCGGTGGACTCGGCGGCGCGAAAATCGAGCGCGTCGGACTCCTCGATCAACGTGCACACCCAATAGGCCTGATGACCCTGTGCGCACGCTTGCGCGATGCGACTGACGATCTCCGGCCGCCGCGCGTCGCTGACCACGACGGTGTCGATCGGTTGACGGCCGGGGGGCATCTCGTCGATCACCGAGACGTTCATGTCGGCGTATAGCGCCATCGTCAGCGTCCGCGGGATCGGCGTCGCGGTCATGATGAGCTGATGCGGCAACACACCTTTCGAGCGCAAAGCCATGCGTTGGTGCACGCCGAATCGGTGCTGCTCGTCGATGATCACGAGCCCCAGCTTCGCGAACTCGACGTCCTTCTGAAACAGCGCGTGTGTACCCACGACCACGAGCGCGTCGCCGTCTGCGATCGCTTTGCGCTCGCGGGTGCGCTCCGCCGCGGTCATTCGACCCGTCAGCACGCGAACCGAGACGCCGAGCGGCTCGAGCCATGACGAGAAGTTCAGATAGTGCTGTTCGGCGAGAATTTCGGTAGGCGCCATGATCGCGGTCTGACAACCGTGCTCCGCCGCGCGCACTGCCGCGAAGGCGGCGATGATGGTTTTACCGCTGCCGACGTCGCCCTGGATCAACCGGAGCATCGGCGTGCTCTGTTCGAGGTCCAGCAGCACTTCTGTGGTCACGCGCCTCTGTGCCGACGTTAGCTCGAAGCCAAGGCGTTTCAACAAAACGCGGCCAAGCTGCTGCGAGCGGGGCAACGCCAGCGTACGCTCCGTTGCGCGCTCCCGCTGTCGCCGTTTCAGTACGATGATGTTGCTGATCAGCTCGTCGAGCACGACTCGATTGCGCGCTTCGGACAGCGCCGTGTGCGTGGTTCCGGACGGGGGACTGTGCAGCAGCCTGAGTGCCGACCTGAGGTCTGTTGCTTCTTCCGGCGAAAGCCATTCGTCGATGCTCGGCGGTGTCCACTGTTCCAGTGCGGTGAGTGCCTGCTCCACGAGTCCCGAAAGGCGCGCCTGAGTCAGACCTTCGGTGGTCGGATAAACCGGCGTGAGCCTCGGCTCCGGTGCATCGGGTTTCGTGGGAAACGCCTTGTACTCCGGATGCACCATTTCGAATCCGTTGGAGCCGGCGCGCACTTCGCCGAAACAACGCACGTACATGCCTGGCGAAAGGCCCGCGCGTTGCCGCTCGCTGAAATGGAAAAATCGCAGGCGCAGGAAGCCGGTTTCGTCGCCGAGCGTCACGAGCCAGCTGCGCCGATGCCCGAATGCAACGCGGCTTTCCATGACTTGACCGATCACCAACGCCTCGGCGTTGGCGCGCAAACCGATCAGCGGAGTGACTCGCGTGCGATCCTGGTAGCGATGCGGAAGATTCAGCAGCAGATCCAGCAGCGTATGAATGTGCAGCTTTGCAAACTTGTCGCGAAGCGCCGGACCTACACCGCGCAGCGTTTCGATCGATGCCGACGGCGCGTGCCTGCTCACTTGCCCGGGGGCAGCACCATGATGGCGTCGATCTCGACAAGCGCATTGCGGGGCAATTCGGCCACACCGACGGCGGCGCGCGCCGGATACGGCGTGCTGAAGTACTGCGCCATTATTTCGTTGACGCGCGGGAAGAAATTCATCGAGGTGACGTAGACGGTGAGCTTCGCGACGTGTTCGAAAGCCCCGCCTGCCGCGGTGACCACTGCGCGAAGATTTTTGAAAACCTGGTGAATCTGCTGATCGATGTCCGGACCGACGAGCTGCGTCGTTGCGGGATCGAGCGCGATCTGCCCCGACAGATAGACCGTGTTGCCGATGCGGACGGCTTGCGAATACGTACCGATCGCGGCCGGTGCGTTGGTGGTCGCAATGATCGAACGCGAATCGCCACTCATTCGATGATCCTGCTGATGCCGTGTACGTTGGTGAGGACACGGAGCCGGCGCATGACGCGCGCGAGGTGCGTTCTGTTGCGTACCGACAACTCGACCGCCACGGTGGAGAGTTCCGCGTCGCGTTCGTCCACTTTGATGTTTTCGATGCCGGCGTCTGCCTCGTTGATCGTCGCTGCGATCTCTGCGATGACGCCCTTCTGACGATCGACCTGGATGCGCAAGGCGGTGACGTACTCGCCTTCGACGTCGGCTGCCCAGCGCGCCGGAATGATCTCGTTGGGACTGCGGCGACGGATCTCGGCCATGTTCTTGCAGGTTTCGATGTGCACCACGAAACCTTTGCCGGACGACATGTGTCCGGCGATCGGATCGCCGGGGACCGGGTAGCAGCAGCGCCCGTAGCTGATGACGAGACCTTCGGTGCCGCGGATCGCAACCGGACCGCCGGTTTGAATGGAGATCGCATCTGCCGCGGGGTTGTCGGGCGCGAGCAATCGTTGCGCCACGACATAGGCCATGTAGTTGCCGAGACCGATCGCTTCGAGCAGATCGTTCAGCCGGCGCACGTTGAACTCTTTCAGCACTTTGCGCAGGCGGCGGAAGTCCAGATCGTTGATCGACGTGTCGGCGTTCGCGAGCGAGCGGTTCAGCAGCCGTCGGCCGAGCGCGATCGACTGCGAGCGCTTCTGATCCTTGAGCGCCTGACGAATGGCGGTGCGGGCTTTGCCCGAAACGGTGAAGGTGAGCCAGTCCGGGTTCGGACGCGCGTCTTTCGCGGTGATGATTTCGACGGTCTGCCCGCTCTGCAGCTGCGAGCTGAGCGGCGCGAGATCTCGATCCACGCGGCACGCGACGCAGCTGTTGCCGATATCGGTGTGCACGGCGTATGCGAAGTCCACCGGACACGCGCCGCGCGGCAGTTCGAAGATCTCGCCCTTCGGCGAGAACACGTATACCTCGTCCGGAAACAGATCGATTTTCAGGCTTTCGATGAACTCGAGCGAACTGCCGGCGCGTTGTTGCAGATCGAGCAGGTCGCGCAACCATTGCCGCGCGCGCGCCTGGCTGCCGGCGAACGATGCTTCGTCTGCTTTATAGAGCCAGTGGCCCGAGATGCCGTTGTTGGCGACCGACTCCATCTGGCGCGTGCGGATCTGCACTTCGATCGGTACGCCGTGCATGCCGAACAGCGTGGTGTGCAGCGATTGATAGCCGTTCGCTTTCGGAATCGCGATGTAGTCCTTGAAGCGACCGGCAACCGGTTTGTACAGGTTGTGCACCACGCCGAGCACGCGATAACACGCATCGACGCGATCGACGACGATGCGGAAGCCGAACACGTCCATGATCTCGTTGAACGGTTTCCGCTGCGTTTTCATCTTCATATAGATGGAATAGATGTGCTTCTCGCGGCCGGTCACGATGGCATCGATGCCTTCGCGACGCAGCGCCGTGCCGAGCGAGCGGTGAATCTGCTCCATCAGTGCTTTGCGATTGCCGCGCGATGCCGCAACGGCGCGCCGGATACGATCGGCGCGCAAAGGATAAAGCGCGTTGAATGCGAGGTCTTCGATCTCGACTTTCAGCGTGTGGATGCCGAGGCGATTGGCGATTGGCGCGTAAAAATCCAGCGTTTCGCGCGCGATGCGGCGTCGCTTTTCGGAATTCAGTACACCGACCGTGCGCATGTTGTGCAGGCGATCGGCGAGCTTCACGAGAATCACGCGCAGATCTTTGGCCATGGCGATGGCCATCTTCTGGAAGTTCTCGGCCTGCGCTTCCGCGCGCGAGCGGAACATCGTGGTCAGCTTGCTGACCCCATCGACCAGCTCTGCGACCTCGCGCCCGAACTTCTTACCGAGCGCGCGTTTCGCGATGCCGGTGTCTTCGATCACGTCGTGGAGCAGCGCCGCCATCACCGTCGGATGGTCCATGCGCATCTCGGCGAGGATGCCGGCGACCGCTAGCGGATGCGTGATATAGGGATGACCGGTGCGCCGGAACTGGCCTTCGTGCGCTTCGCGCGCATATTCGTAAGCGGCGTGGACCTGTTCGACCTGCTCCGGCGTCAGGTACGTGGACAGTGTCTGAGAGAGTGACTCGATGGTCGCCGGCGCGGCGACATCGTCGCCTGCGGCTTGGGCTGCTAGCCGCGACCCGAAGTACGAGTCATAGGTCGCTGCTTCCTTCATGCGCGAACGTGAACGGTATGTCGAGCCGTTCATCCTCAGTTCTCGCATCTTGGGCGTCAAGCATTTCGTCGTTGATCAGACCGTCGGCGATTTCGCGCAGCGCGATGACCGTCGGCTTGTCGTTCTCCTCGGCGACCAGAGAATCGGCGCCGCGAGCCAGCTGCCGGGCGCGGCGGGTTGCCACCATCACCAGCGAGAAGCGGTTATCGACGTGATCGAGGCAATCTTCGACGGTGATTCGGGCCATCAGTGGAATCCAGGGTCGCGGGGGCGGCGGAGTTTACTGGATCGGTTTGCCGTGTGACAAGAGATCCTGCATGAGCTGACCGCGGCGGCGGGCCTGGCGCGAGGATCGAAGCCGTTCGGCCCGGATGATCGCGCGAAGGTCGGCGACCGCGTCGTCGAAGCGGTCGTTCACGATGAGATAGTCGTATTCGTCGTGGTGCGACATCTCGATGACCGCTTCCGCGGTGCGCTTGCTGATGGCCTCGTCGTTGTCCTCGCCGCGCCGCCGCAACCGCTCGCTCAGCGCATGGTGCGATGGCGGCAGGATGAACAGCGATACCGCCGCGGGGAAGGAACGTCGGATCTGTTGTGCGCCCTGCCAGTCGATCTCGAGCAGAACGTCGTGGCCGGCGGCGAGCTCGCGCTCCACCGTCGCGCGGGACGTACCGTATGAATTGCCGAATACGGTGGCGTGCTCGAGGAACGCCCCCGCCGCGACCATCGCGGCGAATTGGGCGCGATCGATGAAGAAGTAGTTTTCGCCCTCTCGCTCGTTGCCGCGGCGAGCGCGCGTGGTATGCGAGACGGACACCCTGATGTTCTCGTCGTTCGACACCAACGCATTGACCAGGCTCGTTTTTCCGGCGCCGGACGGCGCCGAAACCACGAGCAGGAGGCCGGGTTCGACAGATGCGCCCGTCATTCGATGTTCTGGGCCTGTTCGCGGATCTGCTCGATGATCACCTTGAGGTCGACCGCGCGCTGCGCCGTCTCCGCCAGCATCGACTTCGACGCGAGCGTATTCGCTTCGCGATTCAGTTCCTGCAGCAGAAAGTCCAGATGGCGACCGTGCGGACCGGTTTGCGCGAGATTCTTGCGCGCTTCGGCGATGTGAATCTCGAGCCGATCGAGCTCTTCGGTGACGTCGGCGCGCTGCACCAGCATCGCCACTTCCTGCTCCAACCGTTCGGTGTCGACCGACACCGACAACTCTTCGATGCGTGCCTTCAATCGAGCGCGCTGAGTGTTCGCGAGACCGCCGACGATGCGGCGAAGGTCACCGACGATCTGCAGGATCTCTCCGAGCTTCGCACCGATGAGGCTCGCCAACATCGCACCTTCGCGGGTGCGGTGGGCATCGAGCGCGTCGAGCGCGCGCTGAAACCCGGCGACGACCGCGGCTTTCACCGCCTCGGCGTCGTGAATCGATTCGACCAGTACGCCGGGCCATCGCAGCAGCTCGAGTGGATCCGGATGTGCTGCCTCCGGGGCATCGCGACGCAACTGTTCGAGCGTTGCCAACAGGTGCAACAGAATCGGCCGATTGATTTCGAGATGCGCGGATGCCGCAGTCGCGGCGACGCGCAATGTCGCGTCGACCTTGCCGCGCTTCAGTTTCGATCGAACCTGGTCGCGCAGCGGAAATTCGAGTTCGCGAAACGCGTCGGGTAAGCGGAACTGCACTTCGAGATAGCGATGATTGACGGAGCGGATCTCCCACTGCAGCGAGCCAGAATCGAGCGGTACGTCGACGCGCGCGAAAGCGGTCATGCTGCGAATCATCAACGGACCTCGGCGTGAGCAGGAACGCATTCTACTCCAAGGATTCTCGGCCCCGGCATTGTCCAGTTACACGCGTATAATCCGCGGTCGCACGATGAAAGGAGAACGGTATGGCAGGTCCGCAGCGACCCAGTGGTCGCGCACCGGATGAGCTTCGCAAGATTCGTTTTACGCGACGATTCACGAAGCACGCGGCCGGTTCGGTGTTGGTCGAATTCGGTGATACACAGGTGATCTGCACCGCGAGTGTCGAAGATCGCGTGCCGCCGTTCATGCGAGGACAAGGTCGCGGTTGGGTGACCGCGGAGTACGGCATGTTGCCGGGCGCAACGCACACGCGTTCGGATCGCGAAGCGGCGCGCGGCAAACAGAACGGCCGCACGGTGGAGATTCAGCGGCTGATCGGCCGCGCGTTGCGATCGGCCGTCGAGCCGAAAGCGATTGGCGAGCGAACCATCCGCATCGACTGCGACGTCATCCAGGCCGACGGCGGAACGCGCACGGCGTCGATCACCGGCGGTTGCGTCGCATTGATCGACGCGGTGCGCTCGCTGACGGGCGTCGATACGTCGAAGGCGCTTGAAGCGTCTCGTTGCGTCGGTGTCGGTCGGAGTGTGGTCCGGCGTTCCGGTACTCGATCTCGATTACGCCGAAGACTCGTCCGCCGACACCGACATGAACGTGGTAATGCTCGACTCCGGCGGCTTCGTCGAAATTCAGGGCACCGCGGAGCGCGATGCATTTGCGGATGCACAGCTGACGGCAATGCTCGACCTGGCCCGGCGCGGAACGCAGCGTTTGTTCGAGCACCAGCGCACGGCGTTGGAGACGGCCTGATCGTGGCCGGTCATTTCGTCGGCGAGATGATCGAGCGCGGCGTATTGCGGTTCGGTGACTTCACGCTGAAGTCGGGTCGCAAGAGTCCGTATTTCTTCAACCTCGGATCGATCGACGACGGTGCCGGGCTCGCGATGCTCGGCAGCGCCTACGCGAACGCCATCATGTCGTCGGGGCGCGCGATACCGGATGTCATCTTCGGACCTGCTTATAAAGGCATTCCCATCGCGGTGGCCACCGCGCTCGCGTTGCAGCGGGATCATGGCCGGTCGGTCGGGGTCGCGTTCAATCGCAAGGAAGCGAAGACGCATGGGGAGGGTGGAAATCTGGTCGGCCACCCGCTGCGCGGACACGTGCTGATCGTCGACGACGTCATGACGGCCGGTACCGCGGTCACAGAGGCTGCCGGGCTCGTGCGGCAATCGGACGGCGAGTTGGCCGGCGTGCTGGTCGCGCTCGATCGCCAGGAATCGGTTGCACCGGTCGTACAGCGGTAGAGCAGATGGCCGAACTGTTACGCGCGCCCGTTTTCGCGATCGCGACCCTCGCAGATGTGATCGCGTACCTTGACAGTCGAGGGGGGTATGCCGATTCTCTGGCGCAAATTCGCGCCTATCAGCGAGATTATTGCGTCGCGTGAAAGCACTGCTCACAGTTCCGCTGGTTTTCTCCACCGGCATTGGCGTTCGCGGCGGCGAAAAGCCGGTGCGAATGGTACAAATTCGAGAACAATGACGGCGTGCCCGTACTCGCGTATTCCATCCCCGCCGACCTCGTGCACAAGGCTATTCGTGCATCGGCAAAGATGGCGAAACCGTCAAGGTGGTGCCGCGAGAGCTGACCGCCGAAGAAATCGCGAAGCGTGACGCCGAGATCAAGAAGGAAAAGGACGCGGAAGCGGCGGGTGTCGCGCGGAAACGTAAGGATCAGGAACTGACCAAGCTCTATGCGTCGCCCCGAGACGTGGAGGAAGCGCGCGACCGGAAGGTGCTGTCGATCGACACGGCCATGGCGACGACTGAAATCGAACATCGAGCGACTGAGGCTGCAGAAGCAACGCCTCGAGCAACAGGCCGCCGACCGTGAGCGCGAAGGGTTGGCGCCCTCGCCCGACATCCTCGAAAACCTGAAGACTATCGGGATTCAGATCGACGACAAGGAACATGAAGTCGCGGCGCGCAAGACCGAGAAGCAACAGGTGATCGATCAGTTCCAGCTCGACCTCGAGCGGATCAAGCTGCTTTACGGCCTGCCCACGGACACGCCGAAAGGCGCGACGACGCCGGCAGAGGCGATATCGAAGAGCGAAACACCGGTCGTCAGCGCGACCGCGAAGAGTCCGGCCGCGAACTGATCACCGCGCGACGGGGAACACCGCGCCGGAAATGATCGACCAGTGATTGGTCCATTCGAACGTCGGCTTCGCTTTGAACTCGCTGCGCACGAACTGATTGATGCGTCCTTCGGCCACCGCGAGCAGCAGGTTCGCAACCGTGTGCGGCGGCGCGCTCTCGACGAAATCGCCGCGCGCACCACCTTCTCGCAGAATCTGTCGCAGCTGCGTTTCGAGCCGATCGAAGAATTGTCGCATGCGCGTTCGCAGCCGATCGGTTTCACCCTGTAGTGCATCGCCCGCTAACAGTCTTGCAAAGCCGGGGTTCCGCTCGGCAAACGACAGCAGCAGCCACACCAGGTTGCGACAGCGTCCTTCGGCGGATGGCTCTTCTTCGAGGATGCGGCTGATGCGCGTGAAGACGCTCGCCTCCATGAACTCGATGAGTCCTTCGATCATCTTCGCTTTGCTGGGGAAGTGACGGTAGAGTGCCGCCTCCGAAACGCCGACGTGCCGCGCCAGAGCCGCGGTCGTGATGCGTGAACCTGGGCTCTCTTCGAGCATCATCGCGAAAGCTTCGAGAATTTCCTGGCGTCGATTGGTGCGCGTCATGGCGTTCCGATCACGCTTTGGAACGTATCAGCGTACCGACGCCGGTGTCGGTGAACACTTCGAGCAGCACCGCGTGGCGGATGCGTCCGTCGATGATGTGCGCGCTGCGCACTCCACCCATGACTGCGTCGAGCGCGCAGCGGACTTTCGGCAGCATGCCGCCGTGGATCGTTCCATCGGCGATCAGCGCCTCGACGTCTTCAGGGGCAAGACCCGTCAGCGTAGTTGCCGGCCTTGTCGAGAATGCCGGCGGTATTCGTCAGCAGCATCAGCTTCTCGGCGCCAAGATGCTCCGCCAGTTTTCCCGCGACCGTATCGGCGTTGATGTTGTACGACTCGCCCTTGGCACCGACGCCGATCGGCGCGATCACCGGAATGAACCCCGCGCCGATCAACGTGTCGACCACCGCGCGATTGATTGTTTCGATCTCGCCGACGTGGCCGATATCGATGATTTCCGGCACCTTCAGTTCGGGTGAGTCGCGTTGAATGCGTAGCTGATGCGCCTGAATCAGTTGACCATCTTTCCCCGTGATGCCGACGGCGCGCCCCCCAACGGCATTGATCAGCGAGACGATGTCCTGATTGACGAGACCACCGAGCACCATTTCGACGACGTCCATCGTCGCAGCGTCGGTGACGCGCATTCCGTCGACGAAACGGGTCGGAATGTTCAGCTTTGCGAGCAGGTCGCCGATCTGCGGCCCGCCGCCATGCACGACGATGGGATTCATTCCGACGAGCTTCATCAACACGATGTCGCGCGCGAACGTCTGCGTCAGCTCGTCCGCGATCATCGCGTTGCCGCCGTACTTCACGACGATCGTGGAGCCGTGGAATTTGCGGATGTACGGAAGCGACTCTGTGAGTACGCTAGCGACGCTCACCGCTTCGGTCGAAGAAATCGGCATTGATTTTCTGGCCTAGAAGACGAGTTTCGGATCGATCTTTTTGAGTTGGTCACGGAATACCTTCTGGATCCGATCCAACGCGCCCTGGCCGTCCGCTTCGAACCGAAGCGTCAGAACCGGGCTCGTGTTGGACGGTCGCACCAATCCCCATCCGTCGGGATAGTCGACGCGGATACCGTCGATCGTCGTAACCGTTCCTTCACCGAACTTACCTTCCTTGGACAGGCGCTCCATCACCGAGAACTTCGCGGCCTCGGTGGTGTTCACTTTGATTTCCGGTGTCGAGAACGTGACCGGGAATTCTTCGAACAGTTTGCTGACCGACTTCGATTCCGCGCCAACAATCTCGAGAAGGCGTGCGGCGCTGTACAGCGCGTCGTCGAAGCCGTACCAGCGTTCGCCAAAACAGATGTGCCCGCTGAACTCCCCGGCGAGCAAGGCACCGGTCTCCTTCAGTTTGGCCTTCATGTGCGAATGTCCGGTCTTCCACATGATCGGGCGGCCGCCGTACTCGCTGACCAGCGAGTTGAGGTGACGGCTGCATTTCACGTCGAAGATGATGTCGGCGCCGGGGTTTCGGCCCACGATGTCGCGCGCGAACAGCATCAGCAGTTTGTCGGGCCAGATGATGGTGCCGCGCTCGGTGACGACACCGATCCGGTCGCCGTCGCCGTCGAACGCGAGACCGATATCCGCTTTCTCGGCTTTGACGACGGTGATCAGGTCTTCGAGATTGTGCGGGTCGGCCGGATCCGGATGGTGGTTCGGGAAGTTGCCGTCCACTTCGCAATAGAGCGGGACCACTTCGCAACCGAGTTCCGTGACGAGGCGAGGCGCCACGGCACCGGCTACGCCGTTGCCGCAGTCCACCACCACCTTCAGCGGTTGCGCCACGGCAACATCGTTCAGCACGCGATCGAGGTAGTGATCGACGATTTCCATCTCGTCGTATTCGCCCTCGCCATCGCTGAGCTTGTTGCCTTCGATGCGCTCGCGCAGACGCTGGATGCGCTCTTCAGCGAGCGTCTCGCCGGCGATCATCATCTTCAGGCCGTTGTATTCGGGCGGGTTGTGCGATCCGGTGATCATCACGCCGGTACCGGTATCGAGCGCGTGCGTCGCGTAGTACAGCAACGGCGTGGGGACTTCGCCGATGTCGGTGACGTCGATGCCGCCTTCGGTCATGCCGCGCGCCAGCGATTTCTTCAGTTCCGGGCTGGACAAACGACCGTCGCAACGCGACCACGGCGCGGGACATTTTGTTTTGTTTCGCCTCGGCCGCGAACGCGCGCCCGATCCAGTACACGACGTCTTCCGTGAGATTCGTTGTGACGATGCCGCGAATGTCGTACGCACGGAAGATCAGTGGATCGAGCTTCAGTCCCGAGTCGAGCGGCGAGATTTCCTCCGACACTTCGATTCCGAAGTTGTCGTCGGCCGGATCTGCGGAACGCACGTCGAGAAAGTCGTCTTCGTCGGTCTCCGGATCGCCGGTCGGTTCCGGCACTTCGATCGCTTTGACGCCCGGTTTCTTCTTCGGCGTCACGGTCTTCGGCGGAGTTTTGCGGGTTTGGACCGGACGCGGCTGGTCGTTTTCCGGCGGCACGCGCTTCGCGTAGCGGTTCGCGGCCACGGCAATCTGTTGGAACATCGCGAGGTTGTAGCGATCGACGTTGCCGCCGCGACCTCTGACGATCCGCGTGACGTAGTCGATCAACGTGGTGCTGTCGCGCTCGAGCGCCCGGAACAACCGCGAGTAACTCAGGTAGATGCCGCCCAAGATCAACGCGATGACGACGAGAAGCGGGGTCCAGATCCAAGCGATGCCGATGATGTCGGGCGTTGCGGACTCACTCGGTTTGAAGACGAGCGTCCAGCTCGGCGCGTTCAGCTTGATGCGCACCGCTGGCGCCGATCCATCCGGTTCGTTGCCGTACTGCATCACGCTGCGAGCCGTCGCGCTCTCGAACTGCTGCTCGACGGTCACTTGTCCGAGATTGTCGGGGAGAATCTTCAGCGGCTCGAAGAAGAAGTCCATCGAGACCGCCGCGAACAGCACGCCGGTTACGGTGCCGGCATCAGTGATCGGCTTGGCCGCATAGAACAGCGGCCGTTGATTGACCTGCGACGCTTCGGGGCCGACATACTCCTGCGTTTCGGCGCGTTTGATCACGTCGAGCGCGGCGAAGGAAATCGGCACCTTCGCGCTGAGATCGACCTCGGCTTTCCCCTTCGGAATGATGTCGACGCGTTCAGCGGTGGAGATCAAATGTACGAGGCGTTGGTTCTGCGCGGCGATGTTCGCGGGATCGTACGTCGCCAGCGCCGCAATCGTGTCGTTCGCCGACGCGGCGTCGCTCAACTCGCGTTGCAGTGCCGCGAGGCGAACGTTGAAAAACGCCGCGAAACTCTGTGCCTGGATCGCTTGCGTCTGCAGACGATGATTCGCGTTGGCGGGGCGAATGATCGTCGACCAGACCAACAATGCGGCAACCACCACACCAACGAGTGCGATTCCGATAGCGAGTAGCGGATATGACCAAAGGCCTTCCGTCAGCGGCGAGCTGCTTGGCCCTCGATCGGGTGTACTCAGCGGTTCGACTGCGTCGTCAGGTGCGTCTTTCGCCACGTTTCGAGTTCTTATTGATAGCTTCAGGATGGTAAGGCCGAGCGAGAGTGCTGGCTAGCCGGACGCCGTGCCGGAATCGCTCGTGTGCATCGCGGACTCCGCGCGTCGAGACGATGCGCGCTCGAGCGCTCGCACCACCCGATCGATGATTGCGTGCGCGATCTCCGATTTGGTGCCGATGTCGATGCGATCTTCGCCGTCGGCGGTGATCACGGTGACGGCGTTGTCGTTGCTGTTGAACCCGATGCGCTGATCAGACACGTCGTTCACGACGATCATGTCGAGACCTTTTCGCACCAGCTTGATGCGCGCGTTTTCGATCGTGTCCTGTGTTTCGGCGGCGAAGCCGACGACGATGGGGCGCGCGCTGCCGCGCGCCACCGCGGCGATGATGTCGGGGTTCTGAACGAGTTCCAGCGACAAACCCGCCTGCGACTTCTTCTTGATCTTGTGCGTCGCGCTCTGCGTGGGGCGAAAGTCCGCGACTGCCGCGACGCCGATGAAGATGTCGCACGCGCCGACGTGCTGCGTCACGGCGTCGTGCATCTGTTGTGCGGTCGTCACGTCGATACGCGTGGTGCCGCCGGGCGTCGGCAGCGCGACGGGTCCGGAGATCAGCGTGACGTCGGCACCGGCGTCGCGCGCTGCTTCCGCGATGGCGAAGCCCTGTTTGCCGGAGCTGTGATTGCTGATGTACCGCACCGGGTCGATCGGTTCGCGCGTGGGTCCCGCCGTGATCAGGACGCGTTTGCCGGCCAGTGGTCTGGGTCCGAATAGTCGCGCGAGTTCGTCGCACAAAGACTCGGGTTCGAGCATGCGTCCCGGCCCGAATTCTCCGCATGCTTGGGGACCGTCATCGGGTCCGACGATCCGCACCCCGTCGCTGCGCAATTGCTGCGACGTTGCGTTGCGTGGCCGGGTGCTTCCACATCATGTGGTTCATCGCCGGCGCGACCACGATGGGACACGTTGCCGCGAGACTCATCGCGGTGAGCAGGTCATCCGCCAGGCCGTGGGCGAGCCGGGCGAGCGTGTGGGCGGTTGCCGGGGCGATCAGGATGCAATCGGCCCAACGAGCGAGTTCGATGTGCCCCATCGCGGCCTCGGCAGCAGAATCCCACAGATCGCTGCGCACCGGTCTACCGGAGACGGCTTGCAGCGTCGTCGCGGTCACGAAGTGCGCGGCGCCGTGCGTCATCACCACCTGGACTTCCGCGCCTTGCGACGTCAGTTGTCGCACAAGCGCCGGCGTCTTGTACGCCGCGATGCCGCCGGTGATTCCCAATAGGATGTGCTTGCCGTCGAGAGGCATGGTCCGTACCGATGGGTGGGACGGCTAAAGATACCACTTCGGGGCGAGCACACACTCACCGGCGCGTGCAGCGTTCACGGGATGCGATCCATGACGATCACAGATTGGCCGATCGGCGAGCGTCCCCGCGAACGGCTGCTGGCGCGCGGCGCCCACGGACTCTCCGATGCCGAACTGCTGGCGCTGCTGCTGCGGACGGGCGCCGGCGCGCGCGATGCCGTGCAGCTGGCGCGCGACCTGTTGGGCAGCTTCGGCACACTGCGCGCGCTGCTCGATGCGCCCGTCGAGGAACTGGCGCGACAGCCCGGCATCGGTCCGGCGAAAGCCGCGACCCTCGCCGCCGCAGTCGCTCTGGCCGAACGCTATCTCGCCTGCGCGATGGTGCGGGAGGATGTGTTCGGAGCCTCCGCGGACGTCCGACGGTATCTGCGCCACCGGCTCGGAGGGCGTCCGAGGGAGGTATTCGCCGCGCTGTTCCTCGACGCGCAACACCGGCTGATCGCGTTTCGGGAGCTGTTTCAGGGCACCGTCGACAGCGCCACCGTGCATCCGCGCGAGGTGTTGCGTGAGACCCTTGCGCTCAATGCGGCTGCGCTGATCCTGGTACACAACCACCCTTCGGGCGTCGCCGAACCGAGCACGAGCGACGTGCGGATCACCGAGCGGCTGCGCCACGCCCTGCAACTGATCGACGTCAGGGTGCTCGATCACATCGTCGTGAGCGGCACCGACGCGGTCTCGATGGCCGAACGCGGCTTGCTGTAGCAGGGGCCCTCTGGTATAAAACGCGACTCTTTTTTTCGGGCAAAGGCGAATTCGCCATGACTCAAATGTGCCAGGTGACCGGTAAGCGCCCGATGAGCGGCAACAACGTGTCACACGCAAAGAATCGGACGCGGCGTCGGTTCGAACCGAATCTGCACTATCACCGGTTCTGGCTCGAAGGCGAAAAGCGCTACGTCCGGCTGCGCGTCTCGGCGGCGGGAATGCGGGTGATCGACAAACAGGGCATCGATGCGGTGATCGCCGATCTCCGCAAACGCGGCGAGAAGGTCTGAATCATGCGTGACAAGATCAAGATGGTTTCGAGCGCCGGCACCGGTCATTACTACACGACCGACAAGAACAAGCGCACGATGACCGATAAGCTCGAACTGAAGAAGTACGATCCGGTCGTCCGCAAGCACGTGATCTACCGCGAAGCGAAGATCAAGTAACAGCGCCACTTTCCTGTCGTTGGGCGCGTTACGTACCCAACCGCAGGTGTCCCCAGGTATCGACCGTTGCGTGCCAACCCTCGTCGACGAAGGTCGTAGCCATCGTCTCGACGATGATGGCTGGCCCGTCGATGCGTTGTCCGCGGCTCAGATCGTTGCGTTCGAACAGCGGAACCGCTGCGTACTGCACGGTTCGAAGCGTTGCGCGTGCCGCTGCCGGCGTGTCCCGATCGATCTCCGGTAGCGTCACCGTCGGATTCGCGGCGCTCACATCGCAGCGGACGTTGACGAGCTCGATCGGGAGATCGAGTGCGTGACCATAGCGCGCTTCGTGCAGGTCGTTGAACGCGCGCGCCGCGGCGTCGTGTGTGGTCCAATCCACCGTCAGCGTGAAGCTCTGGCCGCGATAGCGCAGGTCCAGGAAGCGTCGTTGTTCGATCGCTTCGGCGCTCGCACCGTCGTCCAACAACTCCGAGATGCCGCGACTCGCCAGAGCGTCGAAGAGCGCTTCGATTTCGGCGGGCGCCAGCTCGTCGAGCATGCCGTTGACCGTCTTCGTCAACTGACGCGACGCATCGGCCACCAGCATTCCGAATGCCGAGAACACGCCGCAATGCATCGGTACCACGATGCGCGGTATCTCCAACGCCTGCGCAAGCGCGCACACGTGCAGGCCGCCTGCCCCGCCGAACGACACCAGCGTGCATGCGCGCGGATCGTGACCGCGCTCGAGCGAAATCAGTCGCAGGGCTCGCGCCATGTGTTCGTTCGCAATCGCGATGATTCCCGCAGCGGCGTCGTCCGTCGACGTGCCTAGAGATTGCGCGATCCGTGCAACCGCGGCGCTGGCGAGCTCGGCGCGGATCGGAAGCGTTCCCGCCAGTCGCAGCGACGACGGCAGACGGCCGAGCACGACGTTCGCATCCGTCACGGTCGCTTCGGTGCCGCCGCGGTCGTAGCACGCCGGTCCCGGGTTCGCTCCCGCGGATTCCGGCCCGACGTGCAACGCGCCGGCGGCGTCGAGATACGCGAGCGAGCCGCCGCCGGATGCAATGGTATGGATGTCGGCCATCGGCACCGCAACCGGGTACGGACCGATCGAGCCTTCACGGGTAATGCTCGGACGTTCGCCCACCAACGACACGTCCGTGGACGTGCCGCCCATGTCGAAGGTCAGCAGATCCGAGCGGCCAAGCATTGCGCCGAGGTACCGCGCCGCGGCGATGCCGCCGGCCGGTCCCGACAGCAGCAGATTGACGGCGCGCCGGCGAGCCTGAACCGCACCGATGGTGCCACCGGATGACTGCATGACGATCACGCGCGACGGCGCGACCGATTGAGAGAGCCGCGACAGATATCGCTCGACGACAGGTCCGAGCCACGCATTGAGCCAGGTTGCGATGCCGCGTTCGTACTCCTTGTATTCAGCAAGCACGTCGGATGAGCGACTGACGAACGCGAGGTCTTGCAGTGCCGCCTCTATCGCCCGCTCGTGGGCGTCGTCGACGTAACTGAACAGCAGGTTGATGGCGATTGCTTCCGGTCGCAGCAACAGGATCTGACGTCGCAACGCCGCGAGATCGGCGTCGGTCAACGGCTCGATGACGGTGCCGTCGGGTGCCATTCGTCCTCGGGTCCCGACGAGAAGCTCGTCCGGCACGGGGTTCGGAGATGCACGGGGTGCCAGGCTATAGAGATCGAGGCGCGCCTGACGTCCGATGCGAAGCACGTCGGTGAAACCGCGGTTGGCGATATATGCCGTCCGCACTCCCTTGCCTTCGAGCGCCGCATTCGTTGCGACGGTGCTGCCGTGGACGATCACGACGTGGCCTGCGGCGACGTCGGCATCGAGCCCGAGATCGGCGATTCCACGGCGGATCGCCAGTGACGGATCCTCGGGTGTCGACACCACCTTATGCAGTCGCAGACCGCCGTCGTCGAGCAACACGAAGTCGGTAAATGTGCCTCCGGTGTCGACGCCGAGTAACATCGTTGGCGATTTTGGAGTCGCGATGACGAAGCGCGGATTGTAGCGGATGCCGGAATTGCCAGAGGTCGAGACGACGCGGCGCGGCATCGAGCCGGCCCTTGTCGGTCGCACCATCACCGGTTGGACGTTGCGGCAACCGCGCTTGCGTTGGCCGGTAGTCCTTCCGAACGCGCTTCGCGGGCAGCGGGTTCGGAGCGTTTTGCGTCGCGCCAAGTACCTCGTCATCGAAACCGCGATCGGCAGTTTGATCCTGCACCTCGGCATGTCCGGCAGCTTGCGATTGACGCGGAGCGATGCCGAACCCGGCCCGCACGACCACGTCGATCTGGAGATCTCCGGTGGCCGAGTATTAAGGCTGACGGACCCCCGCCGGTTTGGAAGCATTCACTTTCACGAGGGCAATTGGCGCGAACATTGGCTGATCAAGGACCTCGGCATAGAACCGCTCGACAACGAGTTCGATGGCGATTTCCTGCACCGTGCCGCGCGCAAGCGGCGAGTCGCCATCAAACTGATGTTGATGGACGCGCGCGTCGTCGTTGGTGTCGGGAACATCTATGCGAACGAATCGTTGTTCCGGGCCGGCATCCGACCGCGGGTCGCAGCAGGCCGGATCAGTCGCGATCGGTACGCGTTGCTGGCGCAATCGGTGCGCGAGGTTCTGGCCCAGGCGATCCGCGAGGGTGGAACGACGCTGCGTGACTTCGTGGATGAATCGGGTCGTCGCGGCTACTTCAGCCAGTCGCTCAACGTGTACGGCCGTGAGGACCTGCCGTGCTACCAGTGTGGAACCGCATTGAAGGGGCTCCGGATCGGCCAAAGGGCCACCGTGTACTGCCCGAACTGCCAACGATGACGCGAAATGGCGGTGACTGTGGTGTTAGAGTTTGGCGGCCTCATGAGATTGAGACGTTTCGTCATGCAGAAATTCATTAGAAGTCGCGCGCTGGCCGCGTTGATCATTGCGGCAATCAGCGTGCCCGCATTCGCGGCGGCCGAAGATTCGCCGAACGACTGGGCGATGGCGGGCGACGTCCTCGTTGCGCGGCCGTTCGGAATGGTGCTGACACTCGTAGGGAGTGCGCTATTCGTCGTGAGCCTGCCGTTCACCGCCCTGGGCGGCAACGTCAAAGAGGCGGCTGATACGCTCGTCGTCGGCCCGGCAAAAGAGACGTTCGTTCGCTGCCTCGGCTGCAACACTGCCGGTCGCTACCAAGATCCAAACGACGTCGCTCGCTGAGCTCGACTGTTAGGGCTAGGTCGACTGGCTGTTTGCCCGGTTGACCCTGAGCGCCTCGGCGACGATCGGATCGACGAACTTCGTCACGTCGCCGCCGAGCGATGCGATCTCGCGAACCAGTGTCGACGAGATGAACGAGCAACTCTTCGACGGAAGCAGGAATACGTACTCGATCGACGGTTCGAGTTCCGTGTTCATTTCAGCCATCTGAAATTCGTATTCGAAGTCGGCCATCGTGCGAAGGCCGCGCAGGATGAACCGCGTGCCCATCGTGTTCGCATAATCGACCAGGAGTCCGTGGAAGCGCTCGACTTTAACGCGCTTTCCAAACGGGGCGAGGACGCGTTCGCATAGACGGATGCGGTCGAGCAGTTGCTCCGATCCCGCCTTTTGCGCCGATGTTCCGATCGCAAGAATGACCTGATCGAACAAACTCAACGCCCGATTCACGAGGTCCGTATGACCGTTCGTGATTGGGTTGAAGGTCCCCGGATAGATCACTGTTTTCAAGATCCCGCCCCCACGAGGAAGGGCGCGATGGTATCGGAAAATCGGTCGCCACCTCAAACGCCGCGCTGGACCAGCTGCGACTGAACGTCGCCGGTGCGAGTGGACTTCATCGTTCGCCACCGAGCGAGCAGAGGCGGCCGATGGATACTCGACTCCACGTACACGATCGATTCGTCGTGCAGGTGCGCGCCGTCACCGAGTACCTCGAGGGTCTGTTCGAGCAAGCGCGAGTCGAATGGCGGGTCCAGAAAGACGATGTCCCACGATCGATCGTTGCCGCGGAGGAAGTCGAGCGCCGATGCGCGCTGGATCGTGCAGTCCGTAGCACCGATCGCGCGCGCGCTTTCCTGAAGTGCGCGAACGACGGCGGGGTCATCATCGACGAGTGTGGCTTCCGCGGCTCCGCGCGACAGCGCTTCGAATCCGAGCGCACCCGAACCGGCAAACAGATCGAGACAGCGCGCGCCGTCGAGCCATTGCGCCAACCAATTGAACACGGTCTCGCGAGCGCGATCCGGCGTCGGTCGTAGCGTCGGTCGATCGGGGAACGCGAGCTTTCGTCGCCTCCACTTACCGCTGATAATGCGGACCTCGTTCACCGCTGGCCTCGTAGGTCGAGCACGTGCAACAGAATCACAGAGAGCGATTGTGGGCCAAAACGACGAGAACACCGAGCGAGGGTTCCTGCGCCGCCTGCGCGGCGGTCTTGCCAAAACCCGAACTCAACTGGCGGCCGGCCTCGGCAATCTGTTCCTCGGCAAGAAGGCAATCGACGACGAGGTTCTCGCCGATCTCGAAACCAGTCTGTTGCGCGCCGATGTCGGCGTCGAGGCGACGCAGCGCATCATGGATGCGCTTGCCCAGCGCGTAAAACGCAAGCAACTCGCTGATACGGTTGCGCTGTTCGACGCACTGCGCACCGAGCTCGTGGAGCAACTTCGGCCGATTTCGCGACCGCTGGTCATCGACCGCGCGAAACGCCCCTTCGTGATATTGGTGGTAGGTGTCAACGGTGCGGGCAAAACGACCACAATCGGCAAGCTGGGCCAGCGGCTAAAGTCGGAAGGCAAGTCGGTTGTGTTGGCGGCGGGCGACACTTTTCGCGCCGCGGCCGTCGAGCAATTGACCAGTTGGGGGCAGCGTCACGACATTCCGGTCATCGCGCAGCAACAGGGCTCGGACAGTGCGTCGGTAGTATTCGACGCGGTGCGGTCCGGGCAGGCGCGCGGCGCGGACGTCGTGCTGGCGGATACGGCAGGACGTCTGCAGGCAAAGACCAATCTAATGGAGGAGCTCGCCAAGATAAGACGGGTCGTCTCCAAGCTCGACGCGAGCGCGCCGCATTCGGTGCTGCTGGTGCTCGATGGCAGCGTCGGGCAGAACGCGCTATCGCAGGTGAAAGAGTTCGATGCCGCGGTCGGGCTCACCGGACTGATCGTGACGAAACTCGACGGCACGGCGAAGGCCGGGGTGCTGTTTGCGATCGCGAACAGCAGCCGACTGCCGGTGCATTTCGTCGGCGTCGGTGAAGCGGTAGATGACCTGCGTCCGTTCGAACCCGAATCATTCGTCGACGCGCTGCTTGCGCGCGACGCGGATTGACCGCATGGCGCAGATCGAATTCCGCGAGGTAACGAAGCGGTTCGACAACGGAACTGAGGCGCTGCGTTCGGTCTCGGTGAATTTCGAGGAAGGGTCGATGACGTTCCTGACGGGCCATTCGGGCGCCGGGGAAAAGTACGTTCCTTCGATTGTTGTTGCGGCTCGATGTGCCGACGCGCGGTCAGATCTTCGTCAACGGCGTCAACATCGGGCAACTTCCGGACCGGCGTATTCCGGCGTATCGGCAGAACATCGGTGCGGTGTTTCAGGATCATCACTTGCTCGCGCATCACTCCGTCTACGACAACGTCGCGTTGCCGTTGCGTGTCGGAGGAATGAACGAGCGCGATGTGGTGCGCCGCGCACGCGCCGCGTTGTCGCGGGTTGGACTGCTCGAAAAAGAGCGCATGTTGCCGCCGCATCTGTCGACCGGCGAGCAGCAGCGAGTCGGCATCGCGCGCGCCTTGGTGAATCGACCGCGGTTGCTGCTCGCGGACGAACCGACCGGCAATCTGGATCCGGAACTGTCGCGCGACATCATGCGTTTGTTCGAGCAATTCCAGGAAGTCGGCACGACGGTGATCATCGCGAGCCATGAACGCGAGCTGATCGCAGCGATGGGCAAACCGATCGTCGAGTTGTCTCACGGTGCGTTGGCAGAGGCGGGTGACCAGCGTGATGGCGAGGCGCGGCATGGTGCCCACTGATCCGTGGTCGACCGCGGGCGCGCGCAGCACTGGACGAACGGCGCGCTGGCTGCGCGATCATCGGCGCGTCGCGCGCGACAGCCTGATCTTTGTCAGCCAGCGGTTCTGGACCAGCGTGCTGGTGTGGTTGCTGATCGGCATCGCACTCGCGCTGCCCGGCGGCTTGTACCTGGTACAGACGAACCTCGCGGCGATGAGCGACCGCTGGGAAGGCCGCCCCGGAATCACCGTTTATCTGCGTGTCGACGCGGACGCACAGGTCGGCCGGACGCTGCGCGACAAACTCTCCGAAGATCCCGACGTTGAACGCGTCTCACTGATTTCCGCCGAAGCGGCGCTGGCCGAGTTCGAAAAATTCACCGGGGTCAGCGATGCGTTGGCGCACCTGAAGCGCAATCCGTTGCCGGCATCGCTGCGGATCGTGATGAAGGACGATACGCGACCGGAGCAGTTCGAAGTCCTCGCAACGCGGTTGCGGGCCGAGGCGGGTGTCGACGAGGTCAGCGTCGAGAAGACCTGGCTCGAGCGGGTACAAGCCATGACGGCCGTGGTCCGGCGGATGAGTTGGGTGTTGGCGGCGACATTTGCCGTCGGGGCGATTCTGGTGACGGCGACCTCGGTTCGGCTCGCGATCGAGGCGCGGCTGGAGGAGTTGCGGGTGATGAAGCTCGTCGGCGCCACCGACAGCTACATCCGGCGTCCGTTTCTGTACTTCGGTCTGCTGTACGGACTCGGCGGGGGCATCGCCGGTGCCATGCTGATCAGCGCGGTACTCGGGATCCTCGAGGGACCGCTCACCGCGTTGCTCGGGAGCTATGGGCAGAGCCTCGATCCAACCGGCGTCAACGTGTTGTTCTTTGCGGTTCTCGTCTTGTCGGGTGGCGCTTTGGGGATCGCCGGAGCCCTGCTGGCGGCGCGCCAGCGGCTCACGCACCTACAGATTCTGTAGCCGGTTGAACCCTGCCGAGGGTTAGCACTCTAAGACGGGGACTGCTAATATCGCAGCCGTATGTTACGGGAGGTAGCAACGATGACGACCAACTTACTGGCTTTCAATAGTCTCTCGCCGGGCGGAGATTTGAACGCGTACGTCCAGACGGTGAGTGGCTTCCCGATCCTGACCGCCGAAGAAGAGAAGGCGCTGGCGGAGCGGTTCTACTACGAGAACGACCTCGAGGCCGCGCGCAAGCTGGTGCTGTGCCACCTGCGATTCGTCGTGCACCTGGCGCGCAGCTACGCCGGGTACGGACTGTCGCACGGCGATCTGATTCAGGAAGGCAACGTCGGGCTGATGAAAGCCGTAAAGCGCTATAACCCCGAGGTTGGCGTGCGACTCGTTTCGTTTGCGGTGCATTGGATCAAGGCCGAGATGCACGAGTTCATCCTGCGCAACTGGCGGATCGTCAAAGTCGCCACGACGAAAGCGCAGCGGAAGCTGTTCTTCAACCTGCGCAGCAGCAAGACCAAGCTCGGTTGGCTGAATCAGGCCGAGACCGAGGCCGTGGCAAAAGATCTGGGTGTTTCTCCGGAAGTCGTCACGCAGATGGAAGGCCGTTTGTCGGCGCACGATATGGCGTTCGACGGCGAGTCGGACGACGAAGACGATGCGTGGACCGCGCCGTCGCAGTACCTGGAGTCCACCGGGGCCGATCCGGCCGACGTGGTCGCCGATCAGGAACTGTCGTCGACGTCTAGCGACAGTCTCGGTATCGCGATGCGCTCGCTCGATGCGCGCAGCCGCGACATTCTCGAGAGCCGATGGCTCACCGACCAGAAGTTGACGCTGCACGAACTGGCCGCACGCTATGACGTTTCGGCAGAGCGGATCCGTCAGCTCGAGAAGAACGCGCTGAAAAAGCTGAAGAACGCGATGCAGGAGACGGTCGTCGCGGCCTGATCTCGCGCGGGTCCAGCTGTTAAGGTGACCGAAAGTACTTTCAGCGGGTGACCGGTGCAGCTTGCTCGACTCTTCCTCACCGTAGGTGCCGGCAGTGCCGGCATCTCGGTGGTGTTGGGTGCATTCGCCGCCCACGGACTGAAGGCGCGGCTGGATGTCACGTCGCTCAGTGCATTCCAGACGGGAGTCACCTACCAGTTCTTCCATAGTCTCGCGCTTTGCGTGCTGGCGCTTTGGCTGCGACAACTCGGGCGCGAAGTACCGTTGAGCGACGCCGCCGCGATTGCGGGCGTGGCGTTTCTCGTCGGCATCGTGTTCTTCTCCGGCAGCCTGTATGCGCTATCGCTCGGCGGCCCGCGCTGGCTCGGGCCAATCACCCCGCTGGGCGGCCTCGCGTTCATCGTAGGTTGGGCGTCATTTGCGTGGAGCGCCTGGCGCAATTGACCGAAAGTCGCGTTTACATCCGCCGGCAGGGCCGCATGACCGTGGCTCAGGCGCGCGCGCTACGCGAACTGCTCGAGCGCTATCGAATTCCCGTGTCTGCCGAACCCGCTGATTGGGTCGCCCACTTCGGTCGGACCGCGCCGCTGGCATTGGAGATCGGCTTCGGCATGGGTCACGCGCTGCTCGAAACCGCGCAGCGCCATCCGGAGTGGAATTGCCTCGGCGTCGAGGTCTATCGCCCTGGAATCGGCGCGCTGCTGAATGCCGTAGAAGCGGCTCAGCTACAGAACGTGCGAGTCATCGAAGGCGATGCACGGGCCGTACTCGCCAACATGACGACAGAGGGGACGCTGCATCGCATCATGGTGTTCTTTCCCGACCCGTGGCCGAAGTCCAAACACCACAAGCGACGCCTGATCAACGCCGAGTTCGCCGCATTGGTCGCGCAGCGGCTCGGCGCTGACGGTGAACTGCTCGCGGCGACGGACTGGGAGCACTATGCCGACGCAATGCGGGTCGTACTCGACGCTGAACCGCGCCTCGAGAACCTGGCAGGAGAGGGACAGTTCGCGACCCGTAACGAAGAGCGCCCAACGACTCGTTTCGAGGCGCGCGGCGTCCGCCTCGGCCACCAGGTCTGGGACCTTGCCTACCGCAAGCGCGAGTTCAGATGAACTCGCTGACCACGGTGTCCAGGTAGCGAAGGCCTAGTGCGGTCACCGCGAGTCGGTCGCGACGCACGAGACCACGCGCGTGGAGCTTCTCCCACGTTGCGTCTATCGCCGAGAGTGAAATCCCCGTTCGTTGCTCGAACAACTGCGAATCCACGCCGTCGATCAGTCGCAGCGCGTTCAGTAGAAATTCGCCGGGGCGCGCGTCGGTGGAGATGGCCGCCTCCGACCGCAGTTCGGTGGGCGCGGCGCCGAGATAGCGCGCCGGCGCAAGTGGCTTGCTGGTGCGAACGATCGCGTCGCGTTCCGCGAACGTGATCTTGCCGTGCGCACCGGCGCCGATGCCGAGATAGTCGCCGAACGTCCAGTAGTTGACGTTGTGCCGGGCCGCGGCTCCGGCGCGCGCGAACGCGGACACTTCATAGCGTTGCAAACCGGCGGCCGCGAGGCACTCGAGTCCCACCGACTCGATTGCGCCGAAGCGCATCTTCGTCCGGCAACCCTGGCGGATGTCGTGCGAACTCCGTGCGTGGCTCGATGGTGAGCTGGTACCACGATATGTGTGCGGCGCCGAGCGCCAGAGCCTGATCGCAGGTCGCTGACCGCGTCATCGGCGGTCTGACCCGGCAGGCCGTGCATCAGGTCGAGATTGAAGCGGTCGAAGCCGGCGGCCTTCGTCGCTGCAACGGCGCGCTCGATGTCATCCGGATCATGGATCCGTCCAAGCGCCGTGAGATGCGACGACTTGAACGACTGTGCGCCGATCGAGAGCCGGTTGACCCCCGCAGCGCGATAAGCGGCGAAGTTCGCTTCGTCCACAGTGCCGGGATTCGCTTCGAGCGTCACCTCTGCCTCGTCGGCGAGCGCCGTCCGGTTCCGGATACCGTCCAACAGCGCTGCAATGGTGCGGCCGGAGATCAGGCTCGGCGTTCCGCCGCCGATGAAGATCGTCTCGATCGCTCGGTGCGGCGCGTATTCGAGGTCGCGGTCCAGATCGCGCAGCAGCTGCTCGAGGTAAGCCGACTCCGGCA
This sequence comes from uncultured Gammaproteobacteria bacterium, assembly GCA_963787045.1. Lineage (GTDB taxonomy): Bacteria > Pseudomonadota > Gammaproteobacteria > Pseudomonadales > Azotimanducaceae > DATJGR01. The sequence continues at coordinate 56,210 of CAWBBR010000017.1, read as the reverse complement.
GTGCGCCCTTCGCCGGATGCGAGTTGAAATCGCAGTAAGGACATTTCCGTACACACCACGGAAAGTGGATGTACAGCGACAGCGGTGGCGTCTGCAGCATGACTTAGCGGCGTCGCATCTCGTCGAGCGCGGAACGAATCGCATCGACCAGCAGTGCGGCTGCTTTGCCGCGATGGCTGATGCGGTTCTTCACGGAGGCTGGCAACTCGGCCGCGGTCTGATCGAAGCCGTCGACCAGAAAGTGCGGGTCGTATCCGAATCCACCGTCGCCTGCAGGGCGATCGACGATGCGACCGCTCCAGGTGGCGGTTGCAATGAGCGGCGCCGGATCTTGTGCATTGCGCATGAAGACCATGGAGCAGAGGAAATGGGCGCGTCGATCCGTGACGCCGGCAAGCGCGGCGATCAGCTTCCGGTTATTGGCCGTCGCGTCGGACGGTGATCCGGCGTAGCGCGCGCGACAGCACCCCCGGTGCACCACCGAGCGCTGCCACCACCAGACCGGAGTCGTCGGCGATGGCCGGCAAGTTGCTTGCGGCGGCGGCGTGTCGCGCTTTGATCAGCGCGTTCTCCACGAAGGTGATCGCGGTTTCGTCCGCATCCGATATGCCGAGTTGTCGCTGCGTACACAGCGTCACGCCGAGGGGCGACAACACGGCGTTCAGCTCTTCGAGCTTTCCGACGTTGCCGCTCGCGAGCACGATGTTCACGGGGCCACGCCCACATACATCTGCTGCTGAAATTCCAGATTCATCGGTGCTCGACCGGCAACGGCGATGGTTACCCTGAATCGCAACACGTCCTGATCGGTGTATTGCAACGGTGCGATGTAGTAGATCGCATTGCCTTCCTTGATCACCGCAAACTGCAACGGTGCCGTCTGGCTGAGTAAATTGATCGTGGAGCCGGTGACCTCTGCGAGCATTGCCGCGCCCTTGTCATCAATGACCGACAGATTCACTATGGCGCGATCGTTGGCGCGAACCACGTTGTACCGCGCGGCGACGTCCGGTTGCAGAAACAGCGTATTCACGACGATGTAGTGGACGTCGATGCCATCGAACGACTTGAACTGATCCGCTGCGACAGGCAGCGCCAACAGCGCGACCGACAACAAGAGTGTTCGCCTGATCATTGCGGTCGTCCCAGGTGATAGAACGCGGTGGTTCCCATTAGATTCGGAAATCGGCTCATCAGCGAGTGATTCACGTAATCGCTGTCGACGACGAGCCGTTTGATCACTCGCAAGCGTTTCGTGGCACACAACGCTTCGAAGTCGGCGAACGTACATAGGTGGATGTTCGGCGTGTCGTACCAGCGATGCGGTAAATGCTTCGCCACAGGCATCCGGCCGCGCGACGCAAGATAGAGCCGGCAGCGCCAGTGCGCGAAGTTCGGAAACGTGACGATGCACTCGCGCCCGATGCGCAACATCTCGTCGAGCATCACGTCGGGTCGTTTGACGCTCTGCAGCGTGTCGGTCATCACGACGAGGTCGAAGCTGTCGCTGGGAAAATTCGTAAGACCCTGATCGAGGTCTTGCTCGATGACGTTGACGCCGGCCGTAATGCAGCTCGTGATCATCTCCGGATCGATCTCGAGGCCGTATCCATTGACGCCTTTCGTCCGCCGCAGGTGCGCGAGCAGTTCGCCGTCACCGCAACCGAGGTCGAGCACGCGCGAGTCGACGGTCACCAGATCCGAAATGATGGACATGTCGGGTCTCATCACGCGTGCACCCGTTCGGCAACGTGTCGCAGATACGCGCTCAGCACGCTGAAGTAACGCGGCACCTGCAACAGGAAGGCATCGTGTCCATGCGGCGTATCGATCACCGCGCTGACGACGTTCTTTCGCGCCGCGATCAGCGCATCGACGATTTCTTTGGAACGCGCCGGCGCGAAACGCCAGTCGGTGGTGAACGACAGCACCAGGAAATCGCTCTGCGCCTTTTTCAACGCTGCAACCAGGTCGTCGTCGAAATCGCGTGCGGGGTCGAAATGGTCGAGCGCGCGCGTCATCAGCAGATACGTGTTCGCATCGAACCGTTGCGAGAACGAGCGGCCTTGATGGTGCAGATAGCTCTCGACCTGAAACTGCACGTCGCCGGCGGCCGCGAGATCGCCCGATTTCAGTTCGCGCCCGAACCTGTCGCGCAGGCCGTCATCCGATTGATACGTGACGTGCCCGATCATGCGAGCGAGCATCAGTCCGCGCGCCGGATTCGTCGCCGTATCGAGGTAACGGCCACCGCTGAAGTCGGGATCGGAGACGATCGCCTGTCGCGCAATTTCGTTGAACGCGATGTTCTGCGCCGACAGGCGCGATGCAGACGCGATCAAAACCGCGTGCGCGACGCGCTCCGGCAGGTCGATCGCCCACTGCATCGCCTGCATTCCGCCGAGACTGCCGCCGATGATGGCCGCCCACCGATCGACGCGAAGCGCATCTGCCAGCATCGCTTGCGTTGCTACCCAGTCCCGCACCGTGACCACCGGAAAATCCGGGCCGTAGGCGCGCCCCGTTTCCGGATTGATCGAGCGAGGTCCGGTGCTGCCGTTGCAGCCACCGAGATTGTTGAGGCTCACGACGAAGAACCGGTTCGTATCGATCGGCTTGCCGGGTCCGATGCAGTTGTCCCACCAGCCGGGTCGTTCGTCGTCGGTGCTGTGATATCCGGCCGCGTGGTGATGTCCCGATAACGCGTGACAGACCAGCACGGCATTCGAACGCGCGGCGTTCAATTCGCCGTACGTCTCGTATACGAGTTCCATCCGTGGCAGCACGCGTCCGCCCAGCAGCGTAACCGGCGTGTCGAATGCCAGGTGCTGAGGCGTGACGAGCCCAACGGAATCAGCGGGGATGCGGTCTTGCATAGGACGGCGGAGTCTAAAGCAAATTCGATCAGTACAAGAGCGGTCGAGGCCCCAACAACAGATCGTCGCGGGCGCGCCGCCGTGCGGTTACGTCAGCAAGCTGGTGAAGATCGCCGGCAACAGATAGTCGCGGATGAGGATCAGGATCATGAAAACGAGAATCGGCGAAAAATCGAGGCCGCCGAGCGGCGGGATCAGCTTTCGGGCCGGCGCGAGGATCGGTTCGGTGACCTGCGTGAGCAAGGCTGCGGCCGGGTGATAGGAGCCAGGCGCGAGAAAGCTCAACACGATCACCACGATCAACGCGAACCAGTACACCGTCAGCAGCAGCCGTAACGTATCGAACAGGCCGATGCCGAACAGATAGAGCATGCCGGGCATGTATTGCGATTGAATGCCGATAGCCATCGTGTGCGCCAGCACCTTGATGAGCCAGGCGGCGAGGAACGCCGAGAAATCCAGGTTGCGATAGCCCGGGATCAACATGCGCAGCGGGCGCAGGATCGGATCGGTGGCCTTTACGATGCCTTGCGATATCGGGTTGTAGAAATCGGCGCGGCTCGCTTGAAGGATCAGGCGCGCCAGAAACAGAAAACAGACGACGTCGAAGACCGTGTCGACGATAAAGACCAACGGGTTCATTGAATACAGTCCTGACTCAACTTCGAGGGATCGCCGTCGCCGATTCTGTCGAACGATGCAGCGTGTGTCACTGAGCGGCGAACTCCTTCGCCAGCTCGACGGACCGTTGCGCGGCCTCACGTACCGCGCGTTCGATCAATGCCTTGCCGTGTCCGCCGTCGAGTACCGATATCGCACGCTCCGTCGTGCCGCCTGGAGAAGTGACGTTGCGGCGCAACTCGGCGGGCGCGATGGCGCTTTCGTTCGCCATGATCGCGGCGCCGTAGGCGGTTTTGAGCGTCAGCGTGCGCGCCGTGTCTGCATCGAGACCCAGCGCGATACCGGCGTCGATCATCGCCTCCATCAGATAGAAGAAGTAGGCGGGTCCGCTGCCCGAAACCGCTGTAACGGCGTCGATGGCCGATTCCTGCGTAACCCAGATGACGTGTCCGGCGGCGGACAGAATGGACTCCGCGGCCGCCGTCTGCTGCGCCGTGACATGCTCGTTGGCAAACAGCGCGGTTACGCCGGCGCCGTAGAGTGCCGGCGTATTGGGCATGCAGCGAACGATGCCGATCCCTTTTGGGGACCAGCGCGCCAACGCGGTGCTCGGCACTCCCGCCGCGATCGAAATCAGCAGCTGGTCGGCGCGCAAGGCGGTCTTCAGATCCTGGACCACGCTGCGCATCACCTGCGGCTTTACCGCAAGCACGATCGATGCGGCCCGCTCTACCGCGCGCGCGTTGGAGTCGACGACCGTAACGCCGAGCGCGGCCATGCCGGCTCGTTGGGACGCGTCCGGGTCGGCGGCGACCATCGAAGCGGCCGGATAGCCGTGCCGCAATAGTCCGCCGACGAGACTCTTCGCCATGTTGCCGGCGCCGATGAATGCGATTGTGTCAGCCATCGCGACGCGCTCCTCGCGGTCCAAACAGTGCAGTTCCGATTCTGATCATGGTCGCGCCTTCCGCAATCGCGGTTTCGAAGTCCTGTGTCATGCCCATCGACAACGTATCCCAGTGCGTTGCGCCGGTGGGCTTCGCGCGCTCGAACAACTCGCGCATCCGGCGGAACGAGATGCGTTGCAACTCGGGGTCGACCTCAGGGCGCGGAATCGACATGAGCCCGCGCAGACGAATGCGCGGCAGCTTCAGCAGTTGCGCCGCGAATTCTGCCAGAGCCTCCGGCGCGATACCCGCCTTCTGCGGTTCGCCGTCGATGTTGATCTGGATCAACACGTCGAGCGCGTCGGCGTCTCCCGGACGCTGATCCGATAGCCGCTGCGCGACTTTGGCTCGGTCGAGCGTTTGCACCCACTGAAAGTGCCGTGCGATGTCGCGCGTCTTGTTCGACTGGATCGCGCCGATGAAATGCCATTGCAGCGACAGGTCGCGAAGCGCATCGATTTTCGGCAGCGCGTCGCCCAGGTAATTCTCGCCAAATTCCGTGATTCCACAGGACGCGGCCGCTCGGATCGTTTCGGCCGATTGCGTCTTCGATGCGGCGACCAGGCGAATCGGGTCGCGTACACGACCGCTTCGTTGGGCGGCCTGCGCGACGCGCTTCTGGACGGCGGCGACGTGGTTGCTGATCGAGTGCATGGTGGTTGTGTAAACGGCGTCGCAGTTTAGCGATGCAGGGTAGGAGCGTCATCCATCGGCCATGTGCAACCGTGGGGGGAGGTAATACTATACGGCCTCTCTCCACGGACTCTCTTACCTACGGAGAGCGCGCGCAGAAAGGGATTGCTACTGCTATGGATATCACCGAGCTTCTCGCTTTCAGCGCCAAGCAGGGCGCATCTGACCTGCACTTGTCGGCGGGCTTGCCGCCGATGATCCGCGTCGACGGCGACGTACGACGCATCAACCTGCCTCCGCTCGAACACCGCGAAGTTCACGCGCTGGTGTACGAGATCATGAACGACAAGCAGCGGAAGGACTACGAAGAGTTCCTCGAGACCGACTTTTCGTTCGAAGTACCCGGCGTTGCGCGCTTCCGCGTCAACGCGTTCAACCAGAACCGCGGCGCCGGCGCCGTCTTCCGAACGATTCCATCCAAAGTGCTGACGATGGAAGACCTCGCCATGGGCCAGGTGTTCAAAGACATCTCGATGGCGCCGCGCGGTCTCGTGCTGGTGACCGGCCCAACGGGATCGGGCAAGAGCACGACGATGGCGGCGATGGTCGACTTCATCAACGACAACCGCTATCAGCACATCCTGACGATCGAAGATCCGATCGAATTCGTGCACGAGAGCAAGAAGTGTCTCGTCAACCAGCGCGAAGTGCACCGCGATACTCACGGTTTCTCTGAGGCGCTGCGAGTGGCGCTGCGGGAAGACCCCGACATCATTCTGGTCGGCGAGATGCGCGACCTGATCACCACGCGGCTTGCGTTGACTGCAGCGGAAACGGGACACCTCGTGTTCGCGACGCTGCACACGACGTCGGCGTCGAAGACGATCGACCGGATCATCGACCAGTTCCCGGCCGAAGAGAAAGACATGGTGCGGTCGATGTTGTCGGAGTCGTTGCAGGCCGTCGTTTCGCAGACGTTGCTGAAGCGCGTGAACGGCGGCCGCGTTGCGGCGCACGAAATCATGATCGCGACGCCGGCGATTCGTAACCTGATTCGCGAAGGCAAAGTCGCGCAGATGTACTCGGCCATTCAGACCAGTGCCGCCACCGGTATGCAGACGCTCGACCAGTGTCTGCAGGGGCTCGTGCAGCGTCGCGTCATCGGCCGCGAAACGGCGCGCGAAATCGCGAAGATTCCCGAGAGCTTCTGAGGTGATCGATGGAGTTCGATAAATTACTGAAGCTGGTGGTCGAGAAAGGGGCATCCGACCTCTTCATCACCGCCGGTCGCCCGCCGACGATCAAGATCAACGGCAAGTTGTTCGCCGCATCGAAGAACGCGTTGTCGCCCGAACAGTCGCGCGAGATCGTGCTCGGCGTGATGAACAAGGATCAGCAGGACGCGTTCAAGCGCGACCACGAGTGCAACTTCGCGATCAACACCCGCGGCCTGGGTCGCTTTCGCGTCAGTGCCTTTTATCAGCGCAACCTGATCGGCATGGTGTTGCGCCGGATCGAGGTGAACATTCCGAAAGTCGCCGAGTTGGGCCTGCCGCCGATTCTCGAACAGCTCGCGATGACGAAGCGCGGTCTGATCATCTTCGTTGGTGCGACCGGAACCGGTAAGTCCACGTCGCTCGCCGCGATGATCGGGCACCGCAACGAGAATTCCAGCGGCCACATCATCAGCATCGAAGATCCGATCGAATACATCCATCAGCACCGCGGCTGCATCATCACGCAACGCGAAGTGGGCATGGACACCGACAGTTTCGAAGTGGCGCTGAAGAACACGCTGCGACAAGCACCCGACGTCATCATGATCGGCGAGGTGCGCCAGCGCGAAACGATGGAACAGGCGGTGACGTTCGCGGAAACCGGCCACCTGTGTCTGTGCACGCTGCACGCCAACAACGCCAACCAGGCGCTCGACCGGATCATCCACTTCTTCCCGAGCGATCGACACGATCAGATCTGGATGGACCTGTCGCTGAACCTAAAGGCGATCATCGCGCAGCAATTGGTTCCGACCACCGACGGTCAGGGTCGCCGCGCGGCGGTCGAAGTGCTGATCAACACGCCGTTGATGTCCGATCACATTCGCAAAGGCGAAGTGCATCTGCTGAAAGAGCTGATGACGAAGTCGACCGAACTCGGCATGCAGACGTTCGACCAGGGTCTCTATCGGTTGTACGCCGCCGGCGAGATTTCCTACGACGCAGCGCTCACGCATGCCGACTCGGCGAACGACCTGCGCCTGATGATCAAGCTCGGCGCCGATGCCGCGGGTCAGGAAGCGCTGACGGCTGCGGCCGGCAACCTGACGCTCGAAGATACCGAGTCGTCGTTCAACTATCGTCGCTGATCGACGCTAGCCAGGCTTCTTCACACTGCCGAGGTACGTTTCGGCGATCAACCGCGCAGCGATGGCGTGCTGCGCGTCGAGGTCGCGCGAGAGACCGCGTGCCTCGAAGCTGGTCAACCGCTCATCGACCAGTTCCACGTTCAGCCGATAGCGTGCTTCGAGTTTCCTCGCGAATCGCTTCGCGCGCACGGCCATGTCGCTGAGCGTGTCATCCATGTTCAGCGGCAGTCCTACCAGTAACCGCTCCGGTTGCCACTCGCGGACGAACGCATCGAGGACGTTCCAGTCCGGTACGCCGTCACGCGCGCGCACGATACCGAGTTCGCTGGCGGTTTGGGTGATGGTCTGGCCGGTCGCGACGCCGATGTTGCGCAAGCCGAAGTCGAATGCGAGAACGGTCGACGGACGCTGCGCGGTCACGCGTGCCCGGCTTGGTTCGAGATCAAGCGGAAGTCGATGCCGAGCGATGCTGCGGCTTTGTTCACCCGTTGGTCGAACGGGACGTCGAACAGGATGTTCACGTCGGCCGGGCAGCTGAGCCAGGTATTCTCGAGCATCTCGTTTTCGAGCTGGCCGCTGCCCCAGCCCGCGTAGCCGAGCGCCACGAGATAGCGCTTCGGGCCGTTGCCGCCACCGATCGCTTCGAGCGTTTGCCGCGCTGTGCTCAACATCAGCCCGTTGCCCAGCGGCAGGCTCGCGTCGTAATGCACTTCGTCGCTGTGGAGGATGAAGCCGCGCTCCGTCTTCACCGGGCCGCCTTCCATCACCGGCTGCTCGGTCGACAGCGTGCCGGCGATGCCGAGTTGATCGAGCAGGTCGGCCACCGTGAGTTTCATCGGGCGATTCACCATGAAACCCATCGCACCTTCTTCGTTGTGCTCGCAGACATACGTGATGGTGTTGCTGAAGTAGTCGCCGCGCTGGCTCGGCATCGCTAGCAGGAAGTGGTGCTTCAGACAAATATCGAGTGCCATGGCGCGCGGATGATAACAGGTGCCAGGACCCGCTCTAGGACGACGAATAGTGGTTCTTTCGGAATTGCCAAGTACGGATGATTTCGAGCACGTCGGTCGATTGCCGCATTTCTTCCGGGAAGGGCGCGAACGGCGCCGCCTGACGAACGATCCGGATCGCTGCATCGTCCAGCACTTTGAAACCCGACGAGTCGAGGATCCGCACGTCCTTCAACGCGCCGTCCGGTGCGATCGACACCATCAACCGCAGGCTGCCGTACAACTGGTCGCGCCGGGCTTCCTCGGGGTAGTTCAGATTGCCGACCGTTTCGACCTTGCGTCGCCACGACTGAAGGTAATACGCATCGACCGCCGCGCGCGCCGACACGCTCGTCAACCGACGCACGCGCGGCGACTTCGCTTCGCTGTTGGTTTCGGTATCGACGCGGGCTTCGAGGCTCGCGATTTCCTGGCTGAGGTCCATCAGGCGGCGCTGATCGGACGGCGAGAGACGCGGTTCTACGGCGTCCTGCGGCGATTCGATCGGGGCTTGTTCGTCGCGGGCGGACGAGGTGGTCAGCGTCGCGCGCGCGGCGACGCGTTCTTCCTGTGGCGTCGGGTCGGAGGCGACCTGCCGGACCGCGCTGTCGTGGAAGTCCGCCGTTTCGGTGGTGGTGGTTTCGCGTGCCTCGGCCGCATCGCCGCTGCCGAGCTGGTTCGACTGGGCGAGGAAGTCGGCCTTGTCAGGCGCGACACGATCGTCGTGTTGCGCCAGCGTCACCTCGATCGTCGGCGATCGCGAGTGGTCGATATGCCACGCGAAACCGACGCCGAGGATCAGCGCTGCATGCAAGGAGGCCGCGAGGAAGACGGTGAACGACAACCGATCCCGCGGCGTGATGACCGCATCCATGTTCTGTCTTCTCGAGTCGCCTTCAGCGGCCAGTGCGGCGCGCCCTCTCGTTGAGTTTTGCATCGATGCAATCAATGAGTTTAGCGGCAATGTCGAGGCCGAACTGTGCATCGAGTTCGCGAATGCACGTCGGACACGTAACGTTCACTTCGGTCAGATAGTCGCCGATGACGTCGATCCCGACGAAGTAGAGACCGCGACGCACGAGTTCGGGGCCGACCTGCTCGGCGATCCACCGATCGCGCGGCGTGAGTGGGCGGCCTTCGCCGGTACCGCCGGCGGCGAGATTGCCGCGTGCTTCGCCGGCCTTCGGAATGCGCGCGAGCGCATAGGGAATCGGCTCGCCGTCCACGATCAGGATGCGCTTGTCGCCGTCCTTGATCTCGGGAAGGAACACCTGCGCCATGATCTGCTGGCTGCCGTGCTGCGTCAGCGTCTCGATGACCACCGACAGGTTCGGGTCGCCTTCCATCAGCCGGAAGATGTTGGCGCCACCCATTCCGTCGAGCGGCTTCAGCACGATGTGCTTGTGCTTGGCCTGGAATTCGCGGATCACGTCGGCGCGGCGCGTCACCACCAGCGGTGGCCCGCATTGCGGAAACGCGGTCGCGAAGAATTTCTCGTTGCAGTCGCGCAGGCTGGCTGGACGATTCACCACCAGCACGCCGTCGTTCTCGGCGCGCTCGAGAAGATAGGTGGTGTAGATGTACTCCATGTCGAACGGCGGGTCTTTGCGCATGAAGATCACGTCGCAGTCGCGCAGCGGCTCCGCCACTTCTTCGCCGAGGCAATACCAGTCGGGGTAAGCGGCCGCCGGATCCAGCCGTTCGGCAAATGCGGCGCTGAGCGAAAACGTCCGGAGAAATCCCCACGGTCGTTCGTCACGGTAGAAAAGATCACCCTGCTGCGCGCAGCGGACATCCCACCCACGGCGCTGCGCGGCGCGAATCATCGCCAAGGTGCTATCTTTCTTCAGGTTGATTTCGTCGATCGGGTCGATGACGAAGACAGCTTTGCGCATCGGACTACGGGGCTCGCGTGACGGCTGTCAAAAGTACCCACATGGGTACTAGCGAGCAAGCAGAATGAGACAGAATTCCCTTTACAGTCGGCGACTTATAGATCGACCCCAGAAATCGTGTTACAACGCGGATGTTCTGTCGGCCGGGCTCCCCGGCGCAGTCATCCAGACACCTGAAATGGTGCCCGTAACAGGGTTAAAGCAAGGACCGTACCATGGAAGAGGAACTTCGGGGCGTCAAGGTGTTGGTCATTGATGACAGCAAGACCATTCGGCGCAGCGCGGAGAACCTGTTGTCGAAAGCCGGCTGCGACGTCATCACCGCAACAGACGGTTTCGACGCGCTCGCCAAGATCGCCGATTCACACCCAGAGATCATCTTCGTCGACATCATGATGCCGCGCCTCGACGGCTATCAGACCTGCGCGCTGATCAAGAACAACAGCGAGTTCAAGTCGACGCCGGTGGTGATGCTGTCCAGCAAGGATGGTCTGTTCGATAAGGCCAAAGGCCGCATCGTCGGGTCGGATCGCTACATCACGAAGCCGTTCAGCAAAGAAGAGCTCCTCGGCACCATACGTACGTTGGTGAGCTAAACGGACTCGAGGCAGCGACGAAATGGCTCGTATTCTTGTAGTCGACGACTCACCCACTGAAACCCATCAGTTCGTGAACGTGCTGGCGAAGCATGGTCACCAGGTGCTGACGGCGGCATCCGGAACGGACGGGATCGATCTCGCGAACGAGGAATTGCCCGACGTCATCCTGATGGATGTCGTCATGCCGGGTATCAACGGGTTTCAGGCGACGCGGCAGCTCACGCGCGACAACCAGACCCGACACATCCCGGTGATCATCGTTTCATCGAAAGACCAGGACACCGATCGCGTGTGGGGCGAACGCCAGGGCGCGTCCGGATACCTGACGAAACCGGTCGACGAGAAGACGTTGATCTCTGCTGTCAACGGCGTGCTGGAAGACAACTAGGTCAGCGACGATGCCAGCCAGTCAGGTACTGCAGATCCTGCGCGACATCGAAGCGGATACGTTTCGAAATGCGGCGCCTTTGCCGCACAAGCGCGACACGCGGCCGGAATGGCAAGGCATCGGTTTTCAACTGGGCGGCGTACGGCTCGTCTCGCCGCTCGGTGAGGTCAACGAGATTCTGAAGCTGCCGCGCGTTACGGCATTGCCGCGCGTGCGCGACTGGATCGCCGGGGTGGCGAACGTGCGCGGCCGGCTGATTCCGGTGGTCGACATGCACCGGTACTTCGGCGTCACGGCCACGGTGCAGCGCCTGCAATGGCGGTTGCTGATCGTCGATGGCGACGGGATCAGCGTGGGTCTTATCGTCGAGCAGTCGCTCGGCATGCAGCACTTTCAGGTAGACAGCTTCGAGAGCGGGCAACCTGAAGGTCTCGATGCAATTCACCCCTTCATCAAGGGCGCATATCGACACGGTGGCCGAGTGTTCTATGTGGTGAGTTTGGCGGCACTCGTTCGGGATGAACGGTTTTTAAACGTAGCGGAATAACGGAAAGGGATATGAAGACGAACAAGGTTTCGGCGAGTCCGCTGTTGAGCGCGCTCATCGTCCTGCTGACGGTGACGCTGGGTGCGATGGGCTTCGTGATCGTTGCGGACGACCGCTCCGTGACGGGCAACTACCCCCTCTTGCTGGCCGTTGGCGGCATCGTACTGGTAGCCGTCATCGCGATGCTGCTGCTGCGCGACGCACGCCGAAAGCTGTCGGAGCAGGCTGAACAGAACGAGCGTAACCAGGCCGCCATTCTGCAGCTGCTCGACGAACTGGCTGATCTCGCCGAAGGCGACCTGACCGTCCACGCATCGGTTACCGAGAACTTCACCGGCGCCATCGCCGACTCGATCAACTTCGCCATCGACCAGATGCGCGGGCTGGTATCGAACATCAACCGCGTTTCGGTGCGCGTCGCACGCGCTGCGGAAGAAACGCAGCAGACCGCGCGCAGCCTCGCGAACGCGTCGGAAAACCAGGCGCGCGAAATCACCGCGGCGTCCACAGCAATCAACGAAATGGCGGTGTCGATCGACCACGTGTCGTCGAACGCGGCCGAGTCCGCAGCGGTGGCCGAGCGCGCAGTTGCGATCGCCAACAAAGGCGCTGATGTGGTGCAGGCGACGATCGGCGGGATGGACACCATTCGCGGTCAGATTCAGGAAACGTCGAAACGGATCAAGCGCCTCGGCGAATCGAGCCAGGAGATCGGCGACATCGTTTCGCTGATCAACGACATCGCGGACCAAACCAACATCCTGTCGCTGAACGCGGCGATTCAGGCGTCGATGGCCGGCGATGCGGGTCGCGGCTTCGCGGTGGTCGCCGACGAAGTACAGCGTCTTGCGGAACGTTCATCCGCCGCAACGAAACAGATCGCGGCTCTGGTCAAGACGATTCAGACCGACACCAACGAGGCCGTCATCTCGATGGAACAGACGACCACCGAAGTCGTCAGTGGTGCGAAGCGCGCGCAGGACGCCGGCGTTGCGCTCGAAGAAATCGAAAGCGTATCGACCTCGCTCGCCGAACTGATTCAGAACATCAGCAACGCCGCGCGCCAGCAAGCGGCCTCGGCGGGCCACGTGTCGAACACGATGGGCGTCATCCAGGAGATCACGTCGCAGACTGCGAACGGTACCGAAGCGACGGCGAAGTCTGTCGGTGCGCTCGCTGAGATGGCGAACGAGATGCGCGTGTCCGTGGAGTTCTTCAAGCTGCCCGGCGATTCGAAGTCTCGTTGAACAAGAACGTATGGACGGACGTCCCGGCAATGCCGTTGAGCGTCCGGACTGGATAGGCGAATGACCGAAAGCCGAGAACATTTCGCGCTGGATTGGATCAAGCGCGAGATTGACGAAACGCTGAAGGCGGCGCGCCAGGCGCTCGAAGCCTATGCCGAGTCGGATCGCGACGAAACGAAGATGCGCGCGTGTCTGACGTATCTGCATCAGGTGCACGGTACGCTGCTGATGCTGGAACTCACCGGCGTCACGGTGCTCACCGACGAGATGGAGCAGCTTGCGCAGGCGTTGCTGGGCGGTTCGGTATCGAATGTCGACGACGCGCAACAGCTGCTCATGCAGGGCATTCTGCAACTGCCGGCGTTCCTCGAAGAGATCCAGAAAGGCTTTCCCGATTCGCGCCGCGCCGTGCTGCCGCTCGCCAACGAGTTGCGTGGGGCGCGCGGCGTAGAGCGGTTCGCCGATCCAGGTGCGCGCTCCGGCGTCGTGCTGCACGCTACTACCAGCAGCGAAACCTTGAAGCGCTTCGACCAGATCGACGGCATCGAGAAAGCGCGCCGGATTCGGGCCGCTTATCAACAGGTGCTGCTGTCGGTTCTCAAGCGCGAGGATTCGAAGAAAGCGCTCGCTACGCTCTCCAAGGTCGCCGTCGGGCTCGAACGCATCTGCGAGCGAACCCCGTACACGTCGCTGTGGCGCGCATTCGCGGCATTTGTCGCCGCACTCTCGGATAGCGACGCAGAGTTGACCGGCGATGTGGTGCGGTTGTTGCGGCGCGTCGATGCGGAGATCAAAGCGCTCGCGCAACACGGCGCCGAAGCGCTGACGCGGCCCCTGTCGCTCGAGCTGGTGAAGCAACTCGTCGATGCGGCGCGCGCATACGGCAACGACAGTCCAGACATCAAGCAGTTGAGCGAAGCGATTGAGCAAGAGCCGCCGGAAGAGCGGCTGGCAATCTCGAAGCGCGAAGCGATCCACACGGCAGCGGCGGCGCTGCGCGAGGAACTCGCCGGCGTGAAAGACGCGCTCGATCTGTTCGTGCGCGGCGACTCGCGTTCGAGTGAAACGCTGACGCAGCTGGCGGTGCCCCTCAAACAAATCGGCAGCACGTTGTCGATTCTCGGCTTCGAGAGCTCGCGCGCGGTCATCGCGGATCAGGTCGAAGCGATCCAAGCCGCAGTGAACAGCGGTTCCTTCGACGACGTGCTGCTGCTCGGCGTCGCATCCGCGCTACTGCAGGTCGACGAGAACCTCGCCGGCATCGCACAGCAGCGCAGCGGTCTGAGCGGCAGCTCGGAAGCGTCGAGCCTGATCAATGAAGCACAGCTCGCGGTACTCGGCGAAGCGCGCACCGGTATCGAGCAGGTCAAGCAGGCGGTCGTCGACTACGTGTCGGCGCAGTGGGATACGAACCGGTTGGCCGACGTTCCCGCGTTGCTGGCCGCGGTCAAAGGCGCACTCGCAATGGTGCCGCTCGCCGCTGCGGCCGAACAACTCGGGCGATGCGGCCTTTACGTCAGCAATGAACTCGCCGCGGGCAATACTCCGGATTGGGCAGCGCTCGATGCGTTTGCCGATGCGATCAGCGGTATCGACTACTACCTCGAACGCCTGTGTGAAGACGCGGCGGCTCCCGGCGACGAAATCCTCAGCGTGGTCGAGCGCAGCTTGACGCAGTTGGGCTACGGCGCCGGCAGCGAACGCGCGCTGCGTCCGGCCGCACCGTTTGTGAGGGTCGCGCCGGTACCCGCGCCTGTCGTCGATACGCCACCACCGCCACCGGTGGTGACGCCGATCGAAGACGACGATGAACTCGTCATCGATGAAATCGCGGCGGAACCGGTTCAGGAAGAAGAGGCACCGGAAGAAGAACTGATGGACGAGGTGCCGGAGGAGGCGCCTGCACCGATCGCTGCGCAAACGTATGAACCAGAGGTCGAGGAAGAGGCGCCGCGCGCGCCGAGCCCGACCGCGAAGCGCGCTGCGCCTACGGCGGAGTTCGACCTGATCATCGAGGATCAGGACGAAATCTCCACCGGCGCGGTCAGTATCGAAGAACTCGACGACGAGGCGTTCGATCTGAACAAAGCGCTGTTCGGCGACGAGCCCGAAGCGGCGGAACCGACACCGGTCGAGTCGCGCCGCGCCGCGCCGCCGATGGACTTCAGGAACGACGCGCAGCCCAAGGCACCCGTTAGCAGCGAGCCGCCGAAGCGCGCTGACCGCCCCGTGAAGCCGCCGGCCGTACTGCAGGTGGCCGATGCTGCGTCCGACATCGACGACGACATCCTCGAGATCTTCGTCGAAGAAGTAGGCGAAGTGCTGGAGCGCGTCGACCAGTGGTTACCGCAGTGGTCAGCGGAGTTTTCGAACGACGAAGCGCTCACCGAAGTGCGCCGCGCGTTCCATACGTTGAAGGGCAGCGGTCGTATCGTCGGCGCGAACGTCATCGGTGAGTTGGCCTGGTCGATCGAGAACATGCTGAACCGGGTGATGGACGGCACGGTGGAGCCGAATCATCAGATCGCGACGGTGACGCGCGAAGCGCGCGCCGCAGTTCCGGCGCTGTGCCAGGCGTTCGAGAGTCGCCGCCCGGTGGCCGACGGTCAGATCGCGACGATCATGGAGAAAGCCGACGTCCTCTCGTCGGGCGGACGCCTGGAAGAGTTCGTCGGCGAAGCGCCGGCCGAAAGCACGGTGGTTCCGATTCGCACTGCGGCACCAGTGGAAGAGATCACCGTCGACGAGCTGCCGCAGCCCGATCTGACGGAAATGTCGATGGAGCTCGGTACCGAAGACGCCGAAACGTTCGCGCTCTTCGAACAGGAGGCCGCGCTCCACCTGCAGGTGCTCGAAGAGCGTTTCATCAGCGCCGACGTGATCGATGCCGATGCGTTGAGCGACAACGCGATTCGCGCGTTGCACACATTGCGCGGCAGCGCCTCCATGGCGGGCGTCGACAGCATCGCACGCGTCGCGGGACCCCTTTACGATGTTGTCAGAGAGGCGCGCGATCGTGGGTCGCGCATCGGTTCCGATATCGTCGATTTCGTCCAGCAGGGCGTGTTCGCCTTGCGCCGCTCGCTGAACGCGCTGTCGGAAGGCAGCGAGCCGCATGAAGATCTCGCATCGTTCGAAACGGAGGCGAAGCGCCTGGTAGCCGGCCTCGGCACGCGGGCGCGGGCGCTTCTGCGCTGTTGAGTCTCGATGGCGCGCCGGTATTGCTCGGTGCGGGCGACTTCCTGACCGGCTGGCTGAGTGGTGCCATGGATCTCGGCGCCCTCTCCGACATCGTTGTCGCGTTGCACGAATTGCGCAACGAAGCGGAAAGCCAGGGTCAGGCGGCGATCACGAATCTGTGCGACGCGCTGATCTCCGCATACGAACGCCTCGAAGATCAGCCGCTGAACCAGGCCGCTCACGCGGCGCTGCACAACGCGCACGAAAAGCTGCTGGGAATGTTCGATGCCATCGCGGCGGAGCAGAAGCTGCCCGATGCGTCGAAGGAAATCCGCGCACTGTCCGAAGTACGCGTTACGGAGGTCGTAGAGGACGAGCTCGATCTCGACGAGCCGGAAGACCGCGCGCCACGGTCGGCCAAAGTCGTCGACTTCCCGACGTTCGTTCGACCGCCGTCGATGGAGCCGGTCGCGCCGCCCGTGACGCCGCAAAAGCCGGTCGAGCAGAAACCGATCGAGCAGAAGCCGGTAGAACAGAAGCGGATGGAAGCTGCGGCACCCCCGGCGCCGGTCGAAGTATCAGAGTCGAACGTGCCGTTGCTCGAAGAGCGCGTTGAGGCGCCGCTGTCGAAAGCACCGGCAGGGTCGCGCGCGACCGTTGCGCTGCCACCCGACGCCGACCACGAAATTCTCGAGATCTTCTTCGAAGAAGCGGACGAGCTGCTCGAGGCGATCGACCAGAGCGTGCACGAATGGCTCGGGATGCCCGACAACCGCATTCACCTCGAGAATCTGCTGCGCGCGTTGCACACACTGAAAGGCGGCGCGCGACTCGCCGGCCTCACCGCCCTTGGCGACGACGCACATACGTTCGAATCGGTCCTCATCGCCGTGCAAGGGAAACCGTCGCTGCCGGCAGGATTCTTCGATGGGCTGCAGCTCCGTCACGACGAAATGCTGGCGATGGTGAACGCGCTGCGGATCGCCGCTAGCGACGATGTCCCGCAAGCGGCGCCGGTCGCCCCGGAACGGCCGGTTGCGAAGACGCCGATGCAGGAACCGCCGCGGGCGGCTTCACCGCCACCGCCGCGTGCCGCTGCACCTGCGAAACCGGTGGCCGCAGTTCCGCCGCGCGCGCCGGTAGAAGCGGACGAATCGGTAGAAGCCGAAACCGAACGCGACGAAGTGGGGGCACGCAGCCGCGGTGCGCACGAACCGCGCGAGATGGTTCGCGTGTCGGCCGGCTTGCTCGAGCAACTCGTCAACCTCGCCGGTGAGAGCAGCATCATCCGCTCGCGCGTCGAACAGGGCATGAACGATTTCAGTACGTCGCTCGAAGAGATGGAAATCACCATCGAGCGCGTTCGCGAACAGCTGCGCCGTCTCGAGATCGAGACCGAAACGCAGGTGCTGTTCCGTCACGAGATCAACCAGGGGCAGGACTACGAAGAGTTCGACCCGCTGGAGATGGATCGCTATTCCCAACTGCAGCAATTGTCGCGGTCGTTGTCGGAAAGCGCATCGGACATGCTCGACCTGAAAGAGACGTTGGCGTTCAAGGCGCGCGAATCCGAAACGCTGTTGATCCAACAGGCCCGCGTCAACACCGAGCTTCAGGAAGGGTTGATGCGCACCCGGATGGTGCCGTTCAACCGGCTGCTGCCGCGGTTGCGGCGCACGGTGCGGCAGGTTGCGCGCGAGCTCGGTAAGGAAGTCGACTTCCACGCGTACAACGCGGAAGGCGAACTCGACCGCAACGTACTCGAACGCATGGTGCCGCCGCTCGAACACATGCTGCGCAACGCCGTCGATCACGGCATCGAGCGCGCCGAATTCCGCCGCGGCTTCGGCAAACCCGACGTCGGGCGCATCGATCTGCGACTGTCGCGCGAGGCAGGTGACGTCGTCATCGAGATCTCCGACGACGGCGCCGGCATCGACGTGGAATCCGTCCGCGCGAAGGCGATCGAACGCGGCTTGATGGCGGCCGACGCGAAGCTGCGCGACGACGAAGTGCTGCAGTTCGTATTCGCGCCGGGTTTCAGCACCGCGAAGTCGGTGACGCAGATATCCGGCCGCGGCGTCGGCATGGACGTCGTGCACAGCGCGGTCAAGCAGCTCGGCGGCAGCATCTCGATCACGTCGATGCCCGGCAAAGGCACGCGCTTCACTGTGCGCTTGCCGTTCACGGTGTCGGTGAACCGCGCCTTGATGGTGTCGGTGGGCGAGGATCAATACGCGATCCCGTTGAATACGATCGAAGGCATCGTGCGGGTGTCCGGCGCGGAACTCGAAAAACTGTATCGGCCCGACGGCGGTGGTTTCGAATATGCCGGTGTGCCGTACCGCGTCCGCTATCTCGGCAGTTTCATCGGCCGCGACTATGTGGCGCTGTCAGATCGCGGCTCCGTGCCGGTGGTGCTGGTTCGCTCGGGCGATCGCGCCGTGGCGGTGCACGTCGATGGCGTGCAAGGCAGCCGCGAAATCGTCGTGAAGAGTCTTGGCCCACAGTTCGCCGGCGTCGGTGGAATTTCGGGAGCAACCATTCTCGGCGACGGTAGCGTGGTCGTGATTCTCGACCTGTTGGCATTGATCCGGGCGCAGACCGCGCCGATCTATGCCAACGGCATGCCTGAGGCGGCGGTCGATCGACCCACATGTGTGATGGTGGTCGACGACTCCGTCACGGTGCGCAAGGTCACGTCGCGTCTCCTCGAACGTCAGGGAATGGACGTGATGCTCGCGAAGGACGGCGTCGAAGCGGTCGCGATGCTGCAGGAGCGGCGTCCCGACATCATGCTGCTCGATATCGAAATGCCGCGTATGGACGGTTTCGAAGTGGCGCGACAGATTCGTCACGACGATCGCTTGGCGAATCTGCCGATCGTGATGATCAGCTCGCGCACCGGCAGCAAGCACCAGGAACGTGCGGAAGAACTCGGCGTGAATCGCTTTCTCGGCAAGCCGTTCCAGGAGAACGAACTGCTCGCGACGATCGCAGAGCTCGTACACTAGGAAAACAAGAAAATGGCGGCACTGTTGGCAGTGGATGAAGTAAAGGAACTGGCGTGTGTGATGATCCCGCTCGCGGATACGCACCTGCTGCTGCCTAACGTGACGATCGCGGAAATTCTGCCGTGGCGTCGCATCAAACCGTTGGCCGATGGTCCGAAATGGTGTCTCGGTCTGCTCGGCTGGCGCGGCGAAACGGTGCCGGTGATTCAGTTCGAAGCGCTGAACGGCAGTGAGTTTCTCGGGGGCGGCCGAAGCCGTTGTCTATTGATCATGAACCGCGCACGGCGTTCGACCGGTCGCGCGTTCTACGGTCTCGCGTCGTCGGGCCTGCCGCGCATCGTGCATCTCTCCGACGACGATCTGCAGAATCGGTCGGTGCGACTCGGGCCGGCCGAAGTGGCTGCGCTGCACGTCGGCACCGAAACGGCGGTCGTTCCGAACCTGTCGTTCATCGAAGAACAGTTGTCGAAGCTGCCGTAACGGACCCGTGACGAGCCTGACGGGCCGGTCAAGGCGCGTCCCACCCCCACGACTGACGCAACACGGCGAGCGCCGCCAGCGGTGCGGTGTCGGCCCGCAGAATCAATCGTCCGAGTCCCATCGGCACCGCGCCTGACGCTTGTGCAGCGGCGCGCTCCGCGTCGCTGAAGCCGCCCTCGGGGCCGACCAGCAGCAACGTATCCGCCAGTTGCGGGCGCGCCAGACAGCGCGGGCGCACCTGGGTCGAGCAGCAACATCTGCGCGCGGGGCGGCGTCTGGAACAACGCGGGCAGCGCCAACGGCGCGTGCAGCACCGGCAGGCGCAGACGGCCGCATTGTTCCGCCGCGCTTTCGACGATGCGTTGCCAGTGCGCTTCACGACGCGCGACGCGATGACCTTCGATGTGCACTTCGGTGCGCTCGGTTGCGAGCGGCCAGATGTCGGTCACGCCGAGTTCGGTCGCTTTCTGCATGACGAAGTCGAGCCGCTCGCCTTTGATCAACGCTTGCGCGAGATGCAGCCGCAACCGCGGCGGCGGTTCGTGCTCGATAGCGGCGCCGACGCGCACTTCGCACGCGCGCGCATCCGTGTTTTCGACTTCCGCGTCGTAGCCGTCGCCGTCGCCGCTGAACAGCAGCACGTGATCGCCGCGCCGTTGCCGCAGCACGCGACACAAATAGTGGGAGCGGTCGGGATCGAGCGTCAGCGAACTGTTTGGCGTGAGCTGCACATCGACGTGCAGCCGCCGCTTAGCCATCGGACTTAGTTGCCATCGGACAGCGACAGCCGGTCGAGCACCGCTTGCGTCGGTGCGGCCTGATTCAACGTATAAAAGTGCAAGCCCGGGGCGCCACCTTCGACAAGGCGCTGGCACAGCGAGGTCACTACGTCGGTGCCGAACGCTTTCAGCGACGCTTCGTCGTTCTGATAGGCCGCGAGCCGGCTGCGGATCCAGCGCGGAATTTCGGCGCCGCAGCCGTCGGAGAATCGCACCAGGTTCGCGTAACTCGTGATCGGCATGATGCCCGGTACGATCGGCACGTCCACCTGGGCGCGCTCGACGAAATGGAAGTACGCATCGGGGTTGTAGAAGTACTGCGTGATCGCGCCGTTCGCGCCGGCGGCGACTTTCTTGCGGAAGTGCTCGATGTCCTGATCGGGCGACGGCGCATCGGGATGCACTTCGGGATAGGCAGCCACTTCGATTTCGAACCGGGAGCCCGCGTGTTCGCGCAGCAGTTTGACCAGATTGATCGCATAGCTGACGTGACGCGGATTGCCGAAGCCGGACGGAATGTCGCCGCGCAGCGCCACCATTCGATCGATCCCCAAACCGACGTAACGGTCGACCAGCGCTTTAATGGCGTTGCTGTCGTCGGCGCCCATGGAGAGGTGCGGTGCCACTTCGAGACCGGCGCCGGTGAGACCCGCCACTGCCTCGAACGTGCGGTCGCGTGTGGAGCCGCCGGCGCCGTAAGTCACCGAGTAGAACACCGGCCGGTTGCGCTCGAGCGCCGCGGCGGTTTCGAGCAGAAGCGTCTGACCCTTGTCGGTCTTCGGCGGGAAGAACTCGAAACTGAGTCGGAACCGCCGGGAGTTAGCCATGCGTCACGCGGCGCGCGCAGCCTCGGCCAGCGCCGCGGCTTTGTCGGTGCGTTCCCACGTGAACTGCGATTCGGTGCGGCCGAAGTGGCCGTACGAAGCGGTCTTGCGATAGATCGGCTGCTTGAGGTTCAACATTCGAATGAGGCCGCGCGGTCGCAGGTCGAAGTGCTCGCGAATCAGCTTCAGTATCGTCTCGTCCGACAGCTTGCTGGTGCCGAACGTGTTCACGCTGATCGAAGTAGGTTCCGCGACGCCGATTGCGTAGCTCACCTGAATCTCGCAGCGATCGGCGATGCCGGCGGCGACGATGTTCTTCGCGACGTAGCGCGCGGCGTAGGCAGCGGAACGGTCGACTTTCGACGGATCCTTGCCGGAGAACGCACCGCCGCCGTGGCGCGCCATGCCGCCGTACGTGTCCACGATGATCTTGCGGCCGGTGAGTCCGCAGTCGCCTACCGGACCGCCGATCACGAACTTGCCGGTCGGGTTGATGTACACCTTCGTGGTCTTGGTAATCCAGTTGCCGGGCAACGTCGGCTTGAGGATTTCTTCGCGTACCGCTTCGTGGAGATCCTTCTGCGTGATGTCGGGATCGTGTTGTGTCGACAGCACCACCGCCTCGATGCCGAGCGGCTTGCCGTCTTCGCCGTAGCGGAACGTCAGCTGGCTCTTCGCGTCGGGTCGCAGGAACGAACACTTGCCGTTGCGGCGCACTTCGGCCTGCTTCTGCACCAGCCGGTGCGCGTACGTGATCGGAGCCGGCATGAACACGTCGGTTTCGTTCGTCGCGTAGCCGAACATCAACCCCTGGTCGCCGGCGCCTTGTTCGTGGTCGCCGGTTTCATCGACGCCCATCGCGATGTCGACCGACTGCTGGCCGAGCGCGTTGATCACGGTGCAATCGTCCGGATTGAAGCCGCACGCGATGTCGTCGTAACCGATGTCTTTGATGACCTGACGTACGAGCTGGTCGATGTGAACGTTGGCCCTCGAGCGGATTTCGCCAGCAACCACCACGATGCCGGTCTTGATCAGCGTTTCGCAGGCCACCCGCGATTCCGGATCCTGTGCGAGCATTGCATCGAGCACTGCATCGGAGATCTGATCGGCCATTTTGTCCGGGTGGCCTTCACCGACCGACTCGGATGTGAATACGCTGTAATCCGCCATGAAGTTTCTCTGCAGCCCAAAGGCTGGGAATTCTAAGGGGTTGCGGAGTCCTACGGTGTAAAAAATTGCGTTGCCGAAGTGAAGCAACGACAATGACGGCCCTTTCGCTCCCACGACTTTTATGCCCTCCCGAACGGAACGAGCCAACGCGATCCGGGCGTTGGCGATGGATGCAGTACAGCAGGCGAACTCCGGCCACCCCGGTGCCCCGATGGGTCTCGCGGACGTCGGTGAAGTGTTCTGGCGGGAGGTGCTGAAGCACAATCCCAACAATCCTGCCTGGTTCGATCGCGACCGCTTCGTGCTGTCGAACGGGCACGCGTCGATGTTCCTCTACGCGATGCTGCACCTGTCCGGGTACGCCGTATCGATCGACGACATCAAGCACTTCCGTCAGTTGCACTCGAAGACCGCCGGCCACCCCGAGTATCACGAGTGTCCCGGCGTCGAAACCACCACCGGCCCGCTGGGCCAGGGTCTCGCGAACGCCGTCGGCTTCGCGCTGGCCGAACGCGAACTCGCGCGCACCTTCAACCGACCCGGATACGAGGTGATCAACCACCGCACCTGGGTTGTGGCCGGCGACGGCTGTTTGATGGAAGGCATTTCGCACGAGGCCGGTTCATTCGCCGGTACGCAGGGTTTGAGCAAGCTCACCTGCATTTACGACGACAACGGCATCTCCATCGACGGCGAAACGAAAGGCTGGTTCACCGAAGACGTCGGCGCGCGCTTCGAGGCGTACGGTTGGCACGTGATCCGTCACGTCGACGGTCACGACCCGGTGTCCGTCGCCGCGGCTCTTGCCGAAGCCCAGAGGCAGGACAAGCCCACCTTGATTCGCTGCCGCACCGTGATCGGTTTCGGTTCGCCGAACAAGCAAGCCACGGCAGAAGCGCACGGCGCGGCCCTGGGTGCTGACGAGGTCAGTCTGGCGCGGCGAACGTTGAACTGGAGCTACGGCCCGTTCGAGATTCCCGACACGATCTACAAAGAGTGGGACTGTCGCGAAGCCGGCGCCAAACGCGAAGCAAGCTGGAATGCACTGATGGAGCGGTATCGCGCGGCGTTCCCCGATCTCGCGCGCGAACTCGACCGGCGCATCGCCGGCGATCTGCCGAAAAGCTGGAGCGAAGGGCTCGATGGCGTCGCGCGCGCTGCGCAAACCACGCTCGAAGATCTGGAAACGCGCAAATCGTCGCAGCGTTGCCTGAACGCCATCGCGCCGGCGCTGCCCGAGTTGATCGGCGGTTCGGCGGACCTGACCGGATCGAACAACACCGATTGGAAAGGCTGCAAGGTGCTGACGCGCGAAAGTCCCGGCAACTACATGCATTACGGCGTGCGCGAGTTCGGAATGACGGCGCTCACCAACGGTGTGGCGCTGCACGGTGGATTCGTCGCGTTTTCCGCAACGTTCCTGATGTTCATGGAATACGCGCGCAACGCGGTGCGCCTGGCGTCACTGATGGGCGTCAGGCAGATCCTGGTGTACACGCACGATTCGGTGGCGCTCGGCGAAGACGGGCCAACGCACCAGCCGGTGGAACAGCTCACGAACCTGCGCACGACGCCGCATCTGTCGATGTGGCGACCGTGCGACACCGTGGAAACGGCAATTGCATGGCGCGCGGCGATTGCGCGTCGGAACGGCCCCACCGCGCTCGTGTTCACCCGTCAGAAGACGAAGGCGCAGCCACGCTCCGAAGCCGCGTTCAATTCGATCGAGCGCGGCGGATACGTGCTGGTCGAAGCGGCGTCGAAACTGCAGGCCATCGTGATCGCGACCGGCTCCGAAGTAGCGCTCGCCGTCGCTGCCGCCAAGAAGCTTGCCGACGAGGGTACAGGGGTGCGCGTCGTGTCGATGCCGAGCACCGACGTTTTCCTCGCGCAGGACGACGCTTATCGCGAGTCGGTGCTGCCGACGGCCGTGCGCGCGCGCGTCGCGGTCGAGGCAGCGCATCCGGATTACTGGTATCGGTTCGTCGGTCTCGACGGCGCCGTGGTCGGTATCGACCGATTCGGGCTGTCCGCGAAAGGTCCGGACGCGATGGAAGCGCTCGGCATGACGACCGATCACGTGGTGGCGGCGATTCGCGGCTGCATCCGAGGCGGCAAATCGTGAACGTGCGCGCGATGACCGATTTGCCGTTGAGCGGCAAGCGCGTGCTGATCCGCGAAGATCTCAACGTGCCGGTGAAGAACGGCGCCGTGACGAGCGACGCGCGCATCCTGGCGGCACTGCCGACGCTGGAACGCGCATTGGCGGCGGGCGCCGCGGTGCTGGTGGTGTCGCACCTGGGGCGACCGACCGAAGGCAAGGATGCAAGCAGCGAGCCGCAGTTCAGTCTCGCGCCTGTTGCGGCGCGGCTCAGCGAATTGCTGAGGCGCGATGTGCCGCTCGTGCGCCGCTGGATCGACGGCGTCGACATTGCACCGGGGCAGATCAAGCTGCTCGAGAACGTCCGCTGGATCGAAGGCGAAGGCGCCAACGACGATGCGCTGGCGCGCCGCATGGCGAAACTATGCGACGTCTTCGTGATGGACGCGTTTGGCACCGCGCATCGCGCGCAAGTGTCGACGCACGGCATCGCAAAGTACGCGCCGTCCGCGTGTGCGGGTCCGTTGCTCGCCGCGGAACTGGATGCGCTCGGGCGCGCGCTCGCGAATCCGTCTCCGCCGATGCTGGCCGTGGTCGGCGGATCGAAAGTGTCGACGAAGCTCGAAGTGCTCGATCGGCTGTCGGAAATTGCCGACGCGATCATCGTCGGCGGCGGCATCGCCAACACGTTCATTGCGGCGCAAGGTTACGGTGTAGGGAAGTCGCTGTACGAAGCGGATCTGCTCGATGCGGCGCGCAGGATTGCGAAGAAAGTAGAGATTCCGCTGCCGGTCGACGTCATGACCGCGCCGAGCTTCGATGAAACCGCGCCGGCAACGTTACGGCTGATCGACGAGGTGGGTCCCGACGAGATGATTCTCGACATCGGCCCGGAAACGGCGCGCCGGTTCGCGAAGCGGCTCGCAAGCGCGGGTACGATCCTGTGGAACGGACCCGTCGGCGTGTTCGAGTTCGATCAGTTCGGCGAAGGCACGCGGGTATTGGCCGAGGCCATCGCCGAGAGCGCGGCATTTTCGATTGCGGGCGGCGGCGATACGCTGGCGGCGATCGACAAGTACGGTGTCACCGACGGAATCTCGTACATCTCTACCGGGGGCGGAGCGTTCCTGGAGTTCGTGGAAGGAAAGCGGCTTCCCGCGGTCGAAATACTCGAGGCCCGCGCACGGGTCAATTGATCAGGAGTTCATCATGTCGATGATCAGCATGCGTCAGCTATTGGACCACGCCGCGGAACACGATTACGGCGTGCCGGCGTTCAACGTCAACAACCTCGAACAGATGCGGGCCATCATGGAAGGCGCCGCGGCGACCGACAGCCCGGTCATCGTGCAGGCCTCAGCCGGTGCGCGCAAATACGCGGGTCCCACGTTTCTGCGCCACCTCATCCTCGCCGCGATCGAGGAGTTCCCGCAGATTCCGGTCGTGATGCACCAGGATCACGGCGCGTCGCCGTCGGTGTGTCAGCGTTCGATTCAACTCGGCTTCTCGTCGGTAATGATGGACGGGTCGCTCAAGGCCGATCAGAAGACGCCGGCCGAATACGAATACAACGTCGACGTCACCCGGCGCGTGGTCGACATGGCGCACGCGTGCGGCGTGTCGGTGGAAGGCGAGCTCGGCAACCTCGGCAGCCTCGAGACCGGCATGGGCGGCGAAGAAGACGGCGGCGGCCACGAAGGTTCGTTGTCGCTGCACATGCTGCTGACCGACCCGGAACAGGCCGCCGACTTCGTCAAGAAGACGCACGTCGACGCGCTCGCGATCGCGATCGGCACGTCGCACGGCGCGTACAAGTTCACCCGCCCGCCGACCGGCGACACCCTCGCGATCGGCCGCATCAAAGAGATCCACAAACGCATTCCGAACACGCACCTGGTGATGCACGGGTCGTCGTCGGTGCCGCAGGATCTGCTGGCGATCATCAACGAATACGGCGGCGATCTCGGCGAAACGTACGGCGTGCCGCTCAGCGAAATCTGCGAGGGCATCAAGCACGGCGTGCGTAAGGTGAACATCGACACCGACCTGCGTCTGGCCAGCACCGCGGCGCTGCGCAAGTTCCTCGCCGTCAACAAGAAAGAATTCGACCCGCGCAAGTATCTCGCGGAGACGACGAAAGCGATGACGAAAGTCGTCATCGAGCGATACGAAGCGTTCGGCACGGCCGGTAAAGCGCCGAAGCTGAAACCGCTGCAGCTCGAAGACATGTTCAAGCGCTACGAAAAAGGCGAGCTGGACCCGGTCGTCAACTGATACCGCGGGCGTGACCGATGTCGGCTTCGATCCGCAGGTGCTGCGCGCCTCGCTGAAGCCGTTGGTTCCTGGACAACGCGCGATCCTCACTCCGCAGGAGGATCGCTATCTGCGCCATTACGGCATCCACTTCAGCGATACGCACGCGGGCATCGAACACTGGTTCGGCAAAGTGCCGAGCGCCAGCCACGAGATCGCCGCGCATCTGTGGCGGCCGCGCGCCGCGGTCGGCACGTCGGTAGTGGTGCACGGCTACTACGACCACGTCGGCTTGTATCGACATCTGATCGCGCATCTGCTCGAACGCGGTCAGGCGGTTTTGTCGTTCGACCTTCCGGGCCATGGATTGTCGAGCGGTGACGCGGCAACGATCGAAACGTTCGATCATTACGTGGAGGCATTCGATGCGTGTCTCGCCGCGCTCGGTCCGCATCTGCCGAAACCGTGGCAGCTGTACGGACAGAGCACCGGCGGTGCGATCGCGATGGAATGGCTGCTGGCGAATCGGTTCGCGCGCGACACGTCTCCGTTCGCCCATGTGATCCTGTTGGCACCGCTGGTGCGGCCCGCCTCGTGGCCGATGACGCGGCTCTTCTACCACGCAGTGCGGCATTTCGTGAAAGAACGGCCGCGAGGCACGAGCGACAACGCCGACAACGCCGAATTTCTGGCGTTTCTCCGCGAGCAGGACCCGCTACAGGCCAAAACGCTGCCGGTTCAATGGGTGACCGCGATGGTGCAGTGGATGCGGCGCTTCGAAACGTACCCGGCCACCGACATCGCGCCCCTCGTCATTCAAGGTCAGGCCGACAAGACGGTCGATTGGCGCTATAACATGAAGGTGATCGAACGCCTGTTCGAACCGCAGATCGTCTACCTGCCCGAGGCGCGCCACCACCTGGTGAACGAATCGCCGGCCTTGCGTGTGCGGATGTTCGCAGCGATCGATCGATGGTTATCCGATACTAACGCCGCTCTTTCAGTGGAGGATCGAAGATGATGCGTGTACCTGTTCTGCTGGCAATCGTCGTGACGGCTTGCCTTGCGGCGAGCCTCGCGACGCTGAACGTCAACGCCGCAACGTCGAGCGAAGAGCTCTCCTACGACGGCCTGCAGCGCCGCGAATCGAAAGTGTTCGAACACCTGTGGGTGCGCAAATACTTCGACGTACGCAGCTACCACAAGATCATCTTCAAGGCGCCGCACATCGAGTATCGGCCGGTGATGAAGGGCAGCGGCGACGAATCGTCCGGCTTCGGGCTGAACCAGCGACAGAAGGACTCCCTTTACGCGATCGTCAGCAAGGCGTTCGAGACGGAGCTTGCGAAGAGCAAGTTCTTCAAGCTGACCGACCGAGCCCGGCGACGATGTGTTGCTGATTCGCGGCGATCTGCTCGACGTCGTGTCGTTCGTGCCGCCGAGCGCAAGCGGCCGCAACGATCTGCTGGCGGTCGCCGACATCGGCGAGGCAACGCTCAGCATGGAACTTTACGACTCGGGATCGGACGCGATCATGGTCCGCGCGCTCGAACGCGTCGCCGCGAAACACGACGAGGGCGCACCGCCGACGACCGCCGCCGATGCCGTGCAACGCACCGCGACGCAATGGGCAGCTATCCTGCGTGAGCGCCTCGACGCCGCCGCGAGCATCCCGCTCAACCAATAGGCTGGATATCCGGCACCGTCGGACCCGCTTCAGAACAGCACGCGGGTCCTGATGGTGCCGTCGACGGCGCGCAGCTTCTCGAGCGCGAGCTGGCTGTGTTCCGCTTCGACGTCGATCACCACGTAACCGATCTCGGCATTCGTCTGCAGATACTGCGCGGCGATGTTGATGCTGCCTTCGCCGAACACGCGGTTGATGTGCGACAGCACGCCCGGCACGTTGCGGTGAATGTGCAGCAGCCGGTGGCTCGACGGATGCGACGGCAACGCCACTTCGGGAAAGTTCACCGCCGATAGCGTCGAGCCGTTGTCGCTGTAGCGAATCAGTTTGTCGGCCACTTCGGAACCGATGTTCTCTTGCGCTTCGGCGGTGCTGCCGCCGATGTGCGGCGTGAGAATCACGTTGTCGCACGCGAGCAGCGGCGACACGAACGGATCGTCGTTCGACTTCGGTTCTTCCGGATACACGTCGATCGCCGCCCCGAGCAGACGATTCGTTTGCAGCGCGGCCGCGAGCGCGTCGAGATCGACGACGTTGCCGCGCGACGCATTGATCAACACCGCGGTCTTCTTCATCAGCGCGATCTCGCGCGCGCCAATCATGTTGCGGGTGGTCGGTAGCTCCGGCACGTGCAACGTCACCACATCGCTGCTCGACAGCAATTCGTCGAGCGAATCGAGTTGCCGCGCGTTGCCGAGATTCAGCCGTTTCACCGCGTCGTAGAACTGCACGTGCATGCCGAGCGCCTCGGCCATTACGCCGAGCTGCGAGCCGATGTTGCCGTAGCCGATCACGCCGAGCGTTTTGCCGCGAATCTCGAAACTCGCCGTCGCACTCTTCTGCCAGATGCCTTGCTTCAGCAGGCCGTGCTTCTCCGGAATGCCGCGCAACAGCAACACCGCTTCGGCCAGCACCAGTTCCGCAACGCTGCGCGTATTCGAGAACGGCGCGTTGAACACCGGCACGCCGCGCAGCATCGCGTCCTTCAACGCCACCTGGTTCGTGCCGATGCAGAAGCATCCCACGGTGATCAGCCGCCGTGCTTCAGCGAGCGCCGTTGCGGTGAGCTGCGTGCGGCTGCGGATGCCGAGAATGTGCACGTCGGCCAACGCGCGTGCGAGTTCGTCGCCTTGCAGCGCGCCGGCTTTGCGTTCGATGTTCTCGTAACCCGCGGCGTGGAAGCGATCGAGCGCGGACGCGTGCACGCCTTCGAGCAGCAGAATCTTGATCTTGTCCTTGTCGAACGACGTCTGGCTCATCTGGTTGCCCGGCGGAGGTGCCCGCGAAAAAGGCGCCTATACTAGCGCCTCCGTGGCCGTCCTCAATCGAACATGATCGATGCACTGAATGAATTGCTTTCACCGAAGCGCGTGCGAACCGACGCAGAAGCGCTGGCATCGTGGGGCCGCGACTGGACGCGCAGCTTCTCCGTTGCGCCGTCGGCAATCGTTTTTCCGGAGAGCGTCGACGAGGTCGTAACGCTGGTGCGCGCCGCCAACGAGCGGCGCTGGTCGCTGGTGCCCTCCGGCGGCCGAACGGGATTGTCGGGCGGCGCGGTGGCATCGAACGGCGAAATCGTCGTGTCGTTCGACCGCATGAACCGCATCCTCGATTTCAACGAAGCCGACCGCATCGTGCGATGTCAGGCCGGCGTCGTCACCGAAACGCTGCAGGACTACGCGGCTGAACGCGGCTTGTTCTATCCGGTGGACTTCGCTTCGTCGGGGTCGAGTCAGATCGGCGGCAACATTTCGACGAACGCCGGCGGCATTCGCGTGATCCGCCACGGCCTCACGCGCGACTGGGTCGCCGGACTGAAAGTGGTCACCGGCACCGGCGCCGTGCTCGAGCTGAATCACGGTCTCGTCAAGAACGCGACCGGCTACGATCTGCGGCATCTGTTCATCGGCTCGGAAGGCACGCTCGGCTTCATCGTCGAAGCGCAGATGCGGCTGGCGAAAATGCCGCCGCCGCAGATGGTGATGGTGCTCGGCGTGGAACATTTTCCCGACATTCTGAAAGTGTTGGCGCGCTTCCAGGGCGCATTGACGCTCTCGGCGTTCGAGTTCTTCTCCGAGCTCGCGTTGCAGAAAGTCACTGCGCACCGCAAGTTGCGTCGTCCGCTCGATCAGGCCGCGGCGTTCTACGCGTTACTCGAATTCGACGGCGCCGACATCGACGTCGCGCTGAAGACATTCGAAGCGTGCGTAGCGCGACGGCTGGGTGAGCGACGGCGTGGTCAGCCAGAGCGATGCGCAGGCGGCGGATCTGTGGCAATTGCGCGAAGGCATCTCGGAGAGCATCTCGCCGTACACGCCGTACAAGAACGACGTCTCGGTGCGCATCTCGGCAATGCCGGAATTCCTCACGCAGGTCGATCGCATCGTTGCCGACGCGTATCCCGATTTCGAGGTCTGCTGGTACGGCCACATCGGCGACGGCAACCTGCACCTCAACATCCTCAAGCCCGCGGCGCTGTCGATCGACGACTTCTTCGCGAAGTGTCACCACATCAGCCCGCGCCTCTTCGAAGTCGTCTCGCAGCACGACGGCAGCATTTCGGCCGAACACGGCGTCGGCCTACTGAAGCGCGACTTCCTTCAGTACAGCCGCAGCGCCGACGAAATCGCCGCGATGCGGGCGTTGAAAGCGGTGTTCGATCCGAACGGCGTGATGAACCCCGGCAAGCTGCTCGTGTGAGCTTCTAGAAGAACACGAACGACCTGACCACGACGTTCTTCCGACACGGCGCATCCTCGGGCGCAGTGGGATCGACGCACGCCGAGTGGAACGACCAGCGCGACACCGAGCCGTCGGTGACCGAGTCGTAGCACTTCAGCATCGACACCTCGTTCGGCTTCTGATGCGGTACCCAGTACCACTCGTGGCTCGGTCGATGCGTGAAACGCGTCGTCTCGCCGACGCGGTCGTCGTAGATGCGGTAGTTGGTGATGTAGGCCTGATCGGCAAACGACGGCCACGCGCAGAGCACGAAAGGATTCTGGCGCACGGTCTCCATCGGCTTCGCGAGGTTGATCGACAGGAAGCGTCGCGACATCTTCGCGTCTGCCTCTGCTTCCGTGTAACGCTGTTCGCGGCCGAAGTTGCGCAGGTTCTTCGTGAGCAGCTCGCGGCAACGCACGCGACCGCTGTTGTCGTTCAGGTCGTTGTGTACGAGGTACGCGTAGTTTGCGTTCACGCCGGGGTTCTTGTTGGCCTGGTCTTCTCGGCGATCCCCCGTGTAGTCCTTGTTGAATACGTCGTGGTTGTACACGAGCGCGTCGGTCGCGTCCGGGTAGAGCTCGAGCAGCAGCTTCTCCATCTCCGGATAGAACACGCGTTCTACCTCGTGCGCGTCGTAGAAGTTGGTGCATTTCGATTCACAGTGCGCCAGCGATACGCCGAGTTTGTCCATGCACTCCGCGCTGTACGGCGAGAGTCCGGGGTAGTACTCGCCGATGCGTCGCGCGTCGCGCAACACTTGTGGGAAGTAGAGCGCGCGACGGCCGATATCGCGTTCCTCTTTGCGCAAGCGCAGCTGATCGGCCTCACGCGCCGGATCGCGCCACAGCGCGTTCGACGAAACGATCGAATACGAAGGTTCCTCGTGCACCGAATATCGCAGCGGCAATCGCCACACCGCCCTCCGGCACGACGATGCCCTGGGCCCGGATGTACTCGACACACTCCGCGTGGCTGCGAAAACCCAAACCCCACTGGGTCTGGATCGGGACCCGGCGGCGCGTTCTCGATCATGTCGATCACCGCTTGTCCGGTGGTGGTATCGAGCAACCGCAGTGCATCCTGCGTCGCGAGCGTGGTACCCGCATCACCGTCGCGGTCGAATGCCATGTAGGAAACGCCGCCGTGCGCGGCGATCGGAGGTGGCTGCCCGGCAGTGAGCTGGAACGGAGGGACGTACGAGGACGTGTCGGGTCGCGAGGGCACCTGCGGGGATTTCGCCTGGGTTTGGGTCATGGCATTCCTTCCTGTGAAGGGCGGTCGTTCGAACTAAGGAAGTTGCCAAGTGCGCGTCGCCAGGTCAACGCACGCTTACGGCCTGACGATATAACGCGTCGTTTGGACGAGGTGCGTGCGCGTTCAAGCGCGTTGCGCGAGCGGCGCAATGCCCGCCCGCTTCGTAGCGAACCCTGCGATCAGCGCCAACGACAGGAACCCTATCCGCCCGAACATCGAAACGTCGGTCTCCGCGTTGAAACGCGTCGACGTCTCGATGTGAATGAACAGCCACACCGAATTGTCGATGAAGTGCGCGAAAACGCTCGTCCATAGGTTGTTCGTGCGGTAGTACAGGTATCCGAAGAGCAGGCCGCCAATCGTCGTGAATACCAGCAGCATAAGAGCTTGCACCAGTGCATCTACGAGCGTCGCCTGGCCAAGCGCAAAGCTGCTTAGCGGCCATATGAGATGTGCAGCGGCGAACAGCATCGCCTGCGCGAGGTTGGCCTTCCAGAACGACATCGTTCGCATCAACCGCGGCAGAATGATTCCGCGAAAGATGCTCTCCTTCGGCGAGTGCGTTGAGAACCTGCCCGGCGACGTACAACGACACGAACGTCGTGCCCGCGATCAACGCACCTTGCTTGTCGACGACACCGAGCACGACGCGCGGATTCTCGCCGGCGACGCGCAGCATGTAGAACTCGATCGCATACAAGCACGCGAAAATCGCCAACAGACTTACTGCGCCGATGCCGATCGCATGCCCGAGGTTGCGCGCGTGCAGACCGATGCTGCCGAGGCGCTCCCGGACGACGCGCAGGAACAGGAACACCAGCAGCAGTCCGAGCGCCTTGGATAAAAGGGTGGGGTCCGGCCACGAGTCTGCCCTCAATACGAGCAGATCGAGCGCCCGCAGCGCGATGAGCGCAACGGTCAACGCTGATGCGATGACGATGGGTGACATGCTTGGCCGACGATCGGTTGTCAAACGCTTGCTTGCGTGCCTGAGCGGGTCTTCGATCTCTTCCACGCGATCATCTCAGACCTGCCGCACCCCGCTCGCGCCCGCCACGATCACCACGTCCGCCGCCTGCGCCGCGAAGATGCCGTTGCAGACCACGCCGACGATGTTGTTGATGCGCTGTTCCATCGCGGGCGGATCGACGAGGTCGAGACCGTGAACGTCGAGGATGATGTTGCCGTTGTCGGTGACGAAACGTTCGCGATACACCGGTGTGCCGCCGAGCCCGACGAGCGCGCGGGCGACGAGTCCTCGCGCCATCGGAATCACTTCGACCGGCAACGGAAACTCGCCGAGCGTGGCAACGAGCTTGCTGTCGTCGACGATGCAGATGAATTCGCGCGCCGACGCCGCGACGATTTTCTCGCGCGTCAACGCGCCGCCGGCGCCTTTGATGAGTTGTTTGGCCGGATTCACTTCGTCGGCGCCGTCGACGTACACGAGCACTTCGTTGACGGCGTTCAGGTCGAGCACCGTGAAACCGTGGCCGCGCAGGCGCGCGGCAGAAGCATCGGAACTCGCAACGGTGGCGTCGAAGTGACCGCGCAGCGATGCCAACGCATCGATGAAGGCATTCGCGGTCGAACCCGTGCCCACCCCGACGATGCTGTCATTGCGCAAGCGCGGCTTGATCATCGCGACCGCCGCGTCGGCAGCGGCGCGTTTGAACGCATCTGCGCTCATCGTCGTATCACCCGCGGTCGAACAGGCAGCCGTGTGGACGGCATAGCACTCCCCCTTTAGTATGACGCGGCTTCGTCGCCCGGCCCTCCCGATGCTCGAACGATACGTCAAGAAAATCCTCGCTTCGCGCGTTTACGACGTCGCGATCGAAACGCCGCTGCACGAAGCGCGTTCGCTGTCGCGTGCGTTGGGCAATCGCGTGTTCCTGAAGCGCGAGGATCTGCAGAGCGTGTTCTCGTTCAAGCTGCGCGGAGCATACAACAAGATGGCGCAGCTCTCCGCCGCGGATCGCGCGCGCGGCGTGATCGCGGCGTCGGCCGGCAATCACGCGCAGGGCGTTGCGTTGGCGGCGAATCGGCTCGGCGTGAAAGCGCACATCGTGATGGGTCGCAACACGCCCGACATCAAAGTGTCGGCG
Organism: uncultured Gammaproteobacteria bacterium; assembly: GCA_963787045.1. Taxonomy (GTDB): domain Bacteria; phylum Pseudomonadota; class Gammaproteobacteria; order Pseudomonadales; family Azotimanducaceae; genus DATJGR01. The sequence continues at coordinate 21,523 of CAWBBR010000017.1, read as the reverse complement.
GTGCGCGATCTCGGCGCGCGCGTGATTCTGCACGGCGACAACTTCGACGAAGCGCGCGATCACGCCAACGAACTGATGGCGAAGCACGGCTACATCTTCGTGCATCCGTTCGACGACCCGGACGTGATCGCCGGGCAAGGCACCGTCGGCATGGAGATCCTCAATCAGCACAGCGCGCCGCTGCATGCGATCTTCGTTCCGGTCGGCGGCGGCGGGCTGATCTCCGGCATCGGCGCGTACGTCAAATATCTGCGCAGCGACGTGAAGATCATCGGCGTCGAAGCCGATGGATCCGCGTGCATGGCCGCGGCGCTGGCCGCGAAGCGGCGTGTCGTGTTGCCGAGCGAGACGCTCGATCAGTTCGCTGACGGCACCTCAGTGGCGCAGGTCGGCAAGGAAACGTTCAAGATCGCGCGCGAGTGCGTGGACTCGGTCATCGTCGTGTCGGTGGACGAGATCTGCGGCGCAATCAAAGACATCTTCAACGACACGCGCTCGATCGCCGAACCGTCCGGCGCACTCGCGGTAGCCGGCATGAAGAAGTATCTGGCCGCAACGAAAGTCGCGAACCAGGATCTGGTCGCGATCGTCAGCGGCGCGAACGTCAACTTCGACCGGCTGCGCCACATCTCCGAGCGCTCGGAGCTCGGCGAAAAACGCGAAGCGATTCTCGGCGTGACGATTCCGGAAAAGCCCGGCAGCTTCCGCACGTTCTGCCGCACGCTCGGCAAACGCGCCGTCACCGAATTCAACTACCGCTATGCCGATGCGACGCAGGCGCGCGTTTACGTCGGCGTGCAGATCGTGCCGAACGGCGACCGCAACGAATTGATCGACAGCCTGATCGAGGCCGGCTACCCGGTCGAAGACATGACCGACAACGAGCTCGCGAAGATGCACGTGCGGCACATGGTCGGCGGGCGCGTTACCAGCGGCAAATCGGAAATCCTGTATCGCTTCGAGTTTCCCGAACGGCCCGGCGCGCTGCTGAAATTCCTGCTGGAACTCGGCGAGAAGTGGAACATCACGATGTTCCACTACCGCAATCACGGCGCGGCGTGGGGTCGCGTGTTGATCGGCTTCGAAGCGGCGCCCACGGCGCGCCGCGAGCTCGCTCGCTTTCTCGATCGCATCGGCTACCGTTATTCCGAAGAAACGGATAACACTGCGTACCAAATGTTCCTGCGCTGATGCCGCGGCTGCCTCTCGACATCGAACTCGACGTGACGATGCGGCGCCAGCCGAACGAAACGACGTGCGGCCCGACGTGTCTGCACGCGATCTACGATTACTACGAAGACGCTGTCGCGCTCGAGCAGGTGATCGACGAAACGCCGACGATCGACAACGGCGGCACGTACCTGCCGTTCCTCGGTTGCCACGCACTGAAGCGCGGCTACACCGCCACGATGTACACGTGGGATCTCATGGTGTTCGACCCGAGCTGGTTCGCGCCTCATGCGGCGCCGCTGGCCGATCGCCTGACGCAACAGGCCGAACTCAAAACCGACCCGCGCGTGCGCGTGGCGTCGCGCGCCTGTCGCGAGTTTGCCGAGCTCGGCGGTTCGATCCGCTTCCGCGATCTCACCGCGCCGTTTCTGCGCGGCATCCTGCGACGCGGCATACCGATGCTTGCCGGACTCAGCTCTACCTATCTATACCGGGTGCGGCGCGAGTTCGGTCCGAACGACAAGCCCGATGATCTGCGCGGCGAACCGGCCGGACACTTCGTCGTGCTGTCGGGTTATCACCGGCAGGACCGTCTGGTGCGCGTGAGCGATCCGTATCTGGCGAATCCCGTTTCCGCCGACGTGCACTACTGGGTGAACATCAATCGATTGATCTCATCGGTGCTTCTGGGCAACCTGACCTTCGATGCCAACATTCTGTTGATCACACCGCGCGATGGAGAGGACGACACGTGAACCTGCTGTTCGTCGTCAATAATCCGAAGGACTGGCCGCTCGAGATCCCCGGCGTCACCGTGGTGCCCGCGCGCAGCTATCTCACCGACGCGCAGTATTTCGAAGACCGCTCGGCGAAAGTGTTCAACCTGTGCCGGTCGTACAAATATCAGAGCGCCGGTTACTACGTATCGTTGCTCGCCGCAGCGCGCGGGCAGCATCCGCTGCCGAGCCTGTCGACGATCCAGGATCTGCGCTCGCCCGGCGTTGCGCGCCTGTTGTCGGAAGACCTCGAAGAACTGATGCAGCGCACGCTGAAGCCGCTGCAGGTTGCAGAGTTCTCGATGAACATCTTCTTCGGCCGTTGCGGCGACTCCGCGTACGACACGCTGGCGTGGAATCTGTTCGGCATTTTCGAAACGCCGCTGTTGCGCGCCGATTTCGTGCTGCGCGACGCGGAATGGCAACTGAAGTCGATCCGCGCGATCGGCGCGAGCGAAGTGCAGGAGTCCGACCACGACTTCCTGCTCGCTGCTGCGGTCGATTACTTCTCCGGTAAGCGTCGGCGCGTGCGGCGACGCCCGCAATCGCGCTACGACCTCGCGATCCTGCACGATCCGGCCGAAGCAGAACCGCCGTCCGACAAGAAAGCGCTGGAGCGATTCGAAGATGCGGCCGAAGCGCTCGGCTTCGGCGTCGAGTTCATTACCAAAGACGACGTCGGCCGCGTAGCGGAATTCGACGGTCTGTTCATTCGCGAGACCACCGCGGTCAATCACCACACGTTCCGCATCGCGCGTCGCGCCGAAGCGGAAGGTCTGGTCGTCATCGACGATTCGAACTCGATCCTGAAGTGCACCAACAAGGTGTATCTGGCGGAGTTGCTCACGCGCCACAAGATTCCGTGCCCGAAAACGCTCGTCGTGCACGCCGACAACATCGACGACATCGTGCCGTTGCTGGGCCTGCCCGTGGTGTTGAAGCAACCCGACAGCGCGTTCTCCAAGGGCGTCACGAAGCTCGACACCGAAGAGGCGATGCGCGCCACGCGTGAAAGAGATGCTCGCGCAATCCGAACTGATCGTCGCGCAAGGCTTCCTCCCAACGGATTTCGACTGGCGCGTCGGCATCATCGACGGCCGGCCGCTGTACGTGTGCAAGTACTTCATGGCGCGCCGCCACTGGCAGATCGTCCGTCACAGCACCGAAGGCGGCGAAGGCGACTACGGCGCGTGCGAAACGCTCGCCGTCGGCGAAGCGCCGAAGGAAGTGATTCAAACGGCGCTGAAGGCCGCCAACCTGATCGGCGACGGCCTGTACGGCGTCGACCTGAAGGAAGTCGGCAACCAGCCGTACATCATCGAGGTGAACGACAACCCGAGCATCGACACCGGCTACGAAGACCTGCGTGCTGAAGTCGGCGCTTGTACCGCGAAATCATGAGCGTGTTCCTGCAGCGCATCGAAGCGAAGAAACGCGGGCGATCGCCGACGTGAGCGCGGTTCCGCTCCGCGTTCTCCGTATTCGGCATCGAAATCGAATACATGATCGTCGATCGCACGACGCTCGACGTGCGCGCCGCTCGCCGATCGTCTGTTGACCGAGGCGGCGGGAGAGCTCACCGAGGAGACCGAGCAGGGCGACGATTGCGTGGAGCAACGAGCTCGCGCTGCACGTCATCGAAGTGAAGACGAACGGCCCGAGGCCGCGCCTCGACGCGGTCGTTGGCGATTTTCAGGCGGCGGTGCGTCGCATCAACTCGATGCTCGCGCCGATGGAATGCGCGGCTGATGCCGAGCGGCGATGCACCCGTGGATGAATCCCGATCGCGGATACGCATGCTGTGGCCGCACGGCAACGATGCGGTCTATCGCGCGTACGACCGCATCTTCGATTGCCAGCGGCACGGCTGGTCGAATCTGCAGAGCATGCACATCAATCTGCCGTTCACGGACGACGCCGAGTTCGGCCGGCTGCACGCGGCGATCCGAGTACTGCTGCCGATTCTGCCGGCGCTCGCCGCGAGCACGCCGTTCCTGGACGGGCGCGACACCGGCTTCGCGGATGCTCGCATCGACGTGTACGCCGGCAACCAGCGACACGTGCCGCAGATCACCGGTCGCGTCATTCCGCGAGCCGGTGCGCTCCGAAGCGCAGTACAGCCAGGTGATTCTCGAGCCGATGTTCCGCGCCATCGCGCCGCACGACACCGACAGCATTCTGCAGTTCGAATGGTTGAACTCGCGCGGCGCCATTGCGCGCTTCGACCGACACGCCATCGAAATTCGCGTGCTCGACGCGCAGGAGTATCCGGGCGCCGATCTCGCGATTGCGCAGCTCGTGGTCGCCACCGTCGAACGGCTTTACCGAGGCGCGGATGCGCTGCTCGATGCAGCAGATGCCATCGACACCGACGCGCTGGCGGCGATCCTGCAGCAGTGCGTGAAGCACGGCGAAACGGCGCGCATCGACAACGCCGACTATCTGCGCGTGCTCGGTCTTTCCGGCGCGCAGACCGCGGGCGAGGCGTGGCGTGCGCTCGCTTCGATGTCGCGACAAGAAACTCGTACCGCACCGCCAGGCGCTCGACGTAATTCTCGATGAAGGCACGTTGTCGAGCCGTCTGCAGCGCTCGGTGGGATCGAACGTGAACGCCGCCTCGCTGCTCGCCACGTATCGACGCCTGTGCGACTGCCTCGCGGAAGGGCGGATGTTTCGTGCCGGCGGTTGACGTCGGCTTCGTCGTCACGTGCGAACACGGCGGCAATCGAATCCCGCCACGCTATGCAAAGGCTTTCGCATCGCACCGCGCGTTGCTCGACTCGCATCGCGGCTGGGATGCGGGCGCGCTGGTACTCGCGCGGCAACTCGCGAAGGCGCTGAACGCGCCGCTGATCGTGAGCCAGACGTCGCGCCTGCTGATCGACCTGAACCGATCCGAGCATCACCGCGCGTTGTTCTCGTCGATCTCGCGGGCACTGCCGGACGCTGAGCGCGCGCGCATCGTCGACGAGCACTACCGGCCGTATCGCGCGCAGGTCGCCGCGGCGGTCGATGCAGCGATCGCCAACGGCAAACGCGCCGTGCATCTATCGGCGCATTCGTTCACGCCGGTACTCGACGGCGAAACGCGCACCGCCGACGTCGGTCTTCTCTACGACCCGCGCCGTCCGCACGAAGCGACGCTGTGCAATGCGTGGGTGGCGAACCTGTCGCAGGCGATGCCCGGCGCTGACGGTGCGGCGCAACTATCCGTATCGCGGAAACGCGGACGGCCTGACGACCGCACTGCGCCGCACGCATCGCGCAGATGGCTACGTCGGCATCGAAATAGAACTGAATCAGCGTCTGCTGGCGGACCCGAAGACGTACCGGAACGTGTGCGGCGCGATCTGCGCCATGGTTCACTCGTCGGCGGACAAGTAGCGCAGGTACTCTTCCTCGAACACGAGCTTGGTCGGATCGGTCATCCGGTCGATGTACAGCTTGCCGTCGAGATGATCGAACTCGTGCTGGAACACGGTCGCGAGGAAACCCTTCAGTTCGAGCGCGTGCTTCTTGCCGCTCAGATCCTGATACGACACGCGCACGAACTGCGACCGCTCGACCCAGCCGCGTAAGCCGGGCACCGACAGACAACCTTCCCAATAGCCGGCCGGCTTGGGGTCCACGATTTCGATCGTCGGATTGACGAACACCGTGAGGGGCATCGGCGGTATCTCGCCATAGCGGCTCGTGCCGCCCTCGATCTCGATGATCGCGAGCCGCACCGGTTCGTCGATCTGCGGCGCGGCGAGGCCGATGCCGCCCGCGTCGTTCAGCGTGTCGATCATGTCGTGCACCAGCCGGCCCATCTCCGGGCTCGCGAGTTCGCGCGCCTCCAGCCGCCGCGCCGGTTTGCGCAACGTCGGATGACCCATGCGGATGATCTTGCGTACGGCCATTCAGCGATTTCCCTCACCGGACATGAAGCGGCGTCCGCGTATCGTAAACCCACGCGCGGCGCGTTCGGTAATCACCGCATCGAGCGGCACGTCCCAATGCTCGTGTGCGAGCCCTTCGTGGTGCTGCAGCTCGTGTGCGAGACCGATCAGCAGCGCGTGCCGGCGTGCGCCGAACGTCGCATCGTAGTAACCGCCGCCGCGGCCGAGCCGGATGCCGGCATCGTCGAACGCGACCAGCGGCACCAGCACCACGTCGAGCGCGCTCGTCGGTATCGAGGCGGCCACTGCGGTATCGGGTTCCGGAATGTCGAAGCGGTTACGGACGATCGGCGTATCGGCGCGGTATCGGTAGAAACCCAGCACGCGCGATCGTTCGACCACCGGCAGCGTCACGATCTTGTTCGCGGCGAGCAGGCGATCGGCGATGGGACTCGGATCGAGTTCGCCGTCGCTCGGCGCGTACACGGCGAAACGCTTGAACGCCAGCATCACGCGCGATGCGACGAAGCGCCGCGCCACAGCTTCCGCGTGCTGCTGCTGTTCGGAACGGGAGAGCGCGCGACGCGCAGTGCGATAGCGCCGCCGCACGGAGGCGCGAGACGCAGGAGGCATAAGAAATCTCCCGGAGGTGCCGCTGTTCGGTTTGCCCTGAACCGTATGGGTTCAAGGCGGAGACCCGAGCGACGTCATAGGCTTCCCGCGTGAGCGGATGTGCGCACAGACGCCAACGTCAAAGTCTCCTTAGTTACTATAACGGCTCAAGGACGACCCCGACTGGCGAACACCCCAGGAGACGTGGCGAGTATAGCCGACGAATACACAACGATCGCCGTTGCACCGGACGCGCGACGGGTTTAAAGGTGTAGGTTTTGCGAACGGATCGCACGCGACGTGACGCATGCATCGTGTTAGAGGCTGAGTTGCTTCGCTTCCGACAATGCAGTGTCGACACGTTGAGCAAGTTCGCCGACTTTGCGTTCGATTGTCGTCGCCACCGTGTTCTTCTCGTTGCGGATGCGCAGCAGGTCGTTGGCGATGTTCAATGCCGCCATCACCGCCATCCGATCGAGCCCCAACACTTTTCCTGAATCGCGAATGCCGCGCATCTGTGCATCGAGATAACGGGCCGACGCGGTCAGCTCGTCGATCTCATCTTCTGGACAATTCACCTGGTATTCTTTTTCGAGGATCCGCACGCTGACGGTCGTGGGCGGTCGCGGCATCAGTCCTGCTCCAGTGACTTCAATCGTCCGATCATCGATTCGACTTTGCTCTTCGCCAATTCGTTCTTCTCGATCAGCTTGGCGCGTTCCGTACTCCACGTATTCTGCCGGCTACGCAATGCCCGATTTTCGCGGGACAGCACGTTGCACAGCTCGATCAGTTCGTTGACCTTGCGCTCTAGCGCGTCCAATTCGGTTACTGACATAGGGCGTGATTGCGATCGACGGACGGTTGCGACTATAGAGACTGGACAAATGCGGGTCAACGCGCGCCAGGCCGCGAAACCCCGTCAATTCAAGCGTTTGGTGATAGCATGCCCGACACCTTTCCTGGTCGATGATCGCGTGAGCACCTTCTCCGAACAGACGCTGGAACCTGCCCGCGGGCTTGAGCGAATCGCTGCTGCACGGCGCCGTTTGCGGGCTTGCTGTGCGGGGCGCCGGCGGAGTCGTTCGCGAGTCAACGCCGCGCCCTGACCGACCTGTTGGACGATGCGTCGCGGATGGACGAGGACGAACTCGATCGCTTCATCGAGTACGCCGCGGACGATCTGCTGTCTCCTGAACTGACCTTCGAACCGCTGCTGCCGGGCGACGAATTCGCGATGTCCGATCGCGTCGAAGGCCTGGGCCAGTGGTGCGACGGTTTTCTGACGGCGTTCGAAGAGTCGGGTGGAGAGCTGGACGACGACGCGGCGGACGCGCTCGAAGACATCGAACGCATCGCCGAGGTCGATGGCGACGACGAAGACGACGAGTTCGATTTCTTCAATGTGGCGGAACACCTCAAGGTGGCCGTATTGACGATCCACGACAGCACTCAGGCCCGGGACGAGGAGCCGGACGACGATGAGTCAGAATGAGTATCAGCGCCGACGGCAGCAGCTGATGAAGCTGATGGCGCCGGGCGCCATCGCCGTTCTGCCGTCGTCGCGGCTGCAGATCCGCAACCGCGACACCGAACATCTCTTCCGGCAAAGCAGCGACTTCTATTACCTGACCGGCTTCGAAGAGCCGAATGCAGTGCTGGTGCTGGCGCCCGGGCGCGAGCACGGCGAAGTGATCCTGTTCTGCGAAGAGCGCGAGCCAGGCCTCGAACAGTGGACCGGCGAGCGAATGGGACCCGACCGCGCGTCGCAGATGCTCGGTGTGGACGACGGCTTTCCGATCGGCGATCTGTCGGACATCCTGCCCGGCCTGCTCGAAGGTCGCGAAAAGGTGTACGGGAACTTCGGCGAACACCCCGAGTTCGACCGCGACATCCTCGGCTGGGTGAAGACCATTCGCGGCAAGCAGGTGCACGGCGCGATGCCGCCCGGCGAGTTCCTCGTGTTGTCGCATCTGCTGCACGACCTGCGGCTGTACAAGTCCGCGCACGAACTGAAGCTGATGCGCCGCGCGGCCGAGATCACCACCGGCGCGCACATCCGCGCGATGCGCACGGTACGGCCCGGTGGAACGGAAGCGGGCTCGAAGCCGAAATCATCTACGAATTCATGCGCAACGGCGCGCGCCATCCGGCGTATCCGTGCATCGTCGGCGCCGGCAAGAACGCCTGCGTGATGCACTACGTGCGCAACGACGCGCCGCTGAAAGACGGCGACCTGGTACTGATCGACGCCGGTTGCGAATACCAGTACTACGCCTCCGACGTCACCCGCACGTTCCCGATCAACGGCAAATTCAGCGCCACGCAGAAGGCCGTGTACGAAGTGGTGCTGCGCGCACAGCTCGCGGCGATCGCGACGATGAAGAAAGGCACCGGCTTCAACGTGCCGCACGAAACCGCGGTGCGCGTGATGACGGAAGGGCTCGTCGATCTCGGCCTGCTCGACGGCGAAGTGGACGAGCTGGTCGCCGACGAAAGCTACAAGCGCTTCTGTGTGCACAAGACGTCGCACTGGCTGGGCCTCGACGTGCACGATGTGGGCGATTATCGCGTGGACGACGCGTGGCGCACGCTGGAGCCCGGCATGGTGCTCACCATCGAACCGGGCATCTATCTTCCGGACGACGACTCGGTGCCGGCGAAATACCGCGGCATCGGCATCCGTATCGAAGACGACGTGCTGGTGACGCGCGACGGTCACGAAGTGCTCACCGCCGCGGCACCGAAGACGATCAAAGAGATCGAAGCCGTGATGCGCAAACCGATCAAACCCGCGCCGCAGTGGGCGACCTGACGTGTGACGTTCTGGTCGCCGGCGGCGGCCTGATCGGTGCCAGCGCGGCGCTGGCGCTGTCGCGCCGCGGCTTGAAGGTAGCGCTCGTCGATCGCGGCGAACCCCCGGTGACGCGCGGACAACTCGGCTTCGACGTGCGCACCGTGGCGGTGAATCCGGCCTCGGTCGCGCTGCTCACCGAACTCGACGTGCTGGCGCGCGTTCGCGCCGTGTCCGTTCAACTCGGTGTACGCGTGCGAAGAGCGCGGCACGCGGCACATCGAATTCCTCGCGTCCGAAGTCGACCGCGCCGAACTCGGCTGGATCATCGAGGTGAGCCCGTCGGTGGCAGTGTTGTGGGCCGCGCTGAAGCGGCAGGGCGATGTGGTGATCGTGGCCGGCAGCATCGAATCGGTGGAAGCGAGCGCGGACGCGGTGAAGTTGCGCGCCGGCGACACCGACATCACCGCGCGATTGCTGATCGCGGCAGACGGCGCGAACTCGTCCATTCGCACGAAACTCGGCGTCAGCGCCGGCCGGTTCGAAACGCAGCAATCGGCCATCGCAACCGTGGTGGAGACCGAGCACGATCACGGCCAGATGGCGTGGCAATGCTTCCTGAAAGACGGACCGCTCGCGCTGCTGCCGCTGCCGAGCCGCGACGGCCGCTTCTTCAGCTCCGTGGTGTGGTCGCAGACCGACGCCGTGGCGCAGCAACTGATGGCGCTCGACGACGCGACGTTCATCGCGCGGCTCGCCCAATCGATCGACTCGCGGTACGGATCGATCCGTTCGGTGGACAAGCGCTTCAGCTTCCCGCTCGAACAACTGGTCGCGAGCAGTTTTCAGCCGGCGCCGCGCGTGCTGCTGGTGGGTGACGCCGCGCGCGTGCTGCACCCGCTCGCCGGGCAAGGCGTCAATCTCGGCTTCGAAGACCTGAACGAAATCCTCCGCGTGGCGACGCACGTGAACGCGTCCGACCTCGGTAACGACGAGCTGTGGCAAGGCTTTGCGCGGCGCCGCCGACTGCGCGCAGAAGTGATGGTGCGCGCGATGGATGCGTTCGCCGCCGCGTATCGCCTCTCGGATCCCGGCCTCAACTGGCTGCGCAATGTTGCGGTCGATCTGCTGAATGCTGCGCCCGCGCTGAAGCGGCAGTTGATCAAGGAAGCGCTCGGCTTCGGCATCTTCGCTCCACCGCGATAGAGCGCTGCCGCGATAGGGAGAATCGTATGGCAAAGGTCATCGTGCTCGGCGGCGGTATCTGCGGGCTTGGCGCGGCAACGCTGTTGGCGCGCGACGGTCACGACGTCGCGGTGCTCGAACGCGACGGCAATCTGCCGCCGGATTCTCCGCGAGACGCCTGGGACGACTGGTCGCGCAAGGGCGTTGCGCAGTTCCGCCAACCTCACAATCTGATGCCGGGTCTGCGGCTGCTGCTCGAAGCGGAGCTCCCCGAGTTGCAGACCGAATCTGATCAACGCCGGTGCGGCGCGCCTCGACATGCTCGATCCGCTGCCGCCGCAGGTCACCGACCGTTCGCCGCGTCCCGTCGATGCGAAGTTGTGGACGTATACCGCGCGACGGCCGGCCGCCGAATGGGTGTTTGCGAAGGTGGCCGCGGCCGAACCGCGCATCCGCCTGCGACGCGGCGTTCGAGTCGAGTCGCTGATCGAAGGACCGCGCGTCGACGGACGCGTGCCGCACGTAGTCGGCGTGCGCACGACCGATGGCGAAACGCTGCACGCCGATCTCGTGGTGGATGCGACTGGGCGCGGCTCGCGCGCGCCCGCGTGGCTCGCCGAGATCGGCGCGCGTGCCCCGCACGAGGAGCGGTCCGAGTGCGCGTTCGTGTATCACACGCGCTATTTCACCGGCCGCGTACCGGAACGGATGGGTCCGGTGCTGATGCCGATCGGTACGATCGCGGTGCTCACCTTGCCCGGCGATCACGCCACGTGGTCCGTCACGATCCAGGCGATCACGAGCGACACGGCGCTCAAACGATTGAAGGACGCCGATGCGTGGACGAACGTGATTCGCGCCTGTCCGTTGCACGCGCACTGGCTCGATGGCGAACCGATCGGCGACGTGCTGTCGATGAGCGGCGTGCTCGATCGCTATCGGCGCTTCGTCGTCGACGGCGCACCGATCGTCACCGGCTTCGTCGCCATCGCCGACGCGTGGGCGTGCACGAATCCGTCGGCCGGTCGCGGCATCACCGTGGGCATGATGCATGCCGTCCGGTTGCGCGATGCGCTGCGGCAACAGCGAGGGGACGATTGGTCGAGCTTCGCAACGCAACTTCGACGCGGTGACCGAAGCCGAGATCACGCCGTGGTACCGCGCGCAGTTGGCGGCGGACCAGACGTGCTCGCGCAGATACGACGCATCGCGCCGGGCGCGTGCCGGAGCCGAGCAGTGACCCGATGTCGCGTCGTGTGGACCGGCGCCTCGGCGCCATGCTCGGCGACGGCGGCAGCGGTACCTCGAGCGGCGATGGAGTACATCGGCACGGTGTCGCCGATCAGGACATTCTGCATCGGCCCGAGGTGGCGGCGGCCATCGATCGCGCGGTGACCTTCGGCCGGCGGTCGTGCCGGGCCGTCGCGCGAGGCGCTGCTGGATCTGGTCCGCTGACGATCACCGCGAGACGCGGTTAGAGCGAACGAGCCGATGGCTTGCGTCGCAGTTGCGCCGTTAGAATCCGTCTCCCGTCATCTTCGGACATCGCTCGATGGCGCTGGTATGCACGCCTCTCTCGATACTCATGTCGCTGTCCGGTGCGCGGATGGTCGACTTCGGCGGTTGGGAAATGCCGCTGCATTACGGCTCGCAGATCGAAGAACACAAAGCCGTGCGCAGCGCGGCCGGCATGTTCGACGTGTCGCACATGACCATCATCGACCTCGACGGTGCCTGGCGCCTTCAACTATCTGCGCCATCTCACCGCGAACGATCCTGCGAAGCTCACCGACACCGGCCACGCCCAGTACGGGGTGCTGTTGAACGACAAAGGCGGCGTGGTCGACGACCTGATCGTGTATCGGCGCGCACACGGCTGGCGAGCCGTCGTGAACGCGGCGACCCGCGCGAAGGTGCTGGCCTGGTTCACGCAACACGCGACGGCTTCGACGTGAACATCAAGCATCGCGGCGATCTCGCGATGATCGCGGTACAGGGTCCCGAAGCGATCGGGCGATTTGAACAGGTGAGCGGCGTCACGCGGCGCTGCCGACATGAAGCCGTCCAAAGAACTGGAGCGCGGCGAGTGGATGGTGGCGCGCACCGGTTACACCGGCGAAGAAGGCGTCGAAGTGATGCTGCCGGCGGCCGAGGGCATCGCGCTGTGGAAGCAACTGGCCGAGGCGCGCGTTGCGCCATGCGGGCTCGCGTCGCGCGACACGTTGCGGCTCGAAGCGGGCCTCAACCTCTACGGCCAGGACATGGACGAGACGAACGACCCGCTCGAATCGAACCTCGCGTGGACCGTAGCGTTGGAACCGGCCGATCGGAACTTCGTCGGTCGCGCCGCGGTGGAAGCGCGCAAAGCCGCTGGTGTTGCCGCGCAAACTCACCGGCCTGGTGCTCGATGCGAAAGGCGTCATCCGGCACGGTCAACGCATCGTCACGGACGCCGGTGAAGGCGAGGTCACCAGCGGTATTTTCTCGCCGACGTTGGGTTACAGTATTGCGCTGGCGCGCCTGCCTCGGGCCGCCAAAGGGACTGCACAAGTGGACATCCGCGGCAAACTCTTACCCTGTCGGATCGTGCGCCCGCCGTTCGTTCGCAACGGCAAGAAAGTCTTCGAATAAAACGGACGAAAGGGAGTTTTTGATGAGCGAGTTTCCGACCGAGCTGCGCTATGCGAAATCGCACGAATGGGCGCGGCTCGAGGAAGACGGCACGGTAACGGTCGGTATCAGCGATCACGCGCAGGGCGCGCTCGGTGACGTGGTGTACGTCGAGTTGCCCGAACTCGACGTGGTGGTCGAAGGCGGCGAAGAGGCCGGCGTGGTCGAGTCCGTGAAAGCCGCGTCCGACATCTACGCGCCGATCGGCGGCACCATCATCGCGATCAACGACGTGCTCGAAGACGCACCGGAGACCGTCAACCAGGACCCGTACGGCGACGGTTGGTTCTTCCGTATCCAGCCCACCGACGTGGCGGACCTCGATCAGTTGCTCGACGCCGAAGCCTACGCGGAGCTGTGCGAAGCCGACGAGCACTGACGCGCGTCGAGTGGTTCCGGGTAGGGGACCCGCATGGACACCGAACCGATCCGGGTGTTTCAAGCACCACCGCGCTCGACATCCTCATCAAGGTCATCGCCGCCATTCTGTTCTGGGTGGTCGGCCGCTGGATCATCAATCGCGTGGTGCTAGTGGTCCGGGCCGCAATGAACCGCAGTGCGGTCGACCCGACGCTGACGAAATACCTCGGATCGATCGTCGCCGTGACCCTCACCGTCGCGCTTGTCGTCGGCATCCTCGGTTACTTCGGTATCCAGACGACCTCGTTCGCGGCGCTGATCGCCGGCGCGGGGCTCGCGATCGGCGCGGCGTGGAGCGGCATGCTCGGCAACTTCGCGGCCGGTGCGTTCATGCTGGTGCTGCGGCCGTTCAAGGTGGGCGACTTCGTCTCGATCGCCGGCGTCACCGGCACCGTTCACGAACTCGGCCTGTTCGGGACCACCCTGATCACGCCGGACAACGTGCTCACGACGGTCGGCAACGGCAAGGTGTTCGGCGAGACGATCCAGAACTTCTCCGCGTTGCCGGTCCGCCGCGTCGACCGGCTCGCGCAACTCGCCGGCGGCGCGGACGTGAACGACGTGATCGCGGTCTCGAGAGCAGCCGTCGCGGAGATTCCGAACGTTTCGACCTCCCCGGCGCCCGAGGTGAATCTGCTCGACATGAATCTGGTCGGCCCTGTGATCTCGGTGCGGCCGTACACGCACACTGATCATTACTGGCAGGTGTACTTCGACACCAACGAAGCGATCACGCGCGTGCGCCAAAGACGCCGGCTGGCCGCTACCGACACAGAGCACGCGACCCGCAAGGTCGTGATGCGGAACCGCGTCATTACGCCCCAACAGCGCTTACGATTTTCCGCCGACCCTAAGGTAGAGTACGCGCTTTGCGCGTGGTCCCGGGCGCGCCCGTCAGACCCACATCGAGCCCTCAATGCCATTCATTCCGCATACGCCGCACGACGTAGACACGATGCTAAAAACCATCGGCGTCCGCGCCATCGAAGACCTGTTCGACGAAATTCCCGAAGCGCTGCGCGCCGGCACGCTGAAAAACGTGCCGCAAGGCCGCTGCGAGATGGACATGCTCGCGCTGCTCGGCGAACGCGCCGAACGCGACCGCATCGACCTCTGTTTCGTCGGCGCCGGCAGCTACGACCACCACATTCCGGCCGCCGTCTGGGACATCGCGCAACGCGGCGAATTCCTCACCGCGTACACGCCGTATCAGGCCGAAGCGAGCCAGGGCACGCTGCAGCTGATCTACGAATACCAGAGCATGATGACCGCGCTCACCGGCATGGACGTGTCGAACGCGTCGGTCTACGACGGCGGCTCCGGCCTGGCCGAAGCGGTGCTGATGGCGGTGCGCGCCAACAAGAAGAACAAGTCGCGCCACGTGGCGATGCCCGAGACGGTGAACCCACGCTTCCGCGACGCCACCCACGCAATCGTGCGCAACCAGCAGATCGAGCTGACAACCGTGCCGATGACGAAAGACGGCGTCATCGACATCGCAGCATTGAAGAGCCTCCCGACATTCCCGTCGCGCTCGTCGTGCAGCATCCGAACTACTTCGGCCGCCTCGAAGACGTCGACGCGCTGGCCGACTGGGCCGCCGAGAACGGCGTCGCGCTGATCGCATCGGTGAACCCGTTGTCGCTCGCGGTGCTGAAGCCGCCGGCGGAATGGGGTAAGAACGGCGCCGACATCGTGGTGCGGCGACGGTCAGCCGTTCGGCATTCCGATGGCGTCGGGCGGACCGTCGTTCGGCTTCATGTGCTGCAAGATGGATTGGGTGCGCCAGATGCCGGGCCGCATCATCGGCCGCACCGTCGACCTCGAAGGCAAGACCGGTTTCGCGCTCACGCTGCAGGCCCGCGAGCAACACATCCGCCGCGCGAAAGCGACGTCGAACATCTGCACCAACCAGGGTCTGCTCGTCACCGCCGGCACCATCTATATGGCGATTCTCGGCGCCGACGGCCTGCAGCAGGTCGCGAGCAAATCTGCACGCGAACACGAAAGCGCTCACCGACGCGCTGACGAAAATTCCGGGCGTGTCGCTCGCGTTCGACGGACCGTTCTTCCACGAACGCGTCGTGAAGCTGCGGGTGGAGGCGGCGCCCGTCGTCGAACGTCTCGCCAACGAACGCATCCTGATCGGCCATCCGCTCGGCGCCGAATACCCGGCGCTCAGGAACCATCTGCTCGTCTGCGCCACCGAGAAGTACGGCGCGCCAGCGATCGAGCGCGCAGCCAAAGCACTGACGGCTGTGCTCGGGGGTGCGCGATGAAGCAGAAAGACCAGCAGACGATTTTCGACATCGGCCAGGCCGGCCGATCCGCACCTGCGCAGCTTCCGGGTGAGGGCTCACTGTCCGGTATTCCGTCGTCGTTCCTCCGATCGAAGCCGCCGGCGATGCCGGAAGTCTCCGAACTGCAAGCGGTGCGCCACTACACCAATCTGTCGCGTCGCAACTTCTCCATCGAGACGCAGTTCTATCCGCTCGGCTCGTGCACGATGAAGTACAACCCGCGCGGCACGCACAAAGCGGCGAACCTGCCGGGCTTCCTCGGCCGCCATCCGCTCGCGCCCGAGTCGCACAGTCAGGGCTTCATGAGCTGCCTCTACGAGCTGCAGGAAATTCTGAAAGACGTCACCGGCATGCGCGCCGTATCGCTCACGCCGATGGCCGGCGCCCAGGGCGAATTCGCCGGCGTCGCGATGATCCGCGCGTATCACGAAAGCCGTAACGACGACGCGCGCACCGAGATCCTCGTGCCGAACGCCGCGCACGGCACCAACCCGGCCACCGCCACGATGTGCGGCTACGCCGTGCGCGAAGTGCCGGTGAAAGCCGACGGCGACGTGGACGTGGAAGCGCTGCGCGCCGCGGTCGGTCCGCACACCGCCGGCCTGATGATGACGAACCCGTCCACCTGCGGCGTGTTCGACCGGCAGATCGTCGAGATCGCGAAGATCGTGCACGCCGCCGGCGGCCTGCTGTATTACGACGGCGCCAACCTCAACGCGATCCTCGGCAAGGTGAAACCCGGCGACATGGGCTTCGACGTGGTGCATATGAATCTGCACAAGACGTTCGCTACGCCGCACGGCGGCGGTGGACCGGGCGCGGGTCCGGTGGGCGTGGGTGAAAGGCTGGTGCCGTTCTTACCGATTCCGATGGTTGGAAAGGAAGGCGAGCGATATCGGTGGCTGACGGAAGCGGATCGGCCGCAGACGATCGGGCGGTTGTCCACGTTCATGGGTAATGCGGGGATTCTGGTTCGTGCGCTGTCGTATGCGTTGATGCTCGGGCGCGAGGGCATGCATCGCGTTGGCGAGTACGCGACGTTGAACGCGAACTACATGGCCGCGCGGTTGGCGAAGGAAGGTTTCCAGCTCGCGTATCCGAAGCGACGCGCGGGACACGAGTTCATTGTGACGTTCAGCAAGCAGGCGAAGACGATCGGCGTGACGGCGATGGATATCGCGAAGCGGTTGCTCGACTACGGCTATCACTCACCGACGACGTATTTTCCGCTGCTGGTGCCGGAGTGTTTTCTGATCGAGCCGACGGAGACGGAGGCGAAGGAAGAGCTGGACGGGTTTGTTGAGGCGCTCGTGGCGATATTGAAGGAAGCGGAGGAAGACCCGGAGTTGGTGAAGGGGGCGCCGCATACGATGCCGGTTAGAAGGTTGGATGATGTGAAGGCGGCTCGGGATTTGGATTTGAGGTGGAGAACCTAATCAGTACGCTGTGCTCAATTGCCTCCCCGTGCCGATACACACACCTCAAGTTTGGATTGAGTGATGTACGTCGACGGGATAACGGCGACCGATAAGCGGGGCTGACGCCAGGGGCTGTGTCCAACATGACATACCGCACGCCGGCCGACATTAGATCCGAGTTTCTCGCCCATCCACGCCGAGTGCTCATCGTTACGACTGTTGTGCATGAAAGCCGTGCAGTCAAAGCGCATCTTCATAGCACCGATACACTGATCGGTGCCAACGGTGGACTTTATGAGTGTGGGCGCTTTCGCGATCCCGCGGGAGACTGGCTCGTTGTTCATGCCATCACTTCTCAGGGAAACGCGGACGCAGCGTTGGTGGCGAATGATGCGCACAACGAGTTCGGAAGATTTCATGCCCAGATTTTCGTCGGTGTTGCCGGATCGTTGAAAGACGATCTTCCTATCGGAAGTGTGGTAGTCGGCGACTACGTTTATAACGGGCACTCCGGAAAGGTTGACGATGTTGAAACTCACACACGTCCGCACGGATTGCCGTCCGCGCTAGAACTGTTGGCGGCCTCTCAATGGCTCGTCTATTCAGATGAATGGAGGACCTTGATTCGCGCACCTGTAGGGATGGCGTTGCCAAACGTGGCGGACTATCCGTGCGCGTTTCCTCCTTCGGCTGTGATCAAAGGAATTGTATCGGTGGAAGAGGTGGTTGCTGGAAAGCAATCAGAGCGCTACAGGCAACTTCGTTCTCGCTTCAACGATTGTGGCGCGGTCGAGATGGAGGGCTGGGGCGTCATGTCGGCTGCGCGTCGTCAGAACACGCCAGCGATCGTGGTTCGTGGCATCTCGGACATGTGCGCTGGAAAGGATCATGAGCCTGACAAGTTGCATCAACCGATCGCAGCGGCGCACGCAGCCGCGTTCGCTTTCAGCATCCTCTCGTTTCGTAGCAAAGTTCCAGGCGTTGGCGATCCGCCCGTATTGATAGCTGAAACCGAGACGGTGCAGGTAGAAGTACCAGTTCCACCACAGGAAGAGCGTCGCGTCGAGTTCGTTCTGAACTTCGAAGGCACGGTAGACGAGTGGTCCGAAGAAAAGGTGGATTCCGTCGTCTCACGTCTAAGGGAAGCGCTCGGCGACGACAAGTTGACGTTGGTTCGCATGGAGCCTGGGTCGGTTCGCCTCGTCGTTGCTATCCGCGAAAGAGACGTCGCCGGCATGAAGCTGAGACAGTTGCGTGAAGGCATCGAGTCTAGTGATGCTTGTGCTGCTCGGTGCGACGACATTGGAACTGGCTCGGGAAGCGGACAAATGCAAAGAAGCGCTGGCGGCCACTTCGATCGATCTTCTCGCGTGGGAAAAGACGCTACCCAACGGAAAGTGGATTGAACGTCCGGAGCAATACACCATCGAGGCTCGCTTTCAGCTTGAAACGAGTTCTACCGTACTTTTGGGAGAGCCCGGCTCGGGCAAATCGGCGCTCCTGTCGAAGATCGCCGCGGACCTGAAGAATCGGCATGCAGCTGTCTTCGCGTTGAAGGCAGATTTCCTTTCAACGGATGTTCGAAGCGAGTCCGACTTACAGAGGGAGCTGCAACTCTTTGCTCCTCCAAGTGAGATGATTCTCCGTCTGGCACGACTACAGCCAGTCTTCGTCTTCATTGATCAACTGGATGCGCTGGCGAGTCAGCTCGATCTTCGAAGCGGACGATTGAACGTCCTCCTAAATCTGTTCCGTCGAATAGGCGGCGTCTGCAACGTTCATGTCCTACTTTCTGCGCGTTCCTTTGAGTTCAATCACGATGTACGACTACGAATGGTGGACGCCGAGGGCGTGACGTTGGCACTTCCACCATGGCATGACGTGAAGCAACAACTCGCCGATGTGGGAATCGACCCTGATACCTGGCCCGAGAAGGCGCAAGACGTCGTGCGAATCCCGCAAGCGCTAAAGACGTACATGGTTCTTGCAAGCGGTGGTAGAAGCGAACCGTTCGCGACCTACCAAGCCATGTTGGAACAGCTCTGGCACGACAGGATCGCGGCAACAGATGGCGGTCCAAATCTTGTTGGGCTCGCCTCGGATTTGGCCACTCGAATGGCCGATGAGGAAACTCTTTGGCTGGCCGCCTCACGCTTCGACGATGACCCCCAGGCACTGAAGCGCCTTGAAGCGCTCGGGCTTGTCGTTCGGTCAGAAAACAATCTTAGCGTCGCGTTCAGCCACCAAACAATTTTCGAGTATGTCCTTGCGAGGACGTTCGTCCGAAGCGCGGGAATGCTGTCGAACTATGTACGGGAACGCCAAGGCTCATTGTTCGTACGCGGAAAGGTGTGGGCAGCGCTGACCTACACGCGAGAAGCCGAAGTGAACTCCTACGAGAGAGAGTTCCGCGCGATCTGGAAAACGACAGATCTCCGGCGCCATCTCCGGCTATTGCTGATCGAGTTTCTCGGTGAGGTCCGTCAGCCACTCGATTTCGAGAAGGCGTACATGACCGAGGTATTGAGCACTGTTTCCCGTCCGTTCGGACGAAAGGCGATTGCTAACAGCCCAGGTTGGTTCGTCTACTTCGCGTCGTCCGCCATTCGAGACGCGATGTCGGTACGCATGCGGAAGCGGGTCACGCGATGCGGATCCTTGTGTCGAACTGGAATGCGGAGAGCAAACGCGTCATTCGGCTCATCAACGAGCGCTCGGCTCTTGCGAGACAGCTACTCATGGTCGGCGATTCGCGAATGCCCTCAATGGACTGATGAGGTTGAAGCAGTTGTGTAGGATGTTCCAGGGCGTAGTCCAATCTCAATTTGGTACGTATGCGATACCGCGATGACGATTGCTGTATCGCGGCCGGACGTGGCGATGCGTATCGTCCGGGCTAAGCTCGACTTTCTCCTTGCCGAAGCGAAGGGCAATCCGGCGCCGCCGCCGTTTCCGAAGGATGGAACCGACGAAGCGAAGCTCTCCTGGCGCTTAGATCATCGTCCAACAAAGCAACTCGAAGGTCTGTTCGACACGATGGAATGGAGCGAGTTGTACTCACTAGCACATGCAGCGCCCGCACCATTCCTTCAAAACCTGTGGCCATGGTTTGTCGCGGTCTTCCGCGAGATCCTCGCCGGCAGCGAAGGTGAACGACATGCCCACCTACCGCGGGCATTACGCGATCGAGATCCTGTTGACGACTTCGGAGGCACCGTCGGCGTCGCGAGACAGGCCGCTGATGAGTGCCCTCCAGAGTGCCGTGGAGGAATTTGCGGTGACGGCACCCATCGAGTTCTCGAAGTGGGCTGAAGAAACTCAAGCGAAGAGATGCTTCCGGTGCAGCAGCTAATCGCCAGAGGGTTTGAGTTGGCAGCGGACCATTTAGCTTCCAGAGCGCTTGATTGGATTCTCGGCGATCAACGCCGTTTCCAATTGGGTACCCTGTACGGACATCGTCAAACCACAGTCGCGCTGGTAGTTGCTGCGGCTGCGTATTGGTCTGATGAGGAGATTCGTCGATTTGAAAGGGCGGTGCGCCGGGTACGGCCGACGCCGCCCGCCGATCTCGAGAAGCCCAGACAGCGCAAGTCATTTGCGGACGAAGTTCGCGCGACAAGGAAAGACCTTCTTCAGGCGGCGGGTGTTGAACGACTATCACCTGAGAACCGTGAGCTGGTAGTGACGGAACAGCGTGCACTCGGCGATAGGTTCGACCGCTCTATCGGCGAGGTCGAGGGTGGGTGGATCGGATCGCCTATGGAAGCGTCCGCCATGGCGAAAGCGAAGGATCGCGACATCCTAAGGATCTTCCAAGAGATACCAGACACGACGAATTCGGGATCATCCGACCCATTGGATGCGAGGCGGTAACATTCAGTTGTCGCGAGCGTTTGCAGAATTTGCGCGAGGTGACCCTGATCGAGCAGTCCGCATTATGGAGCTCTTCGAGACCATTCGACAGGAGCGCGCCGCGGGCTACGCGTTTGATGCGATGGCCGAAGATCGTGTTAACGACAGTCGAGATTTCTCGAGTCTTTTCTCGATCTGAGTTCGCGTGGATTTCAATCTGCGGAATTTCAGGAGTCATCTGCGCGTGCGATTGAGAAGATCGCCCTTAGGAAGGCTCGCGTTGGTGATGAAGTGACGGCGGTTCTTGTGAAGTGGCTCAGCTCTCCGGTTTCGCACGAAGAGGTAGAAGACGAAGACGTCGCGCCCAGGTCGAGAGAACCAGCAGACGATCTCAAGTATGGAAGCCTTCTAGCAAGACACGTAACTGAACGAAGTGCGTCAGACA
>CAWBBR010000016.1:0-170419 GCA_963787045.1 uncultured Gammaproteobacteria bacterium | reverse complement strand
CGGCAGGGCATGGATCTCGGCATGGTCTACAACGCCGAAGCGCACGTCGCTCCAACGACGCTCACGCTTTACGGCAATGTAGACATTCGCGAAGTCGAACTCGGCTTTCGTGTACCGGGCAGGATCACCAACGTGCTCGTCGACGAAGGAGACGTCGTCACTAAGGGGCAGCGGCTTGCGACGCTCGACTCCGAGCCGTATCGGCAAGCCGTTGCGCTCACCGAAGCGCGTGTTCAACTCGCGCAGGCGAACATGGCGAAGTTCGAAAAGGGTTCCCGGCCGCAGGAAGTGCAGCAAGCGCAGGCGCGGGTCGAAGAGGCCGAGGCCGCGTATCAGAACGCGCAGCGCGAATACGATCGCCAGCTCGGCATGATCAAGAGCGGCAGCACCAGCGAAACCGCGCGCGACGCTGCCCAGGCGCGCCGCGACCAGACCGCCGCCGGATTGGCCGCCCAGCGGGAAGCACTCGCGCTTGCGAACGAGGGATTTCGCAGCGAAGAGGTGAACGCGAGCCGCGCGGAGTTCGCCGCTGCGGTGGCGCAACGCAGTCAGGCCGAGACGCAACTCGCCGACACCGAACTCTTCGCGCCGAGCGACGGCGTGGTGCTGTCGCGCATTCGCGAGACCGGCAGCATCGTGCCGATGGGCGTGCCCGTCTACAGCCTGTCGCTGCGCGATCCGGTGTACGTGCGCGCGTACGTCGGTGAGCCGGATCTGGGCAAGTTCGCACCGGGCGCGAACGTCGAGGTCGCAACGGATTCGTCCGACAAGCGATATCACGGTCAGGTTGGCTACATCTCTCCGCGCGCGGAGTTCACGCCGAAGTCGGTCGAGACGACCGATCTGCGGACCGACCTCGTATATCGCCTTCGCATAGTGGTCGCCGACGCCGATGACGGCTTGCGGCAAGGCATGCCGGTGACGTTGAGCGTACCGATTCGCTCACCGGCGTCCTGAGGGTGCCGGCCGCGGTCGAAATCCGCGATATCGTCAAGACGTTCGACGACATCGAGGCGCTGAAAGGCATATCGGCAAACATCGAAGCGGGGCGCCTCACCGGACTCGTTGGGCCCGATGGGTCGGGCAAGACGACCCTGATTCGTCTGATGGGCGCATTGATGAAGCCGACGGAAGGTCAGATCCGTCTGCTGGGCAAAGACGTCGTCACGTTCGCAACCACCATTCATGCCAACACCGGGTACATGCCGCAGCGCTTCGGTCTCTACGAAGAACTGTCGGTGCTCGAGAACCTGGAGTTGTACGCGCGCCTGCGCGGAGTGAAAGCCGACGTGCTCGAATCCACGTTCGCGGAACTGTTGCGGTTCACGCGCCTCGAGCAGTTCACGAAGCGACGCGCAGGCAAGCTGTCCGGCGGAATGAAACAGAAACTCGGGCTCGCCTGCGCGCTGCTCGGCAAGCCGGACGTGCTGCTGCTCGACGAGCCCAGCGTCGGCGTAGACCCGATCAGCCGGCGCGACCTGTGGGCGATGGTGCAAGCCTTGAAGAACGACGGCATGACCGTGGTCTGGTCGACGGCCTACCTCGACGAGGCGGATCGCTGCGACGCGGTGCTGATGTTGAACGACGGTCGCATCGAGTTCGACGGTCGCGCCGCGCGAATTGACGCAACGCGTCGTCGGTCGCACCCATCGTCTGGTGGGCATCGCGCGAGACCGCCGCGGCGTGCTGGCGGAGTCGCTCGATCTGGAAATCGTCCGCGACGGCGTCATCGAAGGAGACGCGATCCGAGTGGTGCTGAACGAGGGCGCTGAACCCGCGCCGGTGCGTGAGCTTGCCGCGCGTCACGGTGGCCGCCTCGAGCCCGCGGTCGCGCGCTTCGAAGACGCGTTCATCGATCTGCTCGGTGGCGGTCCCGGTGGGCGCTCGGTGATCGCCGAAAAGATGGATGTCGTGGATCTAGGCACCGACATCGCGGTGTCGTGCAGCCACCTGACGAAACGCTACGGCGACTTCACCGCCACCGACGACGTGACGTTCGAAGTGGCCAAGGGTGAGATCTTCGGCCTGCTCGGCCCGAACGGCGCCGGCAAATCGACGACGTTCAAGATGTTGTGCGGTCTGCAGAAACCGACCTCCGGCGAAGCGCGCGTTGCGGGCGTCGATCTGCGGCGCGCGGAGAGTCGAGGCGAAGAAGAAGCTCGGTTACATGTCGCAGAA
This sequence comes from uncultured Gammaproteobacteria bacterium, assembly GCA_963787045.1. GTDB lineage: Bacteria > Pseudomonadota > Gammaproteobacteria > Pseudomonadales > Azotimanducaceae > DATJGR01. The sequence goes on along the minus strand of CAWBBR010000016.1, from coordinate 168,241 downwards.
GTTCGCGCTCTACGATCTGCTGTCGGTCAAACAGAATCTCGAGTTCTTCTCGGGCGTGTACGGCTTGACCGGCGCGCTGCGCCGCGAACGCATCGACGAAATGATCGACACGTTCGAACTCGCGCGCTATCTGAAAGCGTCGCCGTCCACGCTGCCGCTCGGCTTCAAACAGCGGCTCGCGCTCGCGTGCGCGCTGATGCACCGTCCGCTGGTGTTGTTCCTCGACGAACCGACGTCCGGTGTCGATCCGATCACGCGTCGTGAATTCTGGACCCACATCAATGGACTCGTGCGTAAGGGCGTTACCGCAATGGTCACGACCCACTTCATGGAAGAGGCCGAGTATTGCGATCGGGTTGCACTGATGAATCAGGCGAAGGTGATCGCACTCGGCTCTCCTGATGCGCTGAAGGCGCGGGTAGCCAGCGCGGACCGACCGTCGCCGACGATGGAAGACGCGTTCGTCGGGCTGGTGGAAGCGGCTGACAGCGCCATGCGTGACGCCGCGTGAGCGCCGGCTTCAGCGTTCGTCGCCTCAACGGACTCGTCTACAAGGAGAGTCTGCAGGTATTGCGCGATCCGTCGGCGATTCTCGTGACGTTCGCGTTGCCGACGGTGTTGATGATCGTGTTCGCCTTCGCGTTGTCGTTGGATCAACGTCGCGTGCCGATCGCCGTCGTGCTCGAGAGCGACGGCGCGGACGCACAGGAACTCGCGGCCGCGTTTTCCGGCACGCGGTTCTTCGACGTGACACCGGCGCGGGATCGACGGGAAGTCGCAGAGAAGGTGGTCGCGGGGAAACTGAAGGGATTCGTGGTCATTCCGCAGGATTTCGATACCCGCTTGAAGGAGGCGAGCCGCGGACCGCTGGTGCAGGTGGTTACCGACGGGTCGCAACCGAACACCGCGAGCTTCGTGGGTGCGTACGCGAGCGGTGTCGTCGCGACGTGGCTCAGCCACCGCGACGATGCGCGCGCTCCTGCGGTCGTGCTCGAGGCGAGGTTCTGGTTCAACCCGGAACTCAACAGCCGCCATTTCCTGATACCCGGCGCGATCGCGATCATCATGACGCTGATCGGCACGTTGCTCACCGCGTTGGTCGTCGCGCGCGAGTGGGACCGCGGCACGATGGAAGCGGTGATGTCGACACCCGCCACGGTTCTCGAGATCCTGCTCGGCAAGCTGCTGCCGTATTTCGGTCTCGGTCTAGTCGCCACGTTCGGCTGCACCATGTTGGCGACGCATGCATTCGGAGTGCCGATGCGGGGCTCCTACTTCGCGCTGTTCGTCTTGTCGTCGGCATTCCTGGTTCCGTCGTTGGGCCAGGGGCTTGCTGATATCGGCCAGCACCCGCAGCCAACTCGTCGCGTCGCAGCTCGCGGCGCAGACCGGATTCCTGCCGGCATTCATGCTGTCGGGATTCCTGTTCGAGATCGGCAACATGCCCGGCTGGCTGCAGACGATCACGTACATCATTCCCGCGCGCTACTTCGTCGCGTCGTTGCAGACCGTGTTCCTCACCGGCGATGTATGGGCGCAGTTCGTACCGAACATCCTCGCGATGCTCGCGGTCGGCGCCGGATTTTTCATCCTCGTTGCGCGCAATACCCACAAGAGCATGGACCTACTGACATGCGGCTGGGGGCGCAAATCGTCAAAGAGATGCTCGTCAATATCTTCGATCGAGCAGACGCGGATAACGTTCATCGGGCCGCCGCTGCTGCAGCTGTGTCTGCTGTCGTACGCGGCGACGATGGAAGTGCGCAACGTCGACATCGCCGTGGTCAACGACGACACGGGCCGCGCGTCGCACGAACTGGTAGAGCGCATCGGCGCCGCGAGCTTCGTCGACGAGGTGATCGTGGCAGACCGAGCCGAGACGATTGCGCAGCTCGTCGATCGCCGCGACGTACTCGTCGGCATACACATCGCCGCGGATTTCTCGCGCGACGTGGCCGCGGGTCGGCCCGCGACCGTGCAGGTGTTGATCGACGGTCGTCGCGGCAACTCCGGACAGATCGCGCTCAGCTATCTGCAGAACATCGTGAAGGACTATGGCGCCGAACTGACCGGCGCGCCGGGGGCCGGCATTCCGCAAACCGAGATACGCAACTGGTTCAACGAGAACCTGACGTATCTATGGTTCGTCGTTCCCGGCATGGCGGGCATCCTGGTGATGTTCACCACGCTGGTCGTCACCGCGTTGTCCATTCCGAAGGAGCGCGAGCAGGGCACCTTCGATCAATTGTTGGTGTCGCCGTCGTCGCCGATCGAAATCGTGATCGCCAAATCGATGCCGGCGTTCATCATTGCGATCGGCCAGGCGGCGTTGATGATCACGGTGGGCAGCGCTGGTGTTCCATATCCCGCTGGCCGGATCGATACCGCTGCTGTTGCTGGCGGTCTTGCTGTTCGGATTCTCGCTGGTCGGCATGGGCCTGATGCTGTCGGCGATCTGCGACGACACAACAGCAGGCGATTCTCAGCGTGTTCGCGGTCGGTTATCCGATGATCATGATTTCCGGCTTTGCAACGCCGGTGGAGAACATGCCCGATTGGCTGCAGACGCTCGCGGAAGGCAGTCCGCTGAAACATTTTCTCGTGATCATTCAGGGCAGCTTCACGAAGGCGATGCCGCCGATCGAGATCTTCTCGAATGCGTGGCCGATGGTGGTGATCGGGATCGTCACGCTGTCGCTGGCGATGGTGATCGTGAAGCGCAAGCTGCAGTAGCGGTGTCGCGAGCGTTGCACTTAGACTGACGCGAAGAACGAGTCCGGGGGAAGTGCAGTGGTGAGTCAAACGAGAGACGCCGCGATCGTCGGCGTGCACGAATATCCGTCGCGCAAGGTCGACGGCAAAGTCAGTTCCATGCAGATCAAGGCAGCGAGTGCGGCGCGCGCGCTCGCCGATGCGGGCCTGACGTGGAAAGACGTCGACGCGATCTACGATGCCGGCGAAGGCGGCGGCGGAATGAGCGGCCTGACGATCGCCGAATACTTCGGCCTGAAACCGAACGTGATCGACACCACCGCGGTTGGCGGCAGCTCGTACGAATTTCACGCGGCGCATGCAAAGCGCGACATCGCCGCCGGCAAGGCGCGCGTCGCGCTGCTGACGTACGGTTCGAATGCGCTCAGCCAGGCGATGGCGATCGGTACCGGCGGGCGCGGCGGTTTCGGTACGCACCCGGCGGAGAACATGGATTCGTTCGCCGGCATGACGCTGGTGTCGAACTACGCGATGGTGGCGCGCCGCCACATGCATCAATACGGCACCACGAGCGAACAGCTCGCCGAGATCGGCATCGCGACGCGTCTGCACGCGATGCGCAATCCGGAGGCGGTCGCCGCGATGACCGCGCTCGGCTTTCTCGACATCCGCGAGACCACCATTGCCGACGTCATCAACTCGCCATTGATCGCCGATCCGCTGCATCGACTCGACTGCTGCATGATCTCGGACGGCGGCGGGGCGGTGGTGATCGCCGCGGCCGACGTCGCGCGCGATTGCAAGAAGACGCCGGTGTGGATTCTCGGCACCGGCGAAGCGACCAAGTATCCGGAGAACGGCGGCGACATCACCGTCAGCGCGGCGCGCCAGTCAGGCCCGCCTGCGTTCGGCGAAGCGGGCGTGAAGCCCGGCGAAATCGACATCGCGATGATCTACGACTCGTTCAGCATCACCGTGCTCACGCTGCTCGAAGACCTCGGCTTCTGTAAGAAAGGCGAGGGCGGTGCATACGTAACCGGCGGACGGCTTCGCTTCGATCGGCCGAACGACGGCCCCGCACTGAACACCGATGGCGGCGGGCTGTCGTCGAACCATCCGGGCATGCGCGGCATCTTCCTGCTGATCGAAGCGACGCGACAATTGCGCGGCGAATCCACATCGCAGGTGAAAGACGCGCGCCTCGCCGTGGCGCACGGCAATGGCGGCATGTTGGGCAGCCGGCACAGCGGCGGCACGGTAATTCTGGGGAGAGACTGAAATGGCTGACTTCAAACGACCGCTGCCGAATCTGAAAGAACACGATACGCGCGAATTCTGGCAGGCAACGAAAGACGGCAAACTGACGTACCAGAAGTGCGTCGACTGCGGCGCGATCGTGTTCTATCCGCGCCACCACTGCACAGCGTGCCTCGGCAGCAATCTGTCGTGGCACACGGCGTCGGGACGCGGCACGGTCTACAGTTTCAGCGTGGTGCGTAAGGCAGAGCACCCGTTCTTTCGCGGGCAAGTGCCTTATGCGGTGGCGTGGATCGACCTCGACGAAGGTCCGCGTCTACTGTCGAACGTCATCGGTGTGGACGATCCTGCCAACGACATCACGGTGGGGCAACGCGTGACGGTGGAGTGGGAGAACCACGACGAGCTGGCGCTGCCGCTGTTTCGCCCGGCGTAGCAGGCAGTCGATTCAAAGTACGAACTGTCCGCCCGTTAGCGGACGTGTCACTGATATTTCAAGGAACGTCGGCCGGATGGATGAGCCCATGCCGACGCCAGCCTGTTTGCAATAGCCAAGTCCGTGCGGGGGCGACTTCGCGTACGTCGGCAGGGTTTGGGGGAGCGGTGGTGATGCGCCAGCCGTCGAACCAGCGGCCTGAACTCGCCGGATCCGGTTGAGCGTCGACGGTGATCGATCGAGTGTTTGGGTTTGCGCCGCTGCGCGGCGTGGTGGCGGTGATTGAGCAGCACGTAACGCAATGCACGATGGACCTCGAGCGGCGTGCGTAACGGGCGCAGGTGATAGCGACCGTCGAGCACCTTGCCGCTGCGCTGAAACAGACGGTTCGCGAGCTTGCCGATGCGCGCACCGACGCTCTTCATCCCGCAGGCAATCGAATGGTTGCTGTGCGCCTCGATCAGCAGGTGCACGTGATCGCGTTGGATCGAGTAGTGCACGACCCGGAAGCCGTGCCGGACGCAGGCCTCGCTCAAGGATGAACGGAACCTTCGCACGAACCGCGGCTGGCGCAGGCTCGGTATGCCGCGTCTCAACCGGATCGTGACATGAACCGGTAGGCGGGCAACGATGCACTCGCGTGGCCGGTGCATGACTCTCGGTCGCACGCCCCGCGGCCGACCGGCGCCGAAACGTGGTCCGCCACGTCCCGTCTTGTAGCGCATCGCATCGAGCGTCAGCTGTTCGGGTCTCTTCTTGTGTGTCGATCGCGCCATGGAGGGAAGATTAGGGCCATGGTGCAAACGGCGATGCCGGGTAACGACGCTGTGTGGGGTGCGAGATCTCGCACGGTGATGGGGTGGCTGAATCGGGCCGGGTCGATGGGTTCGAGCGGGCTTGGTTTATGAGTGATGGGGTGGTGGTGCGATGAGCGTTGGGGTCGCATGAGATGTTGCGTCGGTTGGGCTGTTGCCGGCGATCGCTGCGGTTGGACCATCGCCCTAATCAATTGCGGGGTGTCGCGTTGATGAGATCGGTGATGGAGCCGTGAGCGACCAGATCGCGTGGTGTGCTTACGGAACCGAACGCCCTTGTCGGTTGAGCGCATTGATTAGGGCGATGGTCCAAGCCGCAGCCATGCCGGCAACGGCCCAACCCGCACGACCTTCCCCATCAACGCAGGCGCCAATTGCGCCACCGCCCCATCATTATCAAACCAAGCCCGCTCGAACCAATCGACGTGGCCTGGTTCGACTCGCAACATCGCCCCTTCAACCAAAGCGCGGACATTGATTAGGGCCATGTTCGATTGCGTCAGCGCGAACGGCCCGGCGCTGTGCCGAGCTTCTTCAATCTATTCAAGGATCAACGCGCAGCTCCCAGAGGCATTCGGCGACCCGAAACGCCCCTCTATAAACCCGTCGGGGAGAATCAGGTCGGCAGTTTCGCCGTCGCGGTGCCGAACACGCGGGTCTCGTTCGCCGCATTCGTGACGGTGAGGTCGATAACGACGCTTCCCGCTGCTTCGTCGATGTCGGTCACCACGCCGCTGATCTGATAGACCTCGTCGACCACCACCGGCGCACGGAACACCGTGTCGATGTTCGTCACCTGCGCATCCGGTGCCCAGCGATGGATCATCGCCGACAGAAATCCCACGCTCATGATGCCGGGTACCAGCGCGCCGGGCAGTCCTTCCTTTCGCGCCGCTTCGTGATTGGTGAAGCGCGGCCGATCCCAGCCCGCCGCCCGCGCAAAACGGCGCACGTTCTCGAGGGTCGTATCGGGTGCGAACACCGGCAGCTGCGCGCCGAACTCGACGTCGGCAATCGTCTTGATGGTCATGCGTCGGGCCGCTCCCTGATCACCATGCTCGTATCGGCGGACGACATGTGTGCGCCTTTTTCGTCGTACAGCTCCATCCGCAGCACGATGAACACCATGCGGCCGGACCGCCCCGACTTGGTATAGATGTCGTGGATGTGAGTCTTGCCGATGAGCTTGGTATCGGGCCGGATCGGCAACCGCGGCGTCACCGCTTTGCCGGCATCCATTCCCAGCCCCGGCAGCTTCGGAAATCCGTCAGGCAGATCGCGCCGCGCATTGAAGCTGGACGGGAACGTCGGCGGCGCCTGGAAGTCGGGATGGTTCGGATCGGTGTAACGCGGCGCGAGTTCGCCGCATGCCTTCGCGTATTCCGCGAGATTTGCTGCGGTGATCGAGAACGTCTGCTCGTCGAAGTCGACGTTCAGAAAGCGCTCTTTCAGATCTTCGATGTCTAGGCTCATGCTTCCGATTCGGACGTTTTGAACGAAACTGCCGTGAACTCCCCGGCGCGTAGCGCTTCGACGAGTTCGGCCACTGTGTTGACCGGCGCCGGGAAGCGCGTTGCGCAACGGCCGATGTGGCTGACGATGTGCGCGTCGCTGCCGCCGATGCCGAGATAGTTGTGTTGTCGCGCCATCGCTTCGGCGATCGCGTCTTCGCCTTCGCGGCTGCCGCCGTTGCGGGTTTCGACGATACGCACGCCGGCCGGTATGCCGAGCACTTCGAGATGCGCGGCCATTCCAACGCGCTTGCGTCCCGGATGACACGGCACCGGTATCGCGCCGTGTTTCGCGCACGCATCGATGACGCCGGCCAACGGCAACTGAATGTCACCGAAATCGAACGCGGCGCGCAGCGCGTCGTTCACGCCGAACACCAACACGTGTCCGTAGTCGGTTTCGACTTCGCTCGCTTTCAGAATCGTCAGATCGAACTCTTCGGCCAGCGCGGTGTAGTCGGATTCCGCATCGAACTGGCGGTGCTCGGTCAGCACGAAACCGTCGATCGGAATGTCGCGCGAACGTATCCACTGGCAATAGTTGCGCACCTTCGCGCGACCGTCGTCCGATTTGATCGAATGAGTATGCAGATCGAGGATCATGCGGCATGGTAACGGCACCGTCCGGGTTGCGCGAGAGGGGTGTGTCGGTCACGCTGCGCAGCTTCTTTGGTTTCGAGAGCGGTAGTGACGAAGGTCACCTTCGTACATCCCGATGGCACGCGGGAAACGCACGCGGCCATTGCCGGAGAAACGGTGATGGATTGCGCGCTCGATCACGGCGTGGTCGGCATTCGGGCGCAGTGCGGCGGTGCGTGCACCTGCGTGACCTGCCATTGCTATGTCGAGTCGCCGTGGGCGGAGCGGGTTGTGCCGCCGCGCGCCGACGAACTGGAAATGCTCGAGTACGCATGGGCGCGCGAATCGAACAGCCGCCTCGCCTGTCAGGTGGTGCTCGACGAGTCATCCGCCGGCATCGTCATTCGAATTCCGCGCCGACAGGCGTGATCAACCAGGTACACGATTCGAGACACCATGCGCGCATGCGATGAAATCAGACTCGACGTCGGCGGTCGCACGATCGCCGGCAAACGTTTTCGCGGCGGACGCATTCCGACGATCGCTCTGCACGGCTGGCTCGACAACGCGAACTCGTTCGATGCGTTCGCGCAGGCGATGCCGGAACTCGATCTGTTCGCGATGGATTTCGCCGGACACGGTCTTTCGGATCCGCGCGCACCCGACGTTGGCTATTGGGGTTGGCTCGACGCGCAGGATGTCATCGCGGTGGCCGATCGCCTCGGCTGGCGGCAATTCGTGATCGTCGCGCACTCGATGGGCGCCGAATACAGCACGCAGCTCGTCGGCATCTATCCGGAGCGCGTCTCGGCGCAGATCTGTATCGACGGCTACGTCGAAGCAACGACGATCGACAAGGTGCTCGACGGCGTTCGTGAAAATCTCGACACGTGCCTGAGCGACGCGGACGGCACGTTGCGCGGCTACGAGTCGCTCGACGCGATGGCGCAACGCCTCGAGCAGGCGAAAGGCAATCGAATTCGCGTCGGCGCGCGCGCTGGTGGAGCGCGGTCACCGCAAGACCGACGCGGGCTACGTCTGGTCCACCGAACCACGCATCCGGCGCACGCACACGCAGCGGCAACCGGACGACATCGTGGTGGCGCTGGCGAAGCGCACCAAGGCTCCTACGCTGATGATCGCCGCGCGCGACGGCGAGGACTGGTTCAAGCACTCGCTCGAGCTGGTGCGCGGGCGTCCTGCCGGGATTCGAGGAAGTCGTGCTCGACGGGCCGCACCACCTGCACATGTCGTCGGCGTTGCCCGAGATCGTCGCGGAGATCAGGCGCTTTCTCGCTGCTCACGGCCACGTCTGACCTCACCCGTCGAGGTATCCAATGCGTCCTGCGGGGTCTTGTCCGCCGAATCGGCACCCACTGTGTAGGAATCGGACGACAGTGCTACGCGCGAGACGGCGGTAGCCATCGACTCGAGCGAATGCCTGAATGCGCATGCGGCTGTGCATCGCTGGGTTGCCGATGAGCGTGAACAATACTTGGAACGATTGGGATAGCGTTGCGCCGGAACCGACGCCGTTGACCCGTTTTCTTCGAAAGTCCGGCGCCACGGAGCCCGATGTGGACCCCCGGGCGATCAATCCCCCCAATCGGACGGGATGGTCGTTGGTCAGTTCCGATGGTCGCGCGACGATGCGGTTGCCGAAACGTTTCATGATAGGCAGCGGCGAATGTTGCGACCTGCGTTTGTCGGAGCAGGGAATCGTCACCGCACCACGCGATGCTGAACGTCGAGGATGATCTCGCCTACGTCACTCCGATGTCCGATACACCGACACTGGTCGACGGAGAGGAGATCGCTGGCCGGCGTCGCTTGCGCCGGAACTCCGCGTTGACCTTCGGTGGGGCAACGTTTCGCGTGCAGTACGAGGGACCAAACGAGGAAACGGAGTCGAAATCCGAGGAAACGGAATGGGAGGTTGACGAATCCGAATGGGAGCAAGAAACGCAGTGGTCTGCAGACGAATCGGAAGCGCAAGCGGATGAAACGCCGCTCCCGAGCGCCCCCGCCGCACCGCAACGGAGCCTGCAAGATCCGCCTAGGGTCGAAGCACGCCCAACGGCCGAAGCCCGTCGCGCCGCCACGCCCCACATTTCGCCCAGGATCGAGCGCGAAGCGCGTGTCGACCTGCGCGTGCGTCGGCGACGGCGGACCGGCTGGATCGCCTGGGTGGTGGTGGCTGCGACGATCGCGGCGTGTTCTGGTTCGTGCCGCCCAGTGTGGTCGATCAGATCGGATGGAACCCCGATGCGCGTCCGACCAAGGTCGACCCCATAGCGTCATCGGTACCGCCGACCGCTATGCCGACGCCGCTGCCAAGCCGGTCGCGACCGCCGCGCCGAGGATCCAACCGACAACGCCGGTGCAGGCTGCATCGTCGGTCGGGGCAAGCGCACAGCAGCCGCCAGTAACTGCGAGCGCGCCAGCGATCGCCACCGCAACGCTTCTGGCCGAGGCGGATGCGCTCGAAAAGAAGGGTCAGTGGGTTACGCCCGGACAGAATGCCGCGCAACGCTATGTGCGCGTGCTGCAGACACAGCCTGAGTCGGAGATCGCGCGCGCTCGCCTCGACAAGATCGTTGGCGGCGTTGCACAGGATGCGAGCGATATGATCCTCAGGCAGCGTTTCGACAGCGCGCGCCGTTTGCTGGACCAACTCGCCGTAGCCGTTCCGGAAATGCACCGTTCACTCGTGAGCAAGGATGCCCGTGATCGGTGGCGCGTGGTCCAGCTGGTGCTCGACGCCGATACCTTGATGCAGCAGTACCGCCTCGAGGGACCTGACGATCCAAATGCCCTGGGTCTGCTGCGCGAAGCGCTGCGGATCGATCCCAACAACGCGATAGCGGACGAGATGCTGGCCAAAGTGCACGGGCTGCAGATGGAGCGCGAGAAACAGTAAGTCAGTCGCAAGTGCGACTTTTTCCGCCGTTCGTGCATCTATATGGGTGTTCACGAAGGCATCCATGTCGCAGTTCACGCGCATTCACATCGAGGACCACGTCATCGCGGCGCTGCAGCGCGGCGACCGAAGCGCCGCGGCCGACGTGTATCGGGCGCTTTCGGGCGTGGTGTACACCCTGGCGCTGCGCCTGCTGGCCGACACGCAGCTCGCGAAAGAAGCCACGCAGGACACGTTCGTCGACGTCATCGAGCGCGCGCGCGATCTGAAGGTGCCCGGGGCGTTCGTCGGCTGGGTGCGCAGCGTCGCGATCAACCATTGCCTCATGCGACTACGCTCGCCGTGGCACCGTTTGCGGCTCCGTGGTCCGGAAACCGAACGCGCCGATCTCGCATCGGATGCGATGCGCCTCGATGGCTTCGGCGACATCGAGCGCGCGCTGCGGCAATTGCCGGCGCGAACACGCTTCGTGGTCTGGATGCACGAGGTCGAGGGTTACACCCATTCCGAAATCGCCCAGCTGACCGGGCGCACCGAAAGTTATTCGAAGAGCCAACTCGCGCGCGGCCATGCGCGGTTGTTGGCATGGCGGACGGAGAAAGCAGATGAAGACACGACAGTCCGACCCGAGCCCGCAAACGTTGCGGGATGCATTACGGGAACTCCCGGAAGCGGCACCACCGGATGACGTCTGGGAAGAGATCGAGCGTCGCACCGGCGCGCAACCGCACCGCAGCCGAAGCGGCGCGTGGATTGCAGCGGCGGCCGGCGTGTTGCTCGCCGTTTCCGTGGGTGTGTGGATGATCGGGCGCGCGCCGGAGGCGGCGCGCGGCAGCGATCTCGCGACGCTGATGGCGCAATCGCAGCAACTCGAGCGGCGAGTGGCGCGCCATGGCACGCCGGAAAGCGCCGAGTGGGGCGCGAGTCGCCGCGCGCTCGTTTACCGAATCGCGGATCTCGATCGCGAACTCGCACCGCTCAGCATCGACCCATCGCGCGATCCGGTTCGTGCAGAGCGGCTGTGGCGTCAACGCGTCGCGCTGATGCAATCGCTCGCCGAACTGGATCGCGCCGACGCTCCGCATCGCACGCTCGCGTTGTAAAACCGAACACCTTCTCGAGGAAGCCACGATGGAAGAACGGATGAAGAATGGTCTGCTGCTCGCGCTGTGGGCGTTTGCGTCGCTGGCGTTCGCTGCCGACGCACCCGATGACCTGCAACAGCGCATCGACGCGGCGCGCGCGAAGCTCGACGCGGCGGCCCGGGAACTCGCCGAGCTGCACAAACAGGACACGTTCGAGGTGGCGTTACCGGATATCGAGAGCCGCGTTTCGTTCGGCGTATTGCTGGCGCCGGGCAACAAAGACGGCGTTGCGATTGCCGGCGTCACGCCCGGCGGTCCGGCCGAGGAGGCGGGCATCGAAGCCGGCGACGTCATCGTCACGGTCAACGGTACGAACGTGCGCGACGGCGCCGGCAAACCACCGCTGGCGCGCGTATTCGAAGTGCTCAAGGACGTGAGTCCCGGGGAAATGGTGCGCGTCGAATATCTGCGCCAGGGCGAGATGCTGTCGGCGGACGTCACGGCTGCCGATCCGCTGCCCGCGCCCCGCATGAACGTGGCGTTCTCGACCATGGCGTTCGCGTCGACCGGCGCGGCTCCCGCGTTCGGAGCCCGCGCCATGATCGGCGGTCTCGAACTGTTCGATCTGAACGAAGACCTGGGCCATTACTTCGGCGTCTCGAACGGTGTGCTGGTGTTGAGCGTGCCTCCGGAGAACGACGGCGCCAAGGAAGGGCTGCTGCCCGGCGACGTCGTTCGCGCCGTCGATGGTCATCCGGTCGCTTCGATGGCCGACTGCATCAACGCGATGGGCGGGCGCAAAGGAGAGTTGGCGGTGGAAGTACTGCGCGACGGCGCGGCGTTGACGGTGCAGACGCGCAGTGCGTCGGTGCCGACCGGCTTCTTAGGAGTGCCGGCCACTGAGGCGCGCACCGTTCGGCTGATGAACGGCGCCATGCCGGCGTCCGCGACCGGCACGGTCATCGTCGGCGGTTCTGTGAAACGGACCGAAGGGAACTAGGCGCGCAGAATCTTCTGGTCGACCAAAGCGTCGATTTCTGCGTCGGTCAGCCCCAACGACTTGATTACGCCGCGCGTGTCGGCGCCAAGGGTCGGCGCCGGCGATCGCGGCTTCACGTCGGCCGTCTGAAAACGCATCGGCGCGTTCACCGTTCGGTACGCGCCGAGTTCCGGATGTTCGATTTCGGGAAACAGGCCGATCGCGTCGGCATGCGGATCCATCGCCACTTCATGCAGTGCGAGTACCGGCCCCCATATCAATCCGTTGGCATCGAAAATGGCGCCCCATTCGTCGCGGCTCTTCGCGGCCAGCGCCTGATCCACGCCGTCGACGAGTTCCGCCATGTTCTGGTAGCGGCCGCGCGCGTCCTTGAAACGCGCGTCGGCGAGCCACTGTTCGCGGCCGATCACTTTGCAGAGGCGCGGCCACGCCGATTCTTCCGGCATGTTCATGACGATCCACTTGCCGTCGCCGCACGGATAGCGGTTTGCGGTGGGGGTCAGCATCTGGTGCCGCGCCCGCCGCCGCACCGGCGCGCGGTCGACCGCCGTCACTCCGTAATCGGTGGCTTGAGTCCACACCGCGGTTTCGAACAGCGACGTTTCGACCACTTGTCCTTTACCGGTGCGTTCCGCCAAGCGCAGCGCCGCGAGGATGGCGCCGACCAGCGCGAGGCCCGTGGTGTGATCGCCTTGCGCGGGACGCGCCATCGGAACGGTGCCGTCGTCGCCTTCGCGACTGGAATCGTAAAGACCCGACCGACCGAAGAACGCAGTCACGTCGTAGCCCGGTCGTTTTGCTTCGGGTCCGGTGGTGCCGTAGCCGGTCAGCGTTGCGTGAACGAGCTTCGGATTGATCTTCAACAGGTTCGCCGGATCCAGTCCGAAGCGCGCCTGGCGGTGCGTCAGCAGATTGCACATGAAAATGTCGGCACCGGCGATCAGGCGCCGCACCAGGTCGGCACCGGCATCGGTATCGAGCGCGACCGCGATCGAGCGTTTGCCGCGGTTGTCGACGTCGAACTGCAGGTCGTAGGTCTTGAACGCAGTGTCGACCTTCGCCGGACGGCTCAAGCCTCTCATCGGATCGCCGGTCAGTGGTTCCACTTTGATGACGTCGGCGCCGAGGTCCGCGAGGATCGCACTGGCGCTTGGCGCGGCCATCCAGCTTTCGATCGTGACGACGCTGACGTCGTCGAGCGGCGCGGCCATGCTATCGCACCCTTGTCGAACTGTTGGTGAGCGCGGCGCGCACTGCGATCACATGCCGACCTTCTGGAAGTCGGAGTTGTTGACCATCACCTGAATGTTCGTGTCCGGGATCGATAGCGTCGACAGTTGCGGATAGTTCGTGCCGTCGGGCAATTGCTGCATCTGCACGACCAGCGTGACGGTCTTGTCGGGCGAGCCCATCCATGTCGACACGTCGATGGTCTGCATGACACGGGGTTGCAGGTTCATCGTCAGCGTCAGCGAGTCGCCCGGCAACTGATAGTTCGCGAACGCCAGAATCGCCTGACCGGGCTGCGCAGTGAGCACCTGCATGTTGCCGGCGGCGACCGCTGCCTGCAGTTTTTCGGGGGACGGCGGCACGTAGCTCTGCACCAGCACCGACGCGCTTTCGAGCGTGTTCTTCAGCTCGTCTTCCTCGTGTTCCTCGATCCGCCCGCGAATGCCCGGTTCCTGCTTCGGTTGCGGCGCCGAGATGACGGTCTTCTGCTGCTGGCCATCCGGCCCATACAGCACCGACTCGACCTTGGTCGCTTTGACGTCGCCTTTGACGCTGATCTGCGTCGTTTGGATCCACGTGTACTGGCGCAACGCGGCCTGGTTGCGCGCCACGGCTTCCTCGGCGGCGGCAAAGCCGCCTTGCGGCGCGTCGGCGCGCGCGCCGATGGCTATTGCCAGTAAGCCGAGCGTCGCAAACGCGAAACCGGACCGGGTCGTCGGCGAGAGTCGTCGGAACTGCATGGCCTGTCCTTTTACGGGTGGCGTCGATCGATCAGTTGTTGCCTTCGGCGGCGAAACAACCGCCCGAGCCGTCTTGCGGGCAGATCACGACGTACGTCTGCCGCTGATTGCAACCCGAAACGCCGATCGTGTACTCGGCGCGCTCGGGGCCGCGAATCAGCGGACCGTTGATCGCCGGCTGCACCATCTCGCTCGACAATACCGAGCCGGTGGCCTGCGGACAGTTGAATTCGAACTGCGCGCGCTTGGTGGCCACGCCGATCGCTTCCTGCTGAGAGCCTGCGAGAATCTGTTGGTTCGATTGGCATCCCGAGATGGCAACCGTTGCGGCGATGACTGCGAGACCGGCACGAATGTTGAGCATTTTTATCTCTCCTGATCGGAAGGCAGGCGTGCTTGGATCGTCACGCGGGAATTGGGGTGACGATACTGCCGGAAGGCGGGTGAGCTGTGCAACGTCGGTCGTTGCAGCGGGGTTGTTTTTGGCGCGCGAGCAGACGCATCCTACGTTACGGTCGTGGTCTCGCGATCGGAGACGTCCATCCACGCAGTCAGAGTAATCACATGAAGCAATTCGAAGGAAAGACCGCCGTCGTCACCGGCGCAGCCAGCGGCATCGGCCGCGCACTCGCAGAACGCTTCGCACAGGCGCGCATGCAGGTGGTGCTCGCAGACATCGAAAAGGACGCGCTCGACCGGGCGGTGCAGGAACTGGAGCAGCGGCAGCACCGCGTGATCGGTGTGGTGGCGAACACGATGATCCGCGAATCGGTGGATGCGCTCGCAAAGCGCGCGATCGAAGAGTTCGGCAAAGTGCACGTCGTCTGCAACAACGCCGGCATTGCAGCGATGGCGAGCGGCATGAAACCGATCTGGGAAGTGTCGGATAAAGACTGGCAATGGGTGATGGGCGTGAATTTCTGGGGGGTGCTTTACGGTTTGCAGGCGTTCGTACCGCACATGCTCGCGCACGGTGAAGAAGGCCACATCGTCAACACCGCCTCGCTCGCGGGCTTGATGCCCGGCGGCGGTACGTACGGCGTCAGCAAGCACGGCGTGCTGTCGCTGACCGAGACGCTGCAGCAGAACCTGACGATGCAGGGCGCGAAGATCGGCGCGTCGGTGCTGTGTCCCGGCTTCGTCAACACCAACATCTTCGACGCCGAGCGTAATCGGCCGAAGGACCTCGCAATCGAAAGCCGCGGCCGACCTCGGCATGATGGCGGAGATGGGGCGCAACATGCTCGCCGCCGGCAAGCAGCCTGCAGAAGTCGCGGACATCGTGTTCCGATCGATCGAAGAGAATCGTTTCTACATCCTGCCTCACCCCGCATGGGATCCCATCGTCCGCGGCAGAGTGGACGCGGTGCTTTCGCGCGAAGCGCCGATGACCTTGAACATGGAAGACATGATGCGGCGCCGCGCCGCGGGCGAGCAGTTCTGACGTGAACGCCGGCGCCAACGATACGCAGTGGGACGTGAAGCGCCTGGCGGGCGCGTTGGGGGGCGAAGTGCGCGGTGTCGACCTCGCGCGCGTCAGCGCCGCCGACGTCGCGGCGATCGAACGCGCTGCTGCTCGAACACCTCGTGCTGTTCTTTCCGGGACAGAACTCTGACGATCGATCAGCACGTGGCGTTCGGCCGGCACTTCGGCGCAGTTGGAGGGTCATCCGAATCTCAAGAATCCGTTCACCCCGCACAACGAACTGTTCGAACTGGCCGCGAGCCACGGCGGCGTTGCCGACGAGTGGCACACCGACATCACGTTTCAGAGCGAACCGGCGCTGCTGTCGGTATTGAAGATGGTGAAGTGTCCGCCGACCGGCGGCGACACCATGTGGGCGAGCCTGTACGCGGCTTATGAGGAACTGTCGGCGCCGATGCGCGATCTGTGCGACGGCCTCACCGCGCTGCACGACGCGCTGCCGCACAACCGACCGGACAAGATGGCGGTTCATCCGGTGGTGCGCGTACATCCGCTGACCGGACGTCGCGCGCTGTACGTGAACGAACATTTCACGCGGCGCATCGTCGAGATGAATGCCACCGAAAGCGACGTGCTGTTGCGCTATCTCACGAAGTGGGTCTCGAATCCGCGCTTCACGGTGCGGTATCGCTGGACCGAAGGCACCATCGCCATGTGGGACAACCGCTGCACGCAGCACTTCGTGCTGAACGACTTCGTTGGGGAGCGGATCATCCAGCGCGTCACGGTGATGGGCGACAAACCGATCGGCTCGCCGCCGAAGTGGGAACCATGGGTGCGGCCAGGCCCGCTATCGGCCGCCAGCCGGCACGACCGACAGTTGCATCAATATCTGACGAAGGGATCGAAGGCCGACTGACCGCGGATCACTCGGTCCAGGTCAGCACGTCGCCGCCTTTGCCCATCAGCGCAGTACCGGGGAACACCCGCAGCCGCCACGGTTCGAGACAGAGCGCCGCGAAGTTCGGCGATGTCGGCGAGTCCCATCCCGGAATCATCGCGGGGTCGTAGCCGACCGGCGCGGGACCTTCTTTGAACATCCGCCACACCTTCTTGCGCGTGTCGTCGTCGAATGCCCAACTAGCGCGGCATTCCGCAACGCACGTGTCGTGCGACGGCGTCCAGTAATTGCACGATACGTACGCACTCGCGTTCAGATGCGCGCGCTTCGTCGGTGTCGGTCCGGTCGCGATCCAGCCGATGAGTTCGCGGCCGTCCCATTGCCAGATCGGATGCAGGATGCGCGAACGCGGACGGCCGTCGCTGTCGACGGTCGCGACCGTACACCAGACGATCTGATGCGCCATCTTCAAGAAAGCCGGGGCGACTTGTTTGAGCGTGCTCACGACGTTCTCCTGCATAAGGGCTGCGGCCTGCAAGGTTAGCGACGCGGCGTGAAGGGTACTAGTGCCGCGCCGCGCGGATGAGGCAGGATGCGGGTCGAGCCATTCAGAGACGAACGATGTTTTCACTCGACGTTACCGAGCACGCCGTCAAATCCGGTTCGCATACGACGTTCTACCTCGCGGCGGGACCCGCCGACGGACCGTTGCTAGTGTTCGTGCACGGTTGGCCGGAACTGGCGATCAGCTGGCGGCATCAGTTGCCCGCGTTCGCGGCGCTCGGATTCCGCGCGATCGCGCCGGACATGCGCGGCTATGGGCGCTCGTCGGTCCATCGCACGCACGACGCGTACTCGATGCAGAACATCGTCGGCGACATGCTCGCCTTGATCGACTCGTTGGGGCGCGAACGCGCCGTGTGGATCGGTCACGACTGGGGCAGCCCGGTCGTGTGGAGCATCGCAAGTCATCATCCGGAACGCTGCGCTGCGGTCGGAAATCTGTGCGTGCCGTACTACACGCTCGAACGCGGTCTCGAACCGTGCCTCGAACTCGTCAATCGCGAAATCTATCCGGCCGACAAATACCCGGCCGGGCAGTGGGAATACCAGCTGCATTACCAGGAGGACTTCGACGGCTCGACACGGGTGATGGATTCGAACCCCTACAACCTCGCGAAGCTGCTGTTCCGCAAAGGCGATCCGGGCAGCTTCGGACTTCCCGCCGGTACCGCGATGGTGCGGCAGAATCGCGGCTGGTTCGGCGGCGGTGAGATTCCTTCGGCGCCGTGCGACGAAGACGTAGTCACCGAAGCTGACGTCAGCGCGTACGCGAGCGCTCTGACGCGCAACGGTTTCTTCGGTCCGAACTCGTACTACATGAATCATGCAGCAAATGCGGCATACGCTGCGCGCGCCGTCAACGGCGGATACCTCGACATGCCGGTGTTGTTCATCGCCGCGCAATACGACTACACCTGCGAGTGCATCACCTCGCGGCTCGCCGAGCCGATGCGCAAGTATTGCCGGCGCCTGAGTGAAACCGTTGTCTACTCCGGCCACTGGATGGCGCAGGAGAAGCCGCGCGACGTCAATGCGGCGATCGCCCGCTGGCTCGCCACGTCGGTACCCGACGTTTGGCCGGTAGCTCGTCCGGAGGCAGCGCAATGACCGAACCATTGAGCGGCATCCGGGTGCTGGAGATGGCCACGGCGATTCAGGGGCCAGGTGCGGCGATGTTCCTCGGCGACATGGGCGCCGAAGTCATCAAGGTGGAACCGCCGGTTGGGGATGGCAGCCGCTATCACCGCGGCGCGAACAATACGTTGCCGCCGGAAGCGATGGGCTCGCAGTTCATTTCGATGAATCGCGGCAAGCGCAGCGTCTGTATCGACTACAACACCGAACTCGGTCGGCGGGTCGTCGAACGGCTGCTCGGCCAATGCGACGTCTTTCTGACGAACTTCCGCACGTCGGCGCTCAAACGCATGGGTCTCGATTTCGCGACGCTGCATGCGCGTCATCCGAAGCTGGTGCACGCGTCCGTGAACGGGTTCGGCCCGCTCGGTCCCGACGCGGACAAGGCGATGCTGGACGGCGCTGCACAGGCGCGCGGTGGCGTCATCGCGATCAGCGGAACCGCTGACGGTCCCGCGCTGCCGCCGGGCGCCGCGATTGCGGATACCGCGGGCGCGATGCAATTTGCACTGGCGGTGATGACGGGCCTGCTCGCACGCGAACGCACCGGGCTCGGTCAGCAGGTGCAGAGTTCGTCGCTCGGCGCGCAGCTGTTTCTGCAGATGTGGGAGCTGCAGCAGTCGATCATCACCGGTCAAGTCGTTGACGCGGGCCGGCGCGCACCATCCGAACATCCTCAGTCCGTACGGCGTGTATCGCACGAGCGACGGCGGGGCTTTCCTGTTCGCGGTGGCGATGTCGGACGAGTCGTGGTTCGCGTTCTGCGATTTCGCCGGGTTGCCGGATCTTGCCGCCGATCCGCACTGGAACACCGGCGGCAAGCGGATCGGCTACGCGGGCGATCCGGAGAGCGTGGAGGCATCACGCGCGCGGATGGCGGAAGCGTTCGCGAAGAAGACCACGGCGCAGTGGAGCGAATTCCTCGCGACGCAACCCGAGATCATCTACGAGCGCGTGCGCGACTACATGGACGTGTTGGCGGATCCGCAGAACGTCGGCCAACGGGTACATCGTCGACATGGATCTGCCGGTGATCGGCCCGTCGAAAGTGGTCGGCAATCTGATCGGACTCAGCGCTACGCCCGGTTCGGTGAAGGGCCCGCCGCCAGCGCTCGGCGAAGGCAACGCCGAGATCATGGGCCGGCTCGGGTTTGGAAAGGCGGAAATCGAAGCGGTCATCGCGCAGGCGAACGCGCAGCGCGAAGCGCTGCTGGCTGCGGCCGCCGCCGTTGCTGACAAATCGGCGAAGTGAACGCGCCGGCTACTTTTCGCTGAGCTGCACCAGCACGCCGTTTGCGGAAGCGGGGTGCACGAAAGCGCCTCCGATCGTGCGCACCGAGTTGTCGGTGAGCGCCTTGACGGTCGCTTCGCGATCGTCGATGGCGAACGCCACCGTGTGTACCCCCTCACCGAGCTTGTTCAGCGATCCTGCGATCGGCGAGCTGTCGTCGGTCGGCTGAATCAGCTCCAGAAAGGTGCCGTTGCCGAAGTAGAAGAACGCCTGCTCCGCCTTCAACGCGCTCGACGATGCGCGCTTCGGCTCCACGCCGAGGATCTTCTTGTACCCCTCGATCGCCGTTTCGAGATTCTTCACGCGCACGACGACGTGATCGAGACCTTTGAATGCCATGGTTGCCCTCCCGCAGTGCCGCCTCCGATTCGCCTTTGAGTATACTCACCGCAAACTCCAACAAGACATCCCACATGGCAGCGACTCCGGCCACGCGCCCGAAAACCTTCGAGGAGTTCGCCACGCGTCGCGTGGGCATGGGAACGGCCGAGGGAATTCAGCGAGCGCTCGCGTTCAAGCCACGGCCGGACGACGTCATCATCACGCCGTACGGGAAATGCGGAACGACGTGGCTGCAGCAGGTTTTTCACGGCTTGCGCACGCGTGGCGACATGGACTTCGACGACATCTCGCGCGTCGTGCCGTGGATCGAGACCGCGCACGATCTCGGCCTCGATCTCGAAGCGCCGCAACGCGGCAAACCGCGCGGCTTCAAGAGCCATCTGTCGTACGATCTGGTGCCGAAAGGCGCCCGCTATCTGCTCTCCATCCGCGATCCGAAAGACGCATTCGTGTCGTCGTTCCGGTTCATGGAGGGTTGGTTCTTCGAGGCTGGCAGCGTGCCGATCGAGCGCAGTGCGCAGGAATACGTGAAAACCGGCGCGCGACGCGACTATTGGCACCACCTCGCGTCGTGGTGGGAGCAGCGCCGCAATCCGAGCGTGTTGTTGCTGACGTACGAGCGGATGACGCGCGATTTCGAATCGACCGTGCGCAGAATCGCGCGGTTCGTCGGCATCGAACTCGACGACGCGCTGTTCGATATCGTCTGCCGGCAGTCGTCGCTGGATTTCATGCTGGCGCACAAGAACCGCTTCGACGACCTGCTGATGCGGGAACGCAGCGAGCGCGTGATCGGACTGCCGCCTGGCAGCGACTCGGCGAAGGTGCGTAAAGGCAAAGTCGGCGAACACACGCACGAGCTGTCCGCCGACATCTCTGCCGAGTTCGATCGCGTATGGCGCGAGCAGATCGAAGCGAAGCTCGGCTTCGCGAGCTATGCGGAACTGAGCGATGCGCTCGAACGCGAGCGGTCGGCCCAATAGGAATTCATCAAGACAAAACGGGAGTACGTGAATGAAATTCGGCATCTTCTACGAAATCAGCGTGCCGCGGCCGTGGCATCGCGACACCGAAAAGCGCGTCTACGACAACTGCATCGAGCAGGCGATCTTCGCGGACAAGCTGGGGTACGACTACTGCTGGGCCGTCGAGCATCACTTCCTCGAAGAGTATTCGCACTGCTCGGCGCCCGAGATATTCCTCAGCGCGATCGCCGCACAGACGAAACGCATTCGCGTCGGTCACGGCATCAACGTGTGCGTGCCGGAGATCAATCCGGTGATCCGCATCGCCGAGCGCTGCGCGGTGCTCGACATCGTGTCGGGCGGACGGCTCGAGGTCGGCACCGGTCGCAGCGCGACGTGGACCGAGCTCGGCGGTTTCGGCGCCGAATCCGGACACGACGAAAGCGACGTGGGACGAATACGTGCGCGTGCTGCCGAAGATGTGGACGCAAGAGCGCTTCGCATACGAGGGCACGTACTTCTCGATGCCGGAACGCGCCGTGTTGCCGAAGCCGTACCAGAAGCCGCATCCGCCGATGTGGGTTGCTGTAACGAGCCCCGGCACCGAGATCGATGCGGCAGAGCGCGGCCTCGGTGCGCTCGGCCTGACGTTCGGCAGCTTCGCCGAGCAGGAGCGCAAGGTAAAGGCATACAAGGACATCGTGCGACGGTGTGAGCCCGTTGGCGATTTCGTGAACGATACCGTGGCCGCGGTGAACTTCATGTACTGTCACGAAAATCCGGACGCCGCGAAAGCCAGCGGATTGAAAATGCTCGGCACGTTCGGCTATCTCGCATCGCAGCTCGTATCGGCGCGCGAAGTGTATGCATCGCCGTCGTATGCGAGTTTCGGCCTGTTGCCGCAGGTACGCCGCCAGGCGAACGCGCCCGGAACTGCGGCCGAAACGCCGCCCGGCATGTGCATCGGCGATCCGGATCAGTTGATTGCGACGTTGAAGGAGTGGGAGAGCACCGGCATCGATTGCGTGAACTTCCTGCTGAACGCGAACGAGACGATTCCGCAGGCCGACGTGCTTGCGAGCCTCGAATTGTTCGCGCGCAAAGTGATGCCGAAATTCTCGGCCGTCGAAGCCGCGGCCTGAGGAGGAAGCAGAACCATGCCGTTGTTCGGACAACTCGATACCGACGATCATCTGCCGCGTTCGGCGCAGGTGACTGAACTGTTCACAGACGCCGAAACGTTTTCGGTCGACAACGTCGACATCCTCGCGTTCACGTACGAGATCGACATTCAGCAGGGTTTCGGTGTAACGCCGAAAGCGTTGCATCCATCGATTCCCAGCTATTGCCAGCTGGTGATCCGTCGCCACCGCGACAGCCCGCTCGGTGCGTTCAACGTGGCGGAGCTGCGCATCAACTCGCGCGCCGGCACCCACTATCTCGCGTATTGCGTCGGCGCGTTCACCGACAGCGACAAGGCGTGCCGGTTCTTTCGCGACCGCTTCGGCGCTCCGATGCAACTGGCGGACGTCACCCTCGACACGCGCTACTACGGCGTCGTTGGGCGAGTGGAGTTCGAAGGCGCGACGATTCTCGACGGTACGCTCGAACGGCCGCACTACATCTCGGGAAGCGACGTGCTGTATACGCCGAACCTGAACCTCGCGCGCGTCGGCAACGAAACCAGACTCGTGCATCAGGAAATGGAGTACGTCATCGGCCGGGCGCAGCGCGGCGAAACGGTGTTGCGAACGTTCGATGCCACCGCGTTCGGAGACGCGCGCGTGGTGCTGCGCCAACCGCTGCCGGCAACGATCACGCAGACGAAGATCACGTATACCGGCGTGCGCTACCTCGTCGACCCCGAGCGTCCCGCCATGGTCGGCACCGAGACGATCGCCGCCTGAGCTTCACGGCGACTCGGCGTCGCGCAATAACGCCGCGGTGATTCGCAGCCAGTCGGCGGGATCGGTGCGGTGGTACGGATGCTCGGCCGGTTCGATGTGGTCGAGGAAGCGTCGATAGATCGCGGCGCGCCGGGCCGCGGCGATCGGCGCCAGCAGAACTGCGGCGGTCTCTGGATCGGCGCCGGGAAACGCCGCCCGCCAACGCTGCGACCAATGATCGCGAACCTCGTCGTTGAAGTCCGGCGGAACGCGTTCGAGGAACGCGGATTGATCGAGCAGCGGATGGCCTACGCCGCTGTCGCCCCAGTCGAGCAGCGTCAGCGTCGTGTCGTCGCCGCGAAAGTTGCCCGGATGAAAGTCGCCGTGCACCAGCGTGTCGGGGATGCCGCAACGCGCGATTGCGCTGAAACGTTGCGGCAGGCCGTCCACGAATGCAGCGAGCGCCTGAACGTCGTCGTTGGCGAGTTCAGCCGAGGTACGGCGCAGCACCTCGGCGATGTCGCGCGTCAACGCGCCGCCGCGCCAGTCCGGCAAGCCGAGCGCCAGCAGCGAGTCGAGCCGCCCCACCCAGCTCAGCTGCAGACGGACCAGCAGCGTCACCATGTCGATCAGCTGAGCGCGTGTTGCGTCGTACAGATCGGTGCCCGAGACCTCTGCGAGCAGGCAACGGCCGCCGTCGTGGCCGAGCACCGTCGCCACCGGCGCGTCGGCGAGTTCGGTCAACAGTCGTCCTTCGCGCACCATGAACGGCGGCACCACCTTGAGCCATGCGTACGCGCCGCCGACCGGCAGGCGCCAAACGCTGGACAGATTCCACGTGCGGATCTGTTCGGGCGGCGCGGTCACGCGCAAGCCGCGGCGTTCGAGTACCGATCGTGCCCACGCGAGGTCGGCGTCGGGCCCACCCGGTCGCGCATACGCGTGACGCAAGGGTTGCTCGTCCAGTTCGCCCCACGGTTCGCGCGACAGCCACTTCGATTCGCAGCTGCGGCGTCCACCTGCGCGAGATACGTCACTTCTCCGCCGGGCGGTTGTGGTCGCTCGCCGTCGAGCAAGTCGCAGCACGACGACCTCGATGCCGTAGTGCTTCGACGCGCCGCGTGCACCACCGGTGCGATGTCCTGCCACCACGGCGTGGCGACCGCGACCGGCGGCAACACGCCGACGTAGGCACCGCTGTCGGAAACGAGAACGAGGCGGGCGGTTCGCGGAGTCGGGATCACAGCACGTATGCGCAATTGAACATTGCGCATACGTTAGCTGCTTTTGCATCAAAAGGTGCGTCAGAAGTTGAAGCCGATACCCAAGGTGTAGAAGTACGCGCCATCGTCGAACTGGTTATCGATCTGGTCGGAGTTGTCGAAAAACCAGTCGTACTCGACCTGCAGCGCGATGAAGGTCTTGTCCTTCACGTAGAACTTCAGACCACCCTCCAGCCCCGCGGCACCGGTGTCGTGCACGTCTTCGCCGTAGACTACCGCCGAGGTTGGCGCCGAGGTACGGAACGACCGAGCCTTGCCCGAAGTGGTAATCCGGCAAAGCCTCGCGTCGCCCCGGACCACCGGTCGTCGGCGTTGTCGAGTGCCAGTACGTTGACGCTCTGGCGAATCCCGAGTTCGAGTTCGTTCGACAGGAACCAGCCCAACTCGGCCGTGGTGCCGAACGTATTGTTGTCGAAGTCCTTGTCGCTCGCACCGGTTCCGGAAATGCTGAAGGACTTGTCTCCGGCTGCTTGCGCAGCCCAGGCGGATGTTGAGGGAAGACCCGCGACAATCGTCAAGGCAAACGCGATCCAGCGTAGTTTCATGGTGACTCTCTCTCCGTAAAAACATGAATGAGTCGTCGCGAAGGCGACGACCCAACCGAAGATAGCAATCGTCGTGCCTCTCCAACAAGGCGCACAGTTCGTGGTCCGTCGCGCGGCTTTTGAAAAAATCTCCACGGCAAGTACTACCGGTATTTGTAACAATTGCCTGTCGTTGGACACGAGCAGCGCGCGCGTGGCACGAATCGAGGAAATCGTTGTCGATGCACTGAATCCGCCGGCGCTCGCGCGCTTCTGGGCGGCCGTGCTCGACGACTACGCGGTGCGGCCGTATGGCGAGAAGGATCTGGCGGATCTGGCGAGTCGCGGGCTCACGCCGGAAACCGATCCGTCAGTCGCGCTCGACGGATCGGGTCCGACGCTGTTCTTTCAGCTGACGCGGCAGAGCAAAGTCGGCAGGAACCGGATTCACCTGGATTTGCGTTGCGCTTCGCGCGTCGACGAGGTGGCCCGGCTCGTGCGTCTGGGTGCGTCGGTGCGCGACGTGCACGCGACATTCACGGTGATGCTGGATCCGGAAGGAAACGAGTTTTGCGTACAGGAACCGCGGGCGGATTGAGAAGGAACTGATTGCAGATGGCGAACGACGGCGAGCACAGCAAGTTTCTCGAAGAGGACATCAGCGTCCACATCCTGTCGGTGTCGGCGGCGATGGTGGGCGTGTGTCTGACGGTCATCGGGTTGCTGCGCGTGGTGATCACGATTCAGAAAGCAGACACCATAGCCGACGATCTGCTGGCCGCCGATTCGATCCTGTTTCTGATCTCCTGCCTGTTGTCCTACTGGGCGCTGCGAACCCGCACGGTGAGGCGCATGCACACCGTGGAGCGCGTCGCCGACGCGGTGTTCATGCTGGCGCTCGTCCTGATGGTGGTGGTTTGCGCGTTCGTGACGTTCGCGATCTCGACGTTCTGATCGCGGCAGAGAGGGTTCGTTAGGGACGCTCGCGTCCGGTCAGCACTTCCGAACGCGATCGCCAGGCGCGCGCGATCAGGTCTTCCACCGCGCCAGTCTCCAGTCCCGCCTCGCGCGTCACCCAGTCGAGCTCGTCGCGCACGGTCGTGTCGAAGATGCCCGGATCGTCGCTGGCGACCACGAACGGCACGCCGGCGTCGAGGAAACGGTGTACCGGATGATGCAGCGGGTCGGCGATGCCGCCGATGCGCAGGTTCGAAGTCGGGCACACCTCGATGACCGCGCGGGTTCTGCGAATGCAGGCCATCGCATAGTCCTGGCGCGCCCGAACCTCGGCGACGCGGGCGTCGTCATAGCGATGCGCGACGCGCGCGTCGGTCGCGCGCGTACGCAGTTCGTCGCGTTCGTTGCGCAACGCATTTGCATCGACGCGAACGCCGCGCGACCGCAATCCGTCGGCGTGTGCCAGGTCGTAGTCGATCTGATCGAGGCGCTCGTCCACCGATTCATGGCGCTCGTGGGCGCCGTACACCGCCGGATCGATGCCCAGTGCGATCGCGTGGCCGAGCCGATGCGCGCCGAACTCGGCGGCTTCGTGCACCCACCGCACCGCGCTTTCGAGCGACTTGTCGGTGAAGCTCTCGCCGACGTGGTACAGAATCGCCAGCGCGCGTTCGGGATGGCGTTCGTTCCAGTCGTGCACGGCGGCGAAGAACTCGCGTTTGTGTTTCGGCGGAAAACCCTCTTCCACGTTGCAGAAGTCGACCCCGGTGACGTACTCGCCGTAGGGGCCGAGCGCGAGTTCCTTCACCAGTTCGAAACACGGCCACGGATCGGTGCGCGGCAGTCCCAGCGCGAGGCGGGCGGTGAACCCATCGCGCGTCGCCGCTGCATAGCGCTCGAGAATCGACGACGAAAGCCGGCGCATCACATCGATCGGAAAAGTGGCGCCGAACAACATGCGCTGCTCGGCGTATCCGATGCCTTGGCGACGCTGGTCGTCGAGCATGCGCGTGACGAAGAAGTCGATCTCTTCGGCGACCGGTGGCACCGGATCGGCGTGCAGTCCCGCGGCGGCATTCATCAACTCGCTGCCGTTGATCAGCAGATTGAACTTCGCCTGAAAGCGCTGGAAATTTCCCGCGTCCGCGTTGCCGAAAACGAACAGATCCCGAAACGCCGATGCCGCGTCGGGATCGCCCGCCTGATGTCGTTCCAGGATGTCGCGCACCGGCGGTCGGTCACCGTATGCGCGTTCGTAGGTCTTCTCGTAGAAACCCCAGTCGATCGCCGCAGCGCGCGCACCGAGGCGCTCCAGATAATCGTCGGCGCGGATCGTGCCGTAGAGATGCAGATGCAGTTCCGCAAGCGGCAGACGCCGATCGATCATCGAGCGACGTCCAGCTTCAGCACCTTGCGCGCGTTGTCGCGCAGGAACTTCGGCCACACCTGCGTCCTTGAACGGCACGTCGTCGCATGTCGGTCATGATCCGCTCGAGCGACAGGCCCATCGGGAAGTAGCCGGCGTAGATGATCTTGTCGGCGCCGCGCGTGTTGGCGTAGCGACGATCGCCTTGGGGTAGTGCTTCGGCGCGAACGCCGACGTCGAATAGTACAGGTTCGGCCACTTGAGCATCAGCTTGACGGCCAGGTCTTCCCACGGCTCGCAGCCGTGCCGGGTGACGAACACCAGTTCCGGAAAGTCGTACATCACCTGATCGATCAGCGCGACCTTCCTGCGGCCACATCGGCAAGCGCGGACCCGGGCACGCCGGCGCAGGAGAAGATCGGCACGCCCAGCTCGACGCACTTGGCGTAGATCGGATACATCTTCGCGTCGCCGATGCCGACCTGCGGATTGTAACCCGGCGTTGAAGGCGCCGAACGACGCGCACGCCGATACTCCTCGTACTGGCGCACCATGTCGCGGATCGCCGTCCATGCCCTTGTTGGGGTCGACCGAGCCCTGCGCGATGAAACGGTCGGGGTGCTCCTTCAGCGCCTTGCGCGCTGACGTCGCCGCCGACGCCGATCAAGCCGATTTCGACGCCGAACCGGTCCATCTCGTGCAGCGTGACCGAGATCGGATCGCCTGCGCCGTACAGTTCCTTGGGCACGTTCTTGAACATGTATTCGACCGGGAAATCGAACTTCGCCGAGCTGTCCTTCAACTGCTCGCGGATGAAGTCGTACATTTTGAAGTCGTCGGCCGGGAAGCCGATCATCGTGTCGACGATGCCGATGTCCGGCGGGCATGCGCCATCGATCAGACCGCCGTCAACGCGTTCTGGAACAGGTAACAGGTCGAATCGCGCGGGATCTCGTCGCGCGCGAGCGGCGTGCTCACCTGCGCCGGCGTCGGGCCGTATTGCGCGGCGAGCGGCTGTCAGCTTCTCCAGATCGAACTTGTAGAGCTTCGCCGCATTCTCGCCCAGCACCTTGCGACGCCGCGTCTCGGACATGTCCGACGAAGGTCAGGCGCAGCGATTCGAGGTTGTAGGGGAACGTGCCTTCGTAGTGCGGATAGTCGTTGCCCCACAACACGCGGTCTTCGCCGATCGCGTCGATGCCGTTCAGATCGGCCGTGCTCGGGAAGCTCGCGCCGTACCAGCAGTTGCGCGCCGCGTATTCGCTCGGCTTGTCTTTCAGCACCCACTCCATGCCCTTGTACGTCATCTCGCCGATGGCGCCGTGCACGAAGCCCATGTGAATGCGGTCGAGCGCTTTCAGCATGTCGCCCACCCAGGCGCAGCCGCACTCGGTAAGGATGTATTTGAGCTTCGGAAACTTCTCGTAGGCGCCGCTCATCAGCAGATGGCGGAACCCGGTCTGGCAGTAGAACGTCACCTCGGAAATCCACAGCGCTTCCGGCACCGGACCTTCGCCGTAGTTCGGTGAGCCCTGTCCCGAGTGCTGGTTCATGACGAGGTCGTGGTCCTGGATCGCGGCGTACACGCGGTCCCACGCGGGATCGTACAACGGTTTCAGCCAGCCGCAGTCCGGCGGAATCAGCGGCAACAATACGCCGCCGCGCAGTCCCGCATCGGCGATGAACTCGATATCCTCTGATCGCCTCATCGAGGTCGTTGGGCAGGATGAGGCCGATGCCGGCGCGGCGCACCGGATCTTCCGCGCAGAAATCCTTCAGCCAGCGGTTGTGCGCGCGGATGCCGGCCAGAGCCTGCTCGTAGTGCTCCGGTCGCGGCGGCTGCGCCGTGACGATGCTCTTGCGAAAAAACGGCGGCACGGTATTCGGAAAGACCACCTCGCCGACCACGCCCTGGCTGTTCTGGTCGTTGGTGCGGATCGCGAGATCCCAGTTGCGCAGCTTCTTGCTGCCGTAGTGCTCCTGCGCCGGATTCTTGTAGCCGCCGCGCCACGCATCGAATGCATCGCGATACTTCGGATCCAGGTATTCGCGGTACTGCGCGTGGCTGCCGCCGGCGTGCGTGTCGGCGGTGATCAGGACGTACGGTTCGTTGCTCATGAATGATCTCCTGACGAACTCTGGCGTGATGGTGCCGGCTTGGTCGCGTCGATGACGCCTTCGTAATAGTGCATGAGGACTTTCTCCGCGCCGCCGGATTGCGTTTCGAACACGAGCACGTGTTCGTCGTCTATGGCCGAAACGAAACGGCCGTCGCCCTGATAACGCAGCGGCAACGTCGGGCCGGCGCTGTCGACGCCGCCGATGCGCATCGCGAGGTGCGCGTCGGCGAAGACGAATCCGAGCGTATCGACGCCGAAACGGATCGCACCCACTGCGTAGTTGCCGGCGAGGCGATTGCCGATGTCGGCAGGAACGACGAGATCGACGAGCTTCGGTGGCGCAAGTCCGAGGAACACGCGCGCCAGCCGGTGTTCGATCGTGATCGGCGGGAACCGCGCGGAATCGCTGTTGGTGAGGATCGCGATCGTCAGGTCGTCATCCGGGTAGTAAGCGTAGTCGGCCGCGAAACCGAAGATGTCGCCCGCGTGGGTGATCTTGTGATGACCGTCGAGATCAGTCTCGATCAGACAACCGAGCGCATACGGATTGGGCTGACCGCCGGCGAGCGGGTCGTGCGACAGAACCCGGTTTCGCACCGCCGCATCGGAGTTCGGTCCGAACACGCCTTCGCGGTACTTCAGCAGGTCGCCGGTGGTCGACACGATCGAACCCGCGGAGAAAGGCACTTCGAAGTCGTACAGCGGCGCGCGCTGAAATCCATCGCTCGTCATTCGATAACCGCGCGCGCGTTCCGCGGACCCGTCGTCGTGCGCGTCGAATCCGGTCTGACTCATACCGAACGGTTTCAGCACGTGGGTCGTCACGTACTGATCGTACGATTGACCGCTGCTTGCCTCGATGATCAGGCCGAGAAGATACGTGCCCGAATTCGTGTAGCTGAAGCGCGTGCCGCTCGGAAACTGCAACGGCTTCGCCGCGAAGTAGCCGAGCATCTGCGCGCGGGTGAGCGCGACCGGCTTGTCCATCGGAAACTCGGGCAGATCCGTGTAGTTCGGAATCCCCGACGTGTGGTTGAGCAGGTTGCGCACCTTCACGTCGCGCGATGGCGACGGCAGTTGCGGCAGGTAGGTACCGGCCGGTTTGTCGAGCTCGACCGCCCCTTTGTCGACCAGTTGCATCATCGACAGGCACGTGAACGATTTCGTGATCGAACCGACCGGAAAGCGCATCGCCGGCGTAACCGGTGTGTGGCGTTCGAGGTCGGCGAAGCCGAAGCCCTTGGAGTAGACGACGGCGCCGTGCTGTTCGATGGCGACCGAAATGCCGGGGAACGGTCCTTCCTTCAGCGCCGCTTCGACGATTGCATCGGCGGCATCGCTTTGCGACGAACCGGTTGCCGCGCTCGGCGTATCGGAGAGTGCGAGCCATCCGAACAACGCGAGCAGCAGGCGGCCACGTGCGTTCACGTATCGCGCCGTCATTTCGCACCGACCGCGGCTTGCCTGCGCGAAGCGGCGAGCTTGCTCAGGTTCTCTGTGTGGACGGTGCGATTGATGCGATAGAAGCCCATCAACACGATCGCGATGAAGTAGAAACCCCACAGCGCCGGGATGTACACCGACGCGAGATCGAACAGCGTCTGCTGCGGCACCTCGCCGAGTTTTGCCTGTACCGGGAAGTGCACATAGGCGAGCAGCTGTCCGGCGACGATCACCCCGAGTCCGTTGACGGCTTTCTGCGCGAGGCTGTTCGCGGCGAAGAACAATCCTTCCGAGCGTCGACCGGTGGTCACTTCGCTGTCTTCGACGACGTCGGCAATCATGGCCGAGACCAGAATTCCGGACGCGATGATGAACGTCACTTCGACCGAGTTGAACGCGACGATGAGCGGATACAGCGCCGGTGTGCCGTTGTCCGGAAACCAGCCGAGCATGCGCAGGATGTACGGCAACGGCGACATCAGCACCGACAGCGAGGTCACGATGATCGCCGCGCGTTTCTTGCCGATCCTGCGCGACACGAGCGGCGCGAGCACCAGCGCGATTCCGGCGGAAGCGAAGTACGGCAATTGCATGTAACCGATCTGCGTGCTGGTCAGTTCCCAGAAGTGCCGCGTGAAGTAGATGCTGAGGCTGGTGCCGATGCCGGCCGCCACGGCGGTGAACAGCGCCGACAGGAACAGCATCAGGAACGAACGGTTCGACAACGTGTCCCTGAACTCGCTCAGCATCGGCATGAAGCCTTTGCGGGCGCGCGCGGGCGGCTGCTTCAGATACGGGATGTGTTTGTGCGTGCCGAGGCTCGACACGTAGATCGACACGAAGATGATGATCGACGCGGCGAGACCGTAGTGGCTCCAACCCGCGCGGTACTCGAGGCCGCCGAGGCTCTCGGGCAGGAAGAACAGATACACCAGCACCGCCATCGTCAGCCCGCCCCACCAGCCGAAGAAGAAGCGGAAGCTCATGAACTGCGTGCGCTGGTCGTAGTCGTCGGTGAGTTCGGCAACGAGCGCGGTCGACGGAATTTCGTAAAACGAGATCAGCACGCGGATCAGGATCGCGAGCGAGACGAAGTACGCGACCATCGCTTCCGGGCTGAGTTGCGGCGGCGACCACAGGAAGTAGTACACCAGCGCAACCGGAAGCCCGCGGCGTACATCAGCGGGTGGCGCCGTCCCCAACGCGAATGCCAGTGGTCCGAGATGTAGCCGATCCACGGATCGACGATGGCATCGACCAGCAGCGCGACGAAGATCCCCAACGACACCCACTGAGGGGGCAAGCCGATCACCTGGCTATAGAAAAACAGCAGCAGGTAGTTGAAGCCATTGCTCTTCGCGCCGTTCGCGACCGCGCCGAAGCCGTAGAACAGCTTGGTCGACAACGTTGCAGCGTTGTGAGGCGTTGACGCCTGCCCTGATGGATTCACCGCGACGCTCCCCGTGCCGACTGCCGTCGAGCGTATTGAAAAAGCCGGCGCGGGTCGACCCGGGCGATTTTCCCGCGACGATGCGTTAGCGTTGACGCCAACGAGGGGAGGGGGACCCACATGCGTCGTTTGGTTTGGGCGGCTCTGGCCGTCCTGATTTACGTCTGCCCGGCGGTTGCAGACGATGCCGCATCTACGCTGTCGTGGCCGTCTTATGGCGGTGCACCCGGCGGCGGACACCACAGCACTGCGACGCAGATCAACGCGCAGAACGTCGCAAATCTCGAAGTGGCGTGGGTGCATCGCTCGGGCGATGTGCGGCAGGCCGGCAACATGCTGTCGATGAAGACGCTCGAAGGCGCGTTGCCGAAGTCTGCGTTCATGGTCACGCCGATCGTGGTGGACGACACGCTGTACTACTGCACGCCGTTCGATCGCGTGTTCGCGCTGAATCCTCGCGACGGCACCGAGCGTTGGCACTTCGATCCGAAAGTGGACATGGCGCAGGAACCGTTGACGAACTGCCGCGGCGTGAGCAGCTGGCAGGATCCGCAGCCGACCGGCAAACCGTGCGATCACCGCATCATGCTCGGCACGCTCGACGGCCGCATCGTCGCGCTCGACGGTGCAACGGGGCAACGCTGCGCCGACTTCGGCAACAACGGCGAGGTCGACCTCAACGTCGGTTTGAGCGCGCACGCCGCGGCGGAGTATTCGATCACCAGCGCGCCGGCCATTCTCGGCGACATCGTCGTCACCGGTTCGCTGGTGGCGGACAGTCAGCGCAAAGACGCGCCGTCCGGCGTGGTACGCGCGTACGACGTTCGCACCGGCGCATTCCGTTGGGGCTGGAATCCGGTGCCGCCGGGCAAGGCGGCGCTCGATTCGGAAGGCCACTACGTTGCCGGCACCACCAACGTGTGGTCGACGATCTCGGTCGATCGCGAGCGCAACCTGGTGATCGTGCCCACCGGCAATTCGTCGCCCGACTACTACGGCGGCGATCGCGGCGGCGATCTCGACTACTACTCGAGTTCGGTCGTTGCACTGGATGCGACCGACGGCCACGTGGTGTGGCACTACCAGACGGTGCATCACGACATCTGGGACTACGACGTGCCCGCGCAGCCGACGTTCGTGGATCTGAAGATCGACGGCGTCGTGCGCCCGGCGGTGGTGCAGGTGACGAAGATGGGCCTGACGTTCGTACTCGACCGCGATACCGGCAAGCCGCTGTTTCCGATCGAGGAGCGCGCGGCGCCGCAGGAAGGCGCGGTGCCGGGGGAATATCTGAGTCCGACGCAACCGATTCCGTTGAAGCCGACGCCGTTGCACCAGCTCGGCATGACGCCGGACGACGCGTGGGGATTCACGTTCTGGGACGAGGGACGCTGTCGCGACGCGATGACGCAGCTCAGAACCGGACCGATCTACACGCCGCCGAGTCTCGAAGGCACCGTGGTGTATCCGAACATGGCGGGCGGCAACAACTGGGGCACGCCCGCCGTCGATCCGCAGCGTCACGTGATGGTGGTGAATACCAAGCACGTCGCTGCGGTATTGAAACTGGTGCCGCGCGCCGACTGTCCGAACCCGACGGTGATGCCGCAGATCGGTTCGCCGTACTGCGCGGAAATCACGCCGCTGCTGTCACCGATCGGCGCGCCGTGCAGCGCGCCGCCGTGGAGCACGCTGGCGGCGGTCGACCTCGAGAGCGGCGAAATTCTGTGGCAGAAACCGTTCGGAACGTTGGGCGGACTCGCGCCGTGGCCGGTGTCGATGATGAAAGGCGGCATCGAGATGGGCGGCCCGATGGTGACCGCCAGCGGGCTGATCTTCATCGCTGCGTCGTTCGACAAAGAGATCCGGGCGTTCGACATCGGAAGCGGCGAGGAACTCTGGAGCGACTGCGCTTCCGAGCAGCGGCAACGCGGTGCCGATGAGCTATGTCTCCGACGGGCGTCAGTTCGTGGTCATCGCCGCCGGCGGCCATTGGTTGTCGCCGGACGAGGCGGGCGATTCGCTCGTGGCTTACGCGTTGCCGGTGACCGCGCGCTAACGGTTGCGTCAGGGGGCCGGGCGAGGCTGCTGACGATTCGCGCTATGCCGCGCTCGAAACGACGCTCCATGCTCGCGAGGTCGGCCGCGGGGCGATAGCGCGCCAGATGCGGAAGCGATGCGTCAGCGGTATCGCCGGATACCGCGAATCCCGGCGTGTCGGGCGATAGCGTCTCCATAGCGACGAAACCGAACAGAAACGCGACCACCATGAAGTAAGCGTCGGCGACCTCGTCTTCGGGTACGCCGCTTTCGGCAACGAGCCCGACCACGTCGTTGGTGACGCGCAACGTTTGCGGACCCAGTTCCCAGCCGGAACCCCAGATCAATCCGATCAACACCGGGCGGGCGCGCAAGACGTTGCGGCCTTGTCGCAGAAATTCGGCGAGGCGATGCCGCCAGTCGCCGTCGTCCGGTACGCGCACCGCACTCAGCGAGTCGTCGATCATCAGCTTCAGCAATTCGCGCTTGTCGCGCACGTGCCAGTACAGCGTGGAGACGCTCACCGCCAGTTCGCGGGCCAGAATCCGCATCGACAGCGCCTCTGCGCCGGCCCGGTCGAGCAGACGCTGAGTGGCGGCGATTACGTCTTCTCGCGTGAGCGTGGTGCGGCCTTTCGCCTTGGCGGAATCGGATTTGCGGGCCATTGAAAGGTGCGCGACAGCAAAATACGAACATCGATCTTGACACTAGAACAGTGTTCGAGCAATCGTGTGTCCGTCACGAACAGTGTTCGAGAGGAGGTGAGCGGTGGCGTCTACGAGACCTTGCGTGCTGGTGCACGGCGGCTGGTGCGGCGGTTGGCATTGGGACGACGTCGCGGCGCGGCTGCGGGCGAACCGATTGCGCGTGGAAGTACCGACGTTGCCCGGAATGGCGGAACGCGCGCGCGAAGCAACGCCCGAAACCGGGCTGCATGCGCACATCGACGACGTGGCGGCGTTGATCGAAAGGGAAGATCTGCGCGACGTCGTGCTCGTGGGCCATTCGTACGGTGGCGCGGTCATCACCGGCGTTGCGCACCGATGCGGCGAGCGCATCGCGGAACTGGTGTATCTCGACGGCTTCGTTCCCCGGCACGGCGAATCGCTCGCCGACATTCTCGGCGCGGACTTCGTGGATGCGTCGCGCGCCGCTGCTCGAAACGCCGGCACGCCGCACCTGATTCCGCCGATGTTCAGCGTCGAAGCGTCGGTGGGCTGGACCGGCCAGCGCGCGGCGGATCTTGCAGCGCGCATGTGCGGCCAGCCGATGGCGACCGCGTTCGACCGGATGCACGCCCCCGGCCCACCGTCGGCGCGCCGCTCGTTCATCGCGTGTACCGTGCAGCCGCTCGGTCTGTTCGACCGATACGTCGCCGAGGCGCGCGCCTCGACGGAGTGGTTGTACTTCGAACTGCCGTGCCCGCACGACGCCGTGCACACGATGCCGGCCGCGGTGGCGGGCATCATCGAAACGCTGGCAACGCCATGAGCGCCGCGGAACGGGCCGACGTACTGGCGGCGGACGGATCGTTCTTCGCCGCATTGCTCGCCGCCGACGCCGCACGCCTCGAACGGTTGCTGTCCGACGATTTCCTGATCGTCGACGTGAACCAGGGCGCGGTGACCGGGCGTGCGCCGTTCATCGGCTTCGTCGCGTCCGGCGCGGCGCGTTTCGAAGCGATCGACACGAATCCGGCGGACTGCGTCGTGCGCTTCTACGGCGACGTGGCGATCGTGGTCGGCGCCACCGCGATGCGTTTCAAACTCGAAGACGGCGCGTCGTTCGCGGCGCGCAGCCGCTACACGCACGTCTTCACGCGCGCCGGTTCCGGGGCATGGCAGTTGGCATCCGCGCAAGGCACGCGCATCGAGACGTGAGCTACCGCGCGACGGCGGCGGACCGTATGCTCGTGAAAACGCGGAGCGTTCGATGATCGTCATTCCGGCCGCTGACGATGCGCAAATCGCTACAGGTCTTTCTCGCTCTGTTTGGCGTAATCGCCATCGCGATCGCGGCGATCCACATCGTGTTCGGTCCGGCCGCGATTCCCGGTTCGGTGCCGGTGAACGCGACCATGGACAGCGAAGACCGGTTCTACGCCACGCTGTTTGCGGCATATGGCGTGGCGCTGCTGTGGTGCGTGAAGGACATCGAGCGGAAGAGCCGTTTCGTTTACTTCCTGCTTGCGACGTTCTTCGTCGCCGGTCTGGCGCGGATCGTCTCGATTGCCGCCGTCGGCCTGCCCGATCCGTTCTTCATTGCGATGCTCGTGCTGGAACTGGTGATACCGATCGTGGTCGCGTTCATGCAATCTCGCGTTGCCAATCGCCAGGTATGATGTCGAAACAGACCGCGGCGAGGCGATTGTTCTGCGATTGTGGCAACCGGGGAAATGCATGATGCGTGTTTTGGGCGCCATAGTTCTGCTGTTGGCGGTGTCGCAGTCCGCCCTGGCCGCTTCGACGCCCGCTCCGGTACGCGGCGAAATCGACACATTGCTGTCGCGACTCGAACAGTCCGGTTGCGAGTTCTACCGGAATGGCGACTGGTATACGGCGCCGGAAGCAAAGGCACACCTGCTGCGGAAGCTGCAGGCGACCGGCGCGGTGGCCAGCACCGAGCAGTTCATCGACGCACTTGCATCGAAGAGCAGCATGTCGGGCAAACCGTACCTTGTCCGCTGCGCCGGCGCGGAACCCGTCGAGTCGAAAATCTGGCTGACTGATCAGCTGGCTGATATGCGCACGCCGCCGTAGCAGTGTGGAAAACTAAGGCAGGTACGGAATCCGCGGCGGGCCGAGCTGCGAGTGCAGAATGCGCTGCGCGTCGTCGACGAACTCGCACAACAGCGCGCGCGTCTCGCGCGGATCGATGATGTCCTGGCCGGTCGCCTCGGCGGTGCGGAACGGCGACGCGATGGCGCGCAGCCGCGCCTCGATCTCCGCGCGCTTCCTGTCCGGATCGGGCGCGTTCTCGATCTCGCGCCGGTAGGCGGCGCTCGCGCCGCCGGCGATGTGCATCGAGCCCCAGTTCGCCGACGGCCACGCGTAGCGGCGGAACATCCCGCTCGGTCGGTGGTGGCACTGGCCGGCGACGCCGTACAGGCGGCCGATGACGACCGTGATCCACGGCATCCGGCTCTGGTTCGTCATCGCAACCAGCCGCGCGCCGGCGCGCTCGATGCCCTGCTTCTCGGACTCGAGCCCGACCATGAAGCCGGGCTCGTCGGCGAACGAGATCAGCGGCAGGTGGAACGTGTCGCACAGCTGGATCAGCCGCATCACCTTGTTGCCCGCGGCAACGTCGGTGGCGCCGCCATGGTGTCTCGGATTGTTGGCCATCACGCCGACCGGATAGCCGTTCAGCCGCGCCAGCCCGGTGATGCGCGAACGGCCGTAGAGCGGGGCGATCTCGAAGAACGAATCGCGATCGACCACCAGCCGGATCATCGCCTTCGGG
Organism: uncultured Gammaproteobacteria bacterium; assembly: GCA_963787045.1. Taxonomy (GTDB): domain Bacteria; phylum Pseudomonadota; class Gammaproteobacteria; order Pseudomonadales; family Azotimanducaceae; genus DATJGR01. The sequence goes on along the minus strand of CAWBBR010000016.1, from coordinate 130,802 downwards.
TCGTAAATCTGCCGCGGATTGCGCGGGATCAGCGATAGCAGCTTGTCGTCGCGACGATTGACATCGTCGCGGTATCGCCGCGCGGCGCCAGCTCCCAGACGTTGCTCGGCAGGTACGAGAGGAACTGCCGGATCAGTGCGAACGCGTCCGCTTCGTCGTCGGCGAGGTTGTCGACGCTGCCGCTCACTTTCACGTGGATGTGATCGCCGCCGAGGTCTTCCTTCGTGATGTCGTAGCCGAGCGCCGCCTTCACCACCGGCGGTCCGCCCGGGAACAGCTGGCTCTTGTCCTTCACCATCACATTGAAGTGCGCGAGGCAGGCGTTGATCGCCGGCAGGCCCGCGACGGAACCCATCACGGCCGAGACCACCGGCACGCAGCTCAGCAGTTCGACGTCGATCGCGCTCCAGATGTTGCCGTCGGGCAGATACGTGCGGCCCATCGTTTCGAACGAACGCACGCTGCCGCCGGCCGCGTCCAGCAGCCGCACGTAGGGGATGCGCCATTCGCGCGCGCGCACGTTCGATGCGGATTCCTGGCCGAGTCCGCCGCGGGTGCCGGCAGACCCGCCGCGCACGGTGAAGTCGCCGGCGGTGACGATCAGCTTGCGGCCGTCGACGAGACAAGCGCCTTCCACCAGCGGCTTCGGCGTGAATGCGGCGAGCTCGGCGCCGGCGTACTCGGCATCGCCCGCGAGACCCATGAATTCGCGAAAGCTGTCTGGATCGGCGAGCGCGTCGATGCGCTCGCGAACGGTCAGCTTGCCGCGCGAACGCTGACGCGCGATGCCTTCCGGTCCGCCCATCTGTTCGGCGAGTCGTTTACGCCGCGCCAGCTCGTCGATCTCGTCCTGCCAACTCACTGCCGTCTACCGTTTGTTGCGTGCGGTCGATGCTACCATCCGGTCGGGGCGCAGTTGCGAGAGGAGGGTGGATGGCGGAAGTGACGGTCGCCGGCCGGGAGAAGTCGTTCAGCACCGCATACCAGTGGTATGCGCTCGGCGTGTTGTTCGTCGTTTACGTCTTCAACTTCATCGACCGATCGGTGCTCGCGCTGCTCGCGCAGTCGATCAAGGAAGATCTGCAGATCTCCGACACCGCGCTCGGCCTGCTCGGCGGATTGGCGTTCGCGGTGTTCTATACCGGCCTCGGCATTCCGATCGCGCGGCTCGCCGACAAAGGCAATCGACGCAACATCCTCGTCGTGTGTCTGTCGATCTGGAGCGCCGCCACGGCCTTGTGCGGACTCGCTCACAGCTACGCGTATCTGTTGCTGGCGCGCATCGGTGTAGCCGTTGGCGAGGCGGGCGGCAGTCCGCCGTCGCACTCGATGATCTCCGACATGTTTCCGCAACACCGTCGCGCCACCGCGCTCGGCATCTATGCGCTGGGCATTCCGGTCGGCTCGATGATCGGCGCGCTGGCGGGCGGCTGGATCAACGACGCATTCGACTGGCGCACCGCGTTCATGATCGTCGGTCTGCCGGGACTGCTGCTCGCGTTGATCGTTCGGATGACGTTGCAGGAACCGCCGCGCGGCGTATCGGAGCCGGTGCGCGTCGATGCCGGCGCGACACCGCCGATCGGCGCCGTGTTTCGGTTGTTGTGGGAACGGCCGAGTTTCCGCTGGCTGTCGATGAGCGCGGGTTTCCAGGCGTTCGTCAGTTACGGCGCCGGCGCGTGGATTCCGCCGATGTTCGAACGTACGCACGGATTGTCGAGCAGCCAGATCGGCACCGCGTTGTTCTGGCTCGGATTCGCCAGCGTCATTGGCACGTTCGCGGGCGGGTGGTACGGCGACCGCATGGGACGCCGCGACGTGCGCTGGTACATGTGGCTGCCGGCGTGGACGACCCTTGCGTGGCTGCCGTTCCAGGCGTACTGCTATCTAACGAGCGATCCCTGGCTCGCGTTCTGGGTGATGGCCGATTCCGAACTTTCTCGGCTCGTACTGGTTGGCGCCGGTGTTTTCGCTGACGCAGGGATTGGTCGGACTGCGCATGCGCGCGGTCGCAGCGTCGATCATGTTGTTCGTGCTGAACATCATCGGGATGGGGCTGGGGCCGGGATTCGTCGGCATCCTGTCGGATCTGCTCAACACCTATACGTCGCTCGGCGTCGAATCGCTGCGCTGGTCGCTGTTGTTCTCGCTGTCGTTCGCACTGGTTGCCGTGTATTGCTGCATGCGCGGCGCGCGGACGTTGAAAGAAGACCTCGCGCGCAGTCAGGAGCCGGGCTGACGGTTACGCGCGAGCGCGCGTGATGGTCGCAATCTCGTCGGCTGTGAGTACGAGTTGGCGCGCGGCCCAGTTCTCTTCGAGATGCGCACGGACCTGGTGCCGGGGATCGGCAACATCGCGGGCGATCGCGCGAGCAGCCACGCGATGGCGAGCTGCGCCTGCGGCGCCCCGCGTCGCTCCGCGATCGCCGTGAGCGCCGGCGAGCCGTCGACCTGCCCCGGGGAGCGCGAGCGGGAAGAACGGCAAGAACGCGAGGCCGTGGGCGGCGCAGAGGTCGACGATCGCCTCCTGATCCTTCACCAGCACGTGCGGAAGGCCGGCGAGGCGCGTCTCGCCGGCGCGACGTTGTAGAGGTTCTGGACGCCGACGATCGGCGTCCGCGCCATCGCGTCCTGGAGCTGCGCCAGCGTCACGTTGCTGAGCGCGAGATGGCGGATCTTGCCTTCGTTCTGGCAGCGCGATCATCGCGTCGAGCGACTCGCGGAACGGGACGTCGGCGGAATCTAGCGAAGGTGAACGACATCGACGCGCTCGAGCCGCAGGCCGCGAAGGTCCTCCTCGCAGCCTTGCGGCAGCGCCTCCGGAGTGAGCGCCGGCGCCCAGCCCTTGTCCGGTGTGCGCCGCCGCCGAGCTTCGTCGCGATCACGAGGTACTTCGGGTAAGGGTGCAGCGTCTCGACGATGAAGCGGTTCGAGACGTGCGGGCCGTAGTACCACGACGTGTCGATCAGCCGGATGCCGAGTTCGACGACGCGGCGAAGCACGGCGCGGGCGCGTCGGGATCCTGCGGCTCGCCCCACACGCATGGTCCGGGGAACTGCATGGCGCCGAAGCCGACACGGTTGACCTCTTTGTCGCCGATGCGAATCGTTGCAGGTGCGTGTGCGAATGTGGTCATGAACGACAGAGTACCGCAGCAGGAGTCATAGCAGTATGAACCTTCGAATCGCGTCGTACGCGGCGGGGTCGTCGCGAAATACGCCGTGACCTGCGCCGGCGTAACGCTGGTAGATGAGCCATTCACGCGGAATCGCCTCGGCGATGTCCTGCTGGCATTCGATCGGCGTGATCGGATCTTCCTCGCCGCCCATCACGAGCGTCCAGCAGCGGATGCGCGCGAGGTCGCGCAGCATGTCGAACGACCAGATCTCGCCGTTGCGCCTGAAGAAGTGCTTCAGCACTTCGAAACCCATGATCGCCCGGGCGGTCGAGTCTTTGTCCGGCGCGGGCTGCGTGTTGTATACCGGCATCGCCTGCGATCATCCACTGCTGCGCGAAGTCCGGATCGTCGATGCCCCCTTCGTAGAGTCGTCGGGCCATTTCGCCGATCGCCGCGCCGCCGCGCTCGGCGAACTTCGCGATGCTGCGCTCCGCGCGCAACCCCATGGTCGCGGCCGTGCTCGACAGGATCAGTTTGCCGGGATGATCGGGATGGCGAGTGGCATACGACATCGCCACCATGCCGCCGAACGATTGCCCGAGCACGATCGGTTTTTCGATTTCGAGAGCGCGACAGAAATCGAAGATGTCGTCGCCCCATTGCGGGAGGTTCCAGCGCTCCTGCGGCTCGCGATCGCTGCGGCCGTTGCCGCGATGATCGAGGTAGATCACCTGCGCGATGTCGGTGAACTGGGAGAACGCCGGCTTGAAGCCGGAATGATCGAATCCGGGCCCGCCGTGAAGCAGCAGCAGCGTCGGCTTTTCGCGCATCGTCTTACCGTCCGGCACGAACTTGGCGCCTTCGACGTCGAAGAAATCCGCGCGCCGTTCACTTCGATTCTCATGTCAGCGCCTCGTCTTGTATTGGCGTTCGCCGAACAGCACCGAGCGATGTTCGTCGTCGAATCCCTGCATGCCGCCGGCGATCGTCTGCTTCTGCACCTTGTCTTCCATGAACGCCATGCCGGTGCGCACCGGCTCGCGCGCGAGCAACTGATTCTTCCAGCGTCGTAAATGCGACAAGTCGGTGTCGCGCGCCAGGGCCATCGATGCGACGTACGGCAGCAGCGCGATGTCGGCGATCGAGTATTCGTCGGCGAACCATTCGTGGTGCTCCAGGTGGGCGTTCATGATGCGCATCTGCCGATCGATTTCGTTTCTGTAGCGCGCGATGGCGTACGGGTAGCGGTGTTCCTCTTTGGCATAGAACGCGAAGTGCGCGTACTGGCCCGCATACGGTCCTTGATTCGCCACCTGAAAGAACAGCCACTTCAGCGTCTCGATGCGGCGGCGTGCGTCCGAAGGAATGAGTTGCCCGCATTTCTCCGCGAGGTACATCAGGATCGCGCCTGATTCCCACACGGTGATCGGCGCGTTGCCGGGACCTTCGGCATCGATCAGCACCGGGTGTTTGTTGTTCGGATTGAGCGCGAGGAAATCCGGCGCCAACTGATCGCCCGCGAGAATGTCGATGAAGGTCGCTTCGTAGTCGAGGCCGCACTCGTGCAGCATGATCGCCGCTTTGCGGCCGTTAGGTGTCGGACCGGAGAGCAGGTGTAGCGGCTTCATGCGGGTTTCTCCATGACGAAGAACTGATAACCGAAGTACGAGGAGTATTGCCGATATGCCTCCACCTCGTCTTCGGCGCTCTGCAGCACGATCGCTGCGGCCGCGTCGCCGGAGTACTTCGCGCGGAGCTGTCTGGTGCGCGCTTCGAGTGGCCCTAGTAGTGATCCCACCACGCCGGCTTCCGGCAACGCGAAATCGCCCAACAGTTTCAATCCGGCGCGCGCGATGATCGCGCGGCAGCCGGCGACGTCGGTCATCGCCGGATACGCGTCCCAGTTGCGTCGCGCTGCGTCGCGGTGGGTCGGTCCTGAGCCACACCGGTTCCGTCAGCGCGATCCGTCCGCCGCGGCTTCAAGAGCGGCGTCCATGCCGCCAGCGCGGCGGGTACGCCGATGACGTACGCGGCGCCTTCGCACCACAGTACATCGATGCTGTCGGGCTCGAACGGCAGCGCGCGCATGTCGCCGAAGCGCGCCTCGATGCGATCGCCGGCGCCGGCCGCGTCGATGCGGCGCCGCAGTTCCTCGAGGAACGGCTTGTGCGCATCGATTGCGACGATGCGCGCATCCGGCAACAGCTGGGCGAGGTCGAGCGTCTGCGCACCCGGCCCGCAGCCGACGTCGACCAGCAGCGGCCGCGCGGCAAGGTGCCCATCAGTTGCGCGGCGCGCGCGGTGCTGGCGCGATTGCCCGGACCCTCGCGCGGTAGGTCGCTGTGGAGCTCGAAGAAGACGCGACGCTGTGTCGGGTCGGACCGGTCCAAAGGTGGTGCCTCCATATTGCGATCGGAACTCTCGTCGCAACTTCTGTCGCAACTTCTCCGGCAGCGCAGCCCTCTAAGCGCTAGCCGAAGAGGCTGACGAGTCGGCAGGATCAACGGATTCCCCCGGCGATCGCGTATGAATGTCATCCGGTGCCCGGATGACCGCTGCCGCCATGCGAGACGGAGAATAGAGAATAAATGGTAGACCCCGATCAGGCCACGACCGGCGCGGCGCGAACCGATACCGAACGCCCGCCGCTGGCCGCCCGGTTGCGTCCCAAGCGGCGCAGGACGCGCCTGGCCATCTTCGCCGTTAGTGGCGGTCGTCGCTCATCGCGGCGGCCGGCTATTGGTGGATGCACCGCACCGCGGCGCCGCACTATCTCACCGGCACCGTGACGCGCGGCGACGTGCAACGCACCGTCACCGCCAGCGGCACCGTCAACCCGATGACGACCGTTCAGGTCGGCACGTACGTGTCCGGTGTGCTGCAGGATCTGCTCTGCGACTTCAACACGCGAAGTCAAAGCCGGGCAGCTGTGCGCGAAGATCGATCCGCGCCCGTATCAGTCGATCGTCGATCAGGAGAGCGCGGCGCTCGGCACGGCGCGCGCGCAGCTCGCGAAGGATCAGGCGAACCTGGCCTTCGCAAAGACCATCTACGACCGTGACCTCGATCTGTTGAACCGCCGCATCGTGTCGCAGGAAACCGTCGACACGGCGCTGAACGCGTGGCAGCAGGCACAGGCGCAGGTGGCGCTCGACGAGAGCACGATCGCGCAGCGCGTTGCGTCGCTCAATTCCGCGAAGGTCAACCTCGACTACACGAACATCATCTCGCCGGTGAACGGCACCGTGGTGTCGCGCAACGTCACGCAGGGCCAAACCGTGGCCGCCAGCTTCCAGACGCCGACGCTGTTTCTGATCGCAACCGATCTCACGCAGATGCAGGTCGACACCAACGTCAGCGAAAGCGACATCGGCGACGTCGCGGTCGGCAACAAGGTGCTGTTCACCGTCGAGGCGTATCCCGGACGAGACGTTCACCGGCACCGTCACGCAAGTGCGGCAGGCGCCGCAAAGCGTACAGAACGTCATCACCTACGACGTCGTCGTCGGCGTGCCGAATCCGAAGCTGCTCTTGAAGCCGGGCATGACCGCCGCGGTCGCGTCGTTACCGCACGAGCGCGACGAACGTGATGCGCGTGCCGAATCAGGCGTTGCGCTATACGCCGCCAGCGATCGCGAAGGCAGCGCGCCGCAGCTGCGGAGTCCAACAAGAAGGATAAGGCGCAGCGCGCGGTCTGGCGTGTTGGAGGACGGCCAGCCGGCTGCGCGTGCCGATCGCAGGTCGGGCTGGACGACGATGCGTTCACCGAAGTCGTCGGCGGCTCAGCTGACGGAAGGTGATACCGATCGTGCTCGGCGTGGCCGGCGCCGAGTCCGGCGGCGCCGCCGGGCGGCGGTGTGCCGGGCGGACAGGCACGCCGCGCATGCCGCGCTTCTAGCCGATCATGACCGACACCGTCATCGAAGTGCAGGACCTCACGCGGACCTATCACGTCGGCGACGTCGACGTGCACGCGCTGCGCGGCGTGAACCTGTCGATCGAGCGCGGCGAGTTCGTCGCCATCATGGGCTCGTCGGGCTCGGGCAAGTCGACGCTGATGTCGATCCTCGGTTGCCTCGATCGGCCCACCGCGCGGCCGCTATCTGTTCGAAGGCGTCGATGTCGCGCAGCTTCCGGAACCGGAACTCGCGCGCATCCGCAGCGAGCGCATCGGCTTCGTGTTCCAGAGCTTCAACCTGCTGGCGCGCACCAGCGCGCTCGAGAACGTCGGCGTTGCCGCTGTTCTATTCGAGCGACGCACCGCCGCGCGCTACGGAGCGCGGCTCGAGCGCGCGCGCGCAGGCGCTCGAGCTGCTCGGGCTCGGCGATCGCGCGCGGCAACACGCCCGGCGCAGCTCTCCGGCGGCCAGCAGCAGCGCGTCGCGATCGCGCGCGCGCTGATCAATTCGCCGAGCCTGCTGCTGGCCGACGAGCCGACCGGCAATCTCGACACCCGCACCTCGCACGAGATCATGGAGACGCTGGTGCGCTCAACCGCGAGCAGGGCGTCACCATCGTCGTCGTCACGCACGAGCCGGACATCGCCGCCTATGCCGATCGCGTGATCACCATGCGCGACGGCGGGATCGTGTCCGACGAGCGCCGCGATTCGAGTGCCGCGGCGCGAACGCCGGACGCCGATCGCGACATCGCACCGCGAGCGCAATGGCGAGGCGCCCGATGTCGGCCGGTGCCACGCGCTGATTCACGGCACCGGCTGCGGCGTTCGCGCTGATGATCGCCGGCGCGGCGCTGCAGGCGCTCGCGCGCAACAAGATGCGCTCGGCGCTGACCATGCTCGGCGTCTTCATCGGCGTCGCGGCGCTGATCGCGATGGTGGCGGTCGGTCAGGGCGCCAACGAGGCCGTGCGCAAGCAGATCGAGAGCCTCGGCACCAACCTGCTCGTGGTCGCTGCCGGGCGCGGTCACCGAGCGGCGGCGTGCGCGGCGGGTTCGGCAGCGCATCGACGCTGACCGTCGCCGATGCCGAGGCGATCCGGCGCGAGGCGCCGTCGGTCGCGCAGGTCAGCTATCTGATCCGGCAGCAGGGCCAGGTCGCAGTTCGGCGATCAGAACTGGACGACCGACATCCAGGGCGTCACCGCCAACTATCCGCCGATCACCAACTGGCAGATCGCGCGCCGGGCCGCGGCATCAGCGGACGAGGACGACCGAGCGCCGCGCTCGTCGTGGTGCTCGGCCAGACCGTCTATCACCAGCTGTTCGCGCCAGCGCGACAACCCGATCGGCGCCGTCATCCTGGTCAAGGGCGTGCCGCTGCGCGTGATCGGGCTGCTCGCGGCGCAAAGGGCAGATCGGCGATTGGGCAGGACCAGGACGATCTGGTCATGATTCCGTTCACCACCGGCGAAGCGCAAGGTCCTCGGCGTCGCCGCGCCGACCGCAGCCGACCGCGCGACGAACGCGATCTGTACCGCCGCGAGCCCGAATCCCTACGGCATCGCAGCCGCGCCTCACCGGCTTCGTGAACGCGATCTATCGTCCAGGCGCGCGACAGCCGCGAGCGTCCAGGCGGCGATCGCCCAGGTGACCGACGATGCTGGTGCGCCGGCATCGCATCCGGCCGGGCGATCTCGACGACTTCTCCGTGCGCAACCTCAGCCAGATCGCCGAGCGCCGCGGAAGGCAGCAGCCAGCATCATGGCGCTGCTGCTCGCCGTCGGTCGCCTCGATCTCGCTGCTGGTCGGCGGCATCGGCATCATGAACATCCTGCTGGTCTCGGTGACCGAGCGCACGCGCGAGATCGGCCTGCGCATGGCGATCGGCGCGCGCCGCCTGCACGTGCTGCTGCAGTTTCTCGCCGAGGCGGTGTTCCTGAGCGTCACCGGCGGCATCGCCGGCATCGTCTTCGGCGTCGCTGATCGTCCGAAGCGATCTCCGATCGTCGCCGGCTGGCCGACGCCGATCTCCCTGGCCGCGATCTCGGTCGGCTTCCTGTTCTCCGCCGCCGTCGGCATCTTCTTCGGCTACTACCCGGCGCGCAAGGCGGCGCGTCTCGAATCCGATCGAGGCGCTGCGCTACGAATAGTGTCGCGCCTTTACGTATTCGTTGGCTGCTGCCGATTGTCGTGCTCGTCGGCGGTTGCGCGGTGGGGCCGAATTTCACGCAGCCGGCCGCGCCGGACGTCGACCGATACGATCAGACGCAGATGACGTTGCCCGGCGCCGGCGACGGACAGCCGCAGCAGACGCTGCAGCCGGGTTCGGTGCCCGCGGCGCAGTGGTGGCGCGCGTTTGCGTCGACGCCGCTGAACGACACGGTCGATCTCGCGTTGCGCGGCAGCCCGACGCTCGAGGCCGCGCATGCGACGCTGTCGGCCGCCTCCGAGACGCTGGCCGCGACGCGTGGCGCGCTGTATCCGCAAGTGGACCTCGGCGCGTCGACGTCGCGCGGCAACAGCGGCGGGCTGACGCGCACCGGCGGCGGTTCGGTCAGAAATCTCTACGACGTGGGCGGCGCGATCAGCTTGGCCACGGACGTTTTCGGCGGCACGCGGCGGCGCGTCGAACAAGAGGCGGCGCTGGTCGACTTTCAGCGCGGCATCGTCGGTTCGACGTATCTGTCGCTGACCGGCGATGTGGTCACGGCCGCCATCAACATGGCGAGCGCGTTGGAGGAACTCGCCGCCGCGCAGGACATCATTGCGGTGGACGAACACAACCTGCAGCTCGTGCAGATCTCCGAAGCGGCGGGCAAATCGGCAGGGACCGACGTGCTCGCCGCAGAGGGCCAATTGGCCAGCGACCGCGCGCTGTTGCCGCCGCTGCGCCAGCAGTTCGACGTGGCACGCCACCAGCTCGCGGTTCTGGTCGGACGTTATCCTGCGGATTGGGCGCCGCCGGAGTTTCGCTTCGCGAGCATGACGCTGCCGACCGATCTGCCGCTGACGCTGCCGTCGGATCTGGTGCGCGCGCGGCCCGACATTTTCGCGGCCGAAGCGCAGCTGCGCGCCGCAAGCGCGGCGGTCGGCGTCGCGACGGCCGCGCTCTATCCGAGCCTGACGCTCAGCGGTTCGTGGACGACCACGGCCGGCACCAGTGGAGATCTGTTCAGCGCCAACAGCGACGTATGGTCGATTGCGGCAGGGCTGACGGCGCCGCTCTTTCACGGCGGCACGTTGCGCGCGGAGCGCCGCGCCGCGGTCGATACGTTTGCGGCGACGCTCGCGCAGTATCGGCAGACCGTGCTGCAAGCGTTCGGCGAAGTGGCCGATGCGCTGAACGCGCTGCAACACGACGCAGAGGCGGTGGAAGCACAGCAGGCCGCACTGGAATCGTCGCGCGCATCGCTCGAGTTGACGCAGCAGAGCTATGAATCAGGGCAGGCGAGCTTTCTGCAGATCCTCGTGACGCAGCGCATCTATCTGCAGGCGCGTCTCGGCATCGCGCGCGCCGAGAGCCAGCGCTATCTCGACACCGCGTTGCTGTACCTGGTGCTGGGCGGCGACGTGGTCAGCGCGCCCGAGGCGCAGGGACCAGGGTCGCAATGACTCGCGGACGGTAGGCACGTCCGTGAGTCTGCCGGGGCGTGGATCAGATGTGGTACGTGAGGCCCGCGGTGATCAAGTGCATGTCGTCGAGCTTGTTGGCGTTGTAGGTTTCGACCTCTGCCCGCAGCGCGAACTTTCCGAATTCGTACGCCGCGCCGCCGCCGTACGCGAATTCGCCATTGCTCTCGTCTTCGGATCGGCGCGCGTCGAACTCTTCGCTGTGCGCCTTGAAGCGGATGTCAGACTCGATCGCGCCGACTTTGGCGAACAGGTCGATGGGTCCGAGCGGCAGTGAGCCGACGACGAATCCTTCCCAACCCGTGGCATCGACCGTGCCGTCGACACGGCCGAACGTCGGCAGATTGGCGTGGTCCGTCGGATTGCCGAAGTCGACGTAGCCGCCTTCGACACCGAGCCACGGCGTCAGGTTGTAGCCAATCGACGCCTTGTAGGCGGTTTCGTCTTTCGTCATGTGGAACGTGTCCACCGCGCCTTCGTCGTCCGCGAACTTCGTCGACGCCTTGATCGTCGATTCGCCCATGCTGCCTTCGATGTAGGGGCCGGGCTCTGCCGCGTACGTCATCGCGCTGGCGGAACAGAGCACGGCTGCAACGGAACTGCTGAACTTCCTGCTGATCATGATTCATCTCCTGAACATACGTAGTTGTGCAACAAGCGCCTGATCAGACTCGACCCTGTTCGTGAAATTCCTCCATTGAGTTCACCGGCACACGACAAACCGTTTGTAGAACAGCAGCGCTAACGATTCGACACAGGCGCTGTCGTAAACAATGACGAACGGTCGATCGTTGGGAGTGCCGCGATGAAGACACGAATCGGGCTTCTTCTGGTCGTTGGCGCCATCCTGGCGACGGGTTGTGCGGCCGCCGGGAGCGAGCCGCCGCCCCCGCCGGTCGAATCGACGGCTTCTTTCACCGAAGTCGTCTTCTATCCGAGCGCGGGTCAGAGCGTGGCCCAACAGGACCGCGATCGTTACGAGTGCTATCTCTGGGCAGTGAAGCAGAGCGGCTTCGATCCCAGCCAGATGAACCTGCAGCCGCCCCAGCGCGTGGTCGTCAGATCTCAGGAACCGTCGGGCGCGCCAATCGCGGCCGGCGCGGCTTCCGGTGCCGTCATCGGTGCGATCGTCGGATCGCCACACAACGAAGGCGAGGGCGCGGTTGCCGGCGCGATGGCCGGTGCCGTGTTGGGGTCTGCCGTCGAGTCGTCGCAACAGGCGGCATCGGCGCAACTGCAGAGCCAATACGACGCGAATGCGTCGGCTCGCCAGGCGCGACTGGATGCGGAGGCAGGAACCTATCGTCGCGCGATGAGCGCGTGTCTCGAAGGGCGCGGCTACACCGTGCAGTAGTTGGGAGTTCGCCATGACTACAACGATGCGATCGATCGCGAGGTTCGCGACGCTGCTGATCGTCGTTGCGATCGGAATGGAGGCGGCGTCGGTCCGTGCGGAAGAAGGGCGGGCGCCCGCGCACTACGACCGCGCCGGGTACTACCCGGCGCCGGGTCGTGCGTTCGACGGACCGCCGCGCGGCGCAACGGCCATTCCGTATCGCACCGGTCCGTATTACTACCACCAGGGCAGCTGGTATCACCAGAACGGCACGCACTTCATCGTGGTGACGCCGCCGATCGGCGTGGTGGTGCCGTTCCTGCCGCCGTACTACAGCACGTTCTGGATCGGCGGCTTTCCGTACTTCTACGCAAACGACGTGTACTACACATGGCAGCCGCAAGCTCAGGGTTATGTGGTCACGCAGCCGCCACCCACCGAGACCGTCAGCGTTGCAACGCCGGCGTCAGAACTGTTCGTGTACCCGATGCGGGGTCAGTCCGACACGCAGGAGTCGACCGATCGGTACGAATGCCACGCGTGGTCGGTCAACGAGACCGGCTTCGACCCGGTGAAACCGCAAGGCGGTGTAGACGAATCCTCGTGGGCGCACAAGCGCGAGGACTATCAACGCGCGCTGGCGGCGTGCCTCAGCGCGCGCGGATACAGCGTCAGGTGACGGGTCGCTCCGCGTAGTCGATGGAGGCGAACGGCCAGCGATTCGCGAGCCACTGCGAAACAGCTCGCTGCAGCACGCGGTCGAGTTCGGCACGATCCGCGCGCACCCATGACGTTACGCGTACGTCGAATTGTTCCGTGCGGCCGGGATAGATGTAGACGCAGCCGATGACGTCGTTCGTGTCGTCGAGCACGGTGTACGTGAAGCCGCGCCGCCCGACGAAGTCGTCGGCGTGCTTCGTCAGATCGCCGTGGTTCTCGGCGAGGCTCATCGCGTGCGGCCACGGTGCGCCGACGAAACCCGGCGTTGCTTTGATGTGGTCCATGCTGCCGGTCCACGCCGCATAGTCGCGTTCGTTGTGCTGCGCGCCGAGCGGCTCGAGCCGGAACGACGCGTGGATCAACTGCTGCGGCACGTCGAAATCGTCGGGTACGAATGCGCGGGTATCGGGCTGCGCCATTGGATCTTTCCGTTGGAGTTGTCGACGCAAGCATGCCAGCACTCTTGCCGAGCCGACAGGGAGCGGCCAGAATGCGCGCCCCTTTTTAGAGCGTTCGATCGTGAGCGCGTCGGCCGAAGAGTTCCGCACGCTGGTGCGGCTTGCGCTGCCGTTGATGGCGGCGCAGTTGCTGCAGATGGCACAAGGCGTCATGGACACGATCATGGCGGGGCATCTGTCTGCGCCCGATCTGGCCGGGATCGCGCTCGGCCTGAACGTGTTGTGGCCGTCGCAGTTTCTCGTCAGCGGCTTCGTGCTGGCGGCCACGCCGATCATCGCGCAGTTGCGCGGGGCAGGTCGCGTCGGCGAGGTCGGCGAAATCGTGCGGCAGGGATTCTGGATCGTCGCGCTGGCGTCGCTGGTGTTGACGCTGTTCTGGCGCAACGTCGGCTTCGTGTACACCGGGCTCGGCATCGAGCCTCATACGCGAGAGATCGCCATCGGTTACATGCTCGCAACGAGTTGGGGTGCGTTTCCGCTGCTCGGTTACTTTCTGGTCCGCTATTTGTGCGAGGGCATGGGACACACCAAGCCGGCCATGTACATGGCGCTCGCCGCGCTGATTCTGAAGTGGCCCCTGAACTACGCGTTCATGTACGGCCACTGGGGCGTACCGCAGATGGGCGGCGTCGGCTGCGGATGGGCGTCGGCGATTCTCTGGTGGGCGGAGTTCTTCGGCATGCTGCTGGTCACGCGCCTGCCGTTCGTGCGCGTCACAGGCTTGTTCGCGAAATTCTCGTGGCCGAAGTGGTCGGTGCTGCAGCGCTTCTTCGTCATCGGTCTGCCGATCGGCGCCACCGGGTTCGCCGAGGTATTCGCTTTTTCGCTGATGGGGTTGTTGATCGGACGCTTGGGTCCGGAAACGCTCGCGTCGCACCAGATCGTCGGTAACCTGAACGGCATGACGTTCATGGTGCCGCTGGCGCTCGGCATGGCGACCACCATCCGCGTCGGTTTCAACGTCGGCGCCAACGACTTCGATCGAGCGCGCCTGGCGGCGCTCGTCGCGCTGCGCACGGCGGCCTTGTTCGCCGTCGTCGTCGGTACGTTACTGCTGCTCGGCCGATTCTTCGTGGTCGCGCTGTTCAGCACCGATCCGCAGGTGACGGCGCTCGCGGCGACGGTGGTGATCTTCGTCGCCGCGTATCAACTCGCGGACGACACCCAGGTGGTCGCGATCGGTGCGTTGCGCGGCTACAAAGACACGCAGGTGCCGATGTGGATCGCGCTGTTCGGCTATTGGATCGTCGCGGTGCCGATCGCGTGCTGGCTCGGTTTCGGCTGGCTATCGTGGAAGCCGCTCGGCATCTACGGTTTCTGGTCCGGCATGACGGCCGGCCTCGCGTTCGTGGCGGTGGCCGCGACGTACCGGCTCTGGCGCACCGCAGGCGACGCGCACCGGATCGCGCGTTTCGCCGCGACTTGATCGCGGCTCGCGTCGACCTGGGTTACGGGCTCCGGTACGGTTTGCGATGCGCCGGCACGCCGAGCTCTTCGGCGACCGTCGCGAGCGTATCGGGCGCGAAGCAGTAGCACCGTACGCGCGCGATCTTGCCGTCGAGTTCGTCGATGCGGTGGATTTCGTTCAAGCCGTCCACACCGTCGAACGTGCGGAAACCGAGCACGATGCGTTCGCCGCGGTAGTCGCACGCGCGCCAGTGCGGATCCGTTCCCATGACCATGAGACGCGCGAGTTCCGCGTACTCCGGCGGGAACACCATGTGCGCGTGACCGAAGAACGTCTTGCTGTCTTCGAAGTCGTCGATGCGCGCACCGCCGACCAGTTCGACCGAGAGGTCGCTCGAACAGATCGCCTGCATCGTCGCCATGTCTTGAGTGGACAGCGCCTGAAGAAAGCGATCGACGAGTGCAGGCGACGGCACCGGCCCGGCAGGCTCGTTGGCGTCCTCAGCCTGCAGCTTCTCTCGGCCGCGATGCAGCGCGGCTTTCACGGCGCCTTCCGTCATCTGCAGCAGCGACGCGGAATCCTTGGCCGACAGAGTCGAGTACTTCCCGCATCAATACCGCAGCGCGTTCGCGCGGCGGCAGACGTTTCAGCAATGCGCTGGCCGCCTGCCGCAGTTCGACGTGCTGTTCTGCAGCGGCCGCTCCATCGTCGGCGTCGCCGACGCTCGACTGCCACTGTCGATGCAGCGCGAGCCGACGTTGCTGGTCGATCCACAAGTGAGTAGCGGTGCGGATGAAGTAGGCCTTCGGGTTCTCGAGATCGCGATCGATCTTGCCGAGCAACCCGAACACGCGCAGCAATGCGTCCTGCATCAGGTCTTCGCCGTCCCAGACGTTGCCGGTCAGCCGGCAGCAATATCTGTGAAGGCCGGGACGTAGCGGTGCGAGAGCATCGAGGTAGCGCCGCCATGGGCCGCGCACGTCGGACTGGACAGCAAACGCGGGATTCGAATCGGAGTCCGTCATGTCGCTCACCTCTCGGGCTTTTGGACATTAACGAATGGCGCGGGCGAAAGGATACGGCCGCTCGCCAGATTTCGAGGTCCTCGTGGCGGCTTCACCTGCCGCGCGAAGCGGCAGCGTCTTCACCGGGCTCGTCTCGGTGCTCGGGCGACCATTCCTCGAGCAGTTTGCGCGCGGCCTGGGTATCGGCGTCGTCCACCTCGCGCCATCGCGAGCGAGGTGCGCAGGAGTTTGATCGCTTTTTCTTTCTGGTCGCCCATCGCATAGGCGCGCGCGAGCAGCTCGTGATTTCGAACTGCGACGGCAGCATCTCCCGCGCGGCGACCAGGGACGCGATACCTTTGTCGATCGACTGCCCTGGAAAAAGGTACGTCGCCCCGTTCATTGCGAGTGTTTCCGGCACGGTGGGATCAAGCGCGTCACTCCGGGCAAAGCGTCGACGCGCCTCGATCAGATTGTTGGCAATTGTCTCAGCATCGCCACCGGCATTGGCTTTCGCGAGGAAGAACTCGCCGTAAGCGAGCTCGTGATATGCGTTCTTCGGGTCTGCGGCGATGGCTTGTTCGTAGTACCGCTGCGCTTCGTCGAAGCGACCAGCGAATGTGTGCAGATCGCCCAATGCAACCAACGCCGCGCCGTTGCGCGGGTCGAGCGCGATCGCCGCGTCGACATAGGGCTTTGCTTCGTCCGGCACCTCGGACGATCAGAAACTGAGCCAGTTGTGCCGCGAGCGACGACGGCGCCACCGGCGCGACCACGGTCGTCGGCCTGCAAAAGGCTGCTTCAGCGTGAAGGTACGAACCGGAGATCCGTCGACATTGACGATCACGAAGTGGGGACTGCGAACCTCGATCCAGGGAAGTTCCCACAGTTCTCTGGCGCGTGCGCAACTGGCCGTCGCGCAAATGGCGAGCGCTGCCAGGATCGTGAGGGGGCGCGTTGCTATTGCGAAATTCCGCGCGCGAAAGTTGGTGTAACGTCTCAATCGGCCGGGAGGCTGTCAACCCCGCGGTCAATCGTCGTCGTTCATTCTGCGGCGCAGCGTACCGACGATTTCGAAGATCATTCCCGACACCGGCCCGACGCGCGTGACGCGGAAGATGAGTCCGGTCATCGACATCGGCCGAACCTGTCGCACTTCGCGCAGCCGCGGCAGGAACCCGATCGCGACGAGCAAGCCGCATGAAGCCCGACAGCAGAAACACGCCGTACAGCGCGCTCAGCCAGCTGAACGTATTGCCGAACAGAGTGATTTCGTTGGGAAGGTGCGTGCCGAGGTAGCCGCCGATGACTGCGCCGACGAACACGGCGAGTGCGGCGAGCACGTTGTGCGCAGCCATCAACGTGGCGCGGCGTTCCGGCGGCGTCAGGTCGAAGACGAAGTTCGACGCGCTCAGGCTGAACCCGGCCCACACCAGCCCGCTCACGCATTGCACGCCGAGCAGGTAGTAGTAGTTCGTCGAAAACAGCCACAGCGTGGGCATGATCGGGATGATCGCGCCGGTGGTGATCAGGATCAGCCGGTTTCCGAACAGATCGCTGAGGCGGCCCCACCGGTTCAGCGTGAGGAACTGCAACAGCACCGATGCCGCGGAGTTGATCATGAACTGCGCATAGCTGAACTTCAGATCGCGCAGCATGTACAGCGTGAAGAACGGCGACGCGATGCCCACGGCGAACTGCATGCTCGCGAAGAACAGCGAGAACGGCACGAGGTCGGTGGAACGGATCGCGCGCCACAGATCGATGTGCCACGGCGATTCGAGCGACGCAACGTGTCCCGGCGGGTCGTGGATCTGCGACAGGTGATACGCCGACTGAAAGCGCGCGAGACACGCGATCGCGAACACCACGACGAAACCCCAGTACGTCACGCCCGATCGAGTCGAAGAACTCGAGAATCAATCCGCCCGCGATCAGCGCGAGAAAGCTCGCGACGCTCGCGAGCTGCGTGCGCAGCGCGAAGAAACGGCCGCGGCGCGCTTCGGGGACGATGTCGCCCATCAAACTGCTCCACTGAGGGGAGCCGAGATTCGGGCCGGCGTAGTACACGATGGAAGAGATCAACAGCAGCAGCACCGCGTCGTCCGGAAACAGCAGCGGCAGCAGCGTCAACGGCACCAGCGTGCTTGCTTGTACCAGTGCGCCGAATACGATGATCTGCCGGCGATGACCGGTGCGCCGGCCGAGCCATGCAGAGAACAGCTGCATGAACGACGCGAGCAGCGGCGGCAGCGACGCAACCAGACCGACTTGCGCTGTGGTGGCTTTCAGCAGAATGGCGAACGCCGAAAAATAACTTTCGGCAGAACCCGTCATCACCGAGTAGGTGATACCGTCGAAGATCGAATGCCGCAACGAGCGATCGACGACCGGATCTTTGGAAAATTGTTGCGGGGGCAGCAGCTTCGACAGCAATGCGGGTACCAGCGGGTCGGCCGCGGCAAAGGGGCGAGATTGTAGGGTAGTGAGTGACTTTCGTTAATCTATTTGGCGCGGGCCGAACCCACGGAGCGGGAATGCCGATTACGTACCGAATCGATGCACGTCAAAGTCTCGTGGTGACGACGATCAGCGGCCACATCCACGAAGCGGAGCTGCGCGCGCACGCCGCGGCCGCGTCGGCCGATCCGACCGTGCAGGCGTGCACGCGCGCGATCGTCGACATCTCCGCAGTGGGTGGAAGTGGCGGTGGATTCGAAGGTGGTGTCGGACCTGGCGATGGCGAGCGGCGAAGTTGCGCGGTTGCCGGGCCGGAAGGTGGCCGTGATCGCGCCGACCGATACCACGTATGGGCTGGCGCGCGTGTTTCAGGGATACCGAACCGGCGCCGACGCGTCGGAGATGCGCGTGTTCCGCGACCGGGCGGCGGCCGAAGCGTGGCTGCGCCTGCCGCCGCAACCGGGCACGGCCCGCTGAAGACGCACCGTATTGATACGGATTGCATCGCCGCGGTCAGTTCCGCTAAATAGCCTCTCGAGCAATTGGGGAAGAGTGGTATGGCTGCTGCAAAACTGAACGAACTCGCGCCCGTCACGAACGACGACGCAATCATCCGCAAGGCCTTGAAAGAGGCGCACATTCCGACGCTGATGGCGGCGCTGGTGCACATCACCGGCGACCTGAGCCTCATCCGCGGCGAGATCCGTCCGACCAACGCGTTCTTCGGCGACGCGCAAGGCGGCATCACCGAGGCGCAACAGGAGACGATCCGCGGCATCGCGTTCGATGCGTTGCGCAAATTTCGCGACGGCGGGCACAAGCTGCCGCCGGCGCCCAACGCGCACGTTCACGAAATGGTCAATTTCGTAATCGGCACCACCGTCGATAGCGATTACGAAGAGTTTCTGACGGCCGAACTGTCGATGGACGACGGCGACCCGTACGGCGTGCCCGAGTTGCAGAAGGTATCGGCCGCGGCGCGCGGGAAGTTCAAAGTGCTGATCGTCGGTTCCGGCATGTCGGGGCTGCTGGCCGGCATCCGTCTGCAGGAAGCGGGCATCCCGTTCGAGATCACTCGAACGCCACGCGAACGTCGGCGGCACCTGGTATCAGAACACCTATCCGGGCTGCCGCGTCGACAGTCCGAACCACACGTACTCGTACAGCTTCCGGCCGAACGACTGGCCGCAGTTCTATTCGAAGCAGGAAGTGTTGCGGCAGTACTTCGACAAGACGGCCGACGACTACGAGCTGCGCAAACACATCCGCTTCAACACCGAAGTGAAAACCTGCGTGTACGACGACGCGAAAGCGTTGTGGCGCGTCACCGTCGAGCGCGACGGCAAGCAGGAGACGTTGACCGCGAACGCGGTGATCAGTGCGGTGGGCCAGTTGAACCGCCCGAAGTGGCCCGACATTCCGGGGCAGGACAAATTCAAAGGCATCTCGTTCCATTCCACCGAGTGGGAGCACCAGCACGACCTCAAGGGCAAGCGCGTGCTGGTGATCGGCACCGGCGCCAGCGCGTTTCAGTTCGCGCCGGAAGTGGCGAAAGAAGCGAAGGAAGTGGTGATATTCCAGCGCACGCCGCCGTGGGTCAGCATGACGCCCGAGTACCACGACAACGTGCCCGACGGAAAACACTGGCTGCTGAACCACGTGCCGTATTACGCGAAGTGGTATCGCTTCGCGATGTTCTGGCGGATGGCCGAGGGCATTCTCGCGGCGGTGAAGAAAGACCCGGCATGGAACGATCAGAAGCTGTCGATCAGCGCCGAGAACGACGAACTGCGCAAGATGTTCACGCTGATTCTCGAAGAGCTGTGCGGTGAAGACAAAGAACTGCTCGCGAAAGTCACGCCGCAGTATCCGCCGGGCGGCAAACGCATCCTGTTCGACAACGGCAACTGGATCCGCGCGCTGCGCCGCGACAACGTGAAACTGGTTACCGACAAGATCGCCGAGATCAACGCCACCGGCGTGAAGACGGCAGACGGCAAGCAATACGACGCCGACGTGCTGATCTACGGCACCGGGTTTCTCGCGAGCAAGTTCCTGTGGCCGATGCAGGTGAAAGGCAAAGGCGGTGCTCGATCTGCAAAAGCAGTGGAACGGCGACCCGCGCGCGTATCTGGGCATCACGATTCCGAACTTCCCGAATCTGTTCTGCCTATATGGGCCAAACACCAACATCGTGGTGAACGGCAGCATCGTGTTCTTCTCCGAATGCGAGGTGCGCTACATCCTGAACTGCATTCGCACGTTGCTCGAGGAAGGCCACGCCGCACTGGACCCGAAGCAGGACGTACACGACAAGTTCAACAAGATGATCGACGAAGGCAACCTCAACATGGCGTGGGGCGCGGCGAACGTGCCGACCTGGTACAAGAACGAGAAAGGCCGCGTTACGCAGAACTGGCCGTTCACGCTGGTCGAGTTCTGGAATCAGACGCGGCGCGTGAATCCGGCGGACTACACCTTCATCGACGCTTAGCGGCGTCGTACTTCGTCGACTCAGCCGTTGTGGCGCGACCATGCGCCACGCGGCTTCGATGAGCCCCGGCATCGCGTCCCAGCGCACTTCGGCGAGGTTGATCAGCACCATCGGCGAGTTCAGATAGTGGTCGGTGACGTAGAACGCCTGCGGGTCCACCTGCATGAGCATGTGGCGGTCCGGGAAATCGCAGACCAGCGCGAGGCCGCCTTCCGCCTCGGACCGTAGCCGCGCCATCACCCTGCCGAGCACTTTTATGCATGGCGTGCCGTACGCGCGCGTGTGCTCCACGCCCGGCAGCGTTGCGGTGAGCGCGAGCACGCGGTCGTACGCTTCGGCCAGCGCACCGGTCGGCACGAATTTCAACGGCGCCGGTTCGCCGCCGCGTTTTGTCGATCGTTTCCGGGTTCGGCCAGTAGCCTTCGGCGCGGGTTGCAGCGCGTTTGGCCTTCGCCGCGGTCTTGGGAGGTCGTTTGCGCGCTGCCATGAACTCGCCTACTTGCCGATCTGCGAACGGTCCGCCGGTTGTGAACGCGGCCGAGTTGAATCGTTGGCCCATCCGCTCATAGCCGGGGCCGTTCGGGTGCAGATCGTCCGGCAGATCGGCCGCGTCGGCGGCGCCGAACAGCTCGAGCCCGTCGAGATAATGCAGGTTTGCATCGCCCGCCTTGCGGCGGCCTTCGACGACGTCGCGGATGATCGTGCGCATCTGCTGCAGCGTCAGGCTGCCGTTGCGGATCTCGTCGTGTCCCGGCAGCGTGACGAACTTGCCGCTCGCGTCCGGAATCGTCGGGCCGGGGCGCTCTTCCGCAGACGGGCAGAAGATCGGCGACGCGATCAGAAACGGCGTATTCGGCTTGCCTTCGCGGATGGTGTCGATGAAGCCGTGCAGCGCCGGCGCGAACGTGCGCTCCTTCAGCGAATCCGCAGTTCACCACGTTGATGCCGACCTTCAGGCTCAACACGTCGGCGTGCTTCGTCGCGCATCGTGCGCGCGACGAACTGATCGAGGTGGCAATTGCCGCCGAGCCCGAGATTGAGCAATTCCACGTTTGCAAGGCGCGCGGCAACGACGGGCCACGTGCCCGTCGGGCTCGTCGCTTCCATGCAGTGGCTGATCGAACTGCCGTGATGCACCCAGCGGCGTCGGCGCGCGTGCGCTTGGTGCTTCGATCTTCGCGCCGTCGTCGATGCGCAAGCCGCGCACCTCGAGAATCGCGTTGGCGGGCAACCACAGTTCGCAGTGTTTGAGACCTGCCGGCAGATCGGTGAACGCGACCGTGCCCGCGTCGCCGCGCACGCGCGTGGCCTTGCCGCGATCGGCGAGATTGATCTTCAGTCTGTCGCCGCATTCCGTGCCGACGCTGCGGACATCTTTGCCGTCGATGACGAGATCGAACATGGCGGGAGCAGGCGGCTTCGATATTTCGATGCGCGTCGGCAGCACGTCGAGTTCGATGCGCCGCGACGTGGTTGCGAACTCGAACCGCACGCCTGACGGCATCGTCACCATGATCTCCATGAACAGCGGCACCTGCGGCCGCGTCCAGTTCGGCAACCGGCGCGGCACGATGCCGGTCTGCCGCCGATCGACGTCGAGCGCGCCGACGATGCGCACGGGGCCGTTCTCTAACGCGATGTTCTGCATGGTATGTGGACGCGAAGGGTGGAGCCCGGAGCTTAGCCAAGGCGACGTTGGCTGACCATCTGCACGGCAGGGAACATTTCTTCAAGCGCATTCAGGCAGTGCGTGGCATCGTTCGATCCGTGTTCACCTGCGGGAGCAGACGATGCCGAACGAATTGGGCTACTTCACGTTGCCGGTGAAAGATCTGACGCGGGCGAAGCGGTTCTACGGTGCGCTGTTCGGCTGGGAGGTCGAAGAGGGCGGCCACGTGGCCAACACGCAGTTCCCGCTCGGTCTGAGCGCCAGCGGTCCGGCCGAATTGCCGAACGTGTACTTCCGCGTTGACGACATCGATGCAGCCGCAGCGCGCGTCGCGGAGCTGGGCGGCACCGTGCGCTCGCGCAACACGTATCCATCCGGGCCGAACGCCGTGTGCGCCGATCCGGATGGAACGGTGTTCAGCTTGTGGCAGCCGGCGCCGGGATACGAATAGCGCCGACACCGCGGGCGAGTCGGACCGTTGGGGTGCTCGCCGCGGTCGGAAACGCTAAGCGGGCGCTACCAACCGACCGGGTCGCTGCGAGAGCGCAGCGTCCAACAGCGCACCGTCCTCGACGATCTGCGAGCCGTTGACGAACACCGCGTGTACGCCAGTCGGTTGGTCGGCGTTCAAGCGTTCGCCGTCGGCCGGGAAATCGCGAACGCGGCGTACGGGTCCGGGCGCGATGGTCGCCGGATCGAACACGACCACGTCCGCAAACGCACCGACGCGCAGCTCACCGCGATCGGTGAACTTGAACAGATCTGCCTGCACTTTCGTCAGCTTGTTCACGGCCTGTTCCAGCGTGAGTACACCGCGGTCGCGCACCCACCCACCGAGCAGGTCGGTGGACATCACCGCATCGCACAGTTGACCGACGTGTGCGCCCGCATCGGAAAGCCCGAGCGTGCAGTGGTCGGAGGTGAGCAGCATCGCAATGCCGTCTTCGTCGTCGTTCGCGATGACGGTCTTGATGCGGATGTTCAGGTCCGGCTCGGCAAGCGTGAGTTCGATCAGCTTGTCGAACGGTTCCACGTTCTGCTCGCTCGCGAGATCGAGCACGCGTTTGCCTTCGGCCGCACGATTGTTCGGCGCGTCCATGATCGCGAGGTTGTTCCAGTTCGGCGGCAGACCGTCGCCGGCATCCCAGGCGGCGCGCGCACGCCGTCGCCACTGCGGATCTGCGTACGCGGCGCGGCGTTCGTCGAGCGACTTCGGCATCAGCTCCGCGAACACGCTGCACGTGTTGAAGGTGAACGGCTCGACCATCGTCTGCGCGAACGTCAGCGGCCGACACGACACCTGCGGCCACACGTCCGCACCCCGTTGGCAACCGGCCTTGTGAACGGCAATGCCCTTGAGGTGGAAGCCCTGCGGCGTGGTGAGCAGCGCGGTGTACGTAAACGGCACGCCGATTTCGGGTTGCAGGTCGTAACAGTCGGCCAGCGAAAGGTTGGTGCCGCCGTTCACGCCGATGACGCCGCGGCCGGTCTCACCGACCGCGCGGCACAACTCTTCGATTTCCTCGCGTTCCGCCCAGCGGCTGGGTATCGGCTTGCCGTCCGCGCCGAGATGGGTGATCGCAAAGCTGGTCGCGAACCCGGCTGCGCCTTGCTCCATCGCTTCGCGCACGATGCGTTTCATCTCGCCGATCTCGCGCGCATTCGCGGGCCGTCCTGCCGCTTCGTTACCCATGACGTACAACCGCAACGGCGTATGGCCGATGTACGCAGCGAAGTTCAGCGCCATGCCCCGCGCACCGACGGTCTTCAGGTATTCGCCGAACGTCTCGAACTCCCATGGAATACCGGCGTTCAGCGTCGCCGGGTTCATGTCCTCCACTTTTTCCATGGTGGCGGCGATCAGGCCGCGATCGGACGGCTTGGTCGGCACGATGGTGAAGCCGCAGTTGCCGGCCACGACCGTCGTTACGCCGTGATAGCAGGACGGCGTGAGCGCGGGATCCCAGAACACCTGCGCGTCGTAATGCGTGTGGATGTCGATGAATCCCGGCGCGACGACGCGGTCTGTGGCATCGAGGTAGCGATCGCCCTTCAGTCCCTCGCCAATCGCGACGATTCGATCTTTTTGAAGGGCGACGTCGGCCCGATACCGCGGAGCACCGGTACCGTCGATGACCGTGCCGCCTCGAATGACGGTGATGGCGTTTTCGGAAGGCGAGTGGCTCATTTCCTGTTCCCCGGGATCGGTGCGGTTCTAGTAGATGCGCCAACCAGTTCTATGATCTCGTCACGGAACTGCCGCTCAGTGCAGTCGTTGGCGCACACGGTCAGAGTCAGTCGATCATCTGGTAAGCAGCGACGCGGATGTCGTCATTCATCGGCAGCAGCGAACCGAGGTACTGCGACATGATCACGCCGGTCAGTTCTTCCTTCGGATCCACCCAGAAATACGTCGATGCGGCGCCGGCCCAGCCGAGTTCGCCGTCGCCGGTGAGGCTCGACGCTTGACCCACGTCCAGCATCACGCGAACGCCGAGTCCCCAGCCGTAGCCGCCCATCGCGTTAGGGCCGATCGCGATCGGCAGTTGCGATGCCGGAAGCCGGTTTGCGCGCATCGCTTCGATCATTTTGCGCGACAGGATCGTTTTACCGTCGGGTGTCTTTCCGTTCAGCAGCATGCGCGCGAACTTCGCGTAGTCGTCGGTGGTGGAGAACAGGCCGTGGCCGCCGCGCCGGAAGGTTCCCGGCATGTTGGACGGATACATCTCTTCGACATCGGACGGCGTCAGCTCCTGCGGCCGCGGCTTCAGCGGCGCGAGATCGGTGATGTCGGTGATACCGAAAACAGGCAACAGCCGATTGCGCTTCTCTGCCGGCACGAAGTACGCGGTGTCGTTCATGCCGAGCGGATCGAAGAGGTATTCCTTCATCAGCTCGTCGATACCGCGGCCCGAGGCTTTCTCGCAGACATGCGCGAGCACGTCCGTTGCCACGCTGTAGCGCCACTGGGTTCCGGGCTGGAACGCGATCGGCTGTTCGGAGAGGCGCCGCATCATTTCGTCGAGCGACACTTTGCCGTCGCTGCTGATTTCCGCGCGCTGGTAGTACTGGGCGATCTGGCAGCCCGGAATGAATTCGTACGTGAAACCGGCGCGATGCGTGATCAGATCTTCGACGGTGATCGGCCGTTGCGCCGGGGCGATCGAACCGTCGGCGCCGAGCACCGTCATCTGCGCAAAGCGCTTGTCGAACTGCGGCAAAAAGTCGTACAGCCGCAGCTTGCCTTGCTCGATCAGGATCAGGGCTACTACCGAGGTGACGGGCTTCGTCATCGAATAAATGCGATAGAGCGCGTTCTTCGGAATGGGTTTCTTCGCGGTATCGGCGTAACCGACCTGGCCCCGCGCGATGTCTTCGCCGCGGCGCTGCACCAGCCACTCGATGCCGGCGAACGTGTTGTTGTCGATGTAGCGCTGGGCGGCCTGTTGAATTCGATCGGAACGGGTCATCTGAGTACCTCAGTGCGATGGATGAATCGGTTCATGCGTGGCCGGCGACGGCGTGCGGTTCGTATAGCGCTTCGAGCTGCTTCACGTCGTCGGTCGACAGTTCGACGTCGACGGCGGCGATGGCGTCTTCGAGTTGCGGCAGCTTCGATGCGCCGATGATCGGCGCAACGACGCCCGGTTTGCCGAGCAGCCACGCGAGCGCGGTCTGCGCCGGCTTCACGCCGATGCGCGCTGCCGTATCGGCGTTTCGCTGCACGATGTCGAAGTCCGATTCTCGCCGGTACAGCATCTTGGTGAATTCATCGGAGTTCGCCCGCGTCGTCGTCTTCAACGTTTCCTTGTCGCGAGCGAGATAGCCGCGCGCGAGCGGGCTCCACGGAATCAGCCCCACTTTCTGATCGGCACACAGCGGATTCATTTCGCGCTCTTCTTCGCGATAGATCAGGTTGTAGTGGTTCTGCATCGTGACGAAGCGCGCTGCGTGGCGCGCGTCCTGCGTGAACAGGTACTTCGCCATCTGCCACGCGAACATGCTGGACGCGCCGAGGTAGCGCACTTTGCCGGCGCGCACGAGGTCGTTCAGCGCGTCGATAGTCTCTTCGATCGGTGTGCGCCCGTCGAAGCGATGGATCTGGTACAGGTCGATGAAGTCGGTGTCGAGGCGCTTGAGCGAGGCATCGCACGATTCGATGACGTTCTTGCGCGACAGTCCGAAGCGGTTACGCGCGCGGTCGTGCGTGCCGCCATTGCACTTGGTCGCAATCACTACGTCGTGGCGATCCACGCCGATCTCGCGCAGCGCGCGCCCCAACACTTCTTCCGAGGCGCCGTTGGAGTACACGTCCGCCGTGTCGAAGAAGTTGATGCCGGCTTCGATTGCGCGGGCGACGAACGGTTTGGCGTCGCCGTATTCGAGCACCCAATCGCGCCACTGCTTGGACCCGTACGTCATCATGCCGAGGCAGATGCGCGACACGGTGACACCTGTGCCGCCGAGGTTGGTGTATTTCATCGGAGCGTCCCTCTACTGGATTACTGCTGCGGGGTGTGGAGCGCGAGGAATGATCGCACACGCTCGACGGTCTGTCCGACCACTTCCGGCTCTTTCCAGTGCTCGACGAGTTCCGCGTGCGGCGCCAGTTCGACGATTTCGCGCGACGTCACCGACGGGTGATAGCGGTCGTTGCCGAGCAGCACGAGCATCGGTATCTCGCACGTGCGGACGAACTCGCGGCTGACGTTGAAGACGAAATCGCCGCCGTACATGCGATTGCGAAATGCAATCCAGGCCTCGGGGTCGACGTCGGGGCGCTGCGGTTTCAGCTCGTTCGCCCAACTGTCGAACATGTCGTAGAAGGCGGGCCGGTTCTCGCCGTCGTAGCCGATCGGCTGCTGCAGCACCGCGGCGGCCACGCGTTCGGGTGCCGCCTGCATCACGCCGAGGCAGTATGGGCCGCCGATGCAGCCGCCGAGCACGTGCGCGCGGTCGATGCGAAGGTGGTCCATCAGTGCGATGTGATCCGCGGCGTAGCTGTGCCAGCCGTTCCCCGAGTGGATCGGCGCGGTGGAGTGGCCGGCATTGCGCTGATCCATCGCGATGACCCGGTAGCGGTCCGCGAGCGCCTCGATGGGATTCCACGGCGAGCGCGCCCAGAACGAGATCGCGGAGCGCATTCCACCAGGCGCGAACAGCAGCAACGGAAAGCCGTTGCCGTACTCTTCGTAGTAGAGGCGGGTGCCGCGTAAGTCTGCTATCGGCATGACTGCTTCCGCTCTAACGACTGGAAGAAGGGGCGGTGCGACACGGTCGACCGCCCCGAGGGGTTATGCCTTCGGCGGAACGAACGACAGCGGTTCGTTGAAGGCCTTGGTATTGATCAGCAGACTCGTCGCACGGATTTCGAACGTCTCTGCCTGTTCCAGCGCCTTCAAATACGACGCTTCCTGCGCATTGATCTCTTTGGAGCACGTCTTCTTGGTCGCCGTCAGCGCACCGAACTTGATGTCCCTACCGGACGTCGTCACCGTTCCGGTGTAGGTGTTGCAGCCGCCGCTGCCGGACACCTTGCCGTCCTTCGAGACGGACAGCGTTGGCAGATTCTCCGACAACGCGCCGTGCGGGCCGAGTTGCAGCAGTTGCCAACTGGTTCCGGCGAGCTCTACGTGTTCGGCGGCGGTCGCGCCGATTCCGACCACGGCCGATGCAATCAGCACGAGCACAAGTCGAGTCATGGATACATTCATGTTGTCCCTCTCCCAGAGCTTTTGGTGTGAGGCCGCGAGCGCGACCCGGAGGGAGATGCTAGCCGACAACGGGGCACCAACAAAGGCAGGACGCGAAAAAGAGAAACCCCGCCGAAGCGGGGTTTCGTATCGGTTGGTAGCCTTGTCCGAACGTCTCCGGACGGTGCCCAGCCTTCGACTCACCGAGTCCTTTATTTAACGACGCTTTGCTGCGTCGCCTCTGACGGAGTGACCGACTCCATCGGAAGGTCGGGCGCGTAACCCCTGTGTACGCAGGGATCGTTGCCCTTGAGCCGCCTTTGCCGGGGCGACCCTGGCCTGGCAGGGCCTGGGCGGATTGCTTGGTCGTTTGGGACCCGTTTCCGGGTGGCTCGTGCCGCGCATCCGTGAGAGACACGTTAGCACGCGATCAAAAGTTGGGAAGTGAAATAACCGAACGATGCCGGTGGATAACCTTGGGATAACTCGGTGATTTCGCGGTGGATGGTCGTTGGGTTTGTTGTGGACAAGTTCGTAACCACCTTGAGGGCACACCGAAAATCGTCACATGCAGCGGGCTCACGTCGGCCGCGCCGGCAACGTTTCTATCGCCACATCGATCCGCGCGATACGCCGTCGCCGGCCGGCCCCGCGCCATTCGTCGATCGCGGCGATGGTTGCGACGGCTGCTGGGGTGTCCGGCCGCGCTGCGGCTGCTGCGGCGCCATCGTGCGGCCGTTAGGCTCACCGGGCTGCGCCGGCGCGGCGGAGCGCGGTTGCTGCACCACTTGTCGCGGTGGCGCCTGAGCGGACGGCGCGACGAGCGGCACCTGCGCGGTCGGCTGCTGGGGCGTTGCCGGGCGAACGCGCGCCGCCTGGCGTTCCTGCTGCTGTTGCGCCTGGCGTTCCTGCCGTTGCTGTTGCTGCTGCTGATTCTGCGCCTGCCGCTGCTGACGCTGCAGGTGCTGATCGGGTTGGTCGTGCGACACCTCCGGCGACTGGGCCCGAGGGGTCGCGACCGGCGCCGGCACGCGCGGGTTCGCCGCAGAGGAACTGCGCGGCGGACGGTCCGCGTGCGCCGGCGCGTCGCGATGGGGTGAACGGGTTGACGGCATCATGGCAACGCCGCCGGATCGCGAATCAGCGCCGTCGTCGGTGTCGGCCGGATCGCTGTTGCCCGGCGCGAAAGCCTGGCCGTTGCTCGGCTGCGCGCGACCGACTCGACCGGGGCGGTCATCGACGTTGCTGCCGGACCATTGGCGCGTCGTTCCGGACCGCGTCGCTACCTGCCCGCGCGGTGCTGCGTTCTGCGGTGCAGGCGCCGCGGCATCTTCATCCGCCGACGGCAAAACGCGTTGCTTCGTTACCGGTTGATAGCGTGTTGCGATCGCCTGACGATCGAGGTGAGGCGCGGGTGCTCGCTCGGTGGGCCGCGCACCGAGGCGGCTGTTGGCGCTCGGATCGATGGCGGGTGGACGGCCCTGACCGCGCCAGCCCTGCAGAACGTCCGCGTTCACGTCGACGCGCTGGCCATGCGTGCGGCGAGCCGACACGAACGCATCGTGATCGATCACCGTTACCGCGTGCGGTGCACCGCGATTGCGATAGTTGAAGTTCTGGTTGCGGCCGTTGTAGGCGTTCGAGAGCGCCATGTTGTCCATCGAATTCCACGCGTTGACGCTATGGAAGTAACGCCACGAATTGCGATAGCCCGGGATGTAGATCTCGCGCGGCCCGAGCGGGAACCAGCCGACCTCGCGGAAGTTCACGCCGAAACTCGGCGGACCCACCCATGCCACCAGTGCCGGCGCGTAGGTTGCGTGGATGTGGCGCGGCCCGGGGATCCAGCACCAGCGTTGTCGCAGATACGTCCAACGGCCGTAGTGGAACGGCGCGTAACCCCACGGCGCGTCATCCACCCAGGTCCAGCCCCACGGCGTCACCCAGATCCAGCGCCCGTAGCGATACGGCGCCCAGTCCGTGAACACGTACGACGTGCTCGGCTGCCAGACGTTGCCGTATTCGGGTTCGCTGCTCCAGGTGCCGTAGGAATCGAGATCCTGATAACCGACGGTGCCGGGCGCAACGTAGTTCGAGGCCACCGAATGCTCGGCGCGCGCTTCACGTTCGTATGCCCAGGTCTCGAACGACGATCGTCGGCCGGCCTGCGTCATCACCGAACTCAAATCGTCGCTGCCGGTGAAGATGCCTTGCTCGTTCGCGGCGACGAGGTAGCCATGCTGACTTTCGTCTGCACCGGTGACTTCGGCTTCGCCGCTGCGCGTCTTCACGATGGTGCGGTCGCCGGCCTCTTCGGTGTCGATCGAATACTCGCCCGGTTCGCGCAACAGCACGGTCGCGTTGGGCGTTTCGATCTGCACGGTCTCGTTCCGTTCGAGCGAATTCACGTGCACCGCGATTGCGCCGTCGGTGAGGCGCATCAGCAGCGTGTCGTCGTCGAGCGTAAGAAAGGCGAGGCCGGTGTTTTCGTCTACGTGAATGGTGGACGTGCCGATCTGTACTTCGGCGCGACCGCCGGCGTCGACCCAGATGCGGTCGCCGGTCGTGATCGGGCGGTTCAACAATGCGTCCGCCCATTCGTCGCTATCGGCCGGCGCGAGCGACACGCTGCCGTTGATGAAGCTCAAACGCGCCACGCGATCGGGCGGATCCATCTCGTCTTCGGCACGCGCTTCTTCGGAACGAACAGCACCACTGCACAGCAGTACGCTGAGCAGGATCCAGAGCTTCGTTCGGCCGTATCGCGCGTTACACATCGCCGTCGTTGTGGGTGACTTCGGGTCCGATGATCGGACCGCACCGCTGAACGCTACCTGAATGCATTGTGGCCCGCCTAGAATGGAATTCCCCGCTCCTTTCGTGGAGGACGTGATGACCCGACCGACTGTCGTGATCGATGGCGACGGACACATCTGCGAACCCGAGAGCGTGTGGAAGGACTACACGCGCGCCGCGTTCCGCGATCGCGTACTCCAAATAAGAACCGAAGACGGCCATAGCTACGTTTCCATCGAAGGCTCTACTCGCGGTATTGGGGGCGGTGCCGGCCCGGCACAAGCGTGCATTCCGGGCGGCATGGAACCCGGCAACGCGCTGACGTGGGCCGACATCCTGCCGGGCAGCTGGGAACCGCACGCGCGGCTCAAGGTGCTGGATGAAGAGGGCATCGACCAGGCGCTGTTCTTTCCGTCGATCCACCTTCTATGGGGCGACATCAAAGACCCGGAGGTGGCCGCCGAGACCTGCCGCGCCTACAACGATTGGATGAGTGACTTCTGCAATGTCGATTCCAACCGCTTGTTTGGTATGGGAATCATCCCGCTGCAGAACGTCGATCTAGCGGTGAAGGAAGCGCGCCGGTTGGCCAAGCTCGGACTGCGCGGCTTCATCCTGCGGCCCGAACGGTTCAACGATCTCGCGCTGTTCGATGCGGCGTGCGATCCGCTGTGGGACATCGCCGTCGGCGATGGTCTGTCGGTGGGCATCCACGGCAGTTTCGGTTCGCGGATGAAGAGCTTCGCCACCGGCCGTTATCACGGCAACGTCTTCTACGATCACATGATCGCGCACCCGTTCGGGCAGATGGCCGTGGTGATGGACATGATCGCCGGTGGCGTACTCGATCGTTTTCCGAAGCTGCGCGTAGGCTTCTTCGAAAGCGGACTGGGCTGGATTCCGTATTGGCTCGACCGCCTCGACGAACACTTCGAAGTGATGGGCCATCACACACCATGGTTGAAGCGGATGCCGAGCGAAATCTTCCGCGAGCAATGCTTCGTGTCGATGGAGGCGGACGAAGCGACCGGCCTGAAGTGGGTGATGGAGAAGGATCTGCTGCGATGCATCCTGTGGGGTTCGGACTACCCGCATTTCGATTCGACGTATCCCGGCGCGTACGAAGCGGCGCAAGAGACGTTCGATGCGACGGGATCACATGTCGCCCACAAAGTAGTACTGGATAACCCGCGCCGCTTCATGGGGTTCGCCTGAACCGTGAGGTATGATCGCGCCTCCCGTGCGTCGATAACGCACCACTAATCAAACGACTACGAAGGAAATCTGCGGTGGCCAAGATCAGATTCATCGAACACAACGGAAAGCAGCATGAGGTGGACGCCTCCAACGGTATGTCGGTGATGAACGCGGCCATCGACAACCTGGTACCGGGCATCGATGCAGATTGCGGCGGCGAATGCTCGTGCGCGACATGCCATGTGATCGTCGACGACAAATGGATGAAGGTGGTCGGTCAACCCGAGCGATCAGGAAGAGTCGATGCTCGACATGAACCCGGAGCGCGACAAGAACTCGCGCCTGTCGTGCCAGATCAGAGTGCGCGACGAACTCGACGGCCTGATCGTGCGGCTGCCGCAATTCCAGATCTGAGAAGTTAGAGGCCTCTTCACAGGAAGCATGCGATGAGCGAAGCACTCGATCTGCGCAACGCAACGAACGACGCGTACTCGGTTCCACTCGACAAGATCGAGATCGGCAACCC
The DNA here is from genome assembly GCA_963787045.1 of uncultured Gammaproteobacteria bacterium. Lineage (GTDB taxonomy): Bacteria > Pseudomonadota > Gammaproteobacteria > Pseudomonadales > Azotimanducaceae > DATJGR01. Next base: position 98,393 of record CAWBBR010000016.1, on the reverse strand, counting down.
GGACCGCTTTCGCGACAACACGATCTGGCCGTACTTCGCCCGGCTGCGCAAAGAAGATCCGGTGCATTACACGCCGGAGAGCGTGTGGGGACCGTTCTGGTCGATCACCACGTTCGAAGACATCATGTTCGTGGACACGCACCACGATCTGTTCTCGTCCGAAGGCGGCATCACGATCGACAACGAAGACGTCGAGTTCGAGCTGCCGATGTTCATCGCGATGGACCCGCCGAAACACGACATGCAGCGCAAGACGGTGAGCGGCGTGGTTGCACCGCCGAACCTCGCGAAGATGGAAAGCACGATCCGCGAACGCGCCGGTCTGATTCTCGATTCGGCTGCCGAAGAACGAGACGTTCAACTGGGTCGACAAAGTGTCGATCGAGCTGACCACGCAGATGCTCGCGACGCTGTTCGACTTCCCGTGGGAAGACCGCCGCAAGCTGACGTACTGGAGCGACCTGATCACCGCCGACGAAACGTCGGGACCTCTACGAATCCGAAGATGACCGCCGCGCCGAACTGCTGAAGTGCCTCGAGTACTTCACCGTGCTGTGGAACGAACGCGTGAAGACGACCAGCGGCAACGACCTGATCTCGATGATGGCGCACGGCGAATCGACGAAGAACATGCCGCCGATGGAGTACCTCGGCAACCTGGTTCTGCTGATCGTCGGCGGCAACGACACCACGCGCAATTCGATCAGCGGTGGTGTGGTCGCGCTCAATCAGAATCCGGATCAGTACGACAAGCTGCGCAAAGATCCGTCGCTCATTCCGAACATGGTCTCCGAGATCATCCGCTGGCAGACGCCGCTCGCGCACATGCGCCGCATCGCGACGCAGGACGTCGAACTGCGCGGCAAGAAGATCAAGAAAGGCGACAAGGTGGTGATGTGGTACATCTCCGGCAACCGCGACGAAAAAGCGATTCCGAATCCGGATGCATTCATCATCGACCGGCCCAAGGCGCGGCAGCATCTGTCGTTCGGCTTCGGCATTCACCGGTGTATGGGGAACCGGTTGGCGGAGATGCAACTGCGCGTGGTGTGGGAAGAGATTCTGAAGCGCTTCAGCTTTGTGGAATTGGTTGGGGAACCGGTGCGGGTGCGGTCGAATTTCGTGAAGGGGTATTCGGACGTGCCGGTGAGGGTGCACGCTCGCTAGCGGTATCCGAATCAGGCGGGAGTGGTTCGCAGGGCACCGAGCATCTAGGAACCACCGTACCCAGCCATGTACGAATCCAGACGTGAGCCACTGCTGCCTCGAGCTGAGTTCGTCCAGCGCGTCGCGACGCACGTCGCTGCGGCATGTGTCCTTCTCGCGTTCTCTCTTGCGATGGGCATGCTCGGCTATGTCGTCTTCGAGAGGCTGTCGTGGGTCGATGCATTTCTCAACTCGGCCATGCTTCTAGGCGGCATGGGGCCGGTCGATCCGCCGCGAACAAATCCCGGCAAACTGTTCGCCGGCATGTACGCCTTATATGCCGGGCTCGTGTTCATCGTCACGGCCGCGCTCATCGTCACGCCGCTATTGCATCGCCTGATGCATCGCTTCCACTGGGACGGGAAGGTCTGAGCGATTCGTTCATCTAACCGCTGGTCGAAGACGAGGCCAGAGGTTTAGCATCCGTAAGGTCAATCAACGTCACCGTGGAAGGAGAGAGCCATGCAAACGTTTGATCTGGTCATCCGGGGCGGCACCATCGTCGACGGCAAGCGCAATCCCCGCTTCACCGGCGACGTCGCGATCAAAGACGGCACCGTCGTCTCGATGGGCAAGAAAATCACCGGTTCAGCCAAACGCACGATCGACGCCGACGGGCTGATCGTCGCGCCGGGCTTCGTCGATCTCCACACCCACTACGACGCGCAGATCCGCTGGGATCCGTGGTGCACGATCTCCGGCTGGCACGGCGTCACGTCGGTGGTGCTCGGCAACTGCGGCTTCGGCTTCGCGCCGGTGCGGCCCGATTTCCGCGAGCGCTCGATGCTGACGATGACGCGCACCGAGGCGATTCCGTACGCGTCGATGGAAGTGGGCATGCCGTGGGAATGGGAGACGATCCCGGAATACCTCGACAGCCTCGATCGCACGCCGAAAGGTGTGAACGTCATTCAGTACATGCCGACCGCGTCGTTGATGACGTACGTGATGGGCCTCGAAGCGGCGAAGACGCGTCCGGCGACGGACGCCGAGCGCAAAGAGATGCAGCGGCTGCTGCGCGAAGGCATGGAAGCGGGGCTGTGCGGCTTCTCGATTCAGCGGCTCGGGCCGAACTCGGTGCAGGCCGACTTCGACGGCTCGCCGATGGTCACGGACACGATGGCCGACGAAGACATCCTCGCGCTCGCCGAAGTGCTGCGCGAACGCGGCGACGGCTTCATCCAGATCACGCAGGCCACCGGCAACATCAAGGCGGACCTCGCGTTCCTCGAAAAACTCGCGGCCACCGCGAACCGACCGATTCTGCACAACGTGATCGCGCCGGCGCGCGTCGATGCGGAAATTCACCGCCGGCCGATGCGCTGGATCGAAGACTGCCGTCAACGCGGCCTGCCGATCTACGCGCAGTGCGCAACCGGCCGCGCCGGCTTCGCGTTCACGCTCGACGACTGGAATCTGTACGACGCGTCCCCCGCGTGGCGCGCGGTCACCACCGGCACGCACGCGGAGAAGTTCGCGAAGATGCAGGATCCGGCGCTGCGTAAGGCGCTGGTCGACGAAGCCGAATCGGCAGACAAGCGTCTGCGCGCGATCCAGGCGGGCATCGGCGGCAATCCGAAGGGTCTCATCATCCAGTCGGTGAACGGTTCCGCGCACCTCGAGGAATATGTTGGCAAGAGCGTTGGCGACATTGCGATGGCGGAGAAGAAGCATCCGATCGAAGTGATGCTGGATCTGTCGATCGCCGGCGATCTGCACGTCGAATTCCTCGGGCCGGACAAAGGTTCGAACGTCGACTTCATGGCCGAGATGATCGAATCCGAATACGCGATTCCCGGCGTATCCGACGGCGGCGCGCACACGAAGTTCTTCACCGGCGGCGCGTACACGACGGACTTCCTGACGTGGCTCGTGCGCGACGAAGAACGCGTATCGCTCGAAGAAGCGCACTACCGGTTGTCGAACCTGCCGGCACAGGCGGCCGGCTTCAAAGACCGCGGCGTGCTCGAAGAGGGCGTTGCCGCGGACGTGGTGGTGTACGACATGGGCGAACTCGCGATCGATCCGCCGTGGATCGGCAGCGTCGAACACGATCTGCCGGCCGGCGAATGGCGCCGCGTGCAGCGCGCGATCGGCTACAAGGCGATCGTCGTGAACGGGCAGGTGACGTTCGAATCCGGCGAATGCACCGGCGCGACACCGGGTAAGCTGCTCCGGCACGGACGAGCAAGCTGAGGGGACACGCGCGCTCCTAGCTCGACCAATTCGAACCGAGAGGTAACGGATGCGGATGATGAGGCTGCGTGGATTTCTGTTGCTCGCGCTATCGGGTCTCATCGTCTTCGCGCACGCCGTCCGGGCAGACACCGTGGTGGTCACGGCCGATCGCATGATCGACGTGATCGCGGGCCGCGCGATCGACCGGCCGCGCATCACGGTGGTCGATGGCCGCATTACCGCAGTCGAGACGCAGGGCGGTGCGCTGCCTGACGGCGCCCGACACGTCGATCTGGCCGGTATGACGTTGCTGCCCGGATTGATCGACATGCACGTGCATCTGACCAGCGATCCGCGGTTTGGCGGGTACAGGGGCTACGAGGTAACCGACGCGTTCTGGACCGTCATCGGCGTGCCGAATGCGAAACGCACGCTCGACGCCGGCTTCACCACCGTTCGCAATGTCGGAGCGAGCGACTACGCCGACGTCGGTCTGAAGCAGGCGATCGAACTCGGCTACATACCCGGCCCGCGAATCGTGCCGGCGACCGGCATGATCGGCGCCACCGGCGGGCACTGCGACTTCACGGAATTCCCGCCGTCGATCAAAACGCCGACGGACGGCGTGGTCGATGGACCCGATGCGATTCGCGCCGCGGTTCGCAAGAACCGCAAATACGGCGCCGAGGTCATCAAGTTCTGCGCCACCGGCGGCGTGATGTCGCGCACCGACACGGTCGGCGGCCAACAATACGACCTGGCCGAGATGACGGCGCTCGTCAACGAGGCGCACATGCTCGGTCTGCGCGTGGCCGCGCATGCGCACGGTGCGGCCGGAATCAAAGACGCGATCCGCGCCGGCACCGACACGATCGAGCACTGCAGCCTTGCGGACGCAGAAGCATTCGCGCTCGCCAAGAGCCACGGCACGTACTTTTCGATGGACATCTACAACGACGACTACATCGTCGCCGAAGGCGAGAAGAACGGCTTGTTCAAGGAGTCGCTCGACAAGGAACGCGCCATCGGCCGCCAGCAACGTGAGACGTTTCGCGCTGCGGTAAAGGCCGGCGTGAAGATGATCTTCGGCACGGACGCAGGCGTGTATCCGCACGGCGACAACGCAAAACAGTTCGCGAAGATGGTTGAATGGGGCATGACGCCGATGCAGGCCATTCAATCCGCGACGGCGACGGCGGCAGAAGCGCTGGGTCGGACGAACGACGTCGGCGCAATCGCGGTCGGGCGCTACGGCGACCTCATCGGCGTGACGGGTGATCCGCTGCAGGACGTTGCGCGCCTGGAGTCGGTCGGATTCGTGATGAAAGGCGGCGAAGTAGTCAAATCGCCAACGGATTAACTGAGTCTCAGGCAGCAGTCAAACCTATGCAGCGCAAACCATTCTCGATGATCCGCGAATTCCACCTCGCGGACTGGGTCACTCTCGGCGAACGCCGCATGCGGCGCCGGCGCGCTGTTCTCCGTGATGACGTTTCTCGAAGCGAACGACGTACGCCACGTCTACTTCGCCTGCGCGCTGGTGGTCGCCGCGCTGATCTTCGACATTCTCGACGGCCGCATCGCGCGCTGGCGGCAGAAAGCGTCGACGATGGGGCAGGAACTCGATTCGCTGTCCGACGTCATCTCGTTCGGCGTTGCGCCGGCGATGATCGCTTACGGGTGCGGCATGCAGGGTTTGTACGACCGCATCATCCTCGTCTACTTCATCGCGTGCGGCGTGTCGCGGCTCGCGCGCTACAACGTCACCGCGGAAGAGCTGTCGGAGGGCTCCGGCAAAGTGAAGCACTTCGAAGGCACGCCGATTCCCACGTCGATTCTGCTGGTGGCGGTGATGGCCACGGCCGCGTGGTTCGGCGCGATCCGCGAGAACCTGTGGTTCGGCGAATACAAGGTGATGGGTTTCAGCCTGCACCCGCTGGTGCTGCTGTTCGCGTTGTCGGGCTCGCTGATGATCAGCCGGATTCGGATTCCGAAGCTGTAGCCAGCACCTGAAATCGCCCTCGCACCGGGTACCAGCACTTGTCGTTCGACGCCACGCCGGTGATCGATTCTTCGATGAAATCCAGCACCACCGTCAACGTGTAGCCCGATTGCGACAGATACGACACCAGGCAGATGTCGGCATCGATGCGTGCGGCCATGTACGCCGGCCGCTCCGTCGTCTTGTCGGATTCGACCGAGTGCCATTCCACGGTGCCGTCGTCGTGGAACGCGTGAATGTGGGTGGAATCTTTTGCCGGGCCGTCGGTCCATGAAAAAGCGATCGAGCGCCCGCGCACTTGATCGGAGATCTCGGTAGTCGTCATCGCGTCGTCCACTTAACATTCGTATCGGAGATGGATTGTCCGTTGCGATGGAGTGGCACCTCGTAATCGACATCCGCGTTTTTGCGTAGGAGTTGTTGCGTAGAAATTGTTGCGTAGGACTGGTCCGCCGGAGAACTCAATGCCGTATCCCTGTGACATCGTCGTCGTTCCATCCGTGCTGCTCGCGGTAACCGACGCGCAGACGAAGCAAGCGGAGATTCCATCGCGCATCCCGGCGATGTTCGACATCGTGTACGCGTGGCTGCGTAACTCCGGCATCGAACAGGTGGGGCAGAACTACGTGGTGTACGACCAGTTCGGCCGCGACGGCATGCGGATGCGCGTCGGCTTCCCGGTCTCGAAGGCCTTTACCGATACGGCGCAGGTGAAGTGTCTGCAACTTGCCGGCGGGAAGGCCGCGCACACCACGGTGGTGGGACCTTACAGCGGCATCTCCGCCGCGCACATGGACCTGAACGCGTGGTGTGCACAACACGAGCACGCGCTCGCTGGACAGTCGTGGGAGGTGTACGGCGACTGGGTCGAGGACGAGTCGAAGCTGGTCACCGACGTCTACTTCCGGTTGACGTGAACGCAGCGGTTCGATCCGACGATCCGATCGCCGAGGGTTTGCGGGGCTTCGGGCCGCTCGGGATCATCGCGATCCTCGTCATCCTGTTTGCCGACACGATCGTCAAGCCGCTCGGCGCGGTGCTCGTGTTGCTGTGGGCGTGGCGGTCGCACACCCCATGGCGTGAAATCGGCTACGTGCGCCCGAAGAGCTGGATCGGCGATGCGGCGATCGGCATCGTTTTCGGTTGCGCGTTCAAGTTGCTGATGAAGGCGATCGTGATGCCGTTGCTCGGCGCCGACCCGATCAATCAGCCGTATCACTATCTGGTAGGCAACGCCGCCGCGCTGCCGGCCATGCTGTTCACGCTGACGATCGGAGCGGGCTTCGGCGAAGAGACGGTGTACCGAGGCTTTTTGTTCGAACGGCTCGGCAAGTTGTTCGGAACCGGGCGCGGTTCAAAGGCATCGATCGTGCTGATTACGACCGCGCTGTTCGCACTCGGGCACTACGCCAATCTCGGTATCACCGGCGTCGAGCAAGCGTTGATCACCGGCTTCGTCTTCGGATCGATTTACGCGGTCGCCGGCCGTCTGTGGATGCTGATGTGGGCGCACGCGGCGTTCGACGCGCTGGCGCTGGCGATCATCTACTGCGATCTCGAGACGCAGGTTGCGCACCTCGTATTCACGTGACGGCTCGCGATCACCACGTGAACGCAGCGGTTCGATCCGACGATCCGATCGCCGAGCGTTTGCGGGGCTTCGGGCCGCTCGGGATCATCGCGATCCTCGTCATCCTGCTTGCTGACGCGATCATTAAGCCGCTCAGCGCGGTGCTCGTGCTGCTGTGGGCGTGGCGGTCGCATACGCCGTGGCGTGAGATCGGCTACGTGCGTCCGAAGAGTTGGATCGGCGGTGCAGCGATCGGCATCGTATTCGGTTGCGCATTCAAGTTGCTGATGAAGGCGATCGTGATGCCGTTACTCGGCGCCGATCCGATCAACCAGCCGTATCACTATCTGGCGGGTAACACCGCAGCGCTACCCGGGATGTTGTTCCTGCTGATCGTTGGCGCGGGCTTCGGTGAAGAGACGGAGTACCGCGGTTATATGTTCGAACGTCTCGGCAAGGTGCTCGGAACGGGGCGGGGCGCAAAGGCGTCGATCGTGCTGATCACGTCAGCGCTGTTCGCGGTCGGACACTACGCCAGTCAAGGCATCAGCGGTGTCGAACAGGCGATGATTGCCGGTCTCGTTTACGGTTCGATCTTCGCCGCCACCGGCCGGCTCTGGATGCTGATGTGGGCACACGCCGCCTTCGACGTGCTGGCGCTGGCGATCATCTACTGGGATCGTCGAGACGGCAGGTTGCGCACCTCGTATTCACGTGATGGCTCGCGATCACCGGCCCGGCATTGCGAGCCGCTGCGACTTCACGCCGTTCTTCTTTTCTGCAAACGCGGTATTGATCCGCGCCGCCTGATGGCTCTCGTTCGGTGCTTTGTTGCGCATCGCGATCTTCGCGAACGGATCGGCTTTGCCTTTCACGACGAACGACGCCTGGTTGTCGCGCGACCAGTCGGCGAGATAGTCGAAGTCGCTGCGGCGTCGGACGTTGCGCACGAGCGTAACCGCGCTGTCGTGCAGCTTTTCCGAGACGCACGGCAGTAGTCGTCGCGCACTACCCGGATGAGCGTTGGAGGCCTCGCACAGAACGAGACTCAATGGGCCTGGCAGACGCGCCGCGTCGATTGCGTAACCGGCGCCCTCGTCGGTTAGATCGGCAGGCGCGGTGATGATGTGCGCCGATGCGAGTTCGTACTGGTTCAGCCACGAACGAACCGTGTTCGCCACGTGCGGGTTGCTCTCGATGGTCCACAAGCGCACACCGCGGCGTTCCACCTGGATCGCGAGCAACAGCGTGGTCAGATCGGCGCCGCACTGCAGGATGTAACCCTGCGCTTTCTGGGCTTCGACGAGCAGCGCCTTGAGATATCCGTCTGCCGCCGTGAGGCTCGTGTCGCCCCACATCTGGCAGATCTCCGCGATCACGGAATCGGCAATCGGGCCCGATGACGGTTGGAGGGCCGTGCGTATCGCGCGGTCGAGCCGGAACTGCCTTGCGTACGCCGCCGCGCGTGCTCGAATACCGTCGAAAGACGGGTGCGTTGCAAGGCGTTCGAAGTACTGCATGAGCTTCGATGCCTGAGATCCCCTGGAGAGCGCCAGTTTATTCGCCGCAACGTCCCGCGCTCGGGTTGGAGTGTGCACCTCCCGCGTGACTCGGGTCACAATCTGCACGGACATCGGAGGCGGCACCATGCAAAGCGCGCGTTTGTGCGGCTGCACCCGCGGTGCGGAGTACGGACACGTTGCAGCGTTCGTCGCGTGGTTCGCGGGTTACGTGCTGCTGCAAGTGTCCGTACTGCGGATGGCCTCCGATCGCGTCAGTCGGGCAACGTAGCGCCGGAGCCGCCCATTTCCTTCGGCATGTCCTTCATCTTCGGCAAGCCGTCCTTGATGCGCAGCTTCGTCTCGCCGTAGTGCACGTGCAGGCCGGGCTTGTACGGCAGATCGGGAATCGATTGCTGCATACACGTCGACGAGTCCCATGCCCGGGTGATTCGTCATGATGTGGCCGCCGCAGGTCTTGCACCACTTGCGCTCGCTGCCGGGCGTCTTCGTGTAAGTGCCGATGTTGTCGGCGCCTTTCGTGACTTTCACGGACGCGGGGTTCCACAACGTGAACGCGTTGACGGGCCCGCCGACCAGTGACGGCACGATTCGCAGTGGCAGTACCCCATGCCCGCGGGTTCGCCGGTAACCGTCAACTGAACGTCGCCGCAGAAGCAGCTGCCTTTGTACGTCGTATCTTTGCTCACAGTCTTTTTCTCCAGGAATTGCTGTAATTGTCCCAACGGCTTCTCAGAGGCGCGTTACCACGACTTCGAGATACTCGCTGGGCACCACCATCGTGCCGTCGCCGGCGCGGTTGAACCGTTCGATGAGCGCCAACAGATCGCGCTGCAAGGCGCCTTGCGCCGCCGGTTCCAGCGCGGCGAAGGTCTTGAGCACCGGGCCATAGTAACGCTTGAACACGTCAAGCCAATGCGCCGGCGAACGATAACGAAAGACGAAGGTGCGTTGGACGGCTTCGGTCGACGTCATCGACGTGTCGAACAGTTCGTCGAGCCGCGCGCGGGTGCCCCACAGCGCCGGGGATTTCGCACCGGGTGCGGGCGGCACGTGTGCACCGATCGTCTTGAACAGCTGGCCGATGAAGCCGGTCGGCGTCCAGTTCGCGAGACCGATCTTGCCACCGCGCTTGCAGACGCGGAGCAGTTCGGCCGCGGCGCGGTCCTGGTCGGCGGCGAACATCACGCCGAAGGTGGAGACCACCGCGTCGAACGTCTCGGGCTTGAACGGCAGCGCCTCCGCATCGGCCTCGCGGAATTCGATGTCGAGCCGCTCGGCGGCGGCGCGTTGGCGGGCGCGTTCGAGCAGCGCCGGCACGTAGTCGGTGGCGATCACGTTGCACCAGCGCCGTGCCGCGGCCAGCGCGACGTTGCCGTTGCCGGCGGCCACGTCGAGCACGTTCTGGCCTGACCGCAGGTCCAGTGTCTCGCACAATTCTTCGCCGACGATCTGCAACGTGGTGCCGACGACGGCATAATCGCCCGCCGACCAGGCGACCTGTTGGCGCGCCTTCAGCGCTTTGAGGTCTATCGGGTTGGCGGGTTGGCTGTTTTGACTCGTGGTTTCGGCGGCAGTATTCATGGTTCTCTCCGGTTGGTCGCTCGATGGAGCCAACCTTAAGTACCGGACGTGGAAGCAAGCGTGGTAACGGGCGTGGAATCTTCTGTGCAATCTCCGATCCGCATTCGGATGCTCGGCCATCTGACGATCTCGCGCGGCGGGGTCGACGTGGCGCTGCCGGCGTCGCGCAAAGTGCGGGCGCTGTTCGCGTATCTGGCGATTGCGCCGCGTCCGGTCGCGCGCAACGCGCTGTGCGAACTGCTGTGGGAAGTGCCGAACGATCCGCGCGGCGAGTTGCGTTGGTGCCTCAGCAAGATCCGTCGTGTGGTCGATGAGCCCGGCCGACCCCGCGTGCTCACGTCCGAAGGCGGGGTGCAGCTCGACCTGACGGACTGCCTCGTCGACGCGCGCGACGTGCTGCGCGCGGCCGACGACGGAATCGAATCGTTGGCTACCGACCGGCAGCGGCAGCTTTCCGAACTGTTTGCCGGGGATTTTCTCGAAGGACTCGACATCGATCGCAGTCCGCTGTTCGACGCGTGGCTCACCGCGCAGCGCCGTCGGTTCCGCGCTGTTCGAACGACGCTGCTCGAGCAACTCGTCAAACGCGTGCCGGACGAAGCCGCGTTCCGATATCTGGAGCAATGGCTGCAGCTCGCACCGTTCGACCCGCACGTTCACGAGCACTCTGCTGACCGCGCTGGCGCGCGACGGTCGCATTCGCGAGGCCGAAGCGCATCTGGCCGCGGCGACCCGTCAGTTCGAAGACGAGGGTCTCGATGCCGGCGTATTGCATCACGCGTGGCGCGCAGCGAGGCCGCAGCGCGTCGCGGTGGCCGCAGCAGATGCCGACGACATCATCGTGCCGCGGCAACCGCATCGCGCGTCCATCGCGGTGATGCCGTTCTTCGACGATTCAGCTGCGGCAGACGCTCGCGGCGGCGCAGCCGATGCGCTGGCGCACGACGTCATCACGCGGCTCGCGCAATTGCGCAGCCTGTTCGTCATCGCGCAAGGCAGCGTGTTCGCGCTGCACGAGCGGCGCATCGGTCCGGAAGAAGCGGGGCGCCTGCTCAACGTCGACTACGTCGTGAGCGGGTCGGTGCGCCGCGACGCAGCGCGCTTGAGCGTGTCGGTGGAACTGTCCGATACGCGCACGGCGCGCATCATCTGGACCGACGTGTTCAATCGCGCGCCGGATGACGCGTTCGCGGTGCTCGACGAGATCGGCAACCGGATCGTCGCGTCGATCGCGAGCGAGATCGAGACGATCGAACGCAATCGGGCCATTCTGAAGCCGCCGAACTCGCTCGACGCGTGGGAAGCCCACCATCGCGGGCTGTGGCACATGTATCTGTTCACGCAGCCCGACAACGCAAAGGCGCAGCAGTTCTTCGAGATGGCGGTGCGGCTCGACCCGACCTTTTCGCGCGCCTACGCCGGTCTCTCCTTCACCCATTTCCAGAGTGCGTTCCAGCGCTGGGCGCCGCGCGAAACCGAAACGGATCTCGCCTACGACGCCGCCGGTCGCAGCGTGATGGTGGACGAACGCGATCCCGCGGCGCACTGGGCGATGGGGCGCGCGCTATGGCTGCGCGGGCGCCATCAGGAATCCGTTGGCGAGCTCGAACGCAGCATCGACCTGAGCCCGAACTTCGCCATGGGCCATTACACGCTCGCGTTCATCCACTCGCAGGCCGGCGATCCGCGCGCCGCGATTGCGTCGTCGGACTACGCGCGCCAGCTGAGTCCGTTCGATCCGCTGTTGTTCGGCATGCTGGCGTCGCGCGCGATGGCGCTGATGCGGCTGGGCCAGTTCGAGGAGGCCGCGCGCGTGGGCCGTCAAAGCGGCGGCGCGCGCAAACGCGCATCCGCACATCCTCGCGATTGCAGCGTACGGCCTCGCGCTGGCCGGGTCGGTCGACGAGGCGCGCGACTATATCGCAACGATCCGCAAGAGCCGGCCGCAATACGCGATGGCGGATTTCCTCGATGCGTTTCGTTTCGATGCCGATGGCGTGGAATTGATCCGCGACGCGGCGACGCGCATTGAGCAGCCAGCCGCGGGGCGGCAACATCGCAGGGTCACCTGAGAGGAGCGAGCGTGGGCGTCAATCTGAATACGATCGAAGCGAAGGCGTTCGTGCCGACGGGCGACTTCGAACAGTCGAAGCGCTTTTATCAGGCGATCGGCTTCACGATGGAGTGGGCCAACGCCGACATGGCGTCGTTTCGCAGCGGCCCTTCAAGCTTCCTGCTGCAGAAGTTCTACGTGCCGGATCATACGAACAACTTCGTGATGAGTTTGCTGGTGGAAGACGTCGATGCGTGGTGGGAGCACGTTTCCGCCGCCACGAAGGAATTTGGTCTCACAGTCGAGAAGCCCGCCGACCGCCCGTGGGGATTGCGGGACTTTCCGCTGATCGATCCCAGCGGCGTGTTGTGGCGCATCGGTCAGCGTCTTGCGAGTTGACTCAAATGCTCCACGGAGACTGCCCGTCTCCGTGGAGCGTTCTCGAGCTGATTAGACGCGCAGCGATTTGAAACCTGCGCGAAGTTCTTCCGAGAGGATCTTCGGTTGTTCCCAGGCCGCGAAGTGGCCGCCCTGGTCGACCTTGTTGTAGTGGATGAGCTTGGGATACGCGCGCTCGGCCCAACTTGCCGGCAGTGGATAGAGTTCGTCGGGGAAGACGGTCACGGCGACCGGGACGCCGACGCCCCTGATGCCGAAAAACCCGGTCTTGTTCTCCCAGTAGAGGCGGCCCGAAGAGACCGCCGTGCCCGTCAACCAGGTGAGCGTGACGTTGTCGAGGATGTCGTCTCGTGTGAGGCCGGCGGACTGCCCCGCGAAGACGCGCGAGATCAGCCGGTAGCTGCGCTCGTCGTGGTCGAGGAAATAGGCCGCCAGGCCGACCGGCGAATCCGCCAGGCCGTACATGGTCTGCGGCCGCAATCCGAGCTGGAAGCCGTAGCCGATGCCCTTTCTGGTAGACGAATTGGAGTCGCTCGAAGGCGAGCTTCTCGTCGGGCGAGAGACCGGCGGGCGCCGGTGCACCCGAGGACGCCGCCTTGTCGATGTCGGCAGGAATCGCGTTGGGCATGTTGGTATGAATGCCGAGCAATTCCGGGGCCGCGTCCGCGCCCATCAGTTCGGTGATGACCGCGCCCCAATCGCCGCCTTGCGCCACGAACTTCGTGTACCCGAGGCGCTTCATCAGCACGACCCAGGCACGCGCGATGTGCTGGGGGTCCCAGCCGGTGGCGGTCGGCTTGCCCGAGAAGCCGTAGCCGGGCATCGACGGAATCACCACGTGGAACGCGTCCGATGCGCTGCCGCCGTGTGCGGTGGGATTGGTGAGCGGTTCGATGATCTTCATCTGCTCGACGATCGATCCCGGCCATCCGTGCGTGACGATGACCGGCAACGCGTTCTCATGCTTCGAGCGAACATGGATGAAGTGAATGTCGAGGCCGTCGATCTCGGTGATGAAATTCGGCACGGCATTCAGCTTCGCCTCTGCCTTGCGCCAGTCGTACTCGGTCGCCCAGTAGCGCGCGAGCGCCTGAGTGGTGGCGAGCTGAACGCCTTGCGAGTCATCCGTGACCGTCTCCCGCTCGGGCCACCGCGTGGCATTGATGCGTCGGCGCAATTCGGTGAGATCCGATTCCGGGAAATTCACGTGAAATGGACGGATGGAAACTCCGTCGCTGCCCGTCTGTTGCGTAACTTGACTCATGGTGTGACCCCTTTCTGAACGTTGCCTGGCGAACTCGTTGGCTGCAGGTGTTTGCGTTTCGGCGTGGCTCAAAACGTTCACGACCCGACGGTGAGGATGCCGCGCACCGCAGGGCTCGTATTGCTCCACCGTGATCGGATTGGCCACTCGGTGTCGATGCGCACGATTGCCGCACGCGGCAACACGCGCGGCGCGTACGGTGTAGGAGCCGGACGACTGGTCAACCGACGACGGTGCCGCGAAGATTCGGCGAAAGTCACGGAGAACGCATCGTGTCGTACGTACAGTCGAGCAGCCAGAAGATCAGTCCCTGCCTGTGGTTCGATGATCGGGCCGAAGAAGCCGCGCGGTTCTACGTCGACATATTCCGCAATTCGAAGATCGTGAAGATCGCGCGCTATGGGAAGGCGGGTCAGGAAATTCACGGTCGCGCGCCCGGTTCGGTGATGACGGTGGAATTCGAGCTCGATGGTCAAACGTTCACCGCGCTCAATGGCGGGCCGCAGTTCAAGTTCAACGAGGCGATCTCCTTTCAGGTGAACTGCGAGACGCAGGAGGAACTCGATTACTTCTGGGACAAGCTGTCGGCCGGTGGGGACAAAGCCGCGCAGCAATGCGGTTGGCTGAAGGACAAGTTCGGTGCGTCGTGGCAGGTGGTGCCGACGGTGATGCAGGAGCTGATGGGCGATCCGGACAACGCCAAGTCGCAGCGCGCGTTCGCGGCGATGATGCAGATGAAGAAACTCGATATCGCCGCGTTGAAGCGGGCGTACGCCGGCTAGCCGCCTCGGAGTTCGTCGATTCGGCCTTGCAGGAAGCGCCGTTCCGGTTCGAGCCGCGCGAGTTCCAGCGCGCGGCGGTACGACGCGCGTGCTTCGTCGATTCTGCCGAGGCGGCGACACATGTCGGCCCGCGCCGAGTGTGCGAGGTAGTACGCATCCAGCTCGCCGCCCGCGATCACGGCGTCGATCGCCGCGAGCCCCTTCGCGGGGCCGTCGGCCATCGCGACCGCCGCTGCGCGATTGAGCCGTACAACCGGCGAAGGGTCGGCGCGCGCAAGCACGTCGTAGAGTGCAACGATCTGCTTCCAGTCGGTTTCCTCCACGCTCGCCGCGTTTGCGTGTACGGCCGCGATGGCCGCTTGCAACGTGTATGCGCCGAAGCGCCGCGATTGCAGCGCGCGTTCGATCAGGGATCCGGCTTCCGCGATACGATCGCGATCCCACCGCGAACGATCCTGATCTTCGAGCAGCACCAGTTCGCCGGTAGGGGTGCTGCGCGACTCACGCCGCGCTTCGTGCAGCAGCATCAGTGCGAGTAAGCCGAGCGCCTCTGGATCGTCCAGCAGATCGACAACGAGCCGACAGAGGCGCAACGCTTCGCGCGGACAGTTCGCTGCGCGTGAGTTCGGCACCGTCGGTGGCGCTGTAGCCTTCGTTGAAGATCAGATAGAGCACGTGCAGCACGCTCTCGAGCCGCTGCGGTAGCTCGGCGAGCGCGGGCACTACGTACGGCAACGCGTCGTCGCGGATCTTCGACTTTGCCCTCACGATGCGTTGCGCAATCGTCGGAGTCGGCACCAGATAGGCGCGGGCGATCTGCTCCGTGGTGAGTCCGCCGACTTCGCGCAACGTCAGCGCGATGCGCGCGTCCGGAGCGAGCGCCGGATGACAGCACGTGAAGATCAAGCGGAGTTCGTCGTCGTTGATTTCGGACTGCTCCTCGTCGCTGGTGTCTGCGTCGTGTTCCCGCGCGAGCTCGCGCAGCGCCACGTCGAGGCGCGCTCGGCGTCGCCACCGGTCGATCGTCTTGAAACGGCCGGCCGAGACGAGCCACGCATACGGATTGTCCGGCTGGCCGTCGATCGGCCAGCGTTCGGCCGCGGCGGCACAGGCGTCGTGCAGCGCCTCTTCCGCGGCGTCGAAGTCGCCGAGCAGCCGGATCAGCGTCGCGAGTACGCGCCGCCCATGCGCGCGATACACCGCGTCCAGCGCGTCGTGTACACCGGCGTTCGCGTCGGTCGTCACTCGGGAGCGGTCTCCACGTTCATGATCGGGCGCACCTCCACGGTGCCGAGCTTCGCCAACGGAATCTTCGAGGCGATCTGCACCGCTTCGTTCAGGTCGCGCGCTTCAATGAGGATGAAGCCGCCGAGCGCCTCTTTCGTCTCCATGAACGGACCGTCGGTTGCGGACATGCGCGCGTCGCGCACGCGTACGGACATCGCGGCCGTCACGCTCTGCAATGCATGCGCCACCACGAGGTGGCCGCGCTCCTGCAGTTCGGCGTCGTATGCCATCGAATCGCCGTCGAGTTTGCGCTTTGCGCGGGCGTCGAGCGCCCTCAATGCGCTCTCTTCGAAATACACCAGGCAGACATAGCGCATCGCATTCACCTCGAATCGTCGCAACGGAATCTGTTGCCGGGTAGTCGAACGGTACGCGCACGATTCGACACGGCGCACGACATTTTTCGCTGGCGCGGGAGGATCTGCGAGCGGGTGCTGCCGGTCAGGGCGAGAGGACGGTGAATTCGCTGACGTTGACCTCGAATTCCTCGTCAGCCGCTTGGCGGCTCGGATCGATGAAGATCTTCTGCGGTACGCCGTCGTCCGACGACGTGACGCGTACTTCGTCGGCTTTGCATCGCATCTCGTCGACGCGCCGATACAGTGCGTCGATGGTCAGCAGGTTGGCGCGGACGTCATCCGACACCGCTGCGCCTTTTGTGTCCACCGCGCTGACGATCTCACCATGCCGCACGGTCACGACGATCGGCTGCACTGCGTCCACGAGGCAGAAGCACTGTTGCTGCCACACGAAGCGATAGTCGGACAGATGCCGCGCTTTCCATGCGGCTTCGGCTTTTGCGATCGCGGCATCGTCGTTGCAGGTGGCCGCATGGGTCTGGCAACCGCCGGCGAGCGCAGCCAGCAGCAGCCCCTGAATCGCCCGCGCGCTTCGCGTCATGGCCGGCTCGGGCGGCGCCGTAGCGCCAGCAGCGCCATCAGTAACGGTGCGAGTTCGGCGCCGAACGATCCGCACCGCCGCCACCACCTCCGCCCGACGGGGACGGTGGCGGCGGGGGAGGCGCCGTGATCTGCGCGCTTGCGGTTGCCGACGGCGTGGAGGTGCCGCCGGGACCGAATGCTTCGACGCGGTAGTCGTATGCGATCCCGGTCGCGGCCGTGCTGTCCGAATACGAAGTGGCGTTGGCGGCCGTCGTCGCGATCTGCGCGAACGCCGCCGTGCCGGTACGGCGCTCCACGCGGAATCCATCCTCATTCGCGCTGTTGTCCTGCCAGGTCAGATTGATCGCGCCCGAAGCGGCCGAAGCCGCCAGAGCCGACGGCGCCGTCGGCGCGGTGGACGTCGATACGCGTCTGGTTCGCGCTGTTGTTCGACGAGTCGATGTCTTTGGCTCCGCCGGCGGGACCGACGGCGACGGTGGCACCGATCGTCATCGCGGCGCCGCCGGTGACGCGCGCGGTGACTTCGAGCAGACCGCCGCTGCTGCCGGTGACGCACAGATAACTCTGTCCGTCGGATGCGACGCTGCACGGCAGGCCGTTGATGGTGGCGCCGACGAACGTACCGCCCGCGGCGGCGAAGCTGCCGGTTGCGCGCAACTCGGCACTGGCGACGGACGCGTGGGTCTCGCTGATGTCGTAGTCCAGCGTGAAGTTCTCGTTGGCAGCGGCGCTGGTCGGATTGCTTGGGTGAGCGCCGAGTACCGCATCGACCGGGAATTCGAAACACGCACTCAGGGTCGGGATGCTGTTGATCTTGGTGGTGATCTCGTCGATGGAGCACTGCGAGAAGTCGGTCGCCGAAGCCGACAACGACGCCGACATGATGAATCCGCCGGCGCAGGAGTTTTCGGTCGTATCGTGTTTCGCGCCGAAGTTGTGGCCGATCTCGTGCGCGATGACGAGCGCGGTCAACGGGACGCTGTTCTGCGCGAGGTTGTTCTGAACGATCTGCGCAGTGCCGGCGTTGTCGAGCGGGAACACAGCGCGCCGACGTTTGCTATGCCGATCGTCGTACCGGCAAAGTCGCGCCCGGTGACGACATGGAGTACGGCACGATTGTTGGTGACGAACGGAATCTGTCCGGCGTTTTTCTTGCCCGCGATGTCGCTGAGGAGAGCAGCGGAGTCCGTTGTGGTGCTGAATAGATCCGTGGTCAAAAACGTCATCGACAGCACGTCGAACTGAATGCTCAAGTCGTTGCGGTAGTAGCCGTCGATGATGTTGACGATCGACGCGGCCTGATCCTGATAAGTGGACGGAAACTTCTGTTGGAACAACAGATCGAATGCGATGTCGAGTTCCGCCAGCAGACACACGCCGTCGACTTTCGTCTGACAGGCCGCTGCGAAATCGGCGTTGGCAGTGCCGGAACTCAGCTCTTCGGCGAGCGTTGCGTTTGCCAGCGTTGAATTGCTCGTTGCAAAGCCTTCGGTCGCGCAGCTCGCCCCCGCCATCAAATCAGAGGGCGATTGCGCGTCGAGCACGACGTCGCCGCTCTTGCTGCGTTGCGAGCCCGAGTCGACGACGAAGCGGTGTCGGTCGAGCGACACCACACCCTGCCAGTGGCCGCGGATGTTCGACACCCGGACCCACGAATCGGCGATGCCGGTGAGTTCGCCTTCGTAGTGGCGCGCTTGCGATGGGCGGGCACCGCGAACGCGGCTCAGCAAGTCGGTGTTTTCACGCAGGTCGGCCGGATACGCAGCGCCGTCGATCAGTACGGTAGCCGCGGCATGCGCAAACGTCGGCGTCGCCGCAAGCATCACGAGCAGCAGCGCGCAGAGCACTGGAAACGACCAAGCCGACTTCATTCTCTCTCCTGGACAGACCGACCTCGACCTTCGACCGTGAAGATCGGGCCCGCTTTTTCGGAACCGTTTCCGGAACCGTTCCGGAACCGTATAGATGATAAATCAACGCCGCCGCGATCCCGGTCACACGGGCGCTCTGTCGCGCCAGGCATAGACGGCAACCAGCAGCAGACCGGCCCCGAATCCTGCGACGTGGGCGCCGACCGCCGGCGGCCACTGCGTGTGGGTCAGCAACGCGAGGCCGCTGTGCCATTCCCACGCGAGTTTCGCCGCCACCAACCCTGCGAAGGCGTACAGCCAGCGCGGCGCAACCGAATCCCGCATCGCATACAGCGTGGCGAGCAGCACCGTGTTGAGCACCCCCGACAGCCCGCAGTAGTAGCGCAACGCGACATTGGACCACGCGAACCACGCGTCGACCGCGGCCACGCCGACGGCGATCGACAGCGCGTAGCGCAATCGCCCCTGCGTCTCTCCCAACCAGCCGAGGCACAGCAACGCGAACACGTTCCAGCCGAGGTGCTCCCGGTCGGTGTGCAACGCGTGCGCGCTGAGCCACGGCCACCAGCGCGCTTCGTCTCGATCGAGCACGAGCAGATCGAACCGTTCGGAGCTCTCCGGCGCAACGATCGCCAGCGCAACGGCGATCGACGCCAGCGCCAACGTAATTACCGGGGTGCGTGCGATGAACCGCGAGATCAACGATCGACGTCCGGGTCGCCTCGCAACGGCAGCCCAGCGGACCGGTAACAGCGGTCGATGACGCGCATCTGCTTCACTGCGTCGTCCGCGCCTGTCAGCAACGGCTGGCGGTTCTCGATGGCGTCTATGAACGCATCGAGCTGATAACCGAACGTCGGGCGCCGATCGAACACTTCGGAGCGCGTGCCGGTTCGCGTGGCCACGCGGATCTGATGGCCGGTCTGCGGCAGCAGCGGATTCACGACGGTCATCGATCCTGCGTCGCCGGTCACTTCGAGTTCGGCCTTGAAGCGCGTTTCCGCGCGCATGTCGCCCAGCGTGTGCGCCACGATGCCGCTCGGGAACTTCAACGTCGCTTCGAGCATCACGTCCACGTGCGGCGGCCCGACCTCCGCGCGCGCGGTCACTTCGATCGGTTCCTCACCGGTGATGTGGCGCGCCCAGGAGATCGGGTAACAGCCGATGTCCATGGTGACGCCGCCGCCGGTGCGGTAATTCATCCGGATGTTGTCCGGGGCGGACGCGGGCACCGTGAACGCCGCGCGGATCTCGCGGATCGTGCCGAGCGCGCCCGAGTCGAAGATCTCCTTCGCGCGGATGAACAACGGGTGGTAGCGATAATGGAACGCCTCCATCAGCACCAGCCCGGTCTCGGAGGCAACCCGCGCCATGTCTTGCGCTTCCACCGCGTTGCTCGCGAACGATTTTTCGCACAGCACGTGTTTGCCCGCTTGCAGCGCCTTCACCGTCCATTCGTGATGCAGGTGAATCGGTAACGGGTTGTAGATGGCGGTGACCTTCGGATGCTCGATCAGCTGGCGGTAGTCGTCGAGCACGTGGCGGATGCCGGCATGGGCGGCAAACGCTTCGGCGCGTTTGCGGTCGCGCGCGGCGATCGCATACACGAACGCGCGTGGTTCGTCGACACACGGTGCAATCAGCGCGCGCGGCGTGATCGCGGCCGCGCCGAGGGTGCCGAATCGAATCATCATCGGGTCCGTACGATGGCGTGTGCGGCAGTGTGTCTGCAGCGCAACCGCAGGACAAGCCGCACACGAAATGGCATCGTTGGCGGCGGGGAAACAAGGAGACGACGGTGACACACGCGTTGCGCTTCGGAGTTGCTTACGACTTTCGCAATCCGCCGGATTCGGGGATAGACAATCCATCGCTGTATGCGGCGATTCTCGATCAGGTCGCGTGGCTCGATAACCTCGGGCTCGATCTGGCGTGGTTCACCGAACACCATTTCGTCGACGACGGTTACCTGCCGTCGTGGGTGCCGATTGCCGGTGCGATGGCCGCCCGCACCAAACGCATTCGGTTCAACACCGACATCTGCCTGCTGCCGTTCAACCATCCGATTCGTCTCGCCGAAGACCTGGCGGTGCTCGACAACCTGTCGAACGGACGCGTCGAGATCGGCTGCGGCATGGGCTATGCGCCGCATGAGTTCCGCGGCTTCGGCATGCCGGTGTCGCGGCGCGTGTCGTTGACCGACGAGGGCGTCGAGGTGCTGAAGCGGTGTTTCAC
This sequence comes from uncultured Gammaproteobacteria bacterium, assembly GCA_963787045.1. GTDB lineage: Bacteria > Pseudomonadota > Gammaproteobacteria > Pseudomonadales > Azotimanducaceae > DATJGR01. The sequence goes on along the minus strand of CAWBBR010000016.1, from coordinate 77,540 downwards.
CGGCGAGAAATTCAGCTTTCACGGCAAGCGCTATCAGTTCGACGACGTGCGCATCGCGCCGGGCTATGTGCAGCAGGGAGGTCCGCCGTTGTGGCTCGCCGCAATGGCCAAAGGCGGTGCGCTTCGCGCCGCGAAACACCGCACGCACTTCTTGCCTCAAGGCGCGCGCGACCAGGTGCTCGATCCGTGGCGCGACGCGCTGCGAACGGCCGCCGACGATGCGTCGAAGTATCGCGTCGGCATCATTCGCGGTTGCCTCGTCACCGACGATCGCGAACGCGACTGGCCGCTGGTGCGCGAAGCGGAGCGGTATCGCATGCGGCTCTACAACCGCTTCTTTCAGGAATCGAAGCAGACGTTCGGCAGCGCCGAAACGCAGATTCCGCAATCGTGGATCGTCGGCGACGTGAATCACTGCGTCGCCGAACTCGTGGCATTCATCAAGACGTACGGCATCACCGACATCGTGACGTGGGGCGTGCCGCCGGGTATCCGGCCGCAGGACATGACCGCCAGCCTCGCAGCGTTCGCAACGCAGGTGGTGCCGCGGGTGCGCAGCGCCTTCAGCGCAGAGGCATAGCCATGCGCGCGACCACGCCTGAACTCAGTCGCCGGATCGAGGACGCCGCGGCTCAGTACCTGCTCGCGCGGTACAGCGGACCCGGCAACCCGCTGGGCACGCAAGTGCTGAAGCGCGGTGCGATGTTCGCCACGAAGGTTCCGTTCTCGCCGCAGAACGGATTGATGAACAGCGTGCACGGGCTGGACGATCCGGCGTTGCTGCCGGAGGTGCTGGCGTTCTACGCCGCGACCGAACAGCCTTGTTGGGTCGTCGTGCCGCCGTATCTGTCGATCACCGTCACCGATGCGTTGTTGGCGGCGGGGTTCCATTTAGAGAGCTACTCGTCGGCGATGGTGGCGGAGCCGGTGCCCGAAGCACCGCGCGGGCAGATCGACGTCCGCGAAGCGGCTCGGGAAGAACTCGACGTATTTCTGGATACGATGAACATCGGTTTCGACACGAACGCGTCGATGCTGGCGAATCTGCGGCGGAACCAGAGCTTCTGGTGCGACGTGCCCGACTGGCACCTGTTTCTGGCGCGCGTCGACGGCGCTCCGGCCGGTGCAGCGGTGCTGTCCATTCACGACGACATAGGCTATCTCGCGGCCGGTTCGGTGCTGCCGGCGTTTCGCGGGCGCGGTGTTCACGCGGCGTTGATCGCGGCGCGCCTCGATCAGGCGCGGGCGCGGCACTGTCGGATCGTCTGCGGCAACGCGGCGTGGGGTTCGCAGAGCCAGCGGAACCAGCAGCGCGCAGGGCTCGCGATTGCGCACGTGAAGAGCATCTGGACCAATCAACGCGCGCGCAGCGCACCGTCGACTACGTAACGCCGGATCGAGTCGATGCATCGCACCTGGCCCCGCATCATCGCGCATGCCGACATGGACGCGTTCTATGCCGCCGTGGAACAACTCGACGACCCGTCGCTGCGCGGCCGGCCGTTGATCATCGGGCCGAACAGCAATCGCGGCGTGGTGCTGACGGCCAGTTACGAGGCGCGACCGTACGGCGTACACAGCGCGATGCCGATGGCGCGTGCGCGCAAGCTGTGTCCTGACGCGCTGATCGTGCCGCCGCGCTTCGATCGGTATACCGAGATCTCGGAGCAGGTGATGAAGGTGTTCGACAATTTCTCGCCGGAGGTCGAAGCGCTGAGCCTCGACGAGGCGTTTCTGAACATGTCGGGCAGCGAGCATCTGTTCGGTAATCCGACCGCGATCGGTCGCAAAGTGAAAGACGCGGTGAAGGAAGCGACGGGGCTGACGGCGTCGGTCGGCGTCTCCGGCACCAAGTACGTCGCGAAAGTGGCGAGCGACTACGGCAAACCCGACGGACTCGTCGTGGTGCCGCCGGGCCAAGCGGAGGCGTGGCTCGCGCCGCTGCCGGTGTCGCGACTGTGGGGCGCCGGACCGAAGACCCAACAACGCTTGATCGCGCTCGGGTTCAACACGATCGGCGACATCGCGGCCGCCGAACCCGACTACCTCGACGAACAACTCGGCGGCGTCGGTACGCGGTTCTTTGCGCTGTCGCACGGAGAAGACCCGCGCGAGGTTGCGGTATCGCGACGCTCGAAGAGCATCGGTTCGGATCGCACGCTGGCGCGCGACGTACATCGCCGCGCCGACATCGTTCTGCATCTGCACCGCTCGGCCGACGATGTGGGGCGCCGGCTGCGCAGGCGCGGTTACCTGGCGTTCGGCGTGCGGGTGAAATTGAAGACGGCCGACTTCCGCTTGCTGACGCGGCAGCGCCGTTTGCCGCGCTCGACCGACGTGGCCGCGACGCTGCACGCGGCGGCGCTGACGTTGCTCGACGAATTCGACGATCGCGGGCCGTTCAGACTGGTGGGTATGGCGGCGTATGACCTCGTCAAAGTGGTCGAAGAGGCGCAACTCGACCTGTTCATCGACGGCGAAAAGCAGCGCAGCCTGGAGACTACGATCGACTCGCTGACGGAACGGTTCGGGCGCGACGCGGTGCGGCGCGCCAGCGGCATGGGCGATGCGCTGGTGAACCGGATTGCGCCGAACCTCGACTTTCTCGACGACGAGGAGGACGACGAGTAGTGCTGCTCGCATCGCAGCGCGCAATCGTCGCAAGCAGCGTGACCTGGATGGACGCGCTCTTCGATCCCGATGCGAATCTGCTGCGTTACCCGGGCAATGCGCGACGGCATATGGTGCGCGAATCGCTGTGGTACGCAGCCGGTCTGCTGGTGCTGCGTCGCGACGATGTAGCGTTGCGCGTGTTCGATACGGTACTCGCGCTGCAGTTCGATCAACCCGATACCGTGTGGGACGGTACGTGGCCGCGCGCTCCGGAGGAGGCACATCCGCGCGACGGCGCGGTGATCTGGCGCGATTACGATCCGAATTGGCGTCAGTTCATCGGTTGTCTGCTCGGTGTACTGGTGCGCGACTTCGCGCACGTGTTGGGACCGGCGCGCTGCACCGGCGCTCGCGCCGCGATCGCGCGCGCGATTCGCGGCGAGCCCGCGACGCGGATCGTCGCGGGTTACAGCAACATCGCGTTGATGCAGGCGTGGTTGCTGAGCGAATTCGGCGATCGTGCGCACGGCGAGCGGCTGGCTGCAGAGGTCGAACGGCTTTACGTCGACGAAGGCGGTTTCCATGAATTCAATTCACCGACGTACTACGGCGTGGACCTCTGGGGATTGGCGTTGTGGCGTCGTTCGGGTTCCGCACAGCTGGTCGCGGCTGGGCAACGACTCGAGACCGCACTATGGCGCGACATCGCGATGTTCTATCACGCCGGCATGCGCAACCTGTGCGGACCGTACGACCGCGCGTATGGGCTGGACATGACGCGGTATGCGTCGCTGCTCGGGTTGTGGATATGGTGGGTGTGTGGCGACGATGCGCGGCCATTCCCCGATGTCTCGCGGCCGTTCGGGCACGCTCACGATTTATGTGCGGCGCCGTTGATCGCATGCGCGCCGCCAGCGATCGCGGATGAGGTGCGCGCCGCGTTGTCGGCTCCGCCCGTCGCACGGAGCATTCTGCGCCGCGTCTCGAATCGTACCGTCACCGCCACGCTGCAGCGCGATCTGATGCTCGGTGCAGTGGATCGCGCGGCGCACGATTCCACCGGGCAGGTCACGCCGGTGACCGCGCATTGGTTCGATGGCGACGGCGCCGTCGCGTGGCTGTGCATCCGTGGCGCGCTGAGCGGTCGGGTGACCGACACGCGGATCGAGTTGAGCAGCGATGCCGAACTGTCGCTGCGCTGCTCGGGCGAGGTGCGGTTCGGTAGCCGTGAATGGATCGTCGGTGGGCGTCGGATCGAAGTGCGGGGAATCGAGGTGGCGTCGTCGCCGGCGCCGGATGGCCGACCGAGTCATGCGTTGAAAGTGACCTCAGGCGAAGCGGTCCTGGTCTTCGCCTGAGGCCGGCCGTTAGTACTTGGGAGCGGCGGCCGGGTAGGTGAGTCCTTTCTTCTCGGCTTGTTCGCGCACCGCGCCGTAGATTTTGTCGTCGAGCGAATCCTTGGCGCCGCCGGCCGCTGCCACCTGTGCTGCGGCGTAGTGGTCGCGTTGGTCGGCCAGGTCTTTGATCTGCTGCTTCAGCTCGCTGCGCTTCGCGGCGTTCTCGCTCACCAGCTTCTTGCGTTCGTCTACCGACAGCGCCTGCAGCGGTTCCGGCAGTTTGTCCGCTTCGACTTTCGCGAGGTCGACGCGACCGCTCTCCACGTCGGAGACCAGTTCACTGTCGCCGATCGCGTTGATCTCGCCGGCCCCGGATGCGTTGAACGCGGCGCGGCGTGCCTGCGATGCCGGAGAGGCGAGCGCGTGCAGTGCATCGGTCGCATCGACTTTCGCGCGCGTGCGTTCCTTCTCTTCTTTCGTGCCGTAGTAAAGGCGCGTTTCGTCGAGCGCCGCCGAAAGGCGCGCCAAATCGGCGTCGAACGGTGTTGCGATAGCAACCGCGCTGCCCGCCTGGTCGACGTTGAAGTAGCTACCGTGACCGATCGATGCAATCTGTTGCCACGGCTGCTTCGCATCGGCCGCGTCGCCGCACTGGATGGTGTTCACGACGATGCCTTTGTCCGCCGCGAGCGCGAGCGTTTTCGGATACTTCACATCGTCCGGATAATCCATGTGCGGCGGTGCATCGCCAACGAGGAAGATCACCTTGTAGGCGTTGCCTTCCTGGCTCCACGACATCCGCGTGACCGCTTCGTTCAGCGCCTGATTGACGCTCTCGGGGCCGTCGCCGCCGCCGTTTGCGGTGAACTGCATCAACGTTGCATACATGGTGTCGATGTCGGGCGACAGGTCGACCACGCGCGTGACGTATTGGTCGCCGCGGTCGCGATAGCCGACGAGCCCCATGCGGATGATCGGCGTTGGTTGCGCAGAGGCCATCGATGACGCGATCGACCAGATCTTCTCCTTCGCGGCATCGATCAGGCCGCCCATGCTGCCGGTCGTGTCGAGCACGAAGACCACGTCGATCACCGGCCGGTTCGCCGGCAACACGTTCTGGAGCGGCGTCACGTCGATCGGCGCCGTATTGATGGATCCGCTGCTCTTGAGAGCCGGATAGGCCACCGCGGCGGCGGTCAGTACGAACAGGGCGGTACCTACTAGTTTTGCTTTCATCGAATGAACCTCAGTTGTGATTGACGTGTGCAGCGAGGCGTCGAAGAGCCGCGGTTGCGCTGCGTTCTGCGCGTTTGAACGGTTGATCGGAGCCTTCGTCGCTTCGCGCCTTAGTGGCGACGTCGGCGGGCAGCGCGACAAACAGCGCCTGCACCAGGAAGAAACACCAGATCGAGAGAAAGACGCTGCCGGAACTCTTTGCGGCCCAGATCGCGAACGCGAGCGCGAGGCCGCCGAGCCCGAGATCCGCCAATGCGGTAACGATCGAGCCGTGGAAATACAGGGAGCGGATCAACCAGATCGACGCGACCTGACAGATCAGGAACAGCGGCAGCGAACTCGCGAGTACCGCCGCGAACGCGGTGGCGACGCACCACAGCGCGACCGTTGCGATGCGGCCGGTGCGTTCTTCACTGCGGCTCAGCAGATACAACGTGTACGCACCGCCGAGAGCGATCGCGATGCCGCGGATGGCGTGCGCGGTCGAGAGCCATGGCGTCGTTGCAGCGAAGACCGCGGCGCCGGCCAGCGCAAGCACGAATGCGACCGCCGCGCCGCCGAGAAACGTCGGAGCTTTCGGGCGTCGTGTCATGACCGGCTCCTGCGTTGCTTTTCTTGCAGCAACGCCACCTCGACATCGTCGTCAGTCACCGGCGGTTGATACGACATCGCGGTGCGATGCGCCGGATTGCGGCAGATCCTGCAGCAGCGCCTCGGCCTGCTGTCGCAGCGAATCGAACGCGCGGCGTTGCTCGTCGAGCTGCTCGCGCTCGGCGGCGAGCGCTTTCGCGCTCAGCGTCCACGCGCGTGCGCAGACGCGCAACGACCTGCTCCATCTCGAGCCGACGCTTCAGCAGCGTGCGCGCCAGCTGTTCCTCGCCGGAATCGAAACAGACGTCGAGCTGCTCCGCGGTTCGCGCGAGTTCGCGGTCGATGTCGGCGGCCTGCCGCGTGCACTGCTCGCGTTCGTGGTCCAGCAGACGGATGCGGTGCTCGCGCAGCGCGAGCTCGTCTTCCATCTCGCGTATCGCCTGTTTCAGCAGCACATCGGGTTCTTCGAGCCGATCGAGTACCGCGTGCAGGTCCGCGGTGAACAACCGACTCATGCGTGTGATCAGAGCCATGGGATCTCCTCGTGGTGCGTGGCGGAAGACAGGTTGCGCATGACGCGCCGGCTGAAAAAGGCGCTGCCATGTAAAACGCGAGATCGCGGCTTTACCTCGACTTTACGCAGTGACAGACTCGGGCAAAGTCCACGCGAGGTGGCAGCATGCAGACGACGGTTCGAGATCTACTGAAGCTGAAGACGCAGCCGATGAAGTTCGTCCACGAACGCAACAGCGTGTTCGAGGCGGTCGAGGAACTGATCTCGCACAACGTCAGTGCGGTGCTGGTGCTCGAAGGCAAGGACCTCGTCGGAATCGTTACCGAACGTGACATCGCCAAACACGTGGTGCTCGCCGGCCGCACGGCGAAAGAAACCGTGGTGAGCGAGATCATGACCCGCAACGTGATCTACGTGCGTCCGGAACAGACGATCGAAGAATGCATGGCATTGATGACGGAACGTCGCATCCGACACTTGCCCGTGATCGACGGCACCGAACTCATCGGCATCGTGTCGATCCGCGACCTCGTCGGCGCACTCGTGTCGCAGAAAGAGTTCGTGATCGAGCAGCTCGAGAATTACATCACTGGTCGAATCTAACGGTGGATGAGCTTCGATTCGCGGCGGAGGTGCGTGTGATGCCGCGTCGGACTCGCTCGAGCCATCCCTGGTCGCTCCGTCCGGCGCCATCCATGGCGCTCAAGGTCCTCAGCAACACTCACCCACCTCCGCCTCCGGCCGCGTCTCCACCGTTAGTCGTGTGTCGTGCGTGAACGCGCGCGAAGCGCGCGTTCATCCTCTCCTCCGACGAGCGAAGGCGCGACTGTCGGATGTGGAAGGTGACGGGTGATCGGTGTTGCGGACCCTTGAGCGACAGGGATGTCGCGAAAGGAGCGCCCAGGGATGGCTCGAGCGCGTCCGGAACACCGATCACCCGTCACCGCCCCGTTCTAAACCACGTCTCAATTCACAGGCTTTACCGCAACTTTACATAGCGCCATCGCGTCGCGCTGCTAATCTGCGTCCATGAAGCAGAAGTTGCGCATTCTGGTCGTCGAAGACGAGACCGCGATTCGGAGCGGCTTGATAGATGTGTTGGTGTATCACGGCTATGACGTCGACGGGTCGGCGGATGGGCGCGATGGACTGGCGAAATCGCTGAGCGGCAAGTACGACCTGATCGTTCTCGACGTGATGTTGCCGCACGTCAGCGGGTTCGACATCTGCGAGGCGATCCGCAAGCGCGATCGGGATCAGCCGATCATCATGCTGACCGCGAAAGTCGCCGACGACGACATCGTGCGAGGTTTGTCGCTGGGCGCCGACGACTATGTTGCCAAGCCGTTCTCGATCGCGGCGCTGGTGCTGCGGATCGAAGCGGTGTTGCGTCGCTCGCGCGCCGTAGTGGAACTGGCAGCGCACATCCGGCTCGGCGGCGACGTCGAGATCGACACGCGCAATCTGTCGGGCCGTCGCGGTACTCACGCCATTGCGTTCACGCGTCGCGAAATGGAGGTGTTGCAGTATCTGCACGCGAACCCAACGCGCCCGGTGGGGCGCGACGAACTGCTCGCACAGGTGTGGGGTTACGCGAAGCACGCCGAAATCGAGACGCGCACCGTCGACATCCACATCGCGAAGCTGCGGCGCAAGATCGAGGCGAATCCGAAGGAGCCGACGCGTCTGGTCACGGTACGCGGTGCCGGCTACCGGTTGATCGCCGATGCCTGATCGCGGCGCGCGCGGTACCGAGAAGCGGCGCCTGCGGCTCGTGCTCGGCGTGTTCTTTGCGGCGCTCGTCGTTCCGAGCGGCGTGCTCGTGTATCACGCACTCGGACGGCTCACGACGGAAGCGTTCTATCAGCATCGGGTGCTTGCAGAAGAGTTGGCGAATCGCATCGATGCGCGCGTGCGCCAGTGGATCTCCACCGAAGAGGCGCGGTCGCTTACCGACTACCGTTTCCTGGTAGTAGAGGGAGAGGCGCGCGCGAACTTTCTGCAGCGTTCGGCGCTGTCGACGCTTTCCGGTGGAGGCGTCGATTCCGGGATTGGTGTCGTACTTTCAGATCGACGCAGACGGCACGTTCAGTACGCCGCTGCTGCCGGCAGGCGTCGATCCGACCGCGTACGGCGTGGCCGCCGACGAGATCACGCAGCGGCGCGCGCTGGAAGGAAGGGTGCGTGCGTTGTTGACGTTGCCGCAGTCGACGGCCGATGCGCGGCACGACGAGGCCGAAAGGGCGGCGTCGGACGCCGAGAAGAAGACGCTCGCGAAGGACAAATCCGCCGGACAAGGCGTGTTCGATCTGTTGAGCGCGTCGTCTGCAACGCGACAGGTCGGCGAAAAACGCGATCAGACGAACCAGCTCGGCCGCGTCGAAGACCTGCAAGCTCGACTCCAAATTCGAAACGCGCGCGCGCGAACTCGATCGCCCGGTGCCCGCGCCAGCGGCAAAAGCGATGGCCGAAGAGCCGCGCGTGGCGAGGAAGGAACAGGCGGCCGTGCCGATCGTTCTGGCAGCGAGCGGCGCGTCGGCCAATGCCGCTCCGGAAGCACCGCGCGTCAGGACGTTCGATGGCGAACTCGATCCGTTCGTGTTCAGCCGGCTCGACGCCGAACATTTCGTGCTGTTCCGTCGCGTCTGGCTCGACGGCCAACGGCTGATCCAAGGCGCGGTGATCGCGCAGAAGGAACTGATCGCCGGTTTGATCGACGCGCCGTTTCTCGAGACGGCGTTGTCGCAGATCAGCGATATGACCGTCGCCTACCGCGGCGAACTGATCGGCGCGGCCGGCGTGTCACGAGCGGGCGGGTATCCGGTATCGCAGACGCGCGGCGATCTGCTGTATCGCGCGCCGCTGTCGGCGCCGCTCAACGACCTCGAATTGATATTCAGCGTTGCCGATCTGCCGGTGGGGCCGGGCGGCCGGATCGTCGGCTGGGCAACCTTCGTTCTAGCGGTGGTGCTGCTCGGCGGGCTGGTCGTCGTGTACCGTTTCGCCGCGGCGCAGATCGATCTCACGCGCCAACAACAGGACTTCGTCGCGGCCGTGAGCCACGAACTGAAGACGCCGCTCACGTCGATTCGGATGTACGGCGAAATACTGCGCGCGGGCTGGGCATCGGAAGAAAAGAAGAAGACGTACTACGACTTCATCTTTCACGAGAGCGAACGGTTGTCGCGGCTGATCGCGAACGTGTTGCGATTGGCGCGGCTGACGCGCAACGGCGACGAGATGGACGTGAAACCGGCGACCGCGTCGGAGCTGCTGAGTCTCGTCGAATCGAAGGTCGCGTCGCAGGTGGAGCAGGCGGGCTTCCGCCTCGTCCTCGATCGCGATCCGCAGGCGGACTCGGCCAGCATTGCGGTGGACGCCGACAGTCTGGTGCAGATTCTGATCAATCTGGTCGACAACGCGCTGAAGTTCTCCGCGCACGCGCAGCACAAAGTGGTGGAGATCGGCTGCCGGGTCGCGCAAGCCAGCGTCGTGTTTCGCGTGCGCGACCACGGTCCTGGAATTGCGCCACGCCACCTCGAGCGGATCTTCGAACTCTTCTATCGCGCCGAAGACGAACTGACGCGCGAGACCACCGGCACCGGCATCGGGCTCGCGCTGGTATCCGAACTAACGGCTGCGATGGGGGGCACGGTCGGTGTGCGCAATTGCGAGCCGGGCGCCGAGTTCACCGTGACGTTTCCGCGAGTCGAGCCCGCCTGAGCGGCGTCAATCGAACAGACGCTTGCTGCTCGCGAAGATCAGGTAGAACACCATCCCGAACAGATAGATGCCCGGCAGCCACCTGGAACACCAGCGTCCACGAGTGCGTCAGCTCCAGGATCAGGCCGCTGACGTACACGCCGACGATGCCGGGGATCGTGGCCGCGGTGTTGGAAAGTCCCATCACTACTCCCGCGTAACGCGGCGCCACGTCGAGATGATTGACGCCGAATCCGCCCGCGCCCAACGCACCGATAATGCTGCCCGCCGACATCAACGCGATGGCCGCCGTCGCATCGTGAATGTACCCGACGAACATCAGCGTTGTGGCGGCGCCCCCGAATCCGATCGTCTGCATCGTCTTGCGTACCGTCGTCACGTCCCAGCCGCGCCGGATCAGCCGGTCGGTGACCCATCCGCCGACGTTCAGGAACAGAAACGAACACAGCGACGGAATCACCGCGAAGACGCCGACCGATGCGAAGTCGACGCCGAGTCCTTTCGTGATGTACGTCGGCATCCAGGCCAGCAGCACATAGCCGCCCCAGTTCGTACAGAAGTGCGCGACGATGATCGCCCACACCGGACCGCAGCTGAGCAGCTCGCGGATCGTCGGCGGGCGAGACGTTTCCGCCACGGTGACGATTTCGGCGAGTTCGGCGCGTTCTTGCGCGCCGATTGTCGGATGCTGTTCCGGTTGCGCGGCGACGTTTCTGTGCCACAACCACCACCACACCACGCCGACCGCGCCGAACGAATAGAACGCCCAGTGCCAACCCCAATGGATGACGACGATCGGCGTTACCAGCAGCGCAAACACGCTGCCGAGCGGAATGGCGGAGAAGATCACGCCGATGCCGCGGGCGCTCTCGGTCTTCGGCAACCAGCGGCCGAACAGGCTGTAGATCGACGGGAACGTGACGCCTTCGCCGATGCCCATGCCGATGCGCGCAGCCAACAACGCGGCAAAGCCGGCGGCCGCCGCGACGGGCGTGATCAGCGTGAACAACGACCACGACAGCACGCCGACTCCGAGCACGATCTTGCCGCCGAACCGGTCAGCGAGCCGTCCGCCGAGCACCTGCGTGAGCAGATAGCCGACGAAGAACGCCGCGAGCACCCGACCTTGCTGCTCGGAATTCCAGCCGAGTTCCGTCGCCATCGGAATGATCGCGACCGAAATATTGACGCGATCCATGTAGCAGATGAACACGGCGGCGAACGACAGCAACACCAGCGTGTAACGTCGCGGCCAGTATTGCGTCAGCCGCAGTGCGGCCGTCTGTTGATGCATCGGCGAGCTCCCCTCTCCCAGCGATCCCCGACGATGGTACGTCAGGGCGGAGCCCGCTGTCAGAACCGGTGCCGGGCTCTACACGCCCGGCACCAGCAGGAAGAACGATCAGCTCGCCGGTTTTACGCCGATGTCTTTCAGCGCCGTCTTCAGCGCTTTGACGCCGGAGTCGAGCTTGCCTTGCGCGCAGAGGTCGGCGCCGTGTGCGCGCTGTGTCTGCGACTTCTTGAGCTTGTCGGGATTGACCTTGTCTTTGGCTGCGCCGTCGTACTGCTTTTCGAGCGCGGTGCATTGCTCGGCCGTTGCCGTTGTCGTTGCGGCGTCAGCCGCGAAAGCCGCGCGCACAGTACGACGAACGCCAATGCGGGTAGTGCGATCCTGACCATCGAAATGTCTCCATGAGGTTTCAGTGTTACTGCACCTCCTGTGGCAATCGATCGCGCGCTAAGTTCCCACAACCGCGCCTCAGTGAGTTGTCGGGGAGCGATACCGTGCAAACCAGCTGCGGATGTAGTCGATCTTTTCCATGTGGTGGCTCGGCCGCGAGCGGATGCCGTGTGGCTCGCCAGGAACCCGTACCAGCATCGCTTCGACGCCGACGATCTTGAGTGCGGCGTAGAACTGCTCCGATTCCGACATCGGCGTGCGGTAGTCGACTTCGCCGGTCATGCACCATCGTCGGCGTCTTGACGTTGCCGACGTACGTGACCGGCGAACGCTTCATGTAGTTGTCCTGGTTGTCCCATGGCATGCCGGCGAAACCAGTATTGCGTGCCGAACGACGGCAGGTCGGCCGTCAGCACCCAGCTGTACCAGTTGATGACCGGCTTGGCGACGACGGCCGCGCGAAAGCGGTCGGTGTGGCCGACGATCCACGCCGTCAGCACGCCGCCGCCGCTGCCGCCGGTGACGTACAGGCGCTTCGGATCGACGTAGCCGCGCGTGATCACGGCATCGACGCCGGACATCAGGTCCTCGTAGTCGTGGTTCGGGATAATCGTGATGGATCAGGTTGCCGAACTTCTCGCCGTAGCTCGTGGTGCCGCGCGGATTGATGTAGAGCACGACGTAGCCGGCGGCCGCGTACAGCTGCTCCTCGGCGGACGAGCGTCGGCCGTAGTTGGCGAACGGCCCGCCGTGGATTTCCAGCAGCAGCGGATACGTCTGCTTCGCGATCGAAGCCGGGCGGCTTGAGGATCCAGCCCTCGAATGCTGCGCTGGTCGTTCGAGTTCGTGAACTCGATCTCCTCGAGCGTCGCCGAGCGTGCGCTGCGAACAGGTCGGCATTCAGATCGCGTCACGCGCTGCGGATCGCCGCGACCGCTTCGCCGGCCGCGATATCGGCCGGATCGCGGCGTCGACATCACGAACGCGAAGCGATTGCCGCGCGTCGAAACAGTCCGCGCCGCCAAACGCCGAGGCGCCGCCGCCGACAGATCGCGCGCCACCACGCGATGACTGCCGTCGAGTTCGAATCGCGCGAGCACCGTGTTGCCGCGATCGTCGTACTGGAATAGATCGCCGGCCGTCGTCTGTCCACACGCGGATTGTCGATGTCGCGATCGAGGTCCGCTGCGACGACGTGCGCGTGCGTGCCGTCGCGATCCATCACGTACAGATGCGTGACCTGGTAGCCCTGCTGGCGATCGTCGAAGCCGACGTAGGCGATGTGCTTGCCGTCTTTCGATACGCTCGGCGATTTGTCCGGTCCCACGCGTTGCGTCAGGCGCTGCTCGCCGCCGTTCACCACGTCGTACGCATAGATCTCGGACTCGATCGGATCGAGCGCGTTGTCCGAATGTGGCGACGACGCGGCGATGACGTAGCGTCCGTCCGGTGTCCACACCGGGTCCGCCGGACTGAACGGAAACGCGACGTGGTTGCGCGCTTCCGTCGAAATGCGCCGCGGCGTGCCGCCGTCGGCCGATACCACGAACAGATGAGTGAAGCCGGCTTCCAGGTAACCGATGCCGTTGAACCGATACGACAACCGGTCGATGACGCGGGCCGGCTCGGCCCAGGTTGCGCCTTTCGGCGGTTTGGGCGGCGCGATGACCGTCGGTGGCGTGCCCGGCACGAAATTGCTGAACGCGATCTGCTTGCCGTCGGGGGACCACGTCGCGTTGCCGGGCGCGTAGCGCAGATTGGTGATCTGCGCGGTATCGGCCGAACCGATCCAGCGCACGAACAGTTGCGGCGTACCCGATTCGTCAGGCGCCGTGAACAGGATGCGCGTGCCGTCCGGCGACCAGCGCGGCTCCGAATCGCTGCGCTTGCCGGTGGTCAACGGTCGCGGATTGCTGCCGTCGAAGCCGACGAGCCACAGGTTCGTGTAGCGCTTGTCGGTCATGATGTCGGCGAACTGGCGGACGTACACGATCCGCGCGCCATCGGGAGACAGTTGGGGACTGACCACCGTCTGCAGTTCGAAGATGTCGGTGAGCTGCAGCGGCGTGGGCGCGTCTGCGAGCGCAGCTGTGCCGCATGCCATCGCCAGTGCGACGGCAAATGCGCGAAGGGGCATCAGGACTTCTTCGGAATGTCGAGCTTGCCCAGCGTGGACGCGATGTCCTGCGCGGCCGTTGCCGGATTGACGTTCCGATCGATCGCGAGAATCTTGCCGTCTGTTCCGACGACGAACGTGACGCGACTCGCGATGCCCATTGCGTTCAGCACGCCGTAGGCCTTGGCGGTTTCCTTCGTCGGATCGGACAGCAGCGGAAAATCGGCTTTCTGTTCGGCGGCGAAGCCTTTGTTCTTGTCGATCGGATCGACGCTCGCCATGAAGTAGACGGCGTCGTATTGCCGAATGAGGTTGCCGTTTTCGGCGAGCGACTTGCATTCGATCGTGCAACCGCTGGTGTACGCCTTCGGGTACCACGCGAGCACCACCGCCTGCTTGCCTTTGAATTGCGACAGGGAATACGTCTTGCCGTCGGTTCCCTCCAGCGAGAAGTCCGGCGCCGGGTCGCCTACGGCGAGATCGGCCGCGTGTGCGCCGGTTGCGAGACAGAGACTGAGGAAGGCGGCAGCCAGCGTTGTGAATCTCATGACGTTCTCTCCGGTTGGTGGCGACGCAGTATTACAGTCCCGGCGGGTTTGCGGGAGGCGTGACGGTAGGGCTCGCGAGCGACGGCGTGGTGCCGTCGCACCAGCGATTCTCGATCGGCCGGCCCGCGAGCAGGTCGTCCACCCAGCTGACCAGGCTCTGGCCGTCGCAACGGGTCTTGTAGACGGCATCGGTCCGCAGGATCACGTGTTGCTTGCCGGGATAGATGAAGCTGCGGAATCCGGGCGCATCGATGCGCACTTCGTTGAGGTTGCACGTCAGCGGCTTCGTCAATTGCGTGACCGGCGTGCCTAACAACGACATGAAGCGGCGCTGCGACGCGTCGTCGGCGAAATTCACCTGTCCGAGCTTGACCGTCGGATGGCGTTGCGCGGCGGCGATGTAGAACGACTCGAAGTACACCCGATCGCGCTCCGCATACGCCGGAAGGTCCGGCAACGCGTCGAGCACACCCCATTGCCGCAGCGCCGAGTTGACGCCCAATGACCGGTATCCTCCCGCGGAGTCGCCCAGCACCGTGAGTTGCGCTTGCGGCCAGCGATCGCCGATTTCCACGGCCCAATACGCGGCGGCCACAGCGCCTGCGCTATCACCGCTGACGAACAGGGTGCGCGGATCGAAACCGCGCGACTTCAGCCAGTCGAATGCAGCCAGCGTATTGCGTGCGCCTTCGTGCGCGAACTTGAAGCGCGTTCCGTCGGGCCGCTGGTACTCGACCGTGCGACGGCCGATGTGCACGTCGCCGGTACAGTACGGCAGCACCACCATGCTGAAGTCGCGCAGCGGATTGCTCTGGCGCTGTTGATCGAACAGCCCTTTGCTCGCCGGCGGTTGCGCGGCCGCCTTCGCTTGAAAGGTTGCGTGCCCCTCCACGTCGCACAGCGCGGCGTTCCAGCATGCGCCGCCGCCTTCGAACCACACGGCGAGCTTTTCGGCGCTGCCGCCGTGATACCAGAAATGCCACGGCGAACCATCCCAGCAGGTGGTTCCTTCCGGCGCGACTTCGACCCAGCCGGTTGCTTCGGCGAGTGTGCTGCCCGCTGCTTCGGCGGCAACGGCGTGCGGTGAGGCGAGCGCCGCTACGATCAGCGCGACGAAGGCACAACGCACGACTCGGGTTCACGACGTTCATCGACCGTATTTCTCCGCGGCGATCAAAGTGGAAGTTGCGATTTGAGCAGGGCGCGCAAGGATAGAGAGGTTAAAGGCACCTCACAATCACGCCTCTTGAAATGCGACTCATCTTCGGTCTTGATTGGCGCGCATGATTATCCGCCCGATCCTCCTGTTGGCATTGTTGCTGCTCGCAACTCCTCCGATCGCAACTGCCGCGCCGGAGCCGCTCGCGCGTCCGGTCGATCTGGAACCGGCCGTCAACTTCTGGCGACGCGTGTACACCGAGATCACGACCAACGAAGGTTTCGTGCACGACGACACGCGTCTCGACATCGTCTACGAAACTGTCCGGCTGTCGACATCGAACGATCGCGCCCGGCGCGCCTCGGCGAGTGAAGCGGGCGATCGATACGTGCGCGCGCTGCGCGCGATCGCGGGCGGCAAGCGCGACGACCTGAGCCCGTCGGAGAAGCGGGTGATGGAGTTGTGGGGGCCGAACATCGACAGCGTCGGCATTGTCCGACGCGAGTCAGCGGGTGCGCTTCCAACTCGGCCAGGCGGACAAATTCCGCGACGGACTGATCCGTTCGGGCGCGTGGGAGCACTACATCAAGAAAACGATGACCGACGCGGGACTGCCGAGCGAGATCGCATCGCTGCCGCACGTCGAGTCGTCGTTCAATCCGGCCGCGCGTTCGAAAGTCGGCGCGGCCGGCATGTGGCAGTTCATGGTATCGACCGGCCGGCGCTTCATGCGCATCGACAACGTCGTCGACGAGCGGCTCGATCCGTACAAGTCGACGCGCGCAGCCGCGCTGCTGATGCAGCAGAACTACGAAGTGACGCACGCATGGCCGCTCGCCATCACGGCGTACAACCACGGTGCGTCGGGAATGCGGCGGGCCATCGAACAGGTCGGCACCGACGACATCGCGGTGATCGTGCGCAGCTACAAGAGCCGCAGCTTCGGCTTCGCGTCTCGCAACTTCTATACCGCGTTGCTGGCTGCGGTGGACGTGGACCGCGATCCCGATCGTTACTTCGGCGCGCTCGACCGACACGCGCCGGACAGCAGTCGCGTGCTGGTGCTGCCCGACTACATCGCCGTCGGCACGCTGGCGAAGTCGTTGGGGATCAGTCGCGACACGCTCGAACCGATGAACATGAGCTTGAAGCCGACGGTATGGAGCGGCACGAAGAAAGTGCCGAAAGGGTACGAGTTCCGCGTGCCGTCGTCGGCCGGCGACCCGCAAGTGCTGCTGGCGTCGCTGTCGCACGACGTGTGGGATTCGAAGCAGACGCCCGACCTGTTTCACGTCGTGCAGCGCGGCGAAACGCTGTCGTCGATCGCGCCGCGTTACGGCGCGCGCGTATCGGATCTGATCGCGATCAATAGTCTGTCGAGCAAGGCGCGCATCAAGGAAGGGCAGCGGCTGGTCCTGCCGGCGGGCGTATCGAAGTCGTCGGCGGAACCGGTCGTCGATCAGGGCATCTATCCTGACGCCGTGGTCGAGCGCAGAAAGTCGAGGCGCAGAAGGTTGCAGCGGCCAAAGCGCCCAAGACCGCTCCGGTTATCGCGCCCACCGTGGTGGCGAGCATTGCGCCGAGCGCCGCATCGAGCGTCGTTGCGAAGGCGCCGGCGGAGACGGCCGTGAACATTCCGTCGGCAGTGGCCGAAGTCGCGGCGGACGATGCGGCCGCAGAAGCGGGCGATACGATCGCTACGACCGACACGATCGAACAGGCCGCCGCCGCAGAACAGGAGGTGGCCACGGCATTGCCGGCCGTTCCGCCGCCCGCGCAAGCGGCCGAGGTGGTGGAGATCGAGCAGCGCCAGTTGCTCGCAGATCCGAGCGACTACTCCGTCAAGGAAGATCGCACGATCCGCGTGCAGGAAGACGAGACGATCGGCCACTACGCCGACTGGCTGGGCGTGAAGGCGAGCGATCTGCGTCGCATGAACGGCATGAAAGGTACGTCTGCTCTGCGCGTCGGACGACGCCTGAAGCTCGATTTCTCGAAAGCGACGCCGGAACAGTTCGAAGGTGCGCGGCTCTCGTACCACCAGGATCTGCAGGAACAGTTCTTCGCAAACCATCGGATCGTCGCGACGAGCGAACACGTCGTGAAACCCGGCGAATCCATCTGGGTGCTCGCCGGCCGCAAATACAACATTCCGGTCTGGTTGCTGCGTCAGTACAACCCAGACCTCGACCTGTCGATGGTCAAGCCGTCGACCCGAGTCGTCATTCCGGTTCTGGCGAGCCCCGGAGCGTGACCCTCCGGCGCGTGGCGCTGGGATCGGTGGTGGTCCTCGTCGTCACGTATGGCGTCTCGCCGTGGCTCGCGGCGCATCTGCTGCCGCCTCTGCTCGCTCGTTGGGGAGTAGAGTCCAGTCAGTTCTCGTTCGGATACCCGCGCTGGAACGGCATCGACGTGACGTCGCTGAATCTGGCGACCGCGGGTACCACAGTCTCCGGCAACAACGTGCGCATCGAGTATCGGATTGCGCGTCTCTTCGGCGGCGAGGTCGAGGCGGTCGACATCGGGGACCTAACGGTTCACCTCGGGCGCAGTGCTTCAAAAGCGGACGCTCCCGGTAACTTCGATCTCGCGTCGTTCTGGACGTTGATACCTGCGCGCCAGGTCATCATCCGCAAGCTCGACGTCACCAATGCGGAACCCGCGGTCTCCGCGCACGGCAGCGTCAGCTTCGATCCAGAGGTGTTGCAGGTGCGCCTCGGTGTAGAGAGCCCGCTATTGGCCGTGCCGCTGGACGTCAACGGAGCCGTGAATCCGGACGGGCGCGTGGGGGTGACGTTGATGGAGCGGGGCAGCGCCGTTGCGCTCGGCTCGTTGACCGGAATGCCCGAAGGCGATCGGCGCGCGATGACGTTCGATGGTCGCATCGCGCTGACGGGACGACCGCTGGCGTTGGCGGGTGCTTATGCAGGCATGACGCTGTCGTCGGGCAGTGTGGAAGTAAACGTAACCGGGCGAACCGTCTGGCCGCTGCCGTCGCAGGACGCATGGAAGGCGTTCGACGGCAATGGCACTTACAAGGTCGAACTCGCGGGCGCCGCGCCGCAGGTCAGCGATGCCGACGCGCGAATCGCCGGCGACTTCACCATCGCCAACGGCGAAGTAAAGGCGCGCCTGGAATCCGGAGGCCTCATCCAGCTGAACGCGCCGGAATTGCGGCGAGTCGCCGGCAAAGCCGATATCGACGCGCACATGACGATCTCGAACGACCAGGCGGTGGACATCGACTATGCGGAGCGCAGCATCCGGGTCGGCGATGGACTGATCGTTGCGGTCACCGCCGCGGGCAAACCGCTGCGGGTACGCGCGCGCGGCGCGTTCGGGGCGGACCACCACTTCGAACTCGGCGTCGTCGGACTCGACGGCGCGCCGATCGTTCTCGCCACCGGCGTGCCCGACGGTGTCGACGGTTTGGCCGTCAAAGCGCAGTTGGCACTCACTGGAAAAGCGCTGCAGACCGTTGCCGCAGCGGCCGGGCTCGGCGTCGCCGGCGGCCACGTGGTCACCGATTTCGAAGGCGGTCTCCGGTTGTCGCCGGATCTCGCACTGCAAGGCGTCGAAGGCCAGGGACGCGTCGGGCTCGCGCTGAGCGGCCGGCTTGCTCCGGAGCGCCGCTTCGACGCAGCGATCGAAGGCGACTACACGATCGGCGCGTCGATCAAAGCGGTATTCGACGCGGGCGCGCACGTCGTTCTCGCTTCTGACGGATTCGAACTGTCGACCGTTTCGCCGTTGACCGTCGAGATGCAGACATCGACACCGGCGCGGCTGCGCGTGGAGTCCTTCGATCTCAAGGCGGCGTTGCCGCCGATGCACGTCGGCAAACACACGATCGCGTTGAGCAATGCATGGATGTCGGTGGAGCAGGTGACGGCCGACGGTGATTCGATCGGCGCCGCCGCGGTATTGCGGACGCACGCCGGCCGCGACGCGTTGGCCGTGCGCGTCACGTTGTCGCACGATCTCGCGAGCGAGACCGGTGCCTTCACCGCTGTGGGCAACTGGGATGTGACGAGGGCGGTGCTTGCAACGCAGTTGCCGGGATTCGGCGCGGCGTACGACGTCGACGAGGGCACGATCGGACTGACGCTGGATGGCAGTTGGGATGTGTCGAAAGCGCTCAGCTACCACGCCAAAGGGCAGATACGAATCGACGGCCGGAAAGCGCACTACGAGGACTACGCGATCCGTGGCTTGAACGTCGACGTGCCGTTCGCCATGTCCGGCGACTCGCTGACGGTCGCCGACACGAAACTGGTGATCGAATCGTTCGACGTGGGCTTTCCGCTCACCGACGTCTCGCTCGGGTTCGCGGTCGCCAACGGTTTTGCTCGCGTACACGACCTGGCGGGCAACGTTCTTGGTGGGCGATTCACCGCGGACCCTTTCGAATACGAGCTGGAAGCCGACAAAACGTCGCTTGCGGTGGACCTGAGCGGCATTTCGCTTGCCGACGTGCTCGCGTTGGAAGGCGGCGACGTGAAAGGCAGCGGGGTGCTCGATGGCAGGCTGCCGGTAGCGCTCGACGGCGAAGCGTTCACGGTGACCGACGGACGCATCACCGCGCGTCAGCCGGGCGGCACCCTGATCTACAAAGGGGCGGCGGCCTCGTCGATGGTGGCGCAATCCGGCGTCGGCTTCGCGTTCCAGGCGCTCGAGGATTTCCACTTCGATACGCTCGATGCGAACGTGGCGTTGGCGACAGACGGTGCGCTCAAGCTGGGCGTGAAGTTGCAGGGTTTCAACCCGGCGGTCGAGGACGGCCGCGCGATTCAGTTCAACCTGAACCTGAACGAGAGTCTGCCTGCATTGCTGCAGAGTCTGCGCGCTGCGGACAGCGTCACGAACAGTCTCGAAAAACGATTCGGTCCGTGAGTAATAGCGGCGTTGCTGATATCGTGACCGCGCCGCATTTGTCGGAAAACGCGATGACGTCATTGAAGCCGCTATCCAGTTCGTTGGCCGTGTTGCTAGCCGCGTGCGCGCTCGTTGCATGCACGCCGACCGTGAAAGTTGCCACGGACGAGCCGATCACGATCAACCTGAACGTGAACATCCACCACGAGATTCTGGTCAAGGTCGATAAGCAGCTCGATAGCGCGATCGACAAGAACAGCGACATTTTCTGAAGGAGCCGCTCATGCTGCGACGTATCGTTCTGCTTGCTCTGATGTTGCTGCCGATGGCGGCGTTTGCATTGACGCTCGACGAAGCGCGCGCGCAAGGTCTCGTCGGCGAAGACTGGACCGGATACATCGCGGCGGTGTCGCCGAATCCGAGCGCCGACGTTCAGGCGCTCGTCGCCGAAGTGAACGCCAAGCGTCGCGCCGTTTACGAGAAGATTGCGAAGGAAACCGCGACGCCTAAGGATCCGGTCACTGCTGACGACGTCGCCAAGGTTGGCGCGCCAAAGGTGTTCGACAAGGCAGCACCGGGAACCTATATCCGCCTCCAGGGAGAACCCTGGAAAAAAAAGTAGCCCCTCTGCGGTACGTTGGCGTACCGCAGGGCTCTTCCTAGATCAAGTGCGCACGAGGTCACGGACCGGCTTGACGTCGGCGCTGTCGGGAAACACCACCCGTTCGATGTGAGCATCCGGTACGCCGAGGTGCTGCGCGAGCAACCCTTTCATTACCGCGCGCAGATCGGTCGTTGGTCTGAGGTCGCGCCCCTCCAGCAGATTGTTGGGCCGCAGTCCCGGCCAATCCGCAAGCACCCGACCACCGGCGACGGCACCGCCCAGCAGGAAAGCCGCACCACCGGTGCCATGATCGGTGCCTTGCGTTCCGTTCATCGCCACCGTGCGGCCGAATTCGGTCATGATCAACACTGCGGTCTGGCTCCACGCCGGGTCGAGCGCGGCGCGCAGCGAAGCCACGCCGCGGTTGAGTTCCCGCAGGTTGCGCGCCAGCGCGCCGTAGTTGGCGGCCTGAGCAGCGTGCGTATCCCAGCCGCTGCTCTCGATCATCGCGATGCGCGGGCCGTCCGGCTTAATCAGGAAACTACCGGCTGCGGTCATCAGGCTCGCGAACTGCGAACCAGGGTCGGTGTCGGTCGCCATCTCGTGCGCCGAACGCGCCCGGGCGAGCGCTGCTTCGAGCTTGGGGTCCGCCGCGTACATCGCCGCGATGCGCGCGATCGTGTCGGTGTTGGGTTGCGGCAGAACGGACGGATACCACGACGTGACTGCCGCGTCGCCGCGCATGATCACCGGCATCGTCTGCGCGATCGCGATTCCGACGTCGTGATCTGCGGCAGGAAGGGCCGCCAGCGATCGGTTCAGCCAGCCGGACTTGAGCAAGTACGGAGTCGCCGAGCCGTTCTCCAATACGTTTTGCGCTTCGAAGTGCGACCTGCCGTGATACGCGACGCAGGCCGCGTGAATCGGCAGCAGGGATTTTTCGCCGTACAGCGTCGCGAACTCCGTCAGCGCCGGGTGCAGACCGAACGTCGAATCCAGCGCGATTGCGCCGTCCGCGCTTCCTGGCGGAGGTGTGGCGATGCCGGCGCGCGCCGAGTCGAAAGCGGGATCGCCATAAGCGGGCACGGCCGCGAGGCCGTCCATGCCGCCTCGCAGGATGATGACGACGAAACGTTTGTCGATCGCGGGTGCGGCGAACGCGAGGCGCGGCAGCGCAGCGACCGCGACGCCGAGGCCGGCGCTCTTCAATACCGTGCGACGGTTGACGAGTGGCATGGTCATCTCCGCATGAATTCGGGCGATGTCAGCAACAAGGCCACGGCCTGTGCCGGACTCTCTGCGCGACCGATCGCGGTTCGCGTGTCGGCCGACAGCGTGGTGCCGAACACCGCGTCGGCATAGCTGTCGGGCTGCGCGATCGAGCCAGCGAGTGCACGACCGGCGAGTTGCGCCCATTCGATGCGCTTCCAAACGCCGTCGGGCGACAGCCAGTAGTCCTGCTGATCGCTCCAGCCGTCCGGTCCCGGCGACATGTACGGTCGCTGACCCATTTCGTTGAGGCTCGCCATCAACTGACGGCCCACTAGAGGGGGGCCGCCCAGCGTTCGAACCGCGGAGATCAGATACTCCTCCGGCTGTTTCAGCTTCGAGCGCGGCTCTGCCCAGGCTTCGGGGGCAATCGACCAGCGCGAGCGTCACTGCGCCGAGATCGCCGTCGGTGTCGCGAAACACGCCGGCCAATCGCGTCACCACGGCCTCCGGTGGGTCGTCGGCCACGAAGTGGCGGACCAGCTTGGTGGCAATGAACGTAGCGGTTGCGGGATGCCGGGCGAGATCGTGCAGCACCGCTTCGCCTTGCTCGACGCCACCCGCGGCGTATGTCTTTCCCATTACGACGTGCGCGCCGGGTTCGTGTGCATCGGCATTGAAGTAGAAGAAGTCGTTGCCGATGCCGGCCCAGCGCGCCGCGAATCGCGCGAACTGCCGCGGCGAGATCACCTGCCACCCGGTGATGACGTTGGCGAAGCTGGTTACGTCGGTCTGATCGTAGCCCCCGTGCGCACCCACCGTGTGCAGTTCGAGGATTTCCCGCGCGAGGTTTTCGTTCAGTCCGGTCGGCGCCGGTATCGCGGCGAACTGCTGCGGGCGCTTCGGCGGATTCTTCGCCCACTCGGAGTGCGATCCGATGCTGCGCGTGTTGTCGAGGTAGATCAGCATCGCCGGGTGCTTCGCAACGGCGAGCAGCATGTCGGCGAACTTGCCTGTTACGTAAGGTCTGATGGCGTCGCGCTCGAACGAAGGCGGCAGCGCAATGGCCACCGGTTTCGCACCGGAGACGACGAAGTGATTCGACCAGAAGTGGACGAGACGCTCGAACACGGGCGTGTCGGTCGCCACCGCGGTGTCGAACCGCGCCTTAACGGCGGTTTGATAGCGCGGATAGAGAGCCTTGACATACGATTTCTCGACGCTCCCCTTCATTGCCTCGTCAGTGGACTGGATTTCCTTGCGGTAATCGCGCAACCAGAGGAAGAACGCCATCTGGTCGTCCATCGTCGACGGCAGAGCTGCGAGCGGTGCGGGGAAGCTGTTTCTCCGGAACGATCTGGCGTTTGACCCAGGCCTTCGGATCCTTCGCGATGGCGCTCATCGCATCGGGGTCCGCGCCGAATCCGAACCGGTTCGCGGCGATGACCGCTTCTTGCGGGATCATGACGGTGTTTCCGAATCGACCAGGCTGATGCGTTATACGCCGGTTCCGGTGATTTCCGTCGGCGTCAGTGCTGACGCATCAGGCACTCCTGCATCGCCGACGCCACCAGCGTGCCGTCCGCCTGATAGACCTCGCCGCGGCTGTAGCCGCGCGCCTGCGAGGCGGACGGGCTGTCGAGGTCGTACAGCAGCCACTGGTCGACGCGGATCGGGCGATGGAACCACAACGCATGGTCGAGACTCGCGCGCTGCAGGCGCGATCGATCGATCGGACGGTGCGGCAGGCGCGACGTCGACATCAGGTCGGAGTCGGATTGATACGTGAGCAGGCACGCGTGCAGCAGCGGATCGTCGCCGACCGCGCCGTTGGCGCGGAACCAGACGCGTTTGAACGGCGGCATCGGCGTGTCCTGCCGATAGTTCTTCCAGTCTTCCATCATTGCGATGAACGCCGTGCGTTGCAGCACCGGCGGAATTTTCGCGGGCGGCTCCCTCACGACGCTGCGGGCCTGATGCGAGAAACCGTCTTCCTGCCGCTGGAATGACGTCGACATCTCGAAGATCGCATCACCGCGCTGAATCGCCACGACGCGCCGCGTTACGAACGAGCGACCGTCGCGAATGCGGTCCACCGACATCAGCACCGGCACGTCCGGGTCGCCCGGTCGCAGGAAATAGCCGTGCAGCGAATGCACGCGCAACTCGGTGGGCACCGTTCGCCCGGCGGCCATCAATGCCTGGGCCATGATCTGCCCACCGAACACGCGACCTTTGGTGCCGGGCGGGTGGTGGGCACGGAATTGATTCAGTTCGATCGGTTCGAGATCGAGGATCTTCAACAGTTCGGGGAGTGTCGGGTCCATCGGCGAAAGTATAACGGCTGAAGCCCGCATCCGGCCCGCTCCGCCAGAACCAAATCCATTTCGTGCACTCATATATAAATATGTAGTTGACTACAAAAATACGGTCAACTACGATTGCGCCGCGTTTCCAGCACCGGAATCCAACGTGCGCCACATGCGATGTTCCCTCCCGATCAACGGGGTCAACTACCACCTCGACGATTTTGGCGAAGGCCGACCGGTGTTGTTGCTGCACGGCATGCCGGACACCGCGGCGGTGTGGCGCAAGCAGATTCCGGGGCTCGTAGAGGCCGGCTTCCGCGTGATCGCGCCGGACATGCTTGGCTATGGTCGTACCGACAAGCCGCAGGAAGTCGCGCGTTACCGGGGCGAGCGCATCGTCGAAGACCTGTTCGCAATCATCGACGCGCTACAGGTCGGTCCACTCGATATCGTCGGCCACGACTGGGGCGCGTTCGCGTCGTGGAATCTCGTCTGCTTCGCGCCACAACTGTTTCGTCGTCACGTCGCATTGCAGGTCGGTCATCCCTCGGCGTTCGTCGCCGACCTTTCCACCGCGACGCTGAAAGAGAACTGGTACATGTACCTGAACGCGATGCCCGGCGCAGACGCCTTGTATCGCGCGGCCGATTTCGCATACGTGCGCCGCTGGCTCGCGACGCACCCCGACGTGGACGAAGTGATCGAGCGGCTGCGCGACCCTGCCGCGCTGCGCGGTCACCTGAACTGGGACACCGCCAATCCGCTGACTGCGATGTACGCAAATGCACTCGAGGACGTAGACGCGCTGCCGAAGTGCGAAGTGCCGACCTTGAGCATCTGGAGCCGCGACGACGTGTATCTCTGGGAAGCGCAGGTGCTGAACTCCGAACGCTACATGGCCGCGCCATGGCGTTACCAACGGATCGACAAAGGCTCGCACTGGGTGATGCTCGACAACCCGGAGCCCGTTACTCGATCGATCATCGACTGGTTGACTGCTGAGGAACTCTGATCATGAAAGATGTGCGCATCGCACAGCTCGCCGTGTTCGTTGGAATGACCTGGTCCGTTGCCGCATATGCGGCCGACGCGCCGCTCGAGGTAGAGGAAATCGTTGTGACCGCGCAGAAGCGCGCGCAATCGCTGCAGGACGTACCGATGGCGGTGTCTGCAATGGACGCCACGGCGATGGACAACGCCGGTGTGCAGACGATGAACGATCTGTCGCGGCAGATGCCGGTGCTGGAAGTGCAGGAGAATTCGGCGCCGGTGGCCACCGACTATCGCATCCGCCGCGTCGGCAACCTCGGCAACATTCCGGACTTCGAGCCGTCGGTGGGCGTCTTCATCGACGGCGCATTCCGCGCCCGCAGCATTTTCGGCACCGGCGATCTGTTCGATCTCGATCGCGTCGAGGTGCTGCGCGGTCCGCAGAGCACGCTGTACGGAAAGAACACCAGTGCGGGCGTGATCGGCATTTACACCGCGGAGCCGGCCAACGAGTTCCAGTGGCGCGGCGAATCCGATTTCGGTGCGATCGATGGTGCGAACGATGCGCCGATGGCGAATTTCAAAGGCGGCATCTCCGGACCGTTGTCCGATTCGGTGCGCGGCAGCCTCGGCATGTCGTACGCGGTGCACGACACAACGATGGACCAGGCGCTGGTGGGCGGCGGCGGAGACGCCAACGATCTGGAGCGATATGCGATGCGCGGTCAGCTCGCGTGGGACGCGAGCGACGACCTGTCGTTCCGCGCGATTCTCGGCACTGCGCAACAGCACGACAACAAACAGATGACCGAGGATCTCCACTACGATCCGAACGGTTATGTCGCCAACATCGTGTTGCCGACGTTCGAAGCGGCGGGCGTGAGCCAGGCCTGCACGAACAACGACGGCCACGACCGCACTTCCTGCAGACGCAACGCCGTGAAGAGCGACGTCGATTCGTGGGAAGGCACGCTGCTCGCGAGCTATTCGCTCGGCAACGGCTGGACGGTGAACTCGATCAGCTCGTGGGATTACTTCAAATACGAAGGCACCGATGACGACGTTGCGCAGGTGGCGGCGCCGGTGCTGCGCTATCACGACTCGCAGGAAAACACCGCGTGGCAGCAGGAGCTGCGCCTGACCTCGGCCGGCGGCGAAACGGTCGACTGGCTCGGCGGGCTGTTCTACTACCAGAGCGAACTGAAGCGCGGCGACGGCGGTCACCGGCCGATGTTCCTGTACGACAGCCTCAGCGACGATCCGACCGTCGCCGATCTGAACCAGGCATTGCTCGGCACGCCGTTCCCGCTGCCGTTCGCGACGCAAGGACAGCTCGGTTTCCTCGATTCCAAGTCGAGCACGCAATACATCGGTGTGTATGGTCAGGCGACCTGGAACGTCACGGACGACGTGGCGATCGCCGGCGGACTGCGCTGGCAGCGCGAAGAAAAAGACGCCGACATCCGTCAGTTCGTCAACGATCCTTCGCCCAGCGTCATCTCACTGTTGCTGACGCCGTCCGACGTCAGCCAGAACGGCCTGCATCGCGACACAGATGCCGTGACGTGGACGATCACGCCGCAATGGACCGTGGCGGAACACACGATGCTGTACGCGACGGCGACGAGCGGCTTCAAGTCCGGCGGTTTCAACACCGGTTTCGGCTCCCTGCCGATCGCGTCGCGCGAGTTCGACGACGAGAAAGTGATGAACTACGAGACCGGCATCAAGACCGAACTGTGGGACAGGCGCGTGCGCTTGAATGCCAACGTGTTCTACGCGATGTACAAGGACTATCAGGACGCGGCGTTCGTCGGCGCTCAGTTCACCGTCGGCAACGCGCAGCGCACGGAACTCAAGGGCGCGGAGCTCGAAGGTTCGGTGTTGCTGAGCGAGAGCGTCACCGCAGACTTCGCCGTCTCGTATGCGGACCTGACCTACGACAAGTACACGTCGGGGCAATGCTATCCGGGCCGCGTTCCCGACGATCCGGCCAACGGCTCGTGCGACCTGAGCGGCGAGCATCCGGTCGATGCGCCCGAGTGGCGGACGCATCTCGGCTTGATGTACGAGCGGCCGGTGAGCTGGGGCGACGTCTATGCGCGCATCGACTGGACACACACGAGCAAATACAACACGAGCTTCTCCGCCGACCCCCTGCTGGAACAGGACGCCTACAGCTGGGTGAACCTACGGATGGGCAGCAAGTGGCAGGATTACGAGTTCGTGCTGTGGATGGACAACGCAACCGACGAGTCGGTGGCGATGTTCGATGCGGTGCAGAACTTCTACACCGGCGATCAGAGCTATCAGAGCTTCATCGACGCGCCGCGGTCGTTCGGTGTCACTTTGCGCGTCAATTACTAGAGCGGCAGTCATGCACGATTCGTCAGACCATCAGCGCAGACGGTTCCTGAAAGGAGCGGCGCTGGCCACGCTCGGTGCCGGTCTGGGTTTCGCGGCGCGCGGCGCATCGTCCGGCACGGCTCGATCCGGCGTGTTCGACGTGGCGATCGTCGGCGCCGGTATTTCCGGACTCACCGCGGCGCGCGACCTGCGCCGCGCGGGGCTCGCGAACATCGTCGTGCTCGAGGCGCGCGACCGCGTCGGCGGCCGCTCGTACACACAGCATTTCGGCGAGGGTCTCGTCACCGACGCAGGTCCGACGTGGATAGGGCCGGGGCAGACCGCAATCCAGAACCTGCTGCGCGAGCTCGAAATCGGCACGGTTCCGAACTATTACAAAGGCGACTCCGTCATTTTCATGGACGGGCAGGCGGTCCGAACGCCCACGTCGCAGCCGATCAGCGACCTGGGATTCTTCGAGCGCCTGAACGCGATCGCCCGTACGGTGCCGCTCGATGCGCCGTGGTCCGCGGCTCGGGCGGCGCAATGGGATGCGATGACGTATGCGGATTACCTGGCGACCCAGAGCATTGTCGGACGACGATCGTCTCGGCCTCGACATCGCGGGTCAGCTGACGTTCGGCGCGAAGCCGAAGTATCTGTCGTTCCTCTATGTGCTGTTCTACATCCACTCCGCGGGCGGTTACGAACTGCTCGAATCGATGGAAGGCGGCGCGCAGCAGGACCGCATCGTCGGCGGCACGCAAGCCGTTCCAATGAAGATGGCAGAGGAACTCGGCTCGCTCGTGCGCCTCAGTCAACCCGTCAGCCAGATCGTCGGCTGGAGCGGCGTCGGCCCCATCAAACTCGAGACACCATCCGGAGCGGTGGAGGCGCGCGCCGTGATCCTGGCTCTGAGCCCGAGTCAGGCGACAGGCATTCGTTTCTCGCCGGAATTGCCGGCTGACCGCAATGCGCTGATGGAGCATTGGCCGCGCGGCAGCCACGCGATCAAGATCGGCGTCGCCTATGAGACGCCGTTCTGGCGCGCGAAGGGCCTCTCGGGACAGGTGTATTCGCCGGATGGACCGTTCCTGTGGGGTATGGACGTGTCGCCGGCGGATGCCTCGAAGGGACAGCTGATGAGCTTCACGCTCAGCGCCGAGGTGCCGCCGAGAACCTCCGAGCAGCGCAAAACACAGATACTCGATGCGTACGCGAAGTGCCTGGGTGACGAAGCGCGCGCGCCGATCGGCTATGTCGAGCATGACTGGTCGCAGGAGGACTTCACGCGCGGCTGTGTGTCCCCGTTGGCGCCGGGAATCCTGACCGGACATGGAAATGCCCTGCGGCCGCCGAACGGCCGACTGATCTGGGCCGGCACCGAGACGTCGCAGATCTGGATGGGCTACATGGACGGCGCGGTTCGCGCCGGCAAGAACGCCGCGCTCGAAGCGTTGCGCAGCCTGGCAGAACACCTCATGAACGACCAACGCAGTTCCAGGCGATTCGCGACGTGGTGCGCGATCGCGATGGGTGTCGGCACGTGCGTGTCGATCTACGCGGTCGACGCAACCGAAACGACAAGCGCGGCGGAAGCGGCCACCTACGCAAGGGTGAAGCCGATCCTCGATCGTAATTGCGGCATCTGCCACAGCGCGAGGCCGACGATGCCGTCTTATGCAAAGGCGCCCGATGGCGTGACGTTCGACTCTGCCATGGATCTCGCGCGTTACGCGGCACGCGTTCTCGTGATGGCAACGAAGACCGACCAGATGCCGCCCGGCAACATGACCGGCATGACGGAAGCGGATCGAGCGACGCTCGCCGCCGCGATCGAGGCACAATGGCCCGCAGCCCGATGAGGAAACGCGCATGACCAGCGCTATCGAGAAGCTTCCGCTGCGCGAGCTGAAGAAGCAGCGCACCGCCCAAGCGCTGCGCGAAACGGCGCGCGACTACTTCAAGCGGGTGCCGTACGACGAGGCGAAGCTAACCGACATCGCGCGCGACGCCGAGGTCAGTGCGACGACCGTATACAACTACTTTGCGACCAAGCTCGAGCTGCTGTACGCGGTAGTGGGTGAAGGGAACGAGGAAATCGTCGAAAAGGCCAGGAAGTTGAATGCGCGCGACTGGAACGATTCTGTAGACGCGCTATACGCCTTCACGAAGCTGTTTTTTCGCTGGTTCGATTCCTTCCAGCGATCGGCGTTGCAGGCGCTGCTTTCAGCCGCGCTGGTCCCGCGCAGCGACGCGCACTCGCAGTACGCGAGCATCGACGAGCTGGAAGAGGGGGCGTTGAACGAACTGGTCGTCGCTTTGCAGGAGCAGCGATTGGTCGAACCGACACTCGACCCCGGCTTCTTGAGCGCGCTGCTCTTCAATCTGATGAACGCCGAGTTCGTGGCGTTCGTGAGCGACGAGACGCGAACCGTCGAGGCCTCGTGCGCGTCGTTGCGTCGCCAGTTCGAGTTCATATCGATTAGCTGGGCACCGCGACGCGCACGCCCGAAAGATTCCCGTTAGCAACGATCGGGTGACGTCACCCGGAATTACTCGATATCCGCAACAGGAGAAATACATGTTCGCGTACCCGATCTCTCGACCCGTTGGTCAGTTGCCCGTTCCAATCAGCGCCGAACAGCTCGGTGCGCGCGTCATCGAAGGCGAGCCGACGTTCTCGGCGGCAGTCGATTTCCACGAGCACGGCATGACCGCAGGCATTTTTGAAGCAACGCGGGGCAAGCTCGAGGTTACGTTTCCGTTCACTGAACACGGCACCGTGCTCGAAGGCGAAGTGACGATCACCGATGCCGCCGGTCTCCGCCACACGTATCGTCCGGGCGACAGTTTTCTGATCCCGCAGGGTCAGGTCGTGATCTGGGACGTGCAGGCGCCGCGGATGAGGAAATCGTTCCTCAACATAGTCGTTGGGAAGGACTGACGGGTCAGGAATCGGAGCATCAACCCAGGGCGAGGGGAGAAGACGAGTTGAACACGCGCGGTGGAGCAGCAGAGATGTGCATCGAAAACGAAACGTGCGAGAGGGTGAAATGACTGCGCGTCGCAACATTCTGAAGGGGGGCGCGGCGGCGATCGTTGCGGCCGGCGTGGGATCTGTTCGTGCTGCGACCGCGTCGACCTCGTCGATCGCGGATGTCGTCATCGTCGGCGGCGGTTTCGCCGGTGTGACGGCCGCGCGCGAACTCTCGATGCGCGGCCGGCGTACCGTGCTGGTGGAGGCGCGCGACCGATTGGGCGGTAGAACGCACACGACAGAGCACGAAGGCCACGCGCTCGAACTCGGCGGCACGTGGGTGCATCCGTTGCAACCCAACGTGTGGGCCGAGATCACGCGCTATGGCCTCGACGTGGAGGCGATGCCGGCACCGGGCGGTAGCCAGGCGGTGGTGTTGGCTGGACGCCCCGTCGCGTTGGACGAAGCGGGTGTTACGCGCGCCTTCGATGGTCTGGCGCAGTTCTGCGCGCCCGGTGCCGAACTGTTTCCCGCCCCTTATACATCCAGTTGGGGTCCCGATCCGCAACGCTATGCGCAACGAACGGCGCGCGAGTATCTCGAAACGGTGGGTCTCGAACCGGCATTGCGCGAGACGGTCGGTGCAATGGTCAGCACGCATCGCGAACGCGCCGCTCGATCAGGTCGCGCCGACGGACTTCATGCGCATCTATGCATTGGCGGGTTGCAATTCCGTGAAGATGTTCGACGCGCTTACCGGCACGAAGATCGCAACCGGCACGCGCTCGTTGATCGACGCGATAGCGGCGCAGGCGAAACTCGCCGAATTTCGACTGAAGTCGCCGGTGCAGCGGGTGGTGCAGACCAGCGACGGCGTGCGCGTCGAACTCGCGGGCGGCAGCGCGGTCGCCGCGCGCAGCGCGTTGATCACGGTGCCGATGAACGTGCTGAACAGCGTGGCATTCGAGCCGTCGCTATCCGAGGTCAAACGGGCGGCGTCGAAGCAACGGCACGCGGGTTCCGGCGTGAAGTGCTACGTGCAGGTCAAAGGCGACGTAGGCAATGTCGGCGTGTTTGCGCCGGAGACCGAAGCGATCAATTGGGCGGCCACGCACCATCATTCGCCGGAGGGTTCGTTGCTCATGGTATTCGGCGACGACCCGAAGCAATTGCCTCTGGGTGATGTGGCAGCGATGCAAGCGGCGCTGCGGCGCTTGTTGCCGGGTGTCGAGGTGAACAGCATCTTCGGTTGGGACTGGGACAACGATCCGTATTCGCTCGGTACATGGTGCGTGTTCAGACCCGGTCAGTTGTCACGCGTGTTGCCGGGGCTCCGCGAACCCGAAGGGCGCCTCTTCTTCGCGAGCGCAGATTCCGCGGTCGGCTGGCGCGGATTCATCGATGGTGCAATCGAAAGCGGCTACCGCAGCGCGCGCGAAATCGATCACTTTCTGAACGGTTGAGGACTGCGCCATGTCGAACGCAAATATAGCGGGATCGCGAATCTGTGGCGATTCCCTGTCAAGTCGCTGCGCGGCGAACGGCTCGACGAAGCGCGAGTGACGGAACGCGGCATCGTGGGTGACCGAGCCTATGCGCTCATCGCACACCGGCAAGGTCGTCAGCGCGAAGAGCGTGAAGCTCTTCCCGGATCTGTTCGCCTGCCGGGCCGCATACGTCGAGGCGCCGGTCGACAGTGGCGACCTGCCACCGGTACGGATTTCGCTCGCTGATGGGTTGTCAGTGACCAGCGATTCACCCGACGTCGATCGCGTGTTGTCCGAGCACTTCGGCCGCCACATCACGCTCGCACGCATGGCACCCGACGACTTTACGGTCGACATGTACGATCCGGATGCAAAAAGCGCCGATTCCGCCGGCGGCAAGGTCGTCGATCAGAAGCTTGGCACTGCGCTGTTCGCGCAATTGGGTATGGAGTCGCCGATTCCGCGCGGTTCCTTCTTCGACGGCTATCCGCTGTCGGTGCTGACGACGTCGACGCTGGCGCATCTCGCCGAGCTGCGGCCTGAAACACGATTCGATCAGCGGCGGTTCCGCATGAACGTGATCGTCGAGACGCAACGGAGCGGCTTTTTGGAGAACACCTGGGTCGGTCGTGAACTCACCATTGGGTACGCCCTACGACTCAGAGTGGACATCCCGGTTCCGCGATGCGTGATGACGACCCTGGCTCAAGAGGAGCTGCCACCAGACATCGAAGTACTCCGTACACTGGTTCGCCACAACAGGATTGCATCCGGCAAACTCGGACAGCTACCGTGCGCCGGTGTGTACACCGTCGTCGTTGCATCCGGAACGGTGCGCTTGGGTGACGCAGTCGTGTTCGAACCGGTGGAGCAACGGCAACGTTAATGGCAACACGCTTTATGTGATTTCATTCCCTGGCAGAGACTCCCGCCGGGCTTTGATCCGGTGGCGGCCGCCAAACCGTCAGAAGGTGAACGAGTGAATTTCGGTCCGAACGGGAGAGCCGCAATGTTGAAGACTCTGATGTTCGTGAGTGCGATCGCGTTGATCGCAACGGGCATGCATGCGAACGCCGAAACGGTCGTTCCGGCGAACGGTCAGTCGCAGGATCAGGTGAACAAGGACGCCGCGGAATGCCAGACCACGGCAAAGACGGCGTACGACCAGACACTCGCGGCGGCCAATCAGACCGCCGCCTCGACGACCGCGACGCAGTCGACCTCAGGAGGCCGGGTCCGCGGCGCCGCCGTGGCCGCAACCGCCAGTGCGGCTGCATCGCAGTCGCGCTGCAACCGCAACGAGATCTGCGACCACGTCGATAGCGACGTGCAGCAGGAATACCGGCAGGAACAGGCGAAGGATGCGGCCGTTGCGGGCGCGGTCGTCGGCGGTGCAAAGCAGCGTCAGTCGCGACGGCAGCAGGAGAAGGCGCAGGAACAACAGGCACAACAGCAGTCAGCGTCTGCCGCCCAATCTGCCGAGGCCGCCTCGAAGCAGGCGTATTCCGGATGCATGAGCGGCAAGGGTTATACGGTCACGCCGTGAACACGCGTCGCTATTGTTGACGCGGTCGCACAATACTTTTTCGAAATGCGTCATTGCCATCTCGGGCGGACACAATATAGTGGCCCAGTGCCCTCAATCGGTCGGAGGAGTTGCGCATGAGCGAAGCAGAAGTACTGCAACCGTCGAGCACGCTCGATCTCGGCTGGATGGACCGCCAGGGCGAGTGGGGCATCCGCGCCGTGCCGGGCAAACAGGGTTTGTCGTTGGCCGATATCCAGATCGGCAGCTACGGCGAACCCGAAGAGCGCAGCGACAACCAGACCGGCCGGCCGCGTGGCGCCATAGCACGACCGAATTCCTATCGCATCGGCGGCTACGCCGTGATGTCGAAGAGCGAGATCTGGCTCGACAACGCATCGTTCCTCTATGAAGAGGCGCTGCAGCGTCAGTGGAGCTCGGCCACCGACGTGCCGTGGCACACCATCAAGCCGTTGCCTGACGACATCGAAGAGGCGGAGTGCCAGCTCGCCACGTTCTTCACCGAAGTCGAGTTCGTCGCGGGTGACGTTCCAGCGCGATGGATCGCGAGCACCACTCCCGATTTCTTCGAGCCGCGGCAGTGTCTGCTGGCGCAGGTGATGGACGAGTCGCGCCACATGGACGTCTTCCGCAAGCGCGCGCTCGCCAACGGCGGCGGCCTGATGCAGACCTCGGGCGGCACGGCCGGCGTCGTCGGCAGCATCGACCTTGCCCGCGACTTCACCGAAATGTCGTCGCGATTGCACATCTCCGGCGAAGGTGCGGTGCTGACGATGTTCCGCATGGGCGAACTGATGGCGTACAACGAGGCCGAAAAGGCGATGTACCGTCTGTGCGCACAAGACGAAGCGCGCCACGTCGCGTTCGGCGTAATGCACATGCGCTACATGTCCGAAACGGCGCCGCAGCGCCGCGAGGAAATTCAGTGCTATCTCGACGAAGCGGAACGGCAGATTCTCGCCGGTTCGCAGAATCCGGCCGGCACGCAAACCGACTCCAGCGAAGCCCTGGCGATTCTGTTGGGGGGCGGGAAAGACAAGTACGACGAAGGCGTGCGCAAACTCATCGCGATCCGCAAGCGTCAGGTGCAGGAATACATCAAGCGCGTCCGTTCCACCGGCTTCGGCGACCGTTTCGACAACGGCCGTTCGCAACTGATCCAGACGTTCGACGACCACGCCGCCGCATAACGCTTCGGGGACCTTCGATGACCGACAAGACCGACGACAAGTCCCCGCCGCAACCTCCACCACCGCAACCTGCGCCGCCGAACCTCAAATGGATGGGCAAGACCCATCAATGGGGAACGCGCGTCAAACCCGGCAAACACGGTTTGCGCCTCGGCGACCTGAACGTCGGCATTTACGGCGAAGTGCCGCCGGTGTGGACGGACCAGACGCGCGCACCGCGCGGCGCGGTGGCCCGGCGCGGCGTGCCGCCACTCGGTTACGCGATTCGCGACAAGGTCGATCTGTGGGCCGACTCTGCCGCGGACATGTACGAGGAAGCGATTCAGCGCCGCTGGGCGCCCGCCGTCAGCGTGCCGTGGAATACCGTGAAGCCGCTGCCGGACGACGTCGAGCGTTCGATCTGTCAGGTGTGCACCGAGCTGTCGCAATACGCGAACGCCGACGTCGAGAGCGTGACGTATTGGCAATCGCAGATGGCGTACGGCTATCACGAGATCAAACAGTTTCTGGCGACGGTCAGCTTCGACGGCGCCCGCCACATGGAAGTGTTCCGCAAGCGCGCGCTGTGCAACGGCGGCGGTCTCGGGCTGGAAGGTCCGGGCGAAGTGAATCGGATGATTCTCGAAAGCCGCGGCGGCTGGACCGAAGCGGTGTTGTACCTGTTCATCATGCGCGGCCTGTTCACGCAGACGATGTACCGCTATCTGCACCGCTACGCGCACAACGACGCCGAGCGGACGATCTTCGCGCATTGTCTCGAAGACAAAGCGCGGCATCTGACGTACGCCATCGATCACCTGCGTTACGCGGTGAATCATCAGGACGACCAGAACCTGATCCTTCAACAGCTTTGTTTCATCGGCGAGCGCGTATTGGTTCGCGAACTGAAGGACGTGGTGCTGCGCGAGGCGTTGACGATCGTGTTCGGCAACGGCATCAGCGGGGCGGAAGAGGGTGCGCGGATTTTCCAGCGCATGATGTCGGACTACATCACGCGCTATCTCGCCACGCTGAAGTGGTTGGGTGTGGAACGGCGCACGCTGTTTCCCGAAGAGCTGTCCGCA
This sequence comes from uncultured Gammaproteobacteria bacterium, assembly GCA_963787045.1. GTDB lineage: Bacteria > Pseudomonadota > Gammaproteobacteria > Pseudomonadales > Azotimanducaceae > DATJGR01. The sequence continues at coordinate 41,422 of CAWBBR010000016.1, read as the reverse complement.
TATCTGAAGGCATCGTAAACATGGCGGTATTCCCCTCAGTACAATGGTTTGACGCGGTGCGAGCGGTGTTCAACGCCGACGAGTCGTATCAGGGCGGCGGTGGTGGTGCCTGCAATGCGCTGATGGGGCTCAAGATCGCCGGGCAGTCCTTCCTCGTCACGTTCGAAGGCGCCGAATGCAGCGCCGCGGCGAAAGTGCAGGAGAGCGACCTGGCGGCGGCCGACTACATACTCGAGATGTCGTACGCCGACTGGAAAGAGATGATCCAGAACATCGCGCAGAACGGCCACGCCGACCTGCACCACACGCTGAACACACTCGACCTCGGTCGTCCCGAAGGCTTGTCGCATTCGATGCACGGCGACCAGTACCGCGAAGACCTGTTCTTCCGCTACAACCAGACGATGCAGTATTTCTTCGATGCGTCGGCGCGCGTCGCCACCGAATTCACGGAGTGATCGCGATGTCGGCCGCGTTGAATCTCGATCTGCTGCAGAAGGTGCGCGAAGCGGTGAATGGCGATCGCGACTTCCGGCGCCTGGGCACATGCGACGCGCGCGTCGGCCTCAAAGCCGGCGACGTTGCATTCCTGGTCGATTTCGCAGCGTTCGAGTGTTCGGCGGTGGCCGCGATCGAACTCGACGCGTTGCGCGACGCAGACTTTTATCTCGAACTGAGCGGCGACGCCTGGAAGTCGTACCTCGCGGGCCGGAAGGCGGGCACCGCGCCCACGCTGGTCAGCCTCGACGTCGACACGCCCAACGGAATCGTGAAGGGGTCGGATCCGCTCAAGACCCTGAAGTTCGAGCGTTATCACCTGACGCTGCAGTCGTTCCTCGATACCGGAGCGCGGCTAGCCGCCTGAGATCTTGGCCGTCTACGAATTCCGCTGCGCGGATTGCGGAGAGGTCACTCCCCACTGGTGTTCGATCGCGGAACGTCCCGCGACCGTGGCGTGCGCACACTGCGGCGCGCCCGGTGCGGCACGGATCGTCTCGCAATCGTCGGTGCGGTTGTCGAGCGCCAGCAAAGTTGCGCGGCTCGATCCGAAGTACGACAAGATGGTGGATCGCGCGATGAAGAACACACCGCAAGGCGATCCCGATCGCGTGCTGAAGCGACTGAAGCCGTTCCCGAAGGATCCCTGATCGGACAATCGACGAGAAAAGTCGGGACGGCGCTTCGATGCGCCGCCCCGACAAGCCCCTGTAGGGAAGGTGGAGGGACCAGGGGAAGGTCAGCTTAGTCACGCGCGTGCCCAGGCGGGAGAGCCGATTGCGCGTGCGCCTGTCAGCCATCGACGTTCAGCGGCGTTGCCAACGGTCCGTGCCGGTCACTACGATGTGCGCCGCGGAACGCAGCATCGGAGGGAGACCAGCATGCCGAGCCAGGAACTGACGCAGATGATCGAAGCGATGGCGAGCCAACCGGCGGTCGGAGGCGGCACCATCGAAGAGCAGCGCGCCGGCATGGAGGCGATGCTCGGTGGACTGCAACTGCCAGAGAAAGTCACCGTCACCGAAACGCGCGTCGGCGATCTGGACGCCGATTGGGTGACGATGCCGAACAGCGCCAACGGTCGCGTGGTGCTGTATCTGCACGGCGGCGGATACATGATGGGCTCGCGTCGCACGCATCGCGAACTCGTTTCGCGGATCGCGCGCGAAGCGGCCGCGCGGGTGCTCGTCCTCGAGTATCGGCTGGCGCCGGAGCATCCGTTTCCGGCGGCGGTCGAAGACGCGACTGCGGCTTATCGTTGGCTGCGCAAGCAGGGCATCGCAGCGGGTTCGATCGCGATCGCCGGCGATTCGGCCGGCGGCGGCCTGACACTTGCAACGTTGCTGGCGCTGCGCGACGCAGGCGAGGCGCTGCCCGCGTGCGCGGTGTGTCTATCGCCGTGGACCGATCTCGAAGGCACCGGCGCATCGGCTCAGCCGGGCGGCGCCGACGATCCGATGATTCCGGTGGCTGCGCTGCGCGACATGGGCAAGCTGTACGCTGCGCATGCGCTGCGCAATCCGCTGGCGGCGCCGTTGCACGGCAACTACAAGGGCCTGCCGCCGCTGCTGATCCAGGTCGGCACGCGCGAAATACTGCTCGACGACTCGACGCGCATCGCCGACAAAGCGCGTGCCGCCGGCGTGCCGGTGAGGCTGGAAATCGAAGAAGGCGCACCGCATGTGTGGCAGGCGACGCCGCACCTGCCCGAAGCCGCGGATGCGGTCAGGCGTATCGGCGCATTCGTGCGGGAACGGATTCCGGCGTAGCCGTCGTTACGACGTGCCGTTGTGTAGCGCGTAGATCAGCGCGACGGTGAACGTGGCGCCGATGATCAGAATGGCGAGGAAGGTGCCGGTGGACAGCGAACTGGTGTCGTCCTTTGCCTGCGACGCGCTGGCCGGGGCCGGTGTGTTCGTGCGGTTGCGGAACAGCACCACGGCCACCACGATCACGATCATCGCGGGGATCAGGAACTCGATCACGTAGCGCATGGCGCGGCCCTTCGCTTCGGAGGCGTTAGAGGATAGACCGGCGCGACGGCGTGGCCAACTACGATTGCGACTGCGTTTGTTCCTGCGCTACGCGCAAGCGGGCGTGGAAATACGTCCGGTCGATTTCGCGGTCGAACTGCGCGAGTCGAAGCTGACAATCGTCGATGAACGCGTGCAGTTCCGCGCCTTTCAGCGTCGACACCTCTACAGACTCCAGAAATCGAATGACGCGGTTGATCGCCGTGAGCGGCTTCTGATTGCGCGGCAACGACCGCAACGAAGAACGAATCCGGCTGGTGCAGTAGGCGAGCGAGCGCGGCAGGTCCTGGTTCTTGAACAGGAAATGCTGCACGAGCGGCTGCTGGATCGGCTCCTGCACCGCGAGCTGATAGGCCTGCAGCGCGTGCAACGAGCGCAGCACCGAACGCCATTGCAGCTGGCTGTACGGTTCCAGCCCATCGGTCTGTTCGAGCATGTCGACGGAGCGCACGTCGATGATCCGCGTGGTCATGTCGGCGCGTTCGAGGAACTCGCCGACGCGCAGGAAACTCCACGTATCGCCGTGCACCATCGTGCCGGACAGAAAGCCCGCGATGTGCTGCACGCGGCGCATCACCCCGTCCATCATTTCGCTGATGCGGCTGCGCGATGCCGTGCCGGTGGCGCGGTCTTTCGCGTACAGGAACAGGTCGTTGATGTACTCGAACGCGACGCGCGGCATGATTTCGCGGATCGTGCGCGCGTTCTCGCGTGCCATCGACAACGAAACCAGCAGCGAACCGGGGTTGTTCTGGTCTGCAGTCAGATAGCGCACCACATTGCGCTCGTCAGGTGTGTCGTAGAGTTCGTTGAAGTGCGCGCGCGTTCCCATGATGTCGATCAGCGAGGTCCAAGCCAGCGGAATGCGCCGCGGCAGATCGATCAGCAGGTTGCCGTTGACGTTGATGAGCCGCGCGGTGCTCTCGGCGCGTTCGAGATATCGACCCAGCCAGTAGATCCGCTCGGCGGTCTTGGACAGCGTGTGTTGCTTCATTCGACGTCGACGACCCAGGTGTCCTTGCTGCCGCCGCCCTGGGAAGAATTGACCACCGGTCGATCCTTTGCGCATGGCGACGCGCGTCAGCCCGCCCGTGGTCACGTAAGTCGCAGCCCCCGACAGAATGAACGGCCGCAGGTCGAGATGCCGCGGCTCAGCGCGGTTGTTCACCAGCGTCGGCGCGGTCGACAGAATCAGCATCGGCTGGGCCATGTAGTTGCGCGGATTGGCGAGGATCTGGCGGACGAACTTCTCGCGTTCCGCTTTCGTCGACTTCGGACCGATCAACATCCCGTACCCGCCCGACTCGTTGGCGGGCTTCACCACCATCTTGTCGAGGTTCTCGATCACGTAGTCGCGCGATTCCTTGTCGACGCAGCGATACGACGGCACGTTCGGCAGAATCGCGTCCTCGCCGAGTGTAGTAACGGATCATCTCCGGCACGTACGTATAAACGACCTTGTCGTCGGCGACACCGCACCGGGCGCATTGGCGAGCGCGACGTTGCCCGCGCGCCACGCGCGCATGAGTCCCGGCGCGCCGAGCATCGAATCGGCGCGGAACACTTGCGGATCGAGGAACAGATCGTCGATCCGCCGGTAGATGACGTCGACGCGGATCAATCCTTCGATCGTGCGCATGTACACGCAGTCGTCTTTGCCGACGACCAGGTCGGAACCCTCGACCAGCTCGCACGCCCATCGCTTGCGCCAGGTACGCGTGTTCGAAATACGCCGAGTTGTAGATGCCGGGCGTCAGTACGACGACCTCGGGAGTGCTCGATCTTGCGCGGCGACAGCGAGCGCAGCGTGTCGTAGCAGCTGCGTCGGATAGTCGTCGACCGGCAGGATCCGGTAGTCCTCGAACAACTCCGGGAAGACGCGCTTCATGACCTCGCGATTCTCGAGCATGTACGACACGCCGGACGGGCACGCGCAGGTTGTCCTCGAGCACGTAGACGTGCCGTCCGCGTCGCGCACCAAATCGGTGCCGCAGACGTGCGACCACACGCCGTGCGGCGGACTGACGCCGATGCACTGGGGGCGGAAGTCCTTCGACTGTCACGATCAGCTCGCGCGGCACGACGTTGTCGTCGACGATCCGCTGCTCGTGGTAGACGTCGTCGATGAATCGGTTGAGCGCGCTCACGCGCTGCTTGAGACCGTCTGGCGATGACGTCCCATTCACTCTTCACGACGATCCGCGGAATGATGTCGAACGGCCACTCGCGATCGATCGAGCCGCTGCCTTCCCCGGTGTAGACGGTGAACGTGATGCCCATCGTCCGGATGGCGACTTCGGCCGCGGTCTTGCGCGCGGCCAGTTCGTCGTCGGACAGGCGCGACAGCATCCGACAGAGATTGGTTGCGCCTGTGCGGGGCCGTCCGCGATCGGTGACGAGTTCGTCCCATATTCCGGTGGCCTGGTACTCGCTCCAATCGATCGGCATTTTCTTCCTTGGATTGCGACCGCAGTTTAGTGTCGTGCCCCGCAAGTTTCTATGCGTTCTGAGTTCGCCTGGCGCGTCGGGGCAAGGCGCCGCCTCGCCCAACGACCGGACAGTCGCGCAGAATGCATAGAAACTTGTGGGCGCACGACACTAGCCCGGCGCGCGGGCTGTCGCCCACTCGGGCGGAGGATCCGCGTTAGAATGCGCGCCTGACCTTGCTGGTTGGACATCGATGCTCGACGGTTCCGTACACCCCGACTACGCCGAAGTTGCGGCGTTGCTGATTCGGCAGATTCCGAGGGATTCGCATGGCGGTTCAGCCGTGTGCGTTTATCACGGCGAGCGCAAAGTCGTCGACGTGTGGGGCGGCACGCGCGATCGCGAAGACAATCCGTGGGTCGAAGATACGACCGCGCCGTCGTTCTCGACGACGAAGGGTGTGATGTCGACGCTGATGCACATTCTGGTGGATCAGGGGCTGGCGGCATACGACGATCCGATCGCAAAACACTGGCCCGAATTCGCGGCCAACGGTAAGGGCAACATCACGATCCGGCAGGCGCTGTGCCACGAAGCGGGTTTGTATCGCATCGACGAAATGATCACCCACGCGAACGAGATCCTCGACTGGAACCACATGAAGGCGTTGGTCGCTGCCGCGCGCCCGGTGCACGAACCCGGTGTCGCGCACGGCTACCACGCGCTGACTTACGGCTGGCTCATCGGCGGCGTCATCGAAGCGGTCACAGGCAAACCGCTGCAGCGCGTGCTGCAGGAAGAACTAGTGGATCCGTTGGGCCTCGATGGCATGTTCATCGGTATGCCGCACAACGAGATGTATCGCCGCGCGAAGTTGATCACGCGCGACGGCATCATGACGCCGATGCAGGAGACCGACGGTTGGAACGACTCGGTGCGCGTGTGGATCGAACGCGCATTCGCCAAGATCGGTATCGAATTCTCGGAGTTTCGCTCCGCGATGGCGCTGAGCGAACCGTTCGACTGGAACGCGGAGGCGACGGTGCAGGCGGTCATCCCGGCGGCAAACGGCCAGTTCACCGCTCGCTCGCTCGCGCGCATGTACGCGATGATTGCGAACGGCGGTGCGATCGACGGCGTGCGGCTGTTGTCCGAAGAGCGCGTGCGGGAAATGGCGAAAGTGCAGAGCAAGAAGCGCGACAAGGTGGTGTTCCTGCCGATGCACTGGCGCATGGGCTATCACCGCGCGTTCAGTCTCGGCGCGTCCGCGCCGTCGGCGTTCGGGCACTACGGATTCGGCGGCAGCGGTGCATTCTGCGATCCGTCGCGTCGCCTCGCGGTTGCGTTGACCGTGAACAGCGGCGCCGGATCGCCGATGGGCGACGTGCGCATGCCGCGCATCGCTCGCGCAGCGATCAAAGCCGTGGACCGCCTGCGTGCGTGAAGGCAGCAACGCATTGAGCTACGCGCTGCTCGAGCAGCGCTTTCGCGAGATCGGCGACCTCGGCCACGCGCAGGCGATGCTCGGTTGGGACGAAGCCGTGATGATGCCAACCGGCGGCGGCGCGCGCCGCGGCGACGTGCTCGCAACGATTGCCGGCATCGTGCACCGGCAATTGACGTCGCAAGAGACGGCCGACCTGATCGCCGCCGCGGCCGAAGAGTCCGAACTCGACGACTGGCAGCGCGCAAACCTGCGCGAGATCGAGCGTGCGCGCACGCAGGCCACCGCGTTGCCGGCAACCCTCGTAGTGGAACGCAGCCGGCTCAGCACGCGTTGCGAGCAGACGTGGCGGAAGGCACGCGCCGCAAACGATTGGCGCGCCATCGAAGGTCTGTTGGGAGAACTGATCGAGCTGACGCGCGAGATGGCGGTGGCGCTCGGTGGTGTGAATCGCCTCGCGCCATACGATGCGCTCATCGACCGGTATCAACCGGGAATGACGCAAGCGCAGATAGACCCGATCTTCAGCGAGCTTCGAACGTTCTTGCCCGGTCTGGTGGACCGCGTCATCGAGCAGCGTCCGAAACCGTTGCCGCTTAACGGACCGTTCCCTCGACCGAATCAGGAAGCGCTGGCGCGCGTGCTGATGGCGAAGATCGGCTTCGACTTCGAACACGGTCGGCTCGATACCAGCCACCATCCGTTCTGCGGCGGCGATCCCGACGACACGCGCATCACCACCCGCTACGACGAAAGCGATTTTCTGTCGTCGCTGATGGCAGTGCTGCACGAAACCGGCCATGCCATGTACGAGCAGGGTCTGCCGCGCGCCTGGCGTGGACTGCCCGTCGGAGAAGCGGCGGGCATGGCCGTGCACGAGAGCCAGTCGCTGTTGATGGAAATGCAGGTGTGCCGCGGTCGTGAATTTCTCGGCTTCGCGGCGCCGATCATTCGCGAGCATCTCGGCGCGGCCGACGCTGACGGCAGCCTGGCACGCCGACAACCTGTACCTGGCCAGCACGCAGGTACAGCGCGGTCTGATTCGCGTCGATGCCGATGAAGTGACGTATCCGCTGCACGTGATATTGCGCTACGAACTGGAGCAGGCGCTGATGTCGGGCGACCTGGTCGTGGCGGACATACCCGCTGCCTGGGACGAAAAGATGCGCCACTACCTCGGACGCAGCACGAAGGACGACTTCCGCGACGGCTGCATGCAGGACGTGCACTGGTTCGCCGGACTGTTCGGTTACTTCCCGTCGTACACGATGGGCGCCGTCATCGCGGCGCAGTTGTTTGCCGCGGTGCGTCGCGATCGGCCCGATGCCGTGGAAGCGCTTTCGCGCGGCGACTTCGCGCCTCTTCTGATCTGGTTGCGCGAGAACGTGCACGGACGTGGTCGTCTCGTCACCACCGATCAGTTGTTGATCGATGCCACCGGATCGCCGCTCGGGCCGGATGCATTCAAGGCGCATCTGCGAGCGCGTTACATCGACGCGTGAACACTGCGCTCGCCGAGTTCGTCGCGCAGCACCCCGAGTTGCTCGTGCTGACCGGTGCCGGCTTGAGCACCGCGTCGGGCATCGGTGATTACCGCGGCGAAGACGGGGCGTGGAAGCGCCGCCCGCCAGTCGAATTGCGCGACTTCCTCCGTTCCGACGACGCGCGGCGACGCTACTGGTCGCGCAGCCTGTTCGGCTGGCCGCACTTTGCCGCCGCCGAGCCCAATGCGGGGCATCGCGCGCTCGCGCGGCTGAATCGCGCGGGTCGGCTGATCGGGACCGTGACGCAGAACGTCGACGGTTTGCACGCTCGCGCCGGTCACGACGGCGTCATCGAATTGCACGGACGCCTCGCAGACGTGAAATGCCTCCAGTGCGAGCAACGGTTTACGCGCGCCGCCGTACAGCAATGGCTGGTCGGGGCCAACCCTTCGTTCGCGGCGCGGATCATCGAATGGCGCGCCGACGGCGATGCCGAACTCGAGACGCCCGATCTCGAACGATTCGTGGTGCCGAACTGTCCGACCTGCGGAGGTCTGCTGAAGCCCGACGTCGTGTTCTTCGGCGAATCGGTTCCTCGCGCTGCGGTCGAACAGGTGTATGAGATGGTGGCGCGCGCGTCTGCGCTGTTGCTGGTCGGCACGTCGGTGATGGTGTATTCCGGTTTTCGCTTCTGTCGGGCAGCGCACGAGCAACGCAAACCGATCGTTTCGATCAATCGCGGCATGACCCGCGCCGACGCGATGCTCGCGTTCAAGGTCGATGACGATTGCGCACGCGTGCTCGACGGATTGGCAGACGCGGCGGATCTTTGTTTCGACGCATGAAACGGGCAGTATTCGGCCATGAAGGGCGCAGCTCTGTCGGCGTTGGCAATCGCACTCGCGTCGCTGCACGCGAACGGCTTCGCTGATCCTGTCGACGGTACCGATGCGCCTGTGGCTCCGCCGCGCACTTCGCAGATCGACTTCATCCTCGACAATCCGTTACCGGAGTCCGAGTACGCCGAATCGAAGCGCTGCGTGTTTCCGAACTCGTATCGCTCGGTCGAAATTCTCGACACCAAGCACCTGTTGTTCTGGGGCTATCGCGGCAACGTATGGCTCAACCAGTTGCGCTTCGACTGCCTCGGCCTGAGCAAGGACGCGTTGCTGGTGTTCGAAATGCGCGAACGGACGCTGTGCGACATGGACAGCTTCCACGGTACGCCGCGATACAGCGGCATGGCGCCGTTCGCCGCGCATTGCATGCTGGGCATTTTCGAAACGATCAGCGAGGATCAAGCGGCGGCGCTGCGAGTCGCGCTGGCCCGCCATGCGCAATCCCCGGCACCGACACCGACACCGAAGACCGCGAATGGACAGTGAACGATTTCGACGCGGATTCTTGTGCAGCGCCGCGCTGTGGGCATTCGCGGCGTCGGCAGTAGAACCGACGGCGGAAGACATTCTGAACGGTACAGCCCCGCCCACGGACTACTCGCAGGCGGTCAAGTGCATTTCGTCGGCGATGATCAATCGCACCGAGCCGCTGAACGACCGCTACATCCTGTTTCACCTGAACGGCAATCAGCTGTGGCTCGCGCAACTGAAGATGAAGTGTCCGGATATGACGGCCACGTCGCAGCTCTCGTTCGATAAGGACGAGCATCGGCTCTGCCAGTGGGACAGCGTGCGCACGGTTCACGACGACGGCATGGGCGGCTTCCGGTTGGGACCCAAATGCAACCTGCCGAAGTTCGAACCGGTGTCGCAGGAACAGGTCGACATGCTGAAGCAGCAGATCCGCAATCCGGGTCCGAAGCCGGCGAAACCGCAGTAGCAGGCGCTAGGCGCCGAGGACCACGTCCGCGAGCGTGCGCAATTCCGTTGCACTGCGAGCTGAGACGAGCAGCGAAGTCACCGGCGTTTCGCGCCACGCGGCGAGCCGTTCGCGGATCCGCCCGACCGGACCGACCAGCGAAATCTCATCGGCGAGTTTCGTCGGTACTGCGAGTGCGGCTTCCTGCTTCCGGCCCGCGAGGTAGAGTTCCTGAATTCGATTCGCTTCCGCTTCGAAGCCCATCCGCGATACGAGCTCCTTGTGGAAGTTGCGCTGTTTTGCGCCCATACCGCCGACGTACAACGCGAGCATGCCTTTGATCGGCAACAGCCCCTTCTCGATATCGTCAGTGATGTTGACGACGACCCCTTGAGAAATTTCGAATCCGGGCTTCGCGTTCGATAACGACGCTCTGTACACGTCGTTGCGGAACGGCGAGTAGTACAGCGGTAACCAGCCGTCGGCGATCTCCGCGGCCAGCGCAACGTTCTTCGGTCCCTCGGCACCCATGAAAATCGGCAGATCGGCGCGCAGCGGATGCACGATCGACTTCAACGGTTTGCCGAGCCCCCAAGCTCCTTCGCCGGTGTACGGCAGCGGATAGTGCGGCCCGGCATTCTCGACGGGCTGCTCTCGGCGCAGCACCTGACGGATGATGTCGATGTATTCGCGTGTGCGCGCCAACGGTTGGCTGAACGGCGCGCCGTACCAACCTTCCACCACCTGCGGTCCGGAGACGCCGAGGCCCAGAATCATGCGCCCGGCCGAAAGGTGATCGAGCGTCATCGCCGCCATCGCGGTGGCCGTCGGAGTGCGCGCCGACAACTGACAGACGCCGGTGCCGAGCCGGATGCGATTCGTGCTCGCGCCGATCCACGCGAGCGGCGTCAGTGCATCGGAACCATACGCTTCGGCGGTCCATACCGAATCGAAGCCGAGACGCTCCGCTTCCTGCGCAAGCGCAACGAAGCCGGTCGGTGGAGTGGAGCTCCAGTAACCGAGCTGCAGCCCCAGTTTGAGATCGGCCATCGCGAACTCCTCTTCGATGTGAAAGCGTCGATGTGAACGCGCAAGGCGCCGAGTATAGCGACTTGTCCGTTGTCGCAGCGGCGGGCACGATGCCGACACCGTTGCAACCGAGTCGCGCGTGACCATCGTTCCAGTCGAGACGAATGACATCGCGGTCGTCGCCGAACTCGCGCGTTCGATCTGGTTCGAACACTATCCGAGCATCATCAGCTGGTCGCAGATTCACTACATGCTGGAGCGTGGATATGCGTCGCCCGTGATCGAGGCGGAACTCGCGCGCGGCGTCGAATGGCGTTTGGCCTGCGACGGTGCGCGGCCGTCTGGCTTCGCGTCCTGGGAGCGGTCGGGCGACGTCGTGAAACTGCACAAGCTGTATGTCGAGCGGGCGACGCGCGGTGTCGGTATCGGTCGGCAGCTGGTCGAGGTCGCAACGCAGGACGCGCGGCGGAGCGGGGCGGGCGCAATCGTCCTCGCGGTGAACAAACGCAACTACGGTTCGATCCGTGCGTATCTCGGGCTGGGCTTTTCGTTTCAACGCGCAGTGCGCGACGACATCGGAAACGGCTTCGTGATGGACGACTACGTCATGGCGCGGCGCGTCTGACGCTACGCGATCCTGGTCTGCACGACCTGCTGGATCAGGTTCGATAGTTCGCGGCCCGACGTCGGCTTCGAAATCGTGACGGTGATCGCCGGATTGCGATCGGCTTTGTCGTCGATGTAACCGCTCATCAGCACGATCGGGATCGACGGATCGCTCTCGCGGATCGCTTGTGCGAATTCGATGCCGGTCATTTCGGGCATCAGGTTGTCGGTGACGATGACGTCGAACGAGCTGTCCAGCGCGTGAAACTGCCGCAGCGCGCTCGCTGGCTGCGTGAACGCCTCAACCTCGTAGCCGAAGTTCTCGAGCAGGTCCTTCGTCGCGCGCACCACCGCAACTTCGTCGTCGATCAACAGGATTCGTTCGTGGCCCTCAGTGTGCGCTTCCACCGGCACGTCGACAAAATCGAGGTCGCGGTCCGCTGCCGGGAAAACCACGCGGAACGTCGAACCGCGGCCTTCGTCGGTTGAGAGCGTGATCTCGCCGCCGTGGCTCTTGACGATGCCGTGCACCACCGACAGACCGAGGCCGCTGCCTTGCCCGACGTCTTTCGTGGTGAAAAATGGTTCGAAGATCCGCGCCCGCACCTGCGGCGTCATGCCCGCACCGTTGTCGGCCACCGACAACTCGATGAAGTCGCCTTTCTCGATGCGTATGGCGCCGCGCGGCGAAGCGGCATCGACGCGGCGCAACCTGATGTCGATGCGACCGCGCGGCATGACGATCGCCTGTGCCGCGTTCGTGCAGAGATTCACGATGACCTGATGCACCTGGCCGGGGTTTGCATGGATCAGCGGCAAGCCCGGTTCGACGTCGACCTGAATGTCGATCGAGCTCGGAATGGTCGCGCGCATCAGACCGATGGCGTCTTCGAGAACGGCGGCCGGATCGACCAGCTGTTTCTCCGCGGCTTCGTTCTGATGCCGCGAGAACGTCAGAATCTGTTGCACCAGATCGCGCGCCTTCAGCGCCGCGGAATAGATCGACTTCAGCTTGGCGCCGACGTCCGTGGGCAGCTCGCGATCCATCAGCAGCGAGGTGTAACCCATGATCGGGGTGAGCAGGTTGTTGAAGTCGTGCGCGATGCCGCCGGCGAGCGTGCCGACGACTTCCAGGCGCTGCGAGAACTGCAGCTGCACCTGCAATCGGCGTTCTTCCGTGACGTCTACCGCCACCACCAGCTCGCTCTCGGGCTGCGCGCCTGCGTCGAGTTGTTCTGCAAAGGGCACGCGCGTGACGAGAAACCGCTTGAACTGACCGCCGTGACTGTTGAACCAGATTTCCGCAGGCGGTCGCCGCGCATCGCGATCTTCGAAGATCAGTCCGTCCGGTTCCGGCGTGGTTCGGTCATTGGCGAACCTGCCGTCCAAAAGGGCATCGATGCCGACGCCATACGCTTCGGCCACTGCGCGGTTGGCGAATATCAGGCTGCCGTCGCGTCGGATGGCGAAGATCAAGTACGGCACGAGGTCGATGATCTTGCGGAGCAACGACTCAGCGGCCGACAGCGCATCCTGCGTGCGCCTGCGTTCGCGCAGGTCGTCCTCCGCAGCGCGCCGCGCCGCCAGCAGGTCGTCGATCACCGCGTTGAAGGCGCGCGCCAACTCCTGCACTTCGAGCGGGCCTTCGACCGCCATGCGCGCACCGAGATCGCCCCTGACGATGTTGCGCGACGATTCGGTCAGCGCGTTGAGCGGCGCCGCGGCGCGCTCGGCGAGACGTCTGCCGACGATCGACACGACCAGAAACACGATCAGGGCCAAAGCGGCGCTCGGCGCCAGGAAACCGAGCACGCCAGTCAGCACCTGCGATCGATCGATGTACAGATCGAGCCGACCGATCGGTGCGTCGTGCCACAGCACCGGTTTGCGCAGCGACGGTTGCGCGGTGGCTTGTCCGGTCTGTTCGGGACACGCGCGCGAATCCTTGCTGTGCGTCGCCGCGAGGTGTTCGTACTGATCGTAGAGACACGCCTGCAGAATGCTCGGGTAGACGCGGAGCGCGCGAAACTTGTCGGCGAGGATGCGCCGATCGGCGAACAGCAGCGGGCCGCGGCTTTCGTCGATCAATATCTCCGCGACCAGTTCGGCGTCGTGATCGAGGCCGGACTGCATCGCCCGATACTGCGCAACGGTGAACAACAGCACCATCAGGAGCAGCGCGATGGCGAGCAACCAGCCGAGCAACGCGTACAGGTTCGATCGCAGCGAGCTCGATCGGATCATGGCAGATCCGCGCGCGTGCCGAAGTAGTGGTCGCTGAAGCTCTCGATCATGTTCGTTTCGATCATCTGTTCGATCGAACGCGCGATCACGTTGCGCTCGGCGTCGGTGAACGCCGTGGTTCTGACGTACAGCCACATCGCGCGGTTCTGCAGCGGCAACACCTTGAACAACGTGCCGTTGCGAGCCGCGTATTGCGGCGCCTGGTAGAACAGGTATTGCAGCGGTCCGGCGATCGCGTCGATCGAGCCGTCGACGTACGCGGCGAACACGTGTGCGACGCTTGGAAATGCCACTTTTGTGAGCGCCGCATCCGACTCGAACCGATCGTCGAACGGCGTTGCCTCGACATAGCCGATGCGGAGTCCCGGCAGCGCTTCATAGCCGGATAGCGTCGTCCTCGCCAGAACTCCGGTGGGCACTTCGAGCAACGGGCCGAGCGCGATCGCCGATGCGGCCAGCTCGTCGTGTTGGAACATGATCGCGAGATCGACGGTTGCCGCGCCGATACCCGCTGCGATCTGGTCGACCCGACCGAAGTCGACGCGCAACGGTCGGCCTAGACGTTCGGCGATCAACCGATACACATCGACCGAGACGCCTTGCGGTACTCCCTCAGCGTCGAGGAAGCCGAACGGATTGCGGTCGATCGTTGCGGCGTGGATGGTGGGGGCGGCGCGAGTGGGAGCGATCGAAGCAACGGTACAAAGCGCGAAGAGAAGCAGGAAGACGCCGCACCGGTACACGTAATGTGAAGCCTGATTTTGAGTGCGCGCAGCATCGTATGCGGCGTGCGGACTGTCAAACGACGATCAGCGGGCAATCGACGACAGTTGATTCAGCACCCGGGCCAGATCGACGCGGTTGCCCATGAAGCTCGACCACGGGTTGTCTTTCTGCGTGGTCATGCGACGCACCGCGTTCTTGATGTTGAACTTCTCGTTCCTCAACCGGCTCGTTAGTTCGTCCCAACGCAGCGGCATCGAAACGCCGGCGCTCGGTTCGGCGCGCGCGCTGAACGGCGCAACGAGCAGACGACCGTGGCCGTTCTGCAGGTAGTCGATATAGACCTTCTGCTCGCGCCGTCGCACCACGCGTGCGATCGTGGCGATGTCGGGACACCGATCGACGATGATGCGGGCGAGCAGATGCGCGAACGTGCGCGAGAGATCGTGCGTGAGCTGGCCCGCCATCGGAATGAGCACGTGTAGGCCGGATGCTCCGCTCGTCTTGAGATACGCCGGCAGTTCCAGTTCGCCGGCGAGATCGCGGATCGCGCGAGCCACCGCGATCACCGACGCGAACGGTGCGTCTTTCGGGTCGAGGTCGAGCACGCACCAGTCGGGATGCCCGAGATCGGCGACGCGACTGTGCCACGTGTGAATCGGGATCGTGCCGAGGTTGATGAGATAACGCAGCGACGCTGCATCGTCGACGATGAAGTAATGCACCTCGCGTTCGGCGCCTTCGCTCCACAACACTTCACGGCGAATCCATTCCGGCACGAACTCCGGCGCGTCGCGTTGATAGAACGATTTGCCGTGGATGCCGTCGGGAAAACGCGTCAGCACGAGCGGTCGATCCTGCAGGTACGGCAGCATCCACGGTGAGATGGCGTCGTAGTAGTCGACGAGATCGCCTTTCGTCAAAGCCAATTCGGGATAGAAGATCTTGTCGCGATGACTCACGTCGACGCGTCGTTCGCCCGCGTTGATGCGCGGTGCGGGTGCCGGCTCGTCGAACGTTCCGATGCACTCCTGCGGCGGCTTGTCGGTGCGCATCCTGACGAACACCGGCTGCCGCAGGTGACCCGCGGCGGTGTATTCGCGAAACGCCACTTCGCAGACGAGTTCGGGTTTCACCCAGTGTCCGTCGTCGTCGTTGAGTGGCTCGCCCGTCGGCAACTCGTGTAACTGCTTGTCGAGTTGTTTGCGTTGCGTGCCGCCCAGACCGGAGCCGACGCGTCCCACCGGCGTCAATGTGCCGTTGCGGTACTCCGCGAGGATCAACGAGCCGACGTCGTTCGGATTCGTCCGCACCGCCTGCCAGCCGACCACGACGAAGTCGCCGGTGCGCCGCGTGCGCACCTTGATCCAGTCGTTCGACCGACCGCTCTGATAGTGGCTCGCGGCGCGCTTGCCGACGACGCCTTCGATGCCCAGTCGCTGTGCGGCACCGAACGCCGAACGCCCTTGCTCGTCGATGTGCTGCGAGTAACGCACAGGGCCGACGGTGGGCAGCACTTCTTCGAGCAGTTGTTTTCGCTGCACCAGTTCGAGCGCGCGCAGGTCGTGCTGCAAGGCTTCGATGAGATCGAACGCGTACAGCGTGGCGGGCTGATGGCGCGCGGCAGCGATGATCTGTGTGCGGCTGGACAGCGCCGCGCGTGTCTGCAATTCGGAGAAACTCGGTCTGCCGGTGGCGTCGTGGACGACGAGTTCGCCGTCGATCAGCAGTTGCTCGTACGGCAACAGCTTCACGGCGTGTGCGATATCCGGGAACTGATCGGTCAGCGACAGACCGTTGCGCGACAGCAGGCGCACTCCAGTGGCGGATTTCTCCGCGAACAATCGATAGCCGTCGTACTTGAACTCGAAGATCCAGCCTTTTCTGTCGAACGCTTCACCGGGGTTTGCGCTGGAACTCGCGAGCATCGGCGTCGGCGTTTCCCGGTTCGCCTTCAATTTCGGCGGCCCATACCGCTTCAAGCTCTTCGCCAGTTGCTTCGACACGGCGGCCGGATCGGGCATTTCGGCGAGGTTGAGACCGGAAAACACGGAGTCTTCGGGAAACTGGTAGTCAGCCCCGCGCGCCTGGTCGTCGCGCTCCTTGATCAACAGCCACTCGGTTTCCTTCTTCATCCGGATCAGCGTCCAGCGGCCGTGCAGCTTGTGGCCGTGGAGGTCGAACAGCAGCTTGCCTTTGCCCCACCCCTCTGCAATGTCGTTCAGCGGCGTCCACGTGCCGCGATCCCAGACGATGACGTAGCCGGCGCCGTAGTTGCCCGGCGCGATCGCGCCTTCGAAGTCGGCGTATTCCATCGGATGGTCTTCGACCAGCGCGGCAAAGCGCTTGTCGGCAGGGTCTGCGGATGGACCTTTCGGTACGGCCCACGATCGCAGCGCGCCATCCATCTCGAGGCGGAAGTCGAAGTGCAGATGGCGCGCGCGATGTTGCTGCACGACGAACAATCCGCCGGCGCTCGATTCGAGCGGCGTTGCCGAACCGAATGGCTCTGCGGTGCTCGAAGCGCGCCGCTTGTCACGATATCGGTCGAGTCGGGCGCTCGGAGCAGGGCGTTTTCTTGAGGGCATCACAGCGCTGCGCTATAGTCCCGCGGTCGCTCGACAAGGATGGGGAAACATGGCCGCTCGCTCGATTGCATCAGGGACGATATCGTTCGGCCTGGTCGCAATTCCGGTCAAGCTGTACTCCACGGTCGACACGACCAAGGCCATCCACTTCAACTTTCTGAGCAAGGACGGTTCACGTCTGAAGCAGCAGTACATTCGTACATCGGACGGCAAAGTAGTCGAGCCGGACGACAAGGTCCAGGGGTACGAATTCCAGAAAGGTCAGTACGTCATGTTCACGCCGGAAGAGCTGAAGGCGATGAACGTCGAGGCAACGAACGCGATCGATATCGCCGAGTTCATTCCGCTCGAAGACGTCGAGCGGATCTTCATCGAGAAGGTCTACTACCTGGGTCCCGACAAAGGCGCCGCACGCTCCTACCACTTGTTGCGTGCCGCCTTGGCGAAGACCAAGCGCGCGGCGCTCGCGAAGTATGCGGTACGCGGCAAGAGCTATCTGGTGCTGCTGCGGCCGATGGCCGAGGGGCTCGTGATGGAGCAGCTGAAGCACCTCGAGGAGTTGCGTCCGTTTGCCGAAGTGCCGCTCGACACCACGTCGGTCGATCCGGGCGAACTGTCGCTCGCGATACAGATCATCGAACAACGCGCCAACGAGCACTTCGAGCCCGAGAAATACACGGACGAGATCCGTTCGCGGGTCCTCGAGCTGATTCAGCAGAAGATCGACGGGAAAGAAATCTCTGTAGCACCTGAAGAACGACCCGAAGCGAAGATCATCGATCTGATGGAAGCGCTGAAAGCGTCGGTCAAGGGTGCCACTTCGGCGGATCGCGAGCGCAAACCCGCACAACGCGCGAGCAAGAAGCCGGAGACGGCCACCAAGAAGAGCGTCAAGCGAAAGAGCGGATGACAGGCTACGCCACCCGTGACGTTTCCGAACTGATCGGGTTCAACGCAGATCAGGTACGCCATTACGTACGGCGGGGTCTGCTGACGCCGGAGCGTGGCGGCCGCGGTGAATATCGGTTCTCGTTTCAGGATGTCGTGCTGCTTCGCACCGCGAAAGGGCTGCTCGACGCGCAAGTGTCGTCGCGGCGGGCTTATCGCGTGCTGCTGAAGCTGAAGTCCGAACTCTCCGCGATGAAATCGTTGTCGGCCGTTCGCATCTACGCCGACGGCAACAACGTGGTCGTGCGCGAAGACAGCTCGATGTGGAATGCCGAATCGGGGCAGGGCCACCTGAACTTCGCGGTGAGCGAACTCGAAGGCAACGTCGCGGCGCTCGACCGCCGTAACGTCGAGAAACTGCCCGCAACCGCCGAACTCGACAGCGACGACTGGTACAACCTGGGGCTCGATCTGGAAGAAATCGACCCGGATCGCGCGCCGGAGGCCTATCTACGCGCGATCGCGCTCGATCCGACCAACGCCGATGCGCACGTCAACGTCGGCCGGTTGTATCAGATGAAAGGCCAGCTGAAAGCCGCCCGCCGTTACTACCGCAAGGCGCTGGAGTTCGTCTCCGATCACCAGCTCGCGCTGTACAACCTCGGTACGTTGTTCGACGAACTCGAGGAGCTCGATACCGCGGCCGAGTACTACCGTCGGGCGTTGCGCATTCCCGATGCGCACTACAACCTCGCGCGCATCTGCGAGATGCGCGGCGACGAACTGGCGGCGCTGCGCCACCTGCGTCGCTACCAGCAGCTGCTCGAAGCGATGGACTGATTCGGCCGGAAGGCCGCGCGCGCTAGGTGATGTTCGACCAGCGGGATCAGCCGGCTGCGATCCACGCGACTCCGACCCCATCTGATCAACGCGGCGAACGATCCGGCCAATCCGGCAACCGCCAACAGGATCGTCGCACCGGCGCTCGCAGGGGCGGCCGCGAACGAGCCGATCTGGAACACGATCACCGCGAAGCAATAGGCCGTTACCACCGACCACGTGGTGCTGAATGTCGCCCAGAATGCGCCGAGCTCTTTGTAGATGGCGCCGATCGTCGCTGCGCACGGCATGTACAGCAGAATGAACACCAGGTAAGCGAATGCCGCGAGACTCGTGGCGAACAGCCGCTGCATCTGCTGAATGGTCGACATGGCGACGTTCTGCTGCTCGGCTTGCGCCGCGGTATCGCCCAGGTCGCCCAGGTCGAGGCCGAGCGGGTCGGCGATACGATTCGCGAGCGCGCCGAGATTCGTCGGCACGCTTGCTGCGGCGGCCTGCATCGTGCCCCAGAAATCGAAGCGCTCCTTGGCTTGCGTCACGCCGTCGAGGTTTTCGTACAGCGCGTTCAGTGTTCCGACCACGACTTCCTTCGCGAATACGCCGGTGAAGATGCCGACGGTCGCGGGCCAGTTGTCGGTCTCGATGCCCATCGGCCCGAATCCCGGCGTCAGCGTGCGGCCGATCGCCGACAGCACCGACTTGTTGGTGTTCTCGTTGCCGACGCTGCCGTCGATGCCGACCGTGCTGACGAGGTTCAGCACGACGACGACCGTGACGATCGCTTTGCCGGCGCGCAACACGAAGCCTTTGAGACGCTGCCAGGTGTGCATGAACAGGCCGCGCAACGTCGGCATGTGATACGCGGGCAGTTCCATCACGAACGTCGACGATGCGCGCGGCAGCAGGTAGCGGCGCACGATCAGCGCCGACATGACGGCGACTACGATGCCGAGCAGGTACAGCGCGAACACGAGGTTCTGGCCGTTCGTCGGGAAGAACGCGACCGCGAACAGCGCGTACACAGTCAGCCGCGCGCCGCACGACATGTACGGCGCCATCAGCGTGGTGAGCACGCGATCGTGTTCGCTGTCGAGCGTGCGGGTTGCCATCACCGCGGGCACGTTGCAGCCGAAGCCGACGATCAACGGAACGAACGATTTGCCGGGCAGGCCGACGCGGCGCATCAGCCGGTCGACGATGAACGCTGCGCGGCCCATGTAGCCGGAGTCTTCGAGAAACGATAGAAACAGGAACAGGCACGCGATTACCGGAATGAACGTGGATACCAGCCGCACGCCGCCGCCGATGCCGTCGGCGAGGAACGTGCTGAGCCACACGGGCAAGCCGAGCCATGCATAGATCTGGCGCGGTCCCTCGACGAACAGCGCCATGCCGGATAGATCGAAGAAGTCGATGAACGCGCTGCCGATGTTGATGGTGAACATGAACATCAGATACATCACGCCGAGGAACAGCGGAAATGCGAGCACGCGATTCAGAAAGACCGCGTCGAGCATGTCGGTGACGGTGCGGCGAACGGCCGTGCGATGGAGTGCGTGCTCGAGCAACGCGTCGATGGCGTGATAGCGGGCGATGCTCAACGTTTCGCCGGAAGCCGACACCGAAGCGAGTTGTCCGACGCGACCGACGCGCTCAGCGACCGCCTCGTCGCCTTCGAGCAGCGCCGCCGCAACGAAGCGCCGATGGCGCGAAACGCCTTGATCGGCCAGTTCGCGCGACACCGTGGCGAGCGTCGTTTCGAGCACGTGGGTGAGCGCGATGCCACGTTTGCGTTCCGCACCCGAGGCAGGCGCAGTCGCACTGCCGACCACGCTCTCGATGACGTCCTTCAGAATGCCGATGCCTTCGTTGCGACTTGCGACTAACGGCACCACTGGGGCGCCGATCGAGTCGCCGAGCTTGTACGGATCGATGTGCATGCCGTGACGATCGGCAACGTCCATCATGTTCAGCGCGACGATCAACGGAATGTCGAGGTCGAGCAGTTCGGCCGTGAGGTACAGCCCGCGCGCAAGGCTCGCCGCATCGACGACGTTCACGATGACGTCGATCTCGGCGTCGAGCAGGAAGTCGCGCGCGATGCGGGCGTCCTGCGCATCGGTCGCGTTGACCGCGAGCAGGCTGTAGATGCCGGGCAGATCGATCACTTCCAGTCGCGCGTCGCCGTGGCGGAAGTGTCCCGACTTGCGCTCGACGGTGACGCCGGGCCAGTTGCCGACGCGCTGGTGCGAGCCGGTCAGCGCGTTGAACACCGTGGTCTTGCCGGCGTTCGGATTGCCGATGAGTGCAATCGTGGTCATGCCTTTTCCAACTGCAGGCCGCGAGCCTCGCTCGGCCGCAACACCAGGCTTGCGCCGCGGAATTGAATCTCGATCGGATCGCCGAGTGGTGCGAACCGCGCGACCGTGATGCGGGTGCCGGGGATGAGCCCGAGGCTCAATAAATGACGCGCATACGCCGTGGCGGGTTCATCGAAGCCGACGACCCGTGCGCGATCACCCTTCTTGAGTTCGGAGAGACGCACGATCCCTGCATGATCTTCGCAGTAGAGCGCGATTTAAATAGAAATAGTTCTCATTTGCAATGAGAGGATGTGCTTAGCCGGTCGGTGGGGCGACTGCGGGCTAGGACTTGCGCTTGCGGACGTACAGAACCAGTTCGTGATCGACCAGCTCGTAACCGTGTTCCGTGGCGATTTCGCGCTGCAGCGTTTCGATCCGGTCGCTGACGAACTCGGTCACGCGTCCGGTATCGACGTCCACCATGTGATCGTGGTGATCGTGTTTCGACACTTCATACACCGCGCGACCGTCGTCGAAGTTGTGGCGCTCGACGATGCCGGCGTCCACGAATTGCGTGAGCACGCGATACACGGTGGCGAGCCCCACCGAATCTTCGCCGCCGATCAGGTGTCGATAGACGTCTTCCGCACTCAGGTGGTGCGGTTCCGCCTGTTCGAGGATTTCGAGCACGCGCAGACGCGGCGTGGTGATCTTCAGTCCGGCTTTTGTGAGTTCCGAGCGTGCCACGGAATGTCTGCTGAACACGGGGGGAGCAACCTTAGCAGTTGAACTTTGTGCTGCCTAGCGCGAACGACGTGCGCCTCGTATTGCGTCGATGTGTCGAACGCGGTATCCCTGCACGCCTTGTGTCATCCGCATCTCGAGGTGTGCTCATGATCGATCGCGAGCTCGACATCCAAACCCACGACGGTCTGATGAATACGTTCATCACGTATCCGGAAGAGGGCGGGCCGTTTCCGGTCGTGATCTTCTACATGGATGCGCCGGGTAAGCGCGAAGAACTGCACGCGATGGCGCGCCGGATCGGCACCGCCGGCTATTACGTGGTACTGCCGAATCTCTACTATCGGACCGAACGCAGGTTCGTCATCGATCCGAGCGACGCGACGCGTGCCCGCATGTTCGAGCTGATGAACTCGATCAACAGCCGTCTGGTCAACGAAGACACCCAGGCCATTCTCGATTTCCTCGACGGAGAAGAACTGGCGAGTTCCGGACCGATCGGTTGCGTCGGCTACTGCATGAGCGGACCGTTCGTGGTCGCGGCGGCTGCCGCGTTTGCGCCGCGCATGGCGGCGGCCGCGTCGTTCTACGGCGTGCGCCTGTGTACCGATGCGCCGGATTCACCGCATCGAACCGCCGACAAGATCACCGGCGAACTGTATGTCGCATGCGCCGAGACGGACGTGTGGGCACCGCCCGAGATGATCGCCGCGCTGTCGGAGCATCTCGCGAAAACGAACATCCGGCACCGGATCGAGTGGTATCCCGGCACGCATCACGGCTTCGCGTTCCCGCAGCGGCAGGGCGCGTACGACGAACGCGCCGCAGAGCGCCATTGGGAACGACTTCACGCGTTGTTCGAACGCAATCTCAAGACGACGTCAGCGCGCTGATCTCGGCATCCGCCAGCCCGGCGTGACGGGCCGCGTCGACGATGCCGGCCCACGAGTTGTCGTCGACGTCGATGCCGTCGCGATCGCGCGCGGCGAGCGTCTCGCGTTCCGGATCGCCCGGTACGCGCACTCTGTCGAAGCCGCGCGCCGGCGTCGTCGAATGGATGTAGTCGACCATCGCCAGCACTTCCTGCTGAAACGCCGCGCGATTGCCGAACGCGGCCGGATCGATCACGACCATCAGCATGTGGTTGACGATCGTGCCGGCGCGCTCGCGCGCCGGTTGCGCCGTCCACTCGCCGGCCAGCGCACCGCCGAGTAGCTCGCACATCAACGCGAGTCCATAGCCCTTGTGTTTGCCGAAGGGGCCGAGCGCACCGAACGGTTCCTTGAACATGACGTTCGGATCGTTGGTCGGTTCGCCTTGCGAATCGACCAACGCGCCGTCTTCGATCGGCACGCCTTTGAAATGCGCGACGCGCACTTTGCCGAGCGCTATCGCGCTGGTCGCCATGTCGAGCACCACCGGTTCGTCGCCGTCGCGCGGCACCACGCAGCAGAACGGGTTCGTCGTCATGCGTCGCTCGCGGCCGCCCCACGGTGAAACCTGCGGTTCGTGTCCAACCACGTTCACGAAGTGGACGGAGACCAGACCCGCGCGTCCGCAACGTTCGCCGTACGCGCCGATTCGACCCAGGTGATGTGCGTTGCGCAGTCCAACCGCAACGACGCCGGTCGTCTTCACGCGTTCGATTGCGTGGTCGGTGGCTTCGCGACCGACGACCTGACCGAATCCGAACTTGCCGTCGACGAGCAACACCGCGCCGTTGTCGCGAACCACCTCTGCGTGCGCATTCGCGTCGAGGTGCCCGACGCGGATGTTGCGCACATAGGCGGGGATCATGCCGACGCCGTGCGAGTCGTGGCCTTTGAGATTCGCTTCGACGAGATGTCGCGCCACTTCGTCGGCGACGCTCTCCGTCGCACCGGCGCGCGTGAAGATCGTGGTGACGAAATGCCGAAGCGACGCGGGTTTTATCAGCATGACGTGCATTCCTCGATGGCGGTTCCGTAGTGTTGCCGTTTGTGGATCGCTATGACAAGGTGCGGCCAAGGCGTTGGGAAATCTCGGGGGAGTCATGCACGCGCTCACGAAGGGCTACGGTCTCATCGAGGGACCGGTACTGGGATCCGCAACGCGGTCTGTTGTTCAGCGATGTTCTATTTGGCGGTGTGTTCGCGCTGTCGCGAGACGGGCAGGTCAGCAGCGTGTTCGAGCATCGCCGCGGCATCGGTGGAATGGCGTTGCATGCAGCGGGTGGTCTCGTCGTCAGCGGCCGCAACATTTCTTACAAGGGCTTCGACGGTGGCGCCACAGTCACGCTGTTGGACTCCGACCCCGATCACGGCAACGTCGGCTACAACGACATAACCACCGACGTTAAGGGGCGCATTTACGCCGGCTCGCTGGGAGCCAGCCCGGTATTCGCGGACGGCCGCACGCCACAGGCCGGCAATCTCTATCTGATCGATCTCGACGGTACCTCCCGAATGGTCGGCCGCGACGTGCAGCTGACGAACGGCCTCGGTTTCTCACCCGACGGACGCACGCTGTATCACTCGGACAGCCGCCGCAGCAGCGTGTTCTGCTATAGCGTCGCCGCCGATGGAACGCTTGGCGAGAAACGCCTGTTCGCGCGCGCGGAGAAAGGCGTTCCCGACGGGCTCGTCGTCTCGGTGGACGGACGCGTGTGGGTTGCGCTGGCCGGTGAAGGGCATGGCGTCGCGGTGTTCGCGCCCGACGGCAAAGTCGACAGCTTCGTCGAAATTCCGCAACCGATGTGTACGAGCGTGTGTTTCGGTGGCGACGATTTGAAGGATCTGTACATCGTTTCGGGTTCTGAAGGCACCGGGTCCGATCGCGGTGGCGCCGTCTATCGACATCGTTGCGATGTCGCGGGCCTGCCCGTGGCATTGGCGCGATGCGCGATTCCGTCGGCCTGACAACATCATAAGGGGGACCGAATGAGCAAGATCGAAACCGGCACCGAGCATCTGCTTGCCACGGAGTCCGACGGTGTCGCGGTGCTGACCATGAATCGTCCCGAACGTCGCAACGCGCTATCCGGAGAAATGCTGGACGGCATGGCGCGCGCGCTCGACTATGCGGAACGCGCCGCGAGCGTTCGCTGTGTGGTGTTGACCGGCGCCGGTGGCGGGTTCTGCGCAGGCGGCGACGTCAAAGGCATGGCGGAAGGCGGGTCGGGCGGCGGCCCCACGCTCGATGAACGAATTCATGCGCAGCGTCTCTCGCAACGAAACACCGCCGGGCGCATCTATCTGATGCCGAAGCCGGTGATTGCGATGTTGACGGGACCGGCAGCCGGAGCGGGACTCTCGCTGGCGCTCGCGTGCGACATGCGCGTTATGGCCGACAGCGCCGTCATCACGACGGCGTTCGCGCGGGTCGGGTTCAGCGGCGACTATGGCGGAACGTTCTTCCTCGCGCAGTTGGTGGGCAGCGGCAAGGCGCGCGAACTCTACTATCTGTCCGAGCGGCTCGACGCCGCCGAGTGCCTGCGACTGGGCATCGCGAATCGTGTCGTTCAGGCATCCGACCTCGAGCGCACCACGCTCGAGATCGCTCGCCGGATTGCAACCGGCCCCACCGTTGCGTATCGCTACATGAAGGAGAACTTCAATCGGGCGAACGGCGGCGATGTGATCGAGTGTCTCGACCTCGAAGCGACACACCACGTCCACAGCGGATTGACGCAGGATCACCGCGAGGCCGCGAAAGCATTCGTCGAAAAACGCGAGCCGAAGTTCTCGGGACGCTAACGGATCGACTCGAGGCGCTACTGCTGCGGCGGCGTCTTCGATTCGATCAGTCTCTGCACCGCGTCCATGAAGTTGATCGGTATCGGGAACACGACGGTCGAGTTCTTTTCTCCGGCGATCTCGACCAGCGTCTGCAGATAGCGCAGTTGCATCGACATCGGCTGCGTCGCCAGTTGGGCGGCGGCGTCGACGAGTTTCTGCGATGCCTGAAACTCGCCCTCGGCGTGAATCACTTTGGCGCGCCGCTCCCGCTCCGCTTCGGCCTGCTTTGCGATCGCACGGATCATGCTCTCGTTGATGTCGACGTGTTTGATCTCCACGTTCGCGACCTTGATGCCCCATTGATCCGTCTGCTGGTCGAGGATCTTCTGCAGATCGATGTTGAGCTTGTCGCGTTCGGAAAGCAGCGCATCGAGCTCGTGCTGACCCAGTACGGATCGCAGCGTCGTCTGCGCGAGTTGTCCGGTTGCTTCCATGTAGTCTTCGACGTTGATGATGGCGCGCTCCGGGTCGACCACGCGGAAATACAGCACCGCGTTCACCTTCACGGAGACGTTGTCGCGCGTGATGAGGTCCTGGCTCGGCACGTCGAGAACCACCGTGCGCAAATCGAGTTTCACCATCTGCTGCACGACCGGAATCAGGATGATCAATCCCGGGCCTTTGACGGCATAGAACCGGCCGAGGAAGAAGACCACGCCGCGCTCGTATTCGCGCAGCACGCGAACCGCACTGAACAGCAGGATGGCGACGAACGCGATCAGAATGCCGGAGAAGATCTCCATCAGGTTTGCTCCTGGGGTTCGACGGTTAGAACGAGATCGTCCATACGCACGATGCGCACCTTCGTGTCCTTGATCAGCGGCGTGCGGGACGCCGCCTGCCAGATTTCGCCGTGCAGGCGCACGAGACCGCGGCCGTCGAAGTCGTCCATCACCACCGCGGTGGCGCCGACCATCGACTCGCGCCCGGTAACGACCTTCCTTCGTCGCGTTCGCATGGCGGCGCCGATGACGAACACGATGACGGCTACTGACGAGGCGGCAAAGGCGGCGATGATCGGCATCGAGATCTGATAACCCGGTAGATCGGTATCCATCAATATCACCGAACCGAAGACGAATGAAATGGCGCCCCCGACACCGAGCACGCCGAAGCCCGGCTGAAACGTTTCCGCGACCATCAATCCAATGCCGACGACGATCAGCGCCAGACCCGCATAGTTGACGGGCAACATCTGCAGCGCGTAGCCGGCCAGCAGCAGACAGATCACGCCGATGACACCGGGTACGGCGGTGCCCGGATGGTAAAACTCCAGAATCAGTCCATAGATGCCGATCATCAACAGGATGTACGCGACGTTCGGATCGGTGATCACCGAAAGCAACTGGTAGCGCCAGCCAGGTTTCACGCGCGTGACTTCTGCGCCTTTCACGTCGATCGTCACGGTGCCGCCATCGACGGCAACTTCGCGACCGTTTGCCTGGCGCAACAGGTCGTCCAGATCGATGGCGATGAAGTCGATCACGTGTTGCGCCAACGCTTCCGACGCCGGCAGGTTGGATGCTTCGCGCACGGTCTGTTCGGCCCAGTCTTTGTTGCGCCCGCGCAGTTCCGCAAGACCGCGGATGTAGGCGACCGCATCGTTGACGACTTTGCGCTCCATCGTCGAACCGGGCGCCTTCGTGGGCGTGTTGGGAGGTTCGTCGTCGGGCGCGGTCTTGTCCGGAGATTTGCCTTGCTCCGGATCGGACGAACCGCCGGGCGATGGGAACGGCGAGCCTTCGCCGCCGATACTCACGGGGGTCGACGAACCGATGTTCGTCGCCGGCGCCATTGCCGCGATGTGGCTGGCATACATCAGGTAAGTGCCGGCGCTTGCGGCGCGCGCGCCGTTCGGTGCGACATAAGTCGCGACCGGTATCTTCGATGCCAGAATCGCCTTGATCATGTCGCGCATCGAATGATCGAGACCGCCCGGCGTATCGAGTTGCAGCACGAACAACGCGGCGTCGGCGCGTTGCGCGCCGCGAAGATTCGATACGAAGTAGTCGGCGGTGGCGGGCCCGATCGGTCCGTCGAGTTCGAGCACCCACACGGCGCGAGCGTCGCCATGAGCGATGAGGGAGGGCGTCGCCGCGGCAACGGCGAGAAGAACCCGCATGACGACGCCGGCGAATCCGCGAACGTGGCGGCGAACGTTCCGGCGTGACCATCCAGACAGATCGCACATGGCCGGGATCATATCAGGGCGTCCCGGCGCCGGAAGGATCTAGGGATCGGGACTCAGACCGCGCTCGGCGAGCCAGCCGCGGTTGAAGAGGCGCGACTGGTATTTGCCGCCGCCGTCGCACAACACCGTAACGACGGTATGCCCCGGTCCCAGGTCCCGAGCCACCTGAACGGCGGCCGCGAGATTGAGCCCGGTAGACGAGCCGAAGAACCAACCTTCCTCGCGCAGCATCCGGTACACCATCGACACCGTCTGCTGGTCGCTGATCTGCACCGCGTCGTCGATCTGAGTGCCGGCGAGGTTGTCGGTGACGCGGCTGTTGCCGATCCCCTCGGTGATCGAGGGGCCGGGGCTCATCACCGGGTCGCCGGTCTTCACGTAACTGTGTAGTGCGCTGCCGGGCGGATCGGCGAGCACGATCCTGACGTTCGGGTTCTGTTCTTTCATGAAGCGACTGACGCCGGCCAGCGTGCCGCCGGTGCCCACTGCGCAGGTGAAGGCGTCGACCCGACCGTTCGTGGCGGCCCAGATCTCCGGCGCGGTGGCGTCGTAGTGCGCCTGCCGGTTCGCGACGTTGTCGAACTGGTTGGCCCACACCGCCCCGGGCAGTTCGGCGGCAAAGCGCCCGGCCTGTTTCTGGTAGTTCATCGGGTCTTTGTACGGCACGGTCTTTACCACCCGCACCTCGGCGCCGAGCGTGCGCAGGATGTCGACCTTTTCCTGCGACTGGTTGTCGGGCATGTAGATGATGCAGCCGTAGCGGCGCACGTTGCAGATGTGGGCGATGCCGATTCCGGTATTGCCGGCGGTACCCTCTACCACCGTGCCTCCGGGCTTCAGCGGACCCATCGGCTTCGGCCGCGCGGATCATCCACAACGCGGCCCGGTCTTTGACCGATCCGCCGGGATTCAGGAATTCGGCTTTGCCGAGGATCTCGCAACCGGTTTCTTCGGAGAGGCTGGCGAGCCGGATCAGCGGCGTATTGCCGACGGTATCGATGAATCCGTGATGGATGGACATGCGGCTTCTTTTAGAACCGAAAAACAGCGGCGAGTCTACCGGCTCGCCCGGTAGGCGCCAAAGACGGCTTCAGAATATCGACAGAAGTGGCGCGCGCGTCAGGTCAGCGCGGCGGCCGATTCGGCGCCGTACAGTTTCTGGAAGCTCTCGACCATCGCGCAGCGGACTTCCAGCGGAATCTCCGGCCACATCCGGCGCAAACGCGGACTGACCAGCAGGCGCCAGTCGTCGCGCGCTTCGGCGTCGAAGCCCGGATCGATCGCGGGACCCAGATAACGGACCAACGGATATTCGAGTTTCATCGTGCGTGCCCCCACAGCCCTTGGTTCGGAGTCTATTGCAGCGACGCCGATTTCGAAACCGTCCCCAGTCGATCGTTGCGGCTGCTCTCAACTCGCGGTGGCGCGCGCCATGGTGGCCGGGGATTTGTGAACGCGACCGCATTAACACTTGGCCCGCTCGACTAACGTTCGGTTTCCGAAGATGCACGCGGTGCACGCTGGACGACGAAGATGCAGGACGGCATCCAACCAAATGAAGAGATGTCGCAACGGTCAAAGGACTGGGAATCGCTGTCGTATGCCGTTGGGTGTTCCACACCTCACCCAATTCGTACGAGTAGTCGGCGATTCCCGGTTCTTCTTCGTGCGCGCCGCTTTCCACGAATTCAGATTGGCGTGACCGGAACGGATCCCGGTCGGGTCATTGCGTCACCAAGGATCGGTGCGCAGGCGGGCGCGGTGCGCCCATTGGCGATCCATGTCGGTAGTTCGAAAGCTCGACTGAGACGGAAATCGGGCGCCTCACCAGTTGCAGCAGTCGGTGGTGCAGGGACTTTCGACGACATGATCGATCGCGTAGCTTGGCCATTGACAGCGGTAGCAAACGGATAGCGGAAGCGTCGTGGAGTAGTGGCCGTGTCGAGGTGTGGAAAACAAAGGAAAGTAATGCCATGAAACTCGCAAAAATCATTGCGGCCGCGTGTGTCTGCGTGCCCGCGCTGTGCCAGGCCGTCGCGGTATCGGACGTCGCGCCGGACTTCACGCTGAAGAGCATCGACGGGAAGAATACGCGGCTCAAGGAATATCGCGGTCAGGTCGTGCTGATCAATTTCTGGGCCAGCTGGTGCGGACCGTGTCGCCAGGAGATGCCGCTGCTCGAGCGCATCGACGAACGTTACAAAGGCGCGGGTTTCACCGTGCTCGGCGTGAACGTCGAAGGCAAGGCAGGTCCGGCGAAAGACGTCGCGAACAAGGCCGGCGTCAAGTTTCCGGTGCTCGTCGACGAGGGCCAGAAAGTCAGCGAACTGTACGACCTCGAGTCGATGCCGAGCAGCGTCGTCGTCGACCGCGACGGTGTCGTGCGCTACGTCCACCGCGGTTACAAGCCCGGCGACGAAGCGAAGTACCTCGAAGTGGTCAAGAAGCTGATCAACAAGTAATTCCCGGACCCGGTAGAGGACCCATCAGATGCAACGGATCGCATTGACCCTCGGCGCGCTGCTCGTTTCGTTGAGCATCAGCGGCGCCGCGCTCGCAGGTGACGCGCTGGATGCGCTGATGGACGCTCCCGTCGACGAGACCGCACCGGCGGATGCAACCAGTGAGACGGAGACGCCCGGAAATCCCGCGGCGCTCGGCAGCCAGATGGAAGGCATCAAGAAGCGACCTCGTCGAACTCAAGCGCGATCTCGTCGTGCTCGAAGAAGATCTGTTGTATCCGGCCAGCACGCAGGTGGCCGTGTTCCTGTCCATGGATGTCGGCGAGTTCTTCGCACTCGACTCGGTAACGCTCAAGCTCAACGGCAAAGACGTCACCCACTATCTGTATACGGAGAAGCAGGCCGACGCGCTGTTTCGCGGCGGCGTACAACGCCTGTTCGTCGGCAACGTGAAACAAGGCGAGAACCAGCTGACCGCGTTCTTTACCGGCAAAGGTCCGGAAGGCCGCGACTACCGTCGTGCAACGACGGTGACCTTCGAGAAATCATTCGAGCCCAGCTACGTGGAACTGAAGATCTCCGACTCGACGGCGAAGTATCAGCCCGAGTTCGTGGCCACGGTTTCACCGTAAGTCGGCACAGCAGCAAGGATGATGCATGAAGGAACTTCTGTGCGACTGGATCTTGAGCTGTGTGCTCACGGTGCAGCCGGTGACCCCGTTGCCGGATCTGTACTACGGCACCGTCCTCTATGACTACTACCAGGACGACTATCAGCAGGCGTTGCTCGATACGCTGATCGTCGAGCGCCGCGGCGCCGTCGGTAACGATCCGGTTCGATTGCAGTTGGCGAAAGGCAGCTTCGCGTTCGCGGACGGCATGTTTGCGATGGCGGAGCAGACGTTCGCTTCGGTCGGCGACGGCGAACTGACACCGCTCGACAAGATGCGGCTGTCGTTCCACCTCGCGCGCGAAGACTTCCGCCGCCAGGACTGGGCCGGAGTGGAACGCAACGTTGCAAACATCGATCTCGGCAAGAGCTGGCTCGGCCACGAGCGGATTCATCCGGAAGTCGAATTCATGCGCGCCGAAGTTGCGACGCAGAAGAGCGATTTCGCTGCGGCACAGAACGCGATTGCGCGGATCGATCCGAAGCAGGCATTCCGTGCGTATGCGTTGTTCAACCTCGGCGTTGCAGAGCGCGCCGCGGGTCAGCTCGAGCAGGCGGAACAGACGTTCACGACGCTCGGCGCGATGGACGTGTACGAAGCCGATGCGCTCGATCTGAAGCAGCGCGCCTTAGTCGCGCTGTCGGTGGTGAAGCGTCAGCGTACCGAGGCGGCTTCGGCCGAGGCGGTGATCGGCGGCCTACCGGCGGAAGGCCGTTATCGCGATCTGGCGCTGACGTCGTACGGCGGTCTCGCCATGGACAACGGCAACTACGAACTCGCGGCGCGCATCTGGCTTTCGCTCAAGAAGGATGCGTACTGGTCCGAGAGCAGCGCCACGGCGCAGCTCGGTTTTCCGATGAGTCTCGAACTCATGTCGTCGCGCGAACTCGCGCTCACCAACTACCGATCGGCGGAGGCCACATTCGAAGGACGCCTTTCCGAGCTGCAAACCGTCGCCGCACGGGCGGAAGACCCGGTGTGGGTCGGCGGATTGCTGCAGGTGTTTGCGCAACCGGAAGGCGACGACTCCACCGACAGCGTCATGAACGAGTGGCGACAGACGCTCGGCCACACCGACTGGCTCGAGTGGCTTGCGACCGAGGACGTGCAGCAATTGCTGCTGGAGTGGCGTGAACTGCGCGCGATGCAGGAATGGTTGAAGGATCTGCCGGACGAACTCGCCACGTTCGATGCGTTGTCCACGGAACAGCGGCGTCGGGCGGTAGCGGCGCGCGAATTGATCGATACGCGCGGTCTGCGCGAGCGGCGCGAGCAAGCCGCGCAGACGCTCGCCGAAATGCATGCGCGCATCGATGCATTGACTGCGGCGACGCCGGAGCGCACGTCTGAGTGGATGCTCGCGCTGGCCAATCCGGATGAAGCGAAGCTGCTGAACAATTTGAGCGCGAAACGCGCGCTATTGATGCAGACGCCCGACGATACGACGCGGGCACAGTTGCTTGCGCGCGTGAACTATCTCGAAGGGATTGCGTTCTGGAATCTGGTAGAAGATCGGATGGCGCGTTTGCGCGCCGTGGAAAACGAAACGACGGCGACCGCGGAGCAGATGGCCGAGATCGATGCGAAGCTGCTTCGCGTGTCGCGCGCCGAGGGCGTGCTCGCCGCCGGAGTGCAGACCGACTTCCTCGCGTTCCAGACGCGCGCCGATTCGATCACGCGTGAAGTTGCCGTGGCGTTGGCCGACCGCGAGACGCGTCTCGGCGATCAGATCCGTTCCGGAATCCACCGCGAGATCGCGCAAGTGGAACGCCAGCTGCTGGTCACGCGCATTGCCATTGCGCGCGCGACCGATCAGCTTGCGATGGACCAATCCGGAGGTGGCGAATGAAGCGCGCCATCGCCGTGATCAGTGCCGGGATTCTGCTCGGCGGTTGCCACATGTTCGGCGGCGACAAGAACGGTCCCCTCGAAGTCCGCGGACCCGCGGTGGCCGACGTCGTGAAGAAGCTGCCGAGCCTCGAGCTGCCTGAAGTACGCGTACCGCCGCCGAGCCGCGACGATGTCATCTCCGCGTATCAGCGCGTATACGGTTCGGTACCCGATGCACGCGAAAATCAGGCCGTCGGCAAACGCCTGGCCGACCTCGAAATGCAGGTGGGCGAGGATCGCGACGCAGCCGGTGAAGAGGCGCCGTACCAGGCCGCCATTCAGCTCTATGAAGATCTGCTGAAGCAGCCGAACGGCCAGGACGTCGATCAGATCATCTATCAGCTGGCGCGAGCGTACGACGTCGTTGGCGACAACGTCAGTGCGAAGAAGTATCTCGACCGGCTGATCGCCGAGTATCCGAACAGCGCGTACGTGGTCGAATCGCGGTTCCGTCGCGCCGAGATGGCGTTCTCCGCGGAGCAATACACGACCGCGGCCGACGACTACTCGTTCGTCGTCGAGCACGGCGCGTCTACCAGTTACTGGCAGAACGCCAACTACATGCTCGGCTGGTGCCGATTCAAGGAATCCCAGCTCGACCTCAGCCTCGACAGCTTCTTCGTCGTGGTGAATTCGATCACGCCCGACGACGGGGAGCCCGATCGCGGCGCTCAGGAACTGTTGGACGACGTGCTGCGCGTGATCGTGCTCGCCGTGTCGTATCTCGACGGTCCGAAGACGCTCGCGGATCACATGGATCAGCTGAACAAGCCGGTGTGGCAGCATCGCGTATACGAGCGGCTGGCCGACGATCTGAAAGCGAAGGAACGCTATCTCGACAGCGTCGCCACGCTGGAGACGTTCATCGTCAACAACAGCCTCGACCGTCGCGCTCCGGTGTTCAACAAGCGCGTCATCGATACGTTGATCGCGGCCGATTTTCCGAGCGAAGTGCGTTCCCGGAAGGAAGACTTCGTAACGCGCTACGGCGTGCGCAGCAGCTTCTGGACGATGTACAGCGACGCGGAGCGCGCCGACTACCTGCCGACGCTGAAGGAATATCTCGGTGAACTGTCGAAGCTTTCGCACAGCGAAGCGCAGAAGAGCCGTGCGACGGCCGACTATCTGAAGGCCGCCGACTACTACGAACAGCTCGTGGCGACATTCCCGACCGATCCCGGCGTGGCCGACAACCTGTTCCTGCTCGGCGAGGTTTACACCGAGGCCGGCGAACCCGCGCGCGCGGTTGCCGCCTATCAGCGCGTCGTCCACGAACACCCGACGTACGAACGCGCCAACGAGGCGGGCTACGCTGCAATCCTCGGTCTGGACGAAGTGCTCAAAGGACTCGGACCCGACGATCGCGAGTTGTGGCAGCGCGTGAAGATCGATGCGCAGATCGAATTCGCGATGCTGTTCCCCGACGACCCGCGCGCCGCGCCGGTAGAAACCGCCGCCGCCGACGCGCTGTTCTCGCTGGCGCAGTATCAACAGGCAATGGATCTGGCCGATCACCTGATCCGTACGCGACCCGATCTCGATCCCAAGTTGTCGCGCACCGCTTACGTGATTCTCGGGCACGGTGCATTCGAACTCGGCCAGTACGCGTCGGCCGAGCGCTCGTATCGGTCGTTGCTGGCGATTCCCGGCGGTGCGCCGACGGATGTCGCCGCGATCAACGAGAAGCTGCTGGCCGCGATCTACAAGCAAGGCGAGGCGGCCGAGCAGAGCGGTGCCACGGACGAAGCCGTGCGCAACTACATGCGCATCGCGGCCGACGCACCGGGATCGGAACTCGCCGCGAAAGGCCACAACGACGCCATCGCGGTGGTGGAAGCGCAAGGAAACTGGAAGGAAGCGGCCGACCTGCTGCAGGACTTCCGCTCGAAGTATCCCGACAGCCCGTATGGAGCCGACGCGACGAAGCGACTGGCCGGGCTCTACGAGAAATCCGAGTCGTGGAATCAGGCCGCCGGCGAATTCCGGCGCGTCGCAGGGGCTGACGGCGATGCAGAGGTGCGACGGCAGGCGCTGTACCACGCCGGTGAGTTGTACCTGCAGACGGACGACGTGCCCGCAGCGATGGAGGCGTTCGGCACGTATGCGGATACGTATCGCCAACCGGCCGACCTTGCGCTCGAAGCGATGCAGAAGATGGATCAGCTGTATCAGCGCACCGGCGATTCGTCGAAGCGGCGCGTATGGCTGCGCAAGAAGATCGAACTCGTCGACACGATGGGCGGCGCCGCGCCGAACCGCGCGAAATACCTCGCCGCCGAAGCGCAGCTGGTGCTCGCGGACGACGAGCGCGCCGCGTTCGACGCGGTGCAACTGGGCGATCCGCTCGCAAACAGCCTCAAGCGCAAGCAGCAGGCGCTGAAGGACACGATCACCGCGTACGAACGCGCCGCGAACTACGGCGTTGCCGAGTTCGCGACCGCATCGACGTACCAGATCGCCGACATCTACGCGGCGCTGTCGCGCCAGCTGATCGCATCGGCGCGCCCGATGGGTCTCTCCGACATGGAGCTCGAGCAATACGACGTGCTGCTCGAAGAGCAGGCGTTCCCGTTCGAAGAGCAGGCGATCTCGATTCACGAGATCAACGTGCGTAGAAGCTGGGACGGCGTGTATGACCAGTGGGTCCAGAAGAGTTTCGAGGCACTGCGCGCGCTGGTGCCGGCGCGCTTCGACAAGCAAGAGATGCAGGTGGGTTATGTCGATACGATTCGTTGAATCGCTGACGTTCTGCGTTGTACTCGCGCTAGCGGGCTGTAGTTCGTCGCCGCCGGTCGAGCATTCGACCGCCGGGGCGGCCGCTCAGCCGATCGAGGTGGATCGCAAGTCCGAGCAGCTGTTCGAACAGGCGCTCACGGCGATTCAGGCGCAACGTTATACGGAAGCCGAATCGCTGCTGAAAGAGCTGACCGCACGCGATCCGATGTTGTCGGGTCCGTGGGTCAATCTCGGCGGTGTTTACGAAGCGCTCGGCGACAACGACGCCGCCCAGCATGCGTACAAGAAAGCGATCGATGCGAATCCGAACAACTGTGCGGCGTACGTCGATCTCGGCGTGTTGTCGCGCCGCGCCGGCGATTTTCTGACGGCCGAGGCGAACTACCTCGCGTGCGCGCAGCGCGTGCCGAACTTTCGCGAAGCGTATCTGAACCTCGGGATTCTCTACGAGCTGTATCTCGGCCGTCTCGACGATGCACTGAAGGCGTACCAGACGTATCAGACGTTGTCGGATAGTCCCGACATGCGCGTCGCCGGATGGGTTTCGGATCTCGAACGCAGGATCGCAGGAAACGAATCATGAGCATGACCGCGCGAAGCGTGGCATTCGTCTGCGCGCTGTCGATCAGCGCCGCCGCGTTTGCCGAACAGGATCCGAAACCGAACGGCCGTATCCGCATGGACGAGACGGTGATCTCCGGCAACCAGGAACTGCCGAAGGTGCTGTACATCGTGCCGTGGCAGGACCCGAGCGGTATCCCGAAGATTGAACTCGATCCCAATTTCACCGAGCACGAAGTGTTTCGCCACCTGTATCCGCCCGCGTACAAACGCGAGCTGCAGTACTACGACGTGCTGAAGTCGTCGGAGGCGAAACAGTGACCGCTGCGTATCGATCAATTCGTGATCTCGGGCAACTCAGGTCCGCGCGAAGTCCTGTAAACAGTGCGACTGCAATGGAGGAATGAAGAAAATGGACTTGTACTCGAAGATAGTTTTGTTCTTTCAACACGGCGGGGAGTTCATGTACCCGATCGCCCTGGTAATGGCGATTGGCGTCGCGATCTCGCTCGAGCGGTATTTCTATCTCGCGAGACAGACCTCCGTGAACCGTCGCGACTACGAGAAGATCCTGCCGCTGCTGCGCGCGCAACGCATGCGCGAGATTCAGGACCTCGCGTCGAAATCGAAGTCGGCGGTATGTGCGATCGTCACCGAAGGCATCGCGCGTTTGAGTCATACGCGACGGCGTCAGGACATCGAATATGCGATGGAAGAGCAGCTCCTCGAAGTGCTGCCGAACATCGAGCGCCGCACACCCTACCTCGCGACGTTCGCCAACGTGGCAACGCTGCTCGGATTGCTCGGCACGGTCATCGGTCTGATCGGTGCGTTCACCGCGGTTGCTTCGGCCGACCCGGCCGAAAAAGCGTCGCTGCTGTCGCAGAGTATTTCGGTATCGATGAACTGCACCGCGTTCGGATCTGATGGTCGCCATTCCGTTGCTGTTGCTGCACTCGATGCTGCAGAGCAAGACCAGCGCCATCGTCGAGAGCCTCGAGATCGCTCAGGTCAAGTTCCTCAATCTGCTCGAAGACCGACCGGAACGCCCCGCAGCACCGAAGGCGGCACCTGCAAGCCACGCGACCGCGAAGGCTTGATCGGCGCATTTCCGAAGGAGCGACTCAGATGAGCCGATTGAAGAAGCGCCGGATGGCGCACCGCAAGGAAGCCGAGCTCGAAGTTACGCCGTTCATGAACATGATGATGCTGCTGGTGTGTGCACTGCTGGCGTCGGTCGTGTTCACCAAGATCACGGTGATCGATCTCGATTTTCCATCGGGTAACGGCTCTGGCGAAATCGATCGCCGATCTGGTGCACCTCGAGGTGATCGTTAGAGACGATCAACTCGTCGTCGCGGATGGTCGGGGCGGCGCAATCAAAACCCTGCCGAAGGTCGACGGTGAGCAGGACCTCAAGGGTCTGTCGCTCGTAATGCAGGAGCTGAAACGACGAATGCCGGAAAAACGCGACATCGTCATCCTGCTGGAATCCGATACGAGCTATCAGACGCTCGTGTCCGTGATGGACCGGGTGCGCTCGTATTCCACCGTCGTTGCGATGGAAGTGGTCGAAGCGGAACTGTTCCCGGTCATTTCGCTCGGCGATCCGCCGGCGAAAGCAACCTGATAAACAAAGAAAAAGAGTAGTAGCGATGGCCTCGTTCCGGGCGAAACACAGACGTGCCGTAGTGAAGCGGCAGAACGGCATAGTGACGCTGAACCTCGTGTCGCTGACCGACTTCTTCACGATTCTGTTGGTGTTCCTGCTGGCGAACTCGAGCGAGACGGAAGTTCTGACGATGAACTCGGTGATCAAATTACCGGAGTCGTCGTCGCATCAACGCCCCGAAGACCGGATGGTGATCTCGGTCAGCAACGACCAGATCGTGGTGAACAGCCGGCGCGTTGCCGATGTCACGCAGATGAAGCCGACCCAGACGGGTCTCATCGCCGGTCTCGAGCAGGAACTGCGCGACGAAGCAAAGCGCCGCGGCGAAGTGCCGGCCGACGGTTTCGACGTCACGGTGATGGGTGACCGCGAAATTCCATACTGGCTGCTGAAGCGCATCATGATGACGTGTCAGGCGACTGACTTTGCGAACGTCTCGCTCGCCGTCAATCGAGTCAAAGCCCTGCAACCCGACGCGACGATTGCCGACGCAAACGCCGCGGTGGTGACGCCGCCGCCGGGGGGCGCATCGTGAGCGTTGCCGTCGCGCGCATGCGCCACGAATTGCCGTGGGCAGTCGTCGACGGACAACCGCAGCTTCCGCACGCTGCTCGGAATCTGCCTCGCGCTCTACGTTCTGTTTGGCGTGGTCGTACCGTGGATAACGATTCCGCCGCCGGCGCACGAAGAGTTCAAGTCGATGCCACCGCCGCTTGCGCACCTCGTGCTCGAAAAGCCGCCGATCGTGATTCCGCCGCCGCCACCGGACGTGATACGCGAGCCACTGCCGCAGCCGGAAGTGAAGGTGAAGCCGCCCGAGCCGAAGAAGCCGATTCCGGTGGTGAACAAGCCGGTCGTCGCCGAACCGACCGTGGCCGATGCGCGCGAGAAGGCCGCGGTGTCGGGATTACTGCAGTTCAAAGACAGCTTCGCGGACATGCGCGATGCGGTCGACGTCGGCAAGCTCAACGACACCGGCGCGATTCGCCGCGGCACCGGCGACGCAGCAACGCTCGATCGATCGCTACTGACGTCGAACCACGGTTCGCGCAGCGCGGGCGTCAACGTGGCCGCGTTGTCGCGCAACACCGGTGGTGTTGCGTTGTCGGGTCGCGAAACCACCAAGGTCGATGCACCGCCCGGCGCCATCGGAAACGGTGGAACGCACGCGCGCCTGAACAACGACAAAGAGATCGATCCGCGCGAGCGTTCGATCGAAGACATCCGCCGCGTGTTCGACGCGAACAAAGGCGCGATCTTCGCGATCTACAACCGCGCGCTGCGCCAGGACCCGTCACTGCAAGGCAAAGTCGTGCTCGAGCTGCAGATCGATCCCACGGGCCGTGTGCTGGACTGTCGCGTGGTGTCGTCGGAACTGCCCGATCAGAACCTGATGGAAAAGATCGTCAGCAGAATCCGCATGTTCGACTTCGGCAAGCGCGACGTCGGCACCACCACGATCAGCTATCCGGTGCAGTTCCTGCCGACCTGATCGAGCTTCAACCTGCCGTCTTGGCGGTGATCGACACCGCGATATCGATCTGATCGGCCACGCGCATGGCGCCGCCAAGCGCGCTGAACGGCTCGAGGCCGAGCGCCGCATGATCGATCTTGAAAGCCGACTCGATCGTCAGCTCGTTGCCGGTCCGCTGCCAGTGCGCGTCGACCGGAAATGTTGCGACGTGATCGCGCACGGTGATCGAGAGCGTGACCTGCGTCGACTCGGGACCGACGTGCATCGGTGCCACATGCACCACCACGAATGGCCATTGCTCCGCGTTCAGTAGCTTCGGCCCCAACATGTTTGCCCGGGTGCCTTCGATGTCGGATGCGGTCGGCTGCGTGGCAAACTCCGACCCGGCCGCAGTGCGCTCGGCCGCGTCGTCGACGACGAAGCTCGCAACCGGAACGAACAGGTCGGCGCGCGCCTTACTCATGTCGTCGGCAAGATACACGAAGCCGTCGATTTCACGGCTGGCGACAACGTGGTTGTGCCCGAGCGACGCGAGCGCGCCGGAACGATACACCTTGACGGTCAACTTCGAACGGGACGGCACGATGCGGAACGCATCCTCCCGCGGCACCGTCGAATAGAACGATGTCGGAAAATCGACGGGGAATCCGCCGACTGGCGGCGTAGGCGCCGGAGGCCGCGGCACGCAGCTCGCGACGGCCGCGAACAGCAGCACGGTCAGTGCGCGCCTGGAGATTACGATCATGCCGCGCGCGTGGTCAGTCAGCGTCACCATTGCGATCCTCATTACGGCAGCAGCGCGCCGCCGTCGACGTCGATCGTCGTCCCCGTCATGAATTCGTTGCGCAGAAGGAACAACACCGCATCGGCGACTTCGTCCGCGGTGCCGGCGCGTGGAATCAGATTGCGCGACGTTGCCTGCTTGAGGAACGCCTCACGTTGCTCGCCCGATGCAGCGAACATCGGCGTGTCGATTACGCCGGGCGCCACGACATTGATGCGTCGTGGCGCGAGTTCAGGTGCAACGGCGCGCACGAATCCTTCGACCGCGTTGCCCACGGTCGAAATCGCAGACATGCCGGGCATGGCTTTGCGCGCCGGCGAACCACTGATGAGGACGATCGAGCCGCGCTCGGACATCAGCGGTGCGCCGAGCCGCACGAGTTGACGTAACCCCACAACTTCCGGAACGAACCTTCGAATCCGTCCAGGTCCATCGACAGGAATGGACCGGTGGCGCGCGAGCCGCCGGTTGCGGCGTTGACCAGGATGTCGAAAGGCGCGAGGTCCTTGAACAGCCGTTCGAGCGCGGATCGATTCAATACATCGACCGGTCGAACAGCGACGTTTTCCGCAACGGCGCGATTCGCCGTTCGGCTGGCAGCTGTCACGGTCGCGCCTGCAGCAGCCAGTTGCTTGCTGACGGCCAGGCCGATTCCCGACGTTCCGCCGAGCACGATTGCGCGTTTGCCTTTGAGTTCCATTTGTGTTCCTCAGATCGTATCGTTCGAATTGATTCTGCGACCCTTCAGACCGCGTGCTTCCAGCAGCGCCACGATGCCTTCCGGACCTGCCAAGTGCGCCGCGCCGACGAGCACGAACGTAGTGCCCGGTGTCTGCAGATAGCCGGCGATCTTGTCCGCCATGCCGACGTTGCGGTCTTCGAGCAATCGCCGCATGTAAGCCTGCACCTCGGGCGAGTCACCGGACTCGAGGTCGAACAGCCGTCGAAACTCGCGCTCGTCACCGGCGAGCCACGCCACGATCATCGCCGAGATGATCGGCTCGATCGTATCCATCTGTTCGACCGTCTCGGCGAGCATTTCGTCCTGCACCGGCATCGGCGGACTGGTCAACACGGCGAGTTGCTGGTCGATCGTTTCGAGTTCGAGAATCGGCCGAGCGCCAGCCGCGCTCTTGAAGTGCTGCTCGAGTCCGAATTGAGGAAGGTAACCAAGTGCGCTGAGGCGCGCGACCGCGAGCTGCGTAGAGAGCATAACCGGTTTGAGCGTGGCGACGCTCGTCAGCGAGGTCGATTGCGCCTGCAGGTGGGCCGACACGGCCGCCAGCGTGGCCGGCTTCAGGATGGTGCCGAGCGATTGGCCGGCGGGAAGCAACGCGTAGTCCAGGAATTTCTGTCGTACCGACTCCGGATCGAGCGCGTCGGTGTCGACCTCGACCGCCATGCGGTTCGCACGCGCGAACGCTGCGTCGAATTGCGGGGGCAGCGGAAACAGCGAGGCCTTCATGACGTGGATCGACCCGGCGAGGTATGCCACCGACCCGTGCGCCTCGAAGCGCCATAGGAATAGAGGGTGCG
>CAWBBR010000015.1:0-7477 GCA_963787045.1 uncultured Gammaproteobacteria bacterium | reverse complement strand
TCGCGCGCATGCGTTCGACGCGTTCGTCAATACATTCCAAGGCGTGAACATGGCGGCGATCTACAAAGGATTCGCCGAGGTCGGGGTCAAAGACAACGAGATCATGGTCTTTTCCAACCTGATGGATGCCAAGTCGCTCTTCCTGACGGCGAACGCCGATACCGTGTACTTCGTCGGCATGCTCGATCTGACGAAGGGACCGATGGTGCTCGAGACGCCGCCCAGGCGCTCGGCACGCTGTCGACGACGTCTGGTGGCGCTGGGTAATCGACTTCGGTGCGCCCGGCCCCGACCGTGGCGAAGGCGGCAAGTACCTCATCGTGCCTCCGGGATACGATGGTCCGCTGCCGGAAGGCGGTTACTTCATCGCGCACGCGCGGACCACGCGCGTCGTGATGCTCGGTCGTATGTTCCTGGAGAACAACGATCCCAAGCCGACGGTCGAACTGATCAAGCGCCACGAAGATCTATCCGTACCGAGCCCGGCGGCGTCGGCACGCAGTATCGCCGAATTCCTGACAGGCAAGACGAAACTCGGCCGCATCGAGCCGCCGCCACCGACCGTCTTCCACGAAGGCAGCGGCAAGTCTCGATGAACACCATCCCGCCCAACGACTTCAGCTTCTACGAGATGCTCAACGACGTCGTGCAACACGAACCCGCGACCGCGCTCGATCCGGAGTTGATGGGATCGCTGGCCGCGATCGGCATCGTCAAGGGCAAGCCCTTCGCGCCCGACGCGCGGATGAAAAAGATCCTGACCGAGGCGCTCGCCGTCGCCAACGCCACGTCACGCAGCCTGTTCATGAATCCGCGCGATCCGAGCTGGTACTACTACCCCGGCTCGGCCTGGATGAACTTCCTGTTCGTGAGCGGCTCCGAGTTCGAGACGCCGATCCCGATGATCACGACGCGAGGGCGTCGAAGCCCTTCCCGCCCACCGGCTACCGCACGCTCGACGCGCGCACGGCGTTCTTCTACGGCGTCACCGGCATCACGCCGGCGATGGCGATGCGCCTGCCCGGCATCGGCTCGCAGTACCTCTTCGCGTTCGTCGATGCGAACAAGCAGTACTTCGACGGCGCGAAGACCTACAAGGTGACGCTGCCGAAGGACATCCCGCAGGCGAACTTCTGGTCGTTCACGCTCTACGACAACCAGACGCGCTCGATGCTCGACACGCCGCAGCGCTATCCGCGCGCCGGCAGCCAGAGCTTCCCGTCACCGGCCGCCGAGGCCGACGCCGACGGCTCGACGACCGTCTACTTCGGTCCGACCCAGCCCGCGGGCGTGAAGCGCGGCAACTGGATCCAGACCATGCCCGGCAAGGGCTGGTTCACGATCCTGCGACTCTACAGCCCGCTCGAGCCGTTCTTCGACAAGACCTGGCGGCCGAGCGAGATCGAACTGGTGAAGTAACGGCATTGCAGATGGCGCCGTGAAAGTTCATCTATCGACGGTACGTACGAGCTGTTCCGCGCCTTCTTTGGCGCGCCGCCAAACGGGCCGAGCGACGGCGCGGAAGTCGGCGCGATGCGGGGCGCTCGCGCGTTCGATGCTCGCGTTGCTCGGCGAGCCCGACGTCACGCACGTCGCCTTCGCGTTCGACCACGTGATCGAGTCGTTTCGCAACGAGCTCTTTCCGGCTACAAGACCGGCGAGGGCATCGATCCGGATCTGTATTCGCAGTTCGAGCTGGCCGAGGACGCGTGCGCGCGCGCTCGGCATCGTGACGTGGCCGATGATCGAGTTCGAGGCGGACGATGCGATCGCGACCGCGCGCGGCGCGGTTCGCGCAGCACCGCGCGTCGAGCAGGTGTTCATCTGCTCGCCCGACAAGGACCTCGCGCAGTGTGTGCGCGGCGACGCGCGTCGTGTGCCTCGATCGCATGCGCAGCACCACGCTCGACGAAGCCG
Source organism: uncultured Gammaproteobacteria bacterium (assembly GCA_963787045.1). Taxonomy (GTDB): domain Bacteria; phylum Pseudomonadota; class Gammaproteobacteria; order Pseudomonadales; family Azotimanducaceae; genus DATJGR01. The sequence goes on along the minus strand of CAWBBR010000015.1, from coordinate 5,560 downwards.
GCGTGCGTCGCGAAATTCGGTGTGCGCGCCGGATCGATCCCGGACTACCTCGCGCTCGTCGGCGACAGCGCCGGACGGATTCCCCGGCATCCCGCGTTGGGGCGCGAAGTCCGCGGCGGCCGTGCTCGGCGCGTACGGACAGCTCGAGGAGATTCCCGACGAACCTGCAAGCGTGGTCGGTCAAGGTGCGCGGCGCCGCCGTGCTGGCGGACAACTTGCGTGCCGGACGCGCAGACGCAGAACTGTTCAGAACGCTTGCGACGTTGCGGTTCGACGCGCCGCTCACCGAATCGCTCGACGATCTGCGCTGGAAAGGTCCCGACGTTGCTGCGCTGACGAAACTGGCCGCGCGGCTCGGCGACCCGCAACTCGTCGAACAGGCGCGCAAGCTGGCGGTGTAGTCGCCGTCAGCGTGGAGCAGCCGCGATCTGTGTGACGATCGGCCCGAGTCGTTCCGGGTCGTTGGTCGTGATCTGCGCAACGCCCGCATCGAGGATGCGTCGCAATGCATCGTGCAGATTCGGAAACTCGGGATCGATCGTCCACGCGTCGACGCGCGCCCCGGCAACGCCGACTTCTCGCACCAGATTCACGCCGCGTTCGAGTGCGGCGAGGATCAATCTGGCTTCGAGGTAGTAGATCGACGCGCGCGGCGCAGTGGACACCGTTCGGGCTGCGATCGCGCGAAACGCGTCGGCATCGAGGTCGAACGTGCGCGGGTAGAACACCAGCGGATCGAATCCCGCGTGCAAGCCGGGCGTGGCGGCGACGAGTCGCGCTACCGCCTCCCACTCGTACGCACTTGCGACGAACGCATCCGCGCAACCGTCGAGCGTGCTGCCGAATTGCTCGCACGCGGCCGTAGTCAACGCGTGCGCGCGCGTCTTCACGTCGAGTTGAACGAGCGCTGGCGCGGCGACGCCGATCGATGCCACCGTGGCGGTAACTTCGTCGAGGAACAGCGGTGCAGTCGCGAGCACCGCACCAGCAGGGCTTCGTTGGCGGAGTTGCTCGATCTCCGCGCGCGTCGCATCGGCAACGCGACCGTGTCCGGTCGTTTCCCGGTCGAGGGTTGCATCGTGCAGACACAGCCCGTGGCCGTCTGCGGTGAAAGCCAGATCGACTTCGCACGCCGCGCCCGCGCGCAATGCCGCGACGAGATTTTCACGCAGGAACGGAGCGTCCGACTTGCGCCGACGCAGCATGTGCCACTTCAGCCGCGGCGTTAGGTTGTGAACATTCATGCCGGAAAGCTAACAGACTCATCGCTTACGATGCATGACATGAGTGTCACGCGCCGCAACGTCCGACTGCTCGGCGGGTTCAACTTCTGCAACGACTTCCGCATCTACGGACCGGTGATGGTCGTGTATTTCGCGCAGGTCACCGGCTCGTATGCCGATGGGTGCTGATCCTCGCGATCGCGAAAATCGGATCGTCGCTGTTCGAGCTGCCGACCGGCGTGTTCTCCGACTATGTCGGCCGGCGCAAGACGATGCTCAGCGGGCAGGTCGCGAACATCGCTGTGCATTGCCGCGTATGCCGCCGCGCCGTCCTTCGCGATGCTCGCGATCGGTGCGGTGCTGGAGGGTTTCTCCTTCCGCTGTTCAGCGGCAATCAGGATGCGTTTCTCTACGACACGCTGAAGGACGAAGAGCCGCGAGACGGAGTTTCCCGAATATCAGGGCCGCCTGAGCGCGATGTTCCAGTGGGCGCTGGCGGTGTCCGCGCTCGTGTCGGCGATCGTGCTGCATCTGGTTTCCATTCCGCATCGCTGTTCTGGCTGTCGCTGGCGCCACAGGCGATCGGTCTCTTCATCGGCTTCTTCACCGTCGAGCCGCCGCGGCACGGACGCGACATCGAGACCAATGTGCTGGCGCATCTGCGCGACGCCTGGCGCCGGTTTCGCCCGGATGTGAAGCTGCGCGATCTCAGCATCGCGGCGATGCTCGCCTTCGCTCTGGGCGAATCGAAACACATGTTCTTTCCGGCTTATTTCGCGACGCTGTGGTCGTCCTCGGGGTTCGGCGTCGCGAGCATGCTGACGCACGCATTCGCCGTGCTCGGATTCCGCGCGTCTGGAGGCGTGATCCAACGCTTCCGCGAACTGCCGGTGCTGCTCTGGACGAGCATCAGCAGCATTCTGATCGGTGTCGGCGCCACGGCGACCGCGACCGTCGCGAGCCCCGCGATTTCTTCGCTCGCGTCGTTCGCTTACGGTCCCGGCGTGGTGGCGCAGCGACACGCTGATGCAGCAGCTCGTTCACCGATCGCCAGCGCGCGACGATGGGCTCGCTGATTTCGCTCGGCGGCAACCTCTTATATGCCGTCGTCGTTTTCGCGCTTGGATGCGTTCGCCGACCGCGTCGGACCTCAGTATGCGTTGCTGACGGCCGAGCTCATGACGGTCACGGTGGTGCTGCTGTACTGGCGCCTGTTCGGACGGGAAGCGCGCGCGTAGTCGCGGTCTGTTGGTACGCTCGCGCGGGCGTCAGGAAACCGAACGACGCCGCAAGCGGTCTAAACAGTCGTTTCAGGAGAACGGACATGATTTTTCGACGCGCGACTGCGCTGGTGTGCTTCTTGTTCCTGGTTGGCTGCGAACCCGCCGGCGCGGTGGAAGGACCGGCCGCGCTGCCGAAACCGTTGGCCGACGTCGCGCCGGGCACCTCGGGCGAACTGCAGACGGCGGTGTTCGCCGGCGGGTGCTTCTGGGGCGTGCAGGCGGTGTTTCAGCACGTCAAAGGCGTGCAATCGGCCGTCTCCGGATATGCCGGCGGAACCAAGAAGGACCCGTCCTACGAGGCGGTGAGCTCCGGTTCTACCGGCCACGCCGAATCGGTGGAAGTGAAGTTCAATCCGGCGCAGGTCTCTTACGGCACTCTGCTGACGGTGTTCTTTTCGGTGGTGCACGACCCGACTCAGCTGAATCGTCAGGGACCAGACCACGGCACGCAGTACCGTTCGGCGATCTTCACGACGAGCGCGGACCAGCAGCGCGTGGCGGAGGCGTACATCGCGCAACTCGACGCGGCAAAGGCATTCAAAGCGCCGATCGTCACGAAGGTATCTACGCTGGACGCCTTCTATCCGGCCGAGGCCTATCACCAGGACTATGCGACGGTACACCCGAACAACCCGTACATCGTCATCAACGACGCGCCGAAAGTGGTGCATCTGCAGCAGCAGTTTGCCGACCTGTACACGAGCCAGCCGGTTCTGACGCGCTCACAAGGGGGCGCATCGTGAGCGATTGGGCACAGCGCACCGCCGTAATCACGGGTGCGGCCTCGGGAATCGGCCGCGCGGCGGTGAAACGCGTGCTGGAACATGGCGGCCGCGTAGTTGCCGTAGACCTCGAACGCGCCGACATGTCGTGGATTGCGTCGCTCGACCGCGATGGAACGCGCACGCGCATCGTGAAAGGCGACGTCACGGTAGAAGCGACGAACGCCGCGGCGATCGAAGCTGCAATGGGCCTCGGTGGGTTGAACGCGGTGTTCCTGAACGCCGGCCTCGCGGCCAGCGGCACGCTCGAAACGATCGACATGGCGACTTTCGACCGCGTGCTCGCAGTCAATCTGCGCGCCGTCGTGCTCGGCGTGCGCGCCGCGCTGCCGGCATTGCGCAAAGCCGATCGGCCCGCGGTGGTGGTCACCGCGTCGGTTTCAGGGCTCGGCGGGGATCCGGGCTTGTGGGCGTACAACACTGCAAAAGGCGGGGTCGCCAACTTCGTTCGCGCCGCAGCGCTGGAACTCGGCCGCGAAGGCATCCGCATCAATGCGGTATGTCCCGGACCAACACACACCGGCATGACGGCGGACATCCGCCAATCGCCGGTGTACGACGAATTGCGCCGCCACATTCCGCTCGGCCGCTGGGGAGAACCGGAAGAGATCGCCGCGGTGATCACCTTTCTCGGCTCCCCCGCCGCGTCGTTCGTCAACGGCGCGATGGTGCCGGTCGATGGCGGCGTGTTCGCCGGCACCGGCCAGTTCACAGGCGGAAGCGGACTCTAGTTCTGTGGGATGTCGCTTCGATCTGCGGCGGAGGTGGGTAAAGTGCCGCTTCGGACTCGCTCGAGCCATACCTCCGCCTCGGTTCCGGCTCCGCCACCACCGATAGTCGTGTGTCGTGCGTGAACGCGCGCGAAGCGCGCGTTCATCTCTAACGAACGAAGTAGAGTCGGACTGGGACATCGACGAGTCAGCGGCGGGTGATCGGTGTGCCGGACCCCTGAGCGACAGGGATGTCGCGAAAGGAGCGACCCCAGGGATGGCTCGAGCGCGTCCGGCGCACCGATCACCCGCCGATCACGTCATCAGAATCACGCCCCTCCTACTGGCGAGCATCACCGTCAATGCTTGAATCAACGAGCCGCGCCATAGCGCGGCATCGTGGCCGCCGCAGAATTCTCGGTACGTGACATCGTTGCCTTTAGCTTCGAGCAGCGCCTTCATGCGCCTGTTGGGTTCGAGCATCAACGAAGATGTTCCAGCAGACCGATCTCGAGCCAGAAGCGCAGCGGTAGACGCGGCGATTCTTCGAACTTCTCGATCAGCCATTCGGGCGGTAGCCGCCTTCGCTGCGTGGGACGTCGATTCGGTAGCCGGGACCCCACCACAGCGACGCGGCCTGGCTGATGACGTTGCCAAACACGTGCGGCAATCGGTAGCTCATCCAGATCGACGCAAGTCCGCCGTAGCTCACGCCGGTGACGTAGTGATCTTCACGCGCGCGCGACACGCGATAGTTGTCGCGCAGCCACGGCAGTATTTCCTCTTCGATGAAGCGGGCGAACGTTTCGCTGCATGGCAGTTCGTCGTTGCGTGACGTCGAGGTCGGGTTGTCAACGAACACGGCGACCGCCGGTGCGATGCGGCCGTCGGCCAGTAGATTGTCGAGCATGCGATGCACCGGAATCTGAGTCAGTGCGTTGCCGCCGTCGAAGACCACGAGCACCGGATAGGCGCGTTCGCTCGTTGCATACCCGGGCGGCGTCTACACCCACACGTTGCGTTCGTTACGAGCAGCCGGCTGGCGAACGTGTGTTTGTCGATCACGCCGCGCAAAACGTGTTCGCGCTTATGCGCTGCGGATTCGTCGATGGCGTCGTACATCGCCAGCACCGACGTGACGAGGTCCGGCTCGCCGGTGCCTGCACGGCTGACGAACCGATCGCGTCCGTGCGGATCGGGCTGCGCCTTGTTAGTGAGCAGAAACGCTTGCAGTTCGGCGAGTTCCTTCGCATTTGCCTTCGCCCACGAGATGAGCGGCATGTCGGGGACGAAGCTGTAACTCGTGCGCACGTCGTTGCGGTATCGATAGCTCGCATGGCACACGCGCGTGCCGTCGATCTGCGCCAACACGTTGTCCGTGGCGTCGCCGAAGCCGGGCTGCAACACGACGTGGTGGGCATTGTCCGGAAGTCGCCACACGAACGTGACGATGCTGTGTTGAGGCGATGCCGGATCTGTTTCGATGAGTGGCGTACGCAGGCGCGCGATGTCGTTCCAGAACTCGGCTTCGCGCGACGGGTTTGCGCGCAGGGCCGAGAGCG
>CAWBBR010000014.1:0-9282 GCA_963787045.1 uncultured Gammaproteobacteria bacterium | reverse complement strand
TCAGGCAGATCGTCGATCGCTTCCTGTCCAACCCGTCATGAGCGAGTTGCCGGCGGGCGAGCGATCGAAAGGTGCGCGGTCAGCTAGTTTATCGTCCTGGTCACTTCGTTCGAGTTCGCGCTTTCGTGTCCAGCCGTGTCCAACGCTGATACGGCGAAGAACCATTTACCCGCGGCGAGTGGAATCAGCCACTGCCTCGTAGACGGACTGTTGACCAAGACCGATTGCGTGTAGACGTGCGACGACGTTCCATACCGAATACGGAAACCGGCTAGCGTCGTAATCGCTGTCCCGTCCGTGTTCGTGCTCGGCGCCGTCCACGAAACGAGTGCCGCCCGTACTGCGACGGAGGTCATCGCAAGCACGCTTCCGTTCGACCCGGAGCAATTCAGGCTGTAGGTGGTGTCCTGCAAGAGCGGACCAACTGACGCACTGCCCGACGGCACTTTCGTGCCGCTCCAACCGCCTGATGCGGTACATGTCGTCACATTTGCGCTGGACCACGATAGCGTCGAGGAGCCACCCGACGCGACGATGGTAGGCGACGCGCTGAGCGCTACGGTGGGAGTAGTAGGAGTGGTAGGTGCTGCCCGCAACGTTGACGGTTGCTGACGCATTCGCTGAACCGCCGGAACCGCTGCATACCAGCCCGTAAGACGAATTCACCGTGAGTGCGCCGGTCGACTGGGTACCGGAGAGCGCCTTGCCGCCGGACCACGATCCGCTCGCGGTGCAGGATGTTGCATTCGTGCTGGACCAGGACAGGGTCGAAGCACCGCCCGAAGCAACGCTGGTGGGCGAGGCGCTGAGGTTGACCGTTGGTGCAGATGTGCCGGTAGCACTCACGGTCACGCTGCGTGTAACGGCCCAGAAGCCGTTCGAACATCGCAGGGTGAAGGTGCTTGTGGTACTCAGGGGGTTGGTTGTCGTCGAGCCCGCCGGGTCGCGCCATCCCGACCAGGCGCCGGACGCGTAGCAGCGCTTCGCGTTGGTAGCCGTCCAGCTGAGTTGAGACTGACCGCCGGGGGAGACACTTGTCGGAGCAGCGCTGAACGACAGCGATGGCCTCCCTGCGGCGACCGCCGACTCTGCAACGAACAACAGCAGCCAGCACCCGATAAAACATCGGTAGACAGAAGTGACGCGCATGGCGGGCTATTACCAAAGTCGAACTGTACGGCAGCTTACGTTCGGGGATCCGGGCTCACCGTTCGGCATCGCACCGAAGGATGCGAGCTCGTGGCGCGGAACGGCGACGCGGATCGGGCACACTTTCGACGAACGTATCCTTGCGGCGGGCGTCGTCGTGTTCCAGCGATCACCTGCCCAACGACTCGAAGAAGGCGCGGAGTGAGATGCCAGATTCCGATCACGGGAGCTAGAGCGAAGGGTTTGAACGATACCTGCGAGCTGTTAGCCTGGCGAAATCACGAGGGAGATCGATCGCACATGAAAATCGCCACGTTTTCGTTTCGCCCCTTTGTCGCGCTGACGGTTGCCTGGCTGTTCGGTGCGGCGGCCGCGGCGGCACCGGAGACACCCCCATCGATCACGACGGCGGACAAGTACGAGACCGGCATCGGCACGCTCGAGTTCAAGGACGGTATGCCTAACGAGGCCACGCTGACAAAGGTCTACGACAACCTCGATCGTGCACACGCGTTCGATGCGTACATGAACACGCTGCAGGGCGTGAACATGGCGGCGATCCACAAAGGTTTCCTCGACGCCGGCGTCAAAGACAACGAGATCATGGTGTTCTCGAAGCTGATGGACGCGAACTCGCTGTTCCTTACGGCGAATGCGGACACCGTCTATTTCGTCGGCATGCTCGATCTGACGAACGGCCCGATGGTGCTCGAGACACCGCCGAAGGCGCTCGGCACGCTCGATGATTTCTGGTGGCGGTGGGTGACGGACTTCGGTGCGCCCGGCCCCGATCGCGGTGAAGGCGGCGCTTATCTGGTGCTGCCACCGGGATATGACGGCGCGGTGCCCGAGGGTGGGTTCTTCGTGGTGCGCGCACGCACGACACACGTCGCAATCCTCGGCCGTTCGTTCATGGAGAACAACGACCCGAAACCGACGGTCGATCTGATCAAAGCGCGCACGAAGATCTATCCGTACGTGGCCGGCGGTGTCGGTACCAGCATCGCGCAGTTCCTCACCGGTAAGGCCAAGCTCGGACGCATCGAGGCACCGCCGCCGACGGTCTTCCATGAAGGCAGCGGGGTGGTCATGAACACGATCCCGCCGAACGATTTCAGCTTCTATGAAATGCTGGACAGCGTCGTGCAGCAGGAGCCGGCGACCGCGCTCGACGCGGAACTGATGGGATCGCTCGCGGCGATCGGCATAGTCAAAGACAAACCGTTCGCGCCCGATGAGCGCATGAAGAAGATCCTCACCGAGACGCTCTCGATCGCGAACGCAACGGCGCGCGGCCTGCTGATGAATGCGCGCGATCCGTCCTGGTACTACTACCCGAACTCGGCGTGGATGAACTTCCTGTTTGTCACCGGTTCCGAATTCGAAACGCCGATTCCGATGATCACGAAAGAAGGTGCGAAGCCGTTTCCCCCGACGGGCTACCGCACGCTCGACGCCCGCTCGGCGTTCTTCTACGGCGTTACGGGCATCACCCCGGCGATGGCGATGCGGTTGCCGGGTGTCGGTTCGCAGTACCTGTTCGCGATGATCGATTCCGACAAACAGTATTTCGATGGCGCGAAGACGTACAAAGTGTCGTTGCCGAAAGGCATTCCGCAAGCCAACTTCTGGTCGTTCACGCTTTACGACAACCAGACGCGTTCGATGCTCGACACGCCACAACGCTATCCGCGCGCCGGCAGCCAGAGTTTTCCGTCACCCGCTGCGGAGGCGGGTTCCGATGGATCGACCACGATCTATTTCGGCCCGAAACAACCCGCCGGCGTGAAGCGCGGCAACTGGATCCAGACCGTACCGGGCAAGGGCTGGTTCACCATCCTGCGCCTGTATAGCCCGCTCGAACCGTTCTTCGACAAGAGCTGGCGTCCGAGCGAAATCGAAATGGTGAAGTGAGGCGACGAGGCAGCAGGTCGGACCGTGAAAGTTCATCTAGTCGACGGCACGTACGAACTGTACCGGGCGTTCTACGGCTCGCCGCCCAAACGAGCGAGCGATGGCGCGGAGGTGGGCGCAATCAGGGGATTGCTGCGTTCCATGCTGGTGCTGCTCGGCGAGCCCGACGTTACGCACGTGGCGATCGCGTTCGACCACGTCATCGAGTCGTTTCGCAATCAACTCTACGCCGGCTACAAGACCGGCGAAGGCATCGACGCGGATCTCTATTCGCAATTCGGGCCGGCGGAGGAAGCGACGCGCGCGCTCGGCATGGTGACGTGGCCGATGATCGAGTTCGAGGCGGACGATGCGATGGCAACCGCGGCGTTGCGGTTCGCGAAAGCGCCGGCTGTAGAGCAGGTGGTGATCTGTTCGCCCGACAAAGACCTCACGCAATGCGTGAGCGGCGATCGCATCGTGTGCCGCGATCGGATGCGCGGCACCACGTTGACGGATGTCGGCGTGGTCGAGAAATTCGGTGTGCCGCCGGAATCGATCCCGGATTGGCTCGCGCTGGTCGGCGACAGCGCCGACGGTTTCCCCGGCATTCCGCGTTGGGGTGCGAAGTCCGCGGCGGCGGTGCTCGCGGTGTACAAAAAGCTCGAGGCAATTCCCGACGATCCGAATACGTGGACGGCAAAGGTGCGCGGCGCCGCCGTTCTGGCCGACAACTTGCGTGCCGGACGCGCAGACGCGGAACTGTTCAGAACGCTTGCGACGTTGCGGTTCGACGCGCCGCTCACCGAATCGCTCGACGATCTGCGCTGGAGAGGTCCCGACGTTGCTGCGCTGACGAAGCTCGCCGCGCGGCTCGGCGACCCGCAACTCGTCGAGCAGGCGCGCAAGCTGGCGGCGTAGTCGCCCGTCAGCGAGCAGCGGCCGCGATCTCTGTGACGATCGGCCCGAGTCGTTCCGGATCGTTGGTCGTGATCTGCGCAACGCCCGCGTCGAGGATGCGTCGCAATGCATCGTGCAGATTCGGAAACTCGGGATCGATCGTCCACGCGTCGACGCGTGCACCGGCAACGCCGACTTCTCGCACCAGATTCACGCCGCGTTCGAGTGCGGCGAGGATCAATCTCGCTTCGAGGTAATAGATCGACGCGCGCGGCGCAGTGGACAGCGTTCGCGCTGCGATGGCGCGAAACGCGTCGGCGTCGAGGTCGAACGTACGCGGGTAGAACGCCAGCGGATCGAATCCGGCGTGCAAGCCGGGCGTGGCGGCGACCAGTCGCGCTACTACCTCCCACTCGTACGCACTTGCGATGAACGCATCGGCGCAGCCGTCGAGCGTGCTGCGGAATATGCTCGCACGCGTCCTTGGTCAACGCTTGCGCGCGCGTCTTCACGTCGAGTTGAACGAGCGCCGGCGCCGCGACGCCGATCGATGCCACCGTGGCGGTGACTTCATCGAGGAACAGCGGTGCGGTCGCGAGCACCGCACCAGCAGGGCTTCGTTGGCGCAGTTGTTCGATCTCGGCGCGCGTCGCATCGGCAACGCGACCGTGTCCGGTCGTTTCCCGGTCGAGCGTTGCATCGTGCAGACACAGCGCGTGGCCGTCTGCGGTGAAAGCCAGATCGACTTCGCACGCCGCGCCCGCGCGTAACGCCGCGACGAGATTTTCGCGCAGGAACGGAGCATCGGACTTGCGCCGACGCAGCATGTGCCACTTCAGGCGCGGCGTTGGGTTGCGAACATTCATGCCGGAAAGCTAACAGCTCATCGCTTACGATGCATGACATGAGTGCCACGCGCCGCAACGTCCGACTGCTCGGCTGGTTCAACTTCTGCAACGACTTCCGCATCTACGGACCGGTGCTGGTCGTGTATTTCGCGCAAGTCACCGGTTCGTATGCGGACGCGGTTCTGATTCTCGCGATCGCGAAAATCGGATCGTCGCTGTTCGAGCTGCCGACGGGCGTGTTCTCGGACTACGTCGGCCGGCGCAAGACGCTGCTCAGCGGTCAGGTCGCGAACATCCTGTGCATTGCCGCGTATGGCGCGAGTTCGTCGTTCACGTTGCTCGCAATCGGTGCGCTGCTCGAAGGCCTGTCGTTTGCGTTGTTCAGCGGCAATCAGGATGCGTTCCTCTACGACACGTTGAAAGACGAAGAGTCGCAGCAGGAGTTCGCGGAATATCAGGGGCGCCTGAGCGCGATGTTCCAGGCGGCGCTCGCGGTTTCCGCGCTCGTGTCGGCGATCGTGTTGCTGTGGCTGCCGCTGAGGTCGCTGTTCTGGTTGTCGCTGGTTCCACAAACGGTGGGTCTGTTCGTCGGCTTCTTCACGACCGAGCCGTCGCGCCACGGTCGTGTCGTCGAGACGAACCTGCTCGCGCATTTGCGCGACGCGCTGGCGCCGTTTCGCCGGGACGCAAAGCTGCGCGATGTCAGCATCGCGGCGATGCTCGGCTTCGCGCTGGGTGAAGCGAAACACATGTTCTTTCCGGCTTATTTCGCAACGCTGTGGTCGTCTTCCGGGTTGGGCATCGCCAGCATGCTGACGCACGCGTTCGCAATGCTGGGATTCCGCGAGTCGGGCCGCGTGATCAGACGCTTCCGCGAACTGCCGGTGCTGTTGTGGACGAGCATCAGCAGCATTCTGCTCGGCGTCGGCGCCACGGCGACGGCGACCGTCGCGAGTCCCGCGATTTCTTCGTTGGCGTCGTTCGCTTACGGCCCGGGCATGGTGGCGCGCGACACGCTGATGCAGCGTTCGTTCACCGATCGCCAGCGCGCGACGATGGCCTCGTTGATTTCGTTGGGCGGAAACCTGCTCTACGCGGTGGTCGTATTCGCGCTTGGATGGTTCGCCGACCGCATCGGACCTCAGTATGCGTTGCTGTCCGCAGAGCTCATGACGATCTCGGTGGTGCTGCTCTACTGGCGCCTCTTTGGACGGGAAGCGCACGCGTAGGCGCCCTCCTGTTGGTACGCTTGTGCGGGCGACAGGAAACCGAACGACGCCGCAAGCGGTCTAAACAGTCGTTTTCAGGAGAACCGACATGATTTTTCGACGCGCGACGGCGCTGGTGTGCTTTTTGTTCCTGGTTGGCTGCGAACCCGCGGGCGCGGTTGAAGCGCCGGCCGCGCTGCCGAAGCCGTTGGCCGACGTCGCGCCGGGCACCTCGGGCGAACTGCAGACGGCGGTGTTCGCCGGCGGGTGCTTCTGGGGCGTGCAGGCGGTGTTTCAGCACGTCAAAGGCGTGCAGTCGGCCGTCTCCGGGTATGCCGGCGGAACGAGAAGGACCCGTCCTATGAGGCGGTGAGCTCTGGTTCCACCGGCCACGCCGAATCGGTGGAAGTGAAGTTCAATCCGGCGCAGGTCTCTTACGGCACTCTGCTGACGGTGTTCTTTTCGGTGGTGCACGACCCGACTCAGCTGAATCGTCAGGGACCCGACCACGGCACACAGTACCGCTCTGCGATCTTCACGACGAGTGCGGACCAGCAGCGCGTGGCGGAGGCGTACATCGCACAACTCGACGCGGCAAAGGCATTCAAAGCACCGATCGTCACGAAGGTGTCTACGCTGGACGCGTTCTATCCGGCCGAGGCCTATCACCAGGACTATGCGACGGTGCACCCGAACAACCCGTACATCGTCATCAACGACGCGCCGAAAGTGGTGCATCTGCAGCAGCAGTTTGCCGACCTGTACACGAACCAACCGGTGCTGACGCGCTCACAAGGGGGCGCGTCTCAGCGATTGGGCGCAGCGCACCGCCGTAATCACCGGTGCGGCCTCGAGAATCGGCCGCGCGGCGGTGAAACGCGTGCTGGAGCAGGGCGGCCGCGTAGTAGCCGTAGACCTCGAACGCGCCGACGTGTCGTGGATTGCGTCGCTCGACCGCGATGGAACGCGCACGCGCATCGTGAAAGGAGACGTCACCGTAGAGGCGACGAACGCAGCAGCGCAGTCGAAGCTGCGACGGGCCTCGGTCGGGTCAACGCGGTGTTCCTGAATGCCGGCCTCGCGGCCACCGGCACGCTGGAAACGATCAACATGGCGACCTTCGACCGCGTGCTGGCGGTCAATCTGCGCGCCGTCGTGCTCGGCGTGCGCGCCGCGCTGCCGGGCGTTGCGCAAGGCCCTCGGCCCGCGGTGGTGGTCACGGCGTCGGTCTCGGGGCTCAGGGAAGTCGGGCTTGTGGGCGTACAACACCGCCAAAGGCGGGGTCGCCAACTTCGTTCGCGCCGCTGCGCTGGAACTCGGCCGCGAAGGCATCCGCATCAACGCCGTATGTCCCGGACCAACGCACACCGGCATGACGGCGGACATCGGCCAGTCGCCGGTGTACGACGAATTGCGCCGCCACATTCCGCTCGGCGAGCTGGGGCGAGCCGGAAGAGATCGCGGCGGTGATCACGCTTCTCGGCTCCACCGCCGCGTCGTTCGTCAACGGTGCGATGGTGCCGGTCGATGGCGGCGTATTCGCCGGCACCGGCCAGTTCACAGGCGGTGGTTTGCTCTAGCGGGTTGAGCTTTGGGTCTCGGCGGAGGTGCGTGTGTGTTGCGTCGGACTCGCTGGTCCGCCGTCCCTGGTCGCTCAGTCCGGCGCCATCCATGGCGCCGGAGGTCCTCCGCAACACATACGCACCTCCGCCTCTGGCCGCGTCTCCACCGCTAGTCGTGTGTCGTACGTGAACGCGCGCTAAAGCGCGCGTTCATCTACTTGCACTGCAGCGTACGAAGGCGCGCCTACGCCGCCAGCATCACCGTTAGCGCGTGAATCAACGAGCCGCGCCAGAGCGCGGTGTCGTGGCCGCCGCCGAATTCGCGGTAGGTCACGTCGTAGCCCTTGGCCTCGATCACCGCCTTCATGCGGCGGTTGATTCCAGCATCAACTTGGGATGATCCAGCAGCCCGATCTCCATCCAGAAGCGGACCGGCAGGCGTGGCGAGGCGGCGAACTTTTCGATCAGCCACTCGGCCGGGTAGCCGCCTTCGTGCGTGGGACCTCGTCGTGAAGCCCGGCCCCCACCACAGCGACGCCGCCTGGCTGATCACGTTGCCGAACACGTGCGGCAGTCGGTAGCCCATCCACATCGACGCCAGGCCGCCGTAGCTGACGCCGGTGACGAAGTGGTCGGCCGCGCGCGTGAGACGCGATAGCCCCCGCGAAGCCACGGCAGCATCTCCTCCTCGATGAAGCGGGCGAAGTTCTCGCTGCACGGCAGTTCGTCGTTGCGCGAGTCCGGGTCGGGTTGTCGATGAACACCGCGACCGCCGGCGCGATCCGGCCGTCAGCCAGCAGATTGTCGAGCAGGCGATGGATCGGAACCCGGGTCAGCGCCCTGCCGCCGTCGAAGACCACCAGCACGGGATACGCGCGTTCGCTCGTTGCATACCCGGGCGGCGTGTAGACCCAGACGTTGCGCTCGTTGCCGAGCAGCCGGCTCGCGAACGTGTGCCGGTCGATCACGCCGTGCACGACGTGTCGCGCTTGTGCACTACCTTCTCGTCGATGCGTCGGGCAGCGACACGAACCACGTGACATCGTCCGGTTCGCCCTTGCCTGCGCGACTGACGAACCGCTCGCGAGGGTGTGGATCCGGTTGCGGCTTGTTCGAAAGCATAAACGCTTGAGCTCGGCCAGTTCTTGCGCATTCGGCGTCGCCGACGAGATGAGCGGCATGTCCGGACGAAGCTGTAACTCCCGCGTACGTCGTTGCGGTATCGGTAGCCGGCGTGACAGACGTGCGTGCCGTGATCCCGCCATCACGTTGCCCGGCGCGCCGCCGACGCCGGACTGCAACACGACGTGGCTGGCGCTCTCCGGAAGTCGCCACACATACGTGACAATGCTGTGTTGCGACGATGCCGGATCTGTTTCGATGAGCGGCGTACCCAGGCGCGCGATGTCGTTCCAGAACTCGGCTTCGCGCGAGGGGTTTGCGCGAACACCAAGGCGTGCAGGTACAGGTAATCCGAAATACGTTCGGCGGCTGTCATTCGTTTTCACTTGGTTCGACGGCAGGGTGGAGGGTCAGCGCATGGAGAACACCGCGCGATGACATCGAAGGAGCTGCTCGATTATTACCGGATACCGGGTCCGTTCACCGCACTCGGTCGATTCGGTGACCAGGTCGATGCGATCGCATTCGACCCCGCGGTGGTCGCAAGCATCGTGCATGGGTTGCTTATGCACGAGGCCTGGCGCCTGCATATCGCGTAAC
>CAWBBR010000013.1:0-14214 GCA_963787045.1 uncultured Gammaproteobacteria bacterium | reverse complement strand
GTGAAGAACAGGCCGACGATTTCCTCGACGGGATCGATGAAGAACCACGTGCCGGCCGCGCCGCCCCAACCGAAGGTGCCGGGTGAACCCGGCATGGAAGCTGCCGCCGATGCCTTTGCGCACGCATACGCCGAAGCCGAAACCGGGTTGGGTCCCACGGCAAGATCGATGTTCCGGCCGCCTATGTGATTCGTCGACATCAGTTCGACGGTCTTGCGTCCGAGCACGCGCACGCCGTCGAGTTCGCCGCCGTTCGCGAGCATCTGCGCAAAACGGGCGTAATCCCACGGCGTCGATAGCAATCCGCCGAACAGACCGTTGCCCGACATCAGGGGCGATTGGTGCGGCCGGCTTTTTCCGTTGTCTCGGGCCGGTCGCGGACGACGAGCTTGCCGGTGGCAATCCCATTGATGGTCCGTCACCAAGCCGGCCGACGTCGGCCTCGCGCAGCAGTAGAACGCCGAATCGTTCATGCCGAGCGGGCCGAGAATTTTCTCGCGGAACAGCGCGTCGAGACTCTTGCCGGTCAGGCGCGTGAGGAACAGCGTCAGCACGTCGAAGTCGGAACCGTATTGCCACGTGTCGCCGGGATGCGAATGCAGCGGGTTCTGCGCGAGCGCCCGCACCATGTCGTCGTAGTCGTTGGTCGGGTCGTTGAAGCGCGTGTCGCCCGGCGCGAAGCCGGAGCCTTCCCACGCGCCTTTCAGCGTCGGCCAATGCGCCGCGGGCGTGCGCGACATCGACGCGACACCGGACGTCATCGTCAGCAGATCGAAGATCGTGATCTCGCGCCGCGCCGCTTCGATTCCGCCGACGGTGCGCCCGCGTACGCGCTCGGGCGCCTGTTGGTACGCGACCACTTTCGGATTCGCGAATTCCGGGATCCACTTCGACACCGGCTCATCGAGCAGAAAAGCGCCGTCTTCGAACAGCGTCAGCAGCACGGCCGCCGTCACCGGTTTCGTCTGCGAATACATGCGGAACAGGCTGTCGATCGACAGTTTTTCGGGACGGTCGAGATCGAGTTTGCCGGTAACGTGCGTATGCACCACTTGCCCTTTGCGCGCGACGATAGTCACCGTGCCCGGTATCGCGCGCGCGGCAACCGCCGCGTCCAGTGTTTTGCCGATCCGCGCCAGTCGTTCCGGCGCGAAGCCGAGTTCGCGCGGATTGCCGGCGGCGAGTTGCTTGGTATTGCTCATTCGTCAAACTCCTTCGGGTTCGGTAGAGAGGTTCGAGTCGTTCGGTGGCGCGGCGCGCTGCACCGACGCGCGCTGCAGCAGCAGTTCGGCGCAGCGGCGTATGCCGGATGAATACTTCGGAGGGTTGCGTTGTTGCGCACCCCATCGGATCAGCATCAGCAGATAGAAGTCGGCGACCGACGGATCGCGCCCCAACAGATAAGGACCGTCGCGACCCAGCGCCTCGTCGACCACCGAATAAGCCTTGCTCAAGCGTTCCTCTGCGGCCGCCGCAACGGCAGCGGTGCCGCGCGCGTCGGTCGTGTACCGCTCGGGGTAGAAGAAAGCCATGTGATCGGGCTGGATCGTGTTCGTCAGCAGCATCAGCCACTTGTACAGATGCGCGCGTTCGTCGGTCCCGGTCGCGGGCGCCAGCCGCGCGTCCGGATGCCGGTCGGCCAGGTGCAGACAGATCGCCGCCGATTCGAACAACACCAGGTCGCCGTCGACGAGGGTCGGAACCCGCCCGAGCGGGTTGCGCGCGAGATAGGTCGGGCTCTTCTGCGCATCGCGTGCGCGGTCGACGAGGGTCAGCGAGAACGGCGCGCCGATTTCTTCCAGCACGAAGTGTGGCGCGAGGCTTGCGGTGTCGGGAGAGTAGAAGAGTTCGTACACGTGCGTCTTCCGGGCTGAGGAGCGAAGGCTGTCCGCATTCCCGCGTCGAATCAAGTCGGTCGCCTGTGCAAATCGACTCGCGTCCGCTCACGCCCCGTTGTCGTTTCAGGTACTGTGCGCGAGTGAGCGAAGCGACCATCCTGACCGACGAGCAAGCAGAGGCGCGATCCGACGAGACCGTGGGTCGCAGCGCGCTGCGCAAAGCGACGTGGCGATTGCTGCCGTTGATCGGTCTCGGCTACGGCATCGCGTACATGGACCGCATCAACATCAGCTTCGCGGCGCTGCAGATGAACCGCGATCTGCAGTTCAGCGACACCGTGTACGGCCTCGGTGGCGGATTGTTCTTCCTCAGTTACGCACTGTGTGAAGTGCCATCGAACCCTGGCGCTGCATACGAGTTTCGGTGCGCCGCGCTGGATTGCCCGGATCATGTTCACGTGGGGATTGCTGGCAGTCGGCGATGATGTTCGTGCAGACGCCGATGCAGTTCTACGTGATGCGCTTCCTGCTCGGGGCCGCCGAAGCGGCTTTTTCCCCGGCGTCGTGTACTACCTGATGCACTGGTTTCCCGCGCACGAGCGGGGCCGCGCGATCAGCCGGTTCTACGTCGCGCTGCCGATCAGTTCGATCGTGATGGGCAGTCTCGCCGGCATGCTGCTGGGCCTGCAGGGCCATCTGGGTCTGGCGGGATGGCAGTGGTTGTTCCTCGTCGAGGGACTTCCGGCCATCGTGTTGAGCGTGGTGATTCTGTTCGCGCTGCCGAACGGGCCGACTGAGGCGCGCTGGCTCACCGCGGCCGAGCGGGACTGGATTGCGAAAAAGCTGGAGGCGGACGACCGCTTGCCCGGTGTCTCGGGCGACGCGGGCGTGCTGCGAGCGCTCGTCGATCCGCGCGTCTGGGCGCTGGGCGTGTGCGGGATGTGCATTCTCGGCGCGGCGTATGCGTTCAGCCTGTTCGGCGCCGATGGTGCTGCAAGGCGTTACCCATCTCGATGCGACCGGCATCGGTTTCCTGATCGCCGGCATCGCTGTACTCGGCGCGATCAGCATGGTCGCCGCCGGCTGGTATTCCGATCGGCGCCGCGAACGACATGGCCACGTCGCCGTGTTTCTGTTGGGCATGGCGCTCGCGTTTCTGGCGATGGGGCTATCGGTTACGCCGTGGGTAGTCGTGCTCGCGTACGCGGCAACAATCATTGTTCGGCAACGCCATCCAAGCCGTGATCCACCTGATTCCGAGCGACGTTCTGCGCGGTCGCGCCGCGGCCGGCGGCATCGCGGCGATCGGTTCGATCGGCATGATCGGCTCGTTCATCGGCCCGTACGCGTGGGGTATAGCGAAGGACTACACCGGCAGTTTCCAGGCCGGCCTTCTCGCGTTGACTGTGCCGTATCTCGTTGCGATGGCGATCGTGCTGGTGCTGCGCAAGCGCAGCCGCTGAGACCCAAACGGAGCGCGCGATGCACGAAGGCATTCGACGGATCGAACCGGAGCGCGAGTATTTCACTGCAGAGCAGTGCCACATTCTCGAACTGTCGAATTCTGCAGACGATGCGGCGGTGTCGATTGCGCGGGCGAGGGTGACGCCCGGCGTGACTACGCACTGGCACCGGCTGATCGGCATCGCAGAGCGCTACGTGATCGTGGAGGGCCGCGGGATCGGTCGAGGTCGGAGATCGCGCGGCGCAGATCGTCGGGCCGGGCGATGTCGTGTGTGATACCGGCGGAGTGCCGGCAGCGCATTCGCAACGTCGGCGAGTCCGATCTCGTCTTCCTCGCGATCTGCACGCCGCGCTTCGTGCAGAGCGCGTATGGAAGATCTGGAGTCGGGCCGGTGAGCGAGGTTAAGCTGCGCGGCATGTGCTACATGATGCAATTCCACCGTGTCCGCCCCTCGCAGGGCGGATCTCTCCCAGCACTTTCTTCGTAAAGGGGCGACGGCTGCCCGGCTGGTTCACGGCACGACGATCTCGCGTTCGGATCTGGTCGTGGAGATCGGCGCGGGTCGCGGCGCGCTGACGCTCCCGCTCTCTCGCCTCGCAGACCGCGTCATCGCCGTCGAGATCGACGCAGCGCTCGTCGCAAGCCTGCGCGGCCAGTTCGACGATCGCGTCGTTCTGGTGTGCGGCGATTTTCTGCAGATGCCGCTGCCGAGCGCGCCGTACAAGGCGTTCGGGAACGTGCCGTTCGCGCGCACTACAGACATCGTCAGCAAACTGGTGCGTGCACCGAACCCGCCGCGCGATGCATGGCTGGTCGTTCAGCGTGAGGCCGCGCATCGCTTCTGCGGACCGCCGTACCTGCGCGAATCGTTATGGTCGTTGCGACTGAAACCGGGGTGGCACGTCGAGATCGTCGACCGCCTGCGTCGCGTCGATTTCGATCCGCCGCCGTCGGTCGAGTCGGTACTGCTGTGGCTGCACCGACGCGATCGCCCGCTGCTCGCCGAGACGGAAGCGCGCGTGTACGAGCAGCTGATCGAACGCGCGTACACCGCGAACCTGAGCCTGAGCAGAACCACCGGGCAGTGGCTCAGCAAGCTTCAGTTGCGGCGACTCGCCAACGACTTGCGCTTCGGTTACGACTGCGCGCCGGCGCAACTCGGCTTCGAACAGTGGCTCGGTCTGGTGCGGTTCATCGATCGGATCAAACGATGACGCCTTTCTTCATCAATTCATCGATGCGCGCCTGCGTCACGCCGGCCTCGGCGAACACCTCGCGCGTGTGCTGCCCCACGTCCGGCGCCGGACCGCGCACTTCGACGCCCGCGCCGCGGATGTGGAACGGTGCCGAGATGATCTCCATCGCGCCGCCGGTGCGATGCACGATGGTCGAGAACGCGCCGCGTTCGCGCAGCGCCGGATCGTCGATCACTTCCGAAGCAGCGCGACCGGTTCCCAGATCAGCCCGGCCGCGTCGAGCTTGCTGCGCCAGTAGCCAAGATCGTGCGACGCGAACAGCGCAGCAATCTCCGGCACGATCGGACGGCCGTGTTCGGCCATGCCGACCAGCGTCTGGAAGCGCGCATCGGCGATCCATTCGGTTTTGCCGATCATCGCGCAGAACTTGGGCCAGTACGGCAGCGCGGCCGGCATCACCAGCGCGAGGTGCCGACCATCGCTGGTCGCGTAGAAATTCCAGATCGGATTGGCGGGCGCTTTCTTGCTGGTGCGTTCCGGTTGAACGCGTTGGAAAAGCGCGGAGGTGACATCGCTCGCGAGCGCCCAGACGCCGGTGCGCTGTAGAGTCACTTCGACGTATTGACCTTCACCGGTGCGGTCGCACGCGCATCGCCGCAAGAATGGCGGCGAGCAGATTCAGACAGGTGGTGCGGTCGCCGAACCCGCCGCGCGAGATCAGCAGTCCGTCGTCGCGGTCGCCGAAGACGCTCATCGCGCCGGTGCGCGCCCAGAACGCCGTCTGATCGAACGCCTGCCGCTCCGAATCCGCGGCCGTCGGTGCCGAAGCCCGAAAGCACCGCGTAGATCGCAGACGGCGACAGCGCGTGCACGTCGGCGTCGGTCAGCCGGTATTTCGCAAGCCGCGGCGCGGTCAGATTGGTGATGAACACGTCCGCGTCGCGAGCGAGCCGGTGCACCAGTTCGACGCCCTCGGGGCTGTCGAAGTTGACGCACACGCCGCGTTTACCGCGGTTGTCGAACTGGAAGCTCGGATGCACGAAGTCTTCGCCGAACAGACCCTGCAACGTGCGGCGATAAGTGTCGCCGCCCGGCGGTTCCACCTTGATCACGCTCGCGCCCATGTCGGCCATCAGCGCGGCGCAGCTGGGCGCGGCGAGCCAACTCGCCACTTCGAGCACGCGAACGCCTTCCAACGGTGCGGTCATGACCTTGTTCTCCCCGTTTTGATCCCCTCGCGCAGTTCACCCGCGACATGCGGATGTTGTCAAGGAGGCTCGGTCGCGAGCCGGCTTTCAGGGATCGGCCACACATTTCCAGGAAGGGGCGCGGTTTCCGTCGAATTGGCCTGTAGGAAGTTCCTTACGCCAGAAGCGGGATGTGCGTCATGGCGGGCACTTTGGTGCTGCATAGATCAGCTAGAAGGAAGCGTCTATCGAAAGAGAAAGGGCGGGTCGCAAGCCAGTTGGGTGATTCTTCTGCGCGATCACCGTGATCCTCGCCGCGGCCTGGGCCGGTTTTGGAGTACCGTCGTTACGCTCGGTTGGTGCAGTGGTGCTGCTTGCCGCGTACCGAGCCAAAACAGGGCGACACGGAGGAATCGCCGACGCTGGACCGTTGACGGTCGTGTTTATTGTCGGATTGCGGAACGCGCGGCAGAAACGCGGTTGATCGTCGTGAAGTCGGGGCGTACGAAAGCCTCAGTACGAGCAAACGCCGGAGGATGTCATGACCCACGCTTCCACGCGCGAAACCGGCGCGACGTTTGTGCGATTCGCCGACCCGGACTGGCGGTGTCGATCGCCGAGATCGGCCGCGCAATGTCCGCCGCGCTCGAGCGCGGCAACGCGGTGTTCATGCATTGCAACCAACGCACATAGGCGCCTGCTCGAGGCGCAGCTCGATCGCGCCGGTGCCGATGTGCACCGCGCACGGCGCGAGCAGCAATACGTGTACCTCAATGCGATCGACAGTCTGTCGCGCGTGACGATCGACCGTCCCCACCCGACGTGGTGCGCTTCGCGAAGTGATCGACTGGCCGATCAGCTGTCGCGGCGCGATTCTCCGCGGGTGTGGATTTTCGGCGACATGGTCGCGCTGATGGCGCTTACGGGAATCGCACCGGTGGATCCAGCGCTGAACGGTTGTGGCGTGTCGTTCAAACCACCAAGAGGCGCGCCCGATATTCCGCTACTGCGCATATCCGCCGAACGTCTACCGCGGTCCGTCGACGCGCACCGAAGAAGCCCGCCGAACACTGAAGCGCCGATCCGTTCCCGCGTAATTTCGGATAAGGTCCCGGCATGGACTGTATACATGCCGGGATACTCGTCGCTCACTGGCGTCGTGCTGATTCGGATCGGCGTTCGCCGCAGACACACCCGCATTCGACCGCCCCGGCATTGCCTTCTCGACCGGCACGTTGCCCGCGCACAGCGTCGCGTGGGAACAAGGACTACCCGATTTCGCTCATGCATCGGACGACGGCGTCAGTTCGACGTCGTATGCGTTCGACGGCACCACTGCGAGCCGGTGTGACCGATACGGTCGAAGTGCAGATCGCCACGTCGTGGAACGAAGCGGAGACGCACGCGCATGGCAACACGGAACGGTCCGACGGCCGCGGCGACCTCAGCTTCGCGATCAAGGCCGCGTTGCCGTCGTCGCATCCCGACTTCTCGTGGGCGACGCTTGCGGCAGTCACCGACGCGAATGGCGCGCGTGCATTCAGGACTGAAGGCACGACCTATGATCTCGGCGTAGCGCTGGGGTATTCGCTCAGCGAGCACGTGGCGGCCGAGTTCTATGCAAACGCCGAACGCGCCGACGGAACGAGTCGCTTCGACGTTTCTCCGAATCTGAATTTCTCGATCTCGAGCACCATCGCGGCGTTCATCGAAGCCGCGGCCGCGTATTCCGGACACGGGCTCGACCAGGCGCTGGCGGGCGGCGGCTTTACGCTGATGCTGACGCCTTCGGTGCAGCTCGATCTGTCGGCCGATTTCGGATTACGTCGCGCAGTCCAAACGTGCTTGCCGGTTTCGGGATATCGGTGTTCTTCGGATGAAGCCGCTGCGATTGTCGCGCGCGACGTTGCGCAAACTGCCGCGCCATATCCGCGTGCCGTCGTACGAGCCGGAGTCGGTCGTTGCCGGCATCGTCCATCTGGGCATCGGTGGATTCCATCGCGCGCACATGGCGCGCTTCACGCACGATCTTCTCGACATCGAGCCCACGGCGCGCGAATGGGGCATCGTCGGCGCCGGTTTGTTGCCGGGTGATCGACGGATGCACGAAGTGCTCGTGGCCCAGGACGGGCTCGTACTCGTTGATAGAGAACAGCGGAACGCGGGAAACGGTGAGCGTCATCGGTGCGATCACGGAACTCGTTCACTCGGCCGACGACTCTGCCGCGCTGTTGCAGACCATCGATCGTCCCCTCATTCGCATCGTTAGCCTGACGGTCACCGAAAATGGCTACTGCCTGAATCCGGCTACGAAGCAGCTGGATTTCGGGAATCCGACGATTGCCGCCGACCTGGCGCGGCCTGAGCGGCCGCACAGCGCGGTTGCGATCATCGTCGAATCGCTGCGGCGGCGGATGGTTGGCGGCCGACCGGCGTTCACTGCGCTCAGTTGCGACAACATTCAGCACAACGGCAACGTACTGCGTCGGGCGGTACTGGAGTTCGCCGATCGCCGCGACACATCGTTGGCTGCCTGGATCGAATCCAACGGTCGGTTTCCGAACACGATGGTCGATCGGATCACGCCGGTGACGCGCGCCGAGGCGATTACCGATCTTTCGGCGCGTCACGGCATAGACGATGGTTGGCCGGTGTTCTGCGAAACGTTCAGGCAATGGGTGATCGAAGACGATTTCGCGCAGGGGCGACCGCACTGGGAGCGCGTCGGCGACAGTTCGTCACCGACGTAACGCCTTACGAATTCATGAAGCTGCGTTTGTTGAACGCCAGCCACCTTGCGATAGCCGGTCTTGGAAAGCTGGCCGGCTACTCGTTCATCGACGAAACGATGCGCGACGACCGGTTGCGCCGGTACATGCAGGCGTTGATGGATCGCGAGACGGCACCGACGCTTCCGCCGGTGCCCGGCATCGACCTGAGCAGTTACAAAGCGACGCTGATCGAGCGTTTCGCGAATCCGGCCATTAAAGACACGTGGAACGCGTCAACACAGATGCGCCCCTCAACGTGCTCGTCGATCCGATTCGCGATCGCTTGAAGACCGGACATAGCGTCGACCTGCTAGCGCTAGCGCTTGCTGCCTGGATGCGGCGGATGCGAGGAGTCGACGAGAAAGGCGAGCAAATCGAGATCCGGCACCCGGTTGCCGATCTATTGCGCGAGATGGCGATCCAGGGCGGCGCCGATCCGCGACCGATGCTCGGCATCGAACGCCTGTTCGGCGAACTGGCGCGCGATGAACGCCTCGTGAATGCAGTCGGCAAGTGGCTTGCATCGCTGTATGCGGTCGGTGCCGTAGAGACGCTCGCGCGCGCGGAGCGCGAATTGAGGTTCTGAAATCCTTGCTCGAGAGGGTGCCCGCTCACATAAACTCCTGCCAGGTCCCACTCGTCGGAAACAACAAATGATCGAAGTTCATCACCTCAATGCCTCCCGTTCGCGGCGCATCACCTGGTTGCTCGAAGAACTCGGCGTCGACTATCGGCTCGTGATGTACAAGCGCGACGCCACGACGAACCTCGCGCCGCCGGAGCTGAAAGCGATCCACCCGCTCGGCAAGGCGCCGGTAATCCGCGACAACGGCGTGGTCATCTTCGAGTCCGGCGCGATAGTCGAATACCTGGTGCGCCAATACGGCAAGGGCCGCTTCGCGCCCGCGCTCGGTACGCCGGACTACAACCGCTACGTGCAGTTCCTGCATTACGCGGAAGGGTCGGCGATGCTGCCGTTGATGTTGCGGCTGTATGTCGGCCGTCTCGGCGATGCCGGCGCGCCGCTGCAGCCGCGCATTCAGAGCGAGATGCAGAACCATCTCGGGTTTCTGAACGGCGAACTCGCCGGACGGAACTACTTCGTCGGCAACGATCTCACCGGCGCCGACGTGCAATTGAGCTTCGTCGCGCAGGTGGCGGTGACGTTCGGCGGACGAGAGGCGTATCCGAATCTGACGCAATTCGTCGATCGGATCGAAGCGCGTCCCGCGTACAAGAAAGCGATCGAAAAGGGCGGAGCGTAGCTTGCGATGAGCCGGGCCTTCGTCAAGGAAGACGACACCGCACCGGAGCCGCCGCGCCCGGAACGACCGATCAGCTCGGCGCCTAACCGCGTCACCGAACGCGGCGCGCAGTTGATCCGACAGCGCGTGCATGAATTGAAGGACGCGCTCAGAGGCAACCCGAACGAGGACGTCGCGGAGACGCTTCGCCGCGACCTGCGCTATTGGCAGTCGCGGCAGGCGTCGATGCAGGTGTTCGCAACTGCCGCTGCCTCGACACCGTCGGTTTCGGCTGCCGCGTCACGATGCGGCGCGGTTCCGTGACCAGCACCGTCACGATTGTCGGCGAAGACGAGGCCGACCCATCGGCCGGCTTGATCGCATGGACCGCGCCGCTCGCGCGGGCGCTGGAAGGTGCAGAGCCGGATGAGTCGGTCGAACTCGACGCCGGTGGTCGCCACGAGACGATCACCGTGCTGTCGGTTGCACCGGGCGACTGAGTTCGCCCGTCAGGCTATTTCATTTCGAGTTCGTTCTGAACGCGTCGAACGCCAGGTACGGCGTTGGCGACCTCGGCGGCGGTGTTGCGGATGTCGGCCGAGTCGACGAAGCCGGAGAGCTGGACGACGCTATCGGCGGTTGCCACGTTGATCTCGTGCGACTTCGTGGTCGGATTGGTGATCAGCGCATTCTCGACTTTCTTCGTGAGATCCGAATCCTTCTGCGTCTGATCGGCGGACTGTGCATCCGGACGCACCTTCAGGTTGTCGTGAACCGACGCCACACCTTTCACGTCCTTGGCCGCTTTGACGGCGGTTTCACGGACGTTGTCGGAGTCGACGAACCCGCTCAACTGAACGATGCCGTTGTACACCTCGACGGTGATCTCGTGCGAGGACGCGACGGGGTACGCGACCAGCGCGTCTTCCACGGCATGGGTGAGCGCCGCGTCTTCGACGTGCTCGGCTGCCCACGACATGTGTATCGAATTCGCCGAGGCGATCGCCAGCAGGCCGGCGGCGCAGGTGATCTTGAGAATCTGCACGGCCATGGACGCGCTCCTGGTTCCAATCGATGGAGATATGTTCGGCCGTGTGCGCACGCGGCCCCATCGGTGGCGGCCTAAGTTCGGGTCGGCGTCGTCCTACGAGTTGCCGCCACGGATGAAGCGTTAGGAAAGTTGCGGTAGACCGCTCGTTGCGAGATCAGTAGTCGTCGTCGGGTTGCACGTGAATGCCGGTGATCGCAGTGAGATCGTTGGCCATCTGCAGCAACTCGTCGCACCACGCGGCGTCGATTTCGAATCGTTTCAGCAGCGCTTGATAGCGGGGGTGCTGCTCCAGCTTCTTCAACATGGCCCGAGTGAGAATCTCGCCGATGTTGGAGCGAAAAACGGCGGGGTGTGCGCCGACGGGCGACGTCTTCCTCCAGGTAATCGATGCCGGATTCGATCTCGCCGAGGAGAAACAGAACCCAGTAGTGATCGAGCGGCTCGAGATCGTTGGGGTCGGCGTTTCGGTAGTATTCCCTCGCGGTCTCCAGCTCGCGCCGCCAGAAGTAAAAGTAGAACTGATCGAAATAGAACGACGCGCTTTCTTCAGTGGCAAGGATCTGCGCGGCCAATTCGTATTGGCCGGTGCGGCTGTAGATGATCGCGCGGCCGCCCATGCCGAGCTGCGTCATCAGTTCGGCTGCTTTGTCGAAGCGGCCCAGTTGTGTGAGGAGTGAGCGATACCGCGGCTGAATCCAGGTGCCACTGAGATCGTGGTGCGTCCGCGACAAGTAGTATTCGTAGTAATCGCATGCGCCGTGGTTGAAGCCCGCGGCGATCAGACACTCGCCGAATTGGATGTACTCGAACAGCCGCCACTCGGAATCCGGATTGCGGATTTTCTGTGACGCCTCCAGCGCCAGCGTGCGCTGGTTGGGTCGACTCGCCGGGATGAGGTCTCTGCGGGCCTTGATCCACGGAACCGGCGGCACGAAGCCCGCAGCGCGGGCCTTGTCGAGCGCATCCTCGCCTTTCCGCTCCATCTCCGGACGCGGCAGCCCAACGCCGATGAGCCGCCAATAGCAGAAGTACAGCCACCAATAGACGCGCCCGTATGCAGGGTCGAGTTCGATCGCCTCGTTGAAGTGTGCGACTGCCTGTTCGAGCGTCTCGCGCGTGCCCGCACGCGCGGCGTGCAATCCCAGCAGAAAGACCTCGTACGCCTGCGCGTTTTCCGTCCCGACGTCGAGCAGCGGAGCCGACTGGTCGCCTACGAGTTCGATCTTGAGTGCGTTGATTACCTGGTGCGCGACGTCCTCCTGCAGTTCGAATATGTCGCGCAGTTCGCGGTCGTAGCGTTTCGACCAGAGGCTGGTGCGCCGCCTGACGCGACTCAACAGAAAGGTGATCCGAACGCGATTACCGGATTTCTGGATACTGCCGCTCAGTACGTGATCGACACGCAACCTGCTGCCCATGAGCGCCAGATCGGCATTCTGGTTCTTGAACGCGAACGACGATATCTGCGATGCGACCCGCAGCCCCTTCAGGCTGGCCATAGAGAGCGTGCAGGTGAAGAACGGCGAGCGTTACATCGCATGGTCCACCGACACCTTCAACGTGGAGGACATTTGCGAGCGCATCGACCGTGTATTACCGGAGTTGCGTCACGACACGCCGCAGGTCACCGATCCGTTTCCGGACCGGGTCAAAGCGCGCGAAGCCGAACTGCGCCGCATCTGGGCCGGGTGCGAGTTGCGCAACGATCGGATTCGCGCCGTCACGCCGGTGACGTTCCGCCATTTCGACGAAACGCTGCGCGACTGTGTGGAGTCGTTACTCGCCGTTGCGAAGGTGCAACCAAAACGCAGGGTGGAATGACATGAATCATCCGGCCATTGCTCCGGATCGGCGTCGCCGTCATCACTGGCGGCGCCAGCGGAATCGGCTTCGCGGCCGCGAAACGATTCATCGACGTCGGCATGAAAGTGTGCATTGCAGATCTCGACGCGGCCGTCGTCGAGGAAGCACGGCAGGCGCTGGGCGAACGCGATCGGCGTGCAGACGAACGTCGCCGATCTGGCGCAGGTGGAACAGTTACGCGACCATGTCATCGAAGCGTTCGGCGAAGTCGCCGTGCTGATGAACAACGCCGGCATCGGTCGACGGCGGCGGCCCGTGGCGAGAACCCGGACGCGGTGGCGGCGCGTCCTGGACGTCAATCTGTGCGGCGTCCTCCACGGCGTGCAGGTCGTTCGCGCCCGCGATGATCGCGGAGGGCACGCCGGGCGTCATCGTCAACACCGGCTCGAAGCAGGGCATCACGACGCCGCCCGGCAACACCGCCTACAACGTCAGCAAGTCCGGCGTGAAGGTGCTGACCGAGGCGCTCGCCCACACGCTCCGCAACCGGCCCGGCTGCAAGGTCACCGCGCACCTCCTCGTCCCCGGCTTCACCTTCACGCCGCTGACCGCGCCGGCGCGCGGACAAGCCCGCCGGCGCATGGACGCCGGAGCAGGTCGTCGACCGGCTGCTCGACGGATGGCGCGCGCACGAGTTCTACGTCCTCTGCCAGGACGGCGAGACGACACGCCGCGAGGACGAGCGCCGCATCCTCTGGTCCGCCGGCGATCTCGTCAGAACCGCCCGCGCTGTCCCGATGGCATCCGGACTTCGCGGCGGAGTTTGCGCAGTACATGGCCTCGGAGACGAACGATGCGTGATCGCGATTCGGGCATCGCACCGATCAACGGCGCCTGCATCTGTTACGAGACGGCAGGAGAAGGCGACCCGTTCGTGATGATTCATGCAGGTGTCGCCGACGGCCGGCAGTGGAACAACGAGTTCGAATACTTCGCAGCGCGCTTTCGCGTGCTGCGCTTCGACATGCGCGGCTACGGCAACAGCGAACCGGTCGACGGCGAGTTCACTCATCTGGGCGATCTGACCGCGCTGCTGGCATATCTGCATATCGACGGTCCGCTGATCCTGATGGGCTGTTCGATGGGCGGCGGAATCGCCATGGATTTCACGCTCGCGAATCCAGCGCGAGTGCGCGCGTTGATCATGGTCGGTTCGGGGCCGTCGGGGCTGACGCTCGACGTACCGCCTTTCGAATCCGATCTGATCGCGGAAGCGGAAGCCGCAATCAAGGCCGGTGATCTCGATCGCGTAACGGAGATTCAGACGCAGGTCTGGTTCGACGGCATCGGCCGAGCGTCGTCGCAGGTGAATCAGCAGATGCGAAAGCTCGCGTACGAGATGGGTCGCATCGCGGTTGCAAACGAAGTGAAGAAACTCGGCAAACGGTTGCCCGATGCCGAGGTGCCGGCCGCGCAGCGCCTGGCCGAGTTGCGCGTGCCGGTGCTGACGATCGTCGGCGAGCACGACTTACCATATCTGTTGGCGGCGGCCGACCACATGGAGGCGCACATTGCTTCCGCGCGAAAAAAGCGCCGACGCGACGCGGCGCATCTGCCCAACATGGATCACCCGGCAGAGTTTCGGCTCGCCGTGGATGC
>CAWBBR010000012.1:0-193057 GCA_963787045.1 uncultured Gammaproteobacteria bacterium | reverse complement strand
CACGTAACCATCACCCGATAAAGCAAAATCGTCGTTATCAGCATGGTGGCCGACACGGCGATGCCATAGGCGGCGGCGAGGTTGGCAGACGTCTTGAACAGCACGACAATCAGCAAGGTGGCGACCATCAACAGCCAGTTGGCTGGCACGTAGATCTGGCCAGCCTCTTCGTTAGACGTCGGAACTATCCTGGCAACTGGGCAAAACCCCATTTGTATCGCCTGTCGGGTAAGCGAAAAGATGCCTGAGATCAGCGCCTGCGACGCAATGATCGTTGCCATGCCGGCAAGCACGACCATCGGGATAAGCGCCCACGACGGCGCCAGCCTGTAGAACGGGTTTTCGATCGCCGTAGGATCGGTGAGCACGAGTGCCCCCTGGCCGAAGTAGTTTAGCAGCAACGCGGGTAACACCAGTGCGAACCAGGCCCGTCGGATCGCCGTCGCCCCCACGTGGCCCATGTCCGCATAGAGCGCCTCGCCACCGGTGAGGGTGAGAAAGATCGCGCCGAACACCGCGAACGAGATCAGCGGGTTCGCACTCAGAAACCGTGCGGCCTCGAGCGGATTGAGCGCCCTGATGACACCCGGCTCACCCAAGATATTGACCGCGCCCAATCCGCCAATGACCACAAACCAAGTCACCATCACGGGGGCGAAAAACCGCCCGATCATTGCGGTCCCGTGCCGTTGGATGGCAAACAGGACGACCAAAATTGCGAGGGTGATCGGGACAATGAATGGGCCGGCCGCAGGGGTCGCGAGCTTTATGCCTTCCATGGCAGAAAGCACGGAAATCGCCGGGGTGATGATCCCATCGCCGTAAAGCAGCGCGGCTCCGGCAACGCCAAGCATCACGACGATCGGCAATCGAGCGCTACTTGCGGGCGGTCCCGCTCTACCAGTGATAGAAGCGCCAGAATCCCGCCCTCGCCGTCATTGTCAGCGCTTAGGACGAAGACGACATATTTGAGAGAAACCATAGCCATGATTGCCCAGAAGATGAGCGAAATAATCCCGAGTACGTCTCCCGGCGTGGGGATTGGATTTCCAGTTGCGTGCAGGGCGATCGAAAATGCATAAAGCGGGCTTGTACCGATGTCGCCGTACACGATATTCGATAGCAGTCAGCGCCAGGAGCCAAAGGCTGGCCTTTTTTTCCGTGGTCATAGGACTAACTGCGGGGGCGGCTGGCGTGCCGGTGGTCGTGGCAACAAATGCACGCGACCGCGAATCCATGGTCAGCCTCGCTCGGGAAAGCGCTCTTCCGTGAGCGTTACTCGTTATTCAAGATTGAAGCTAGCGATAAGGGCCGAAGCCCCTCCATGCTTCTCAGACTTTGATGACGATGTGCGTCCTCGTTGACGGGCCGTTCAGGGAGGGCGGTCACCTCGCCGCGGGCGACTAGGAAACGGTTGTCAAGATAGCATGGACAACCTCATGTCTGCTTTCGATCAAAAGCCGAAAGGCTCGCATTGAGCAAATGTTGTCCGCAGCGCCTCCCAAAAACGGACATCAGAGCGTGCATGCCGTGAGGTCCGCTTTGTGCCAATCGCGTCATTTTGCCATGCAGAAAAATAGCGAGCCTTTTCGCGTTAGACCTCCGTGAAGTGTCATCATCACGCAGCACCCAGGGAAGCGCGGCATCTCGCTGGGGTCGGTGAACCTTGAAGTCGCAGTGAAGCTGCGGGAGGATGGCTGATGCTACCGGACTGGGTGTCACCCCGCGGAATACCGATTCCATCACATTCGAAATGAAGAGATTCGCTTGTCCTCCGCGGCGCGGTGTATAAACGTTCTCCGCGATTGGAAAGACGTTGGCGGGAAGGGGCGCCTCCGAATTGCGGTCCACGGAACTCACCATCCACAACGATCGGGCCGATTTGTCCGTCCTGCGCGACACTTTGGATCGAATCGCCGCCGAAAACGGTATTTCCGGCAAGTCGTTGATCGAGCTGCAGGTCGTGCTTGACGAAATCATCAGCAACACCATCAAGTACGCGTGGCCTGAGGGGGGCGCGCACGAATTATTGGTTCGCTTGACCGTAGATGGCACGGTTGTCGAGGTGGAGGTCATGGATGACGGGAAGCCGTACGACCCGCGCAACGCACCGCCCCCTCCTCCGGCTGCGCCTGGCGGGAGGCCCAAGCCCGGCGGGGTCGGCGTCCACATGGTCAAGCAACTCGTTGACGGGTTCGACTATGAACGGGTCGACGGATACAATCGGGTAAAGCTGACAAAACGATGCAGCATCGATGCACGAGGGGCCGGATGACGAGCGGCGGGCTTAATATCACCCATTCCCGCACTGGTCAGGTATGCGTCGTGATACTGAACGGCCGTATCGACAGTACCAATGCGGACGATCTCATAATCCGGCTCAAAAACTTGATCGACTCCGGCGAGAAGAGCGTCCTGGTGGATTTGGGCGCGGTGCTTTACCTTACCAGTGCGGCGTTCCGCGCACTGCTGGTGGCGACCGATGAGGCCGAGCGCAACACGGCTCGATTGGCGTTGTGCAGCGTCGTAGGCCACGTGCGCGAGCTTTTCGAAATGGGTGGCTTGCTTGATGCTTTCACAATACTGGGTTCGCGCGAGGAAGCGCTGGCGCGGCTCGGCTGAGAACCGTGTAGAGCGCAAGTCGACCCGACCGCCGGAACTTGTCTATTCGGTGGACGAGATGCCGCCGTGGACGGTCCTTGTGATATCCGCAGTCCAACATGTGGCGGTCAACGCAATTACTTTAGTCTTTCCAATTATTATGGCTCGCCAGGCGGGACTTGTTGGTGACCGACTAATCGATTTTGTCTCTCTCTCAATGCTCGCAGTCGGATTGGCTACAATTTTATTGTGTGCTCGGTCGCAATTTATTGGCTCTGGTTATTTGGTTCCGGCGGGTTTTTCGCAAATTTATTTGGGACCCTCATTGTTCGCATTGCGCCATGGAGGAATGGCCCTGGTATTTGGGATGACGGCGGTTGCCGGAATAATCCAAGTCGGACTTCGCGCCTCTGCTGCGGAGACTTCGCGCGCTCCTGCCCACCGAGATCGCTGGTCTAGTCCTTGCGATCGTCGGCCTATCGCTGGCCGTCTATGGATTCCGATTTATTTTCGGGATGCCGGCGAGTTATCAGGTTACGATAACCGATCTTGCTGTTGCAACGGTGACCCTTCTGACCATGGTCGTATTGAATATCTGGACGGAAGGGTACACGAAAGTCTTTTGCGTGCTTATCGGTGTCGCTGCAGGTTATGGGGCGAGTGCAGCCGGCGGTATCCTTGATGTATCTGCCGTTATTCCACAGGAGGAACTAGGAATCCTGCGCGTCCCTAAATTTGAAAATATAGGTTGGAACTTCGACATTAATCTGCTCGCGCCGTTCGCGATCGCAGCTATTGCGACGACGCTCCGAACAATGGGGGACGTTTCAAATGCCCAGCGCATCAATGATGCGGATTGGGTGCGCCCTAGTTTCCGCTCACTCGCCGGCGCTGTCGCCGCAAATGGGTTGGCCACGATGCTTTGCGGAGTGTTAGGCAGTTCCGGCGTCAACAGTAATAGCTCATCGGTTGGACTATCGAGAGCGACTGGGATTACTAGTCGGATCGTGGGACTTGCCACGGGCATTTGTTTCGCGCTTCTATCATTCTTTCCGATTATGGCTGCTGGATTTGGGGCGATGCCCCCCCCGGTAATGGGCGCAACTCTATTCTTCACTTCGGCCTTTGTCTTTACCAGCGGCTTACAGATGATAACCGCGCGCCTTCTGGACTCCCGCAAGATAATCGTCATCGGCTTCTCCTTTGCCCTGGCGATGATCGCCGACATCTACCACGACGTACTGGCACATGCTCCCATCATGTTTCAGCCGATTTTAGACAACGCGCTGGTGCTCGGCACCGTTTGCGCTGTGGTCCTGAACTTGATCATGCGCATCGGCGTGCGCAAGCGCGTCTCGATCCGGTTCCCGCCCGGAGGCATCAATCGGGAAGCGGTCGAACAGTTCCTTTCCGAGCAGGGAGCGCACTGGGCGGCGCGCGGCGATATCCTGCAACGAGCAGTATTCGGCGTCATACAATCGCTCGACGTACTCGGACAGACCGCCTGGCGACACCGAAATCGACGCGAGTTTCGACGAGTTCAATCTGGACGTCCGCATCCGATACGCCGGAGTGCCTCTGGTCATACCCGAGCAGAGACCGAGCCCGCGAGAAATCGTCGCCAGCGAGGGGGGTGAGCGTCTGCTCGCTGGCTATCTGCTTCGTCGCAGCGCCGACCGGATCGGTAGCCGGAAGTCGGGCGAGGGCTCCGAAATTCACCTGCACTACGATCATTGACTACAATTAGGTCGGGCGCCAGCGCAATGCCAGCGCCGTGACGTCATCGGCTTTCGGCGCCGAGCCGGTGAAGGCCTGCACGTTTTGCGTCACCTTTTGCACCAGCTCCGTGACGGGCGCCTCGATGCCCGAACGCAAATCCGCATCGAGCCGTTCCTGCGTATAAAGCGCACCCTCGGCATTCATGGCCTCGAACACGCCGTCCGATACGACAAACACCGCATCGCCCGGCTGCAAGGCCACCGTGTCTGTCTGATACACGGCCTTGATGCGCACGCCCAACGGCAGTTCCGGCTTGCCGTGAATTTGCTGGATATGGCACATCGAAGTCGCGCGCGAGCCGTTCGATGATTGCGCTGGAAGAACTCGGCCTGTCGTACACGCACGTGCCGCTGTTTCAGAACGGCATCACCGCTGCGGATCATGAGGTGCTGCACGCGCTCAATCCGAACAGCCGCATCCCGGTGCTCGATCACGACGGTTGCATCGTGTGGGAATCGATGGCGATCAATCTGTATCTCGCCGACGCGTACGGGGGTCCGCTGTGGCCGGACGATGCGCGCCAGCGCGCGCTCGTCTATCAGTGGAGCTTCTGGGTGCAGGCCGAAATGGACCGGCGCGACTGGCAAAAGGCGTGGCGCACGCGCGACGCCGAGCAGATGGCGACGGTGCAGAAGGAACGACTCGCCACGCTCGGCATCCTCAATGCCGCGTTGACCGGTCGCGACTATCTCGTCGGCGACGCATTCACGTTCGCCGACCTCAATGTAGCCGGAACGATCTGCCAACCGAACGAAGGGGGGCGCATCGACGGCAACCTCGATCCGGCCGAACACGATCTGCCGGCGCTGACCGACTGGTTGAGGCGCTGCGTGGCGCGGCCGTCGTGGACCAAGCTGCGCGATTTTCCGTAGAAAAAGCAGATCACCGGGGTTTGCCAGCGCCGTGAGAGGCGCGCACGCCTTCGAGCATTGCGCGAATCTCGGCGGCGAACGCGCGCGCTTGCACGTTCGGTCGCGGCGAGCTGGCGCAGACGAGCGCCGCTTCGGTAACGGATCCCATCAGCAGGTGAACGATCACATCGATCTGTGCCGCTTTAACGTTCGGGCGCCAGCGCGTACGTGATGGCGGCTTTCGCACCCGCGCCGAATATGCGGGCGTCGATTTCGCGCCACTTCTGCCAGCCGATCACGGTAGGGCCGTCGATCAGCAGAATGCGCCGCGTATCCGGCTCGTTGGTTGAGACCAGGTAGTGCAGAACGCCCGCGGCGATCTGATCGAGCGGGTCGGTGAGGCGCGCGACCGAAGCCGGCAGCGGCGACTTCGCCACATCGGCCTGAACGGCCTCCAGCACCGCGGTGAAGAGCAGCCTCTTTGGACGCGAAGTGATGGTACACGGCGCCCTTGGCGAGCCCGGCTTCGGCCGCAATTCGATCGATGCTGGTCGCGGCGAAACCGCGCTTGCCGAACAATGCGCGCGCAACGCGCAGTATCTCCGCAATCGTCGTTTCTCTGCGTTGTGCTTGATTCACCACATCCGTCGCCTCAACAGTTGACAAAACCGACCATCAGACGGTAAATACAGACCAGCAGTCGGTATATTAATCAAAGCGAAGTTCACAGGCGATCGAAACGATCGAGGAGTCCGCCGATGTCGCGCATCGAACACAGATTATGCCTTGCCGGGTTGGTGCTGTTCTTTCTCGCGCTGTTGCAGGGATTCGCCATTCCGGGTTTCGAGCGCGTCGACGTCGCGCGCGGCGCACACGCGGCGGCGCTCGGATCCGGCACGTTTCTGATCGCGGTGGGTCTGCTGTGGCCGAAGCTGTCGTTCGGGAGACTTGCGCCGGTGTGGGCGGGGATGCTCGCGATTTCGTTGTACGCCATTGCGGCGGGGCTGATGCTGTCGGCGACCTATCCGGCCGGGCAGCGAAGCGTTGCATCGCGTCGGCATCCGTGCCGAGCGTCGGTCTGACGATGAGCGGATCGATCGCGCTGGTCGTATCGCTCGGCGCGGTGATGTTGGCGTGCAAACCATCCGTTCCTTAGACAGGAGAAACACATGCCCACGGCAAATCGCGTTCAGGAATTCGTCGACTGTGTGCTGCTCGAACGAGCACGTGACAGGCGATCGAAGTCGTTCTATCACGACGATGCAACGATGCAGGAGAACCTGAGTCCGCCGCGCGGTCCGCGCGCGGCGCTGATGGAAGTCGGAGCGCAAGATGCTGGCCGCGCACAAAGGACGTGGTCACGTCGCTGATCGCGCCCGTGTTCATCAGCGGCGATCAGGTGGTGATTCACTGGGTATTCGAATTCACCCGTCCCGACGACACCGTGATGCGCATCGAAGAGCTGGCGCACCAGACGTGGCGCGGCGATCGAATCGCATCGGAACGGTTCTATCTACGATCCGGCGCAAATGCGCGCCTGAAGGCAGATTTCGCCGACGAGTTGCAGCGTATGCGACCCGAAGCTCACGCAGTCGTCTGACGCGGGTCCATCTTCACGCCGTCGATGACGATGCCGAACGCCGACGGGCGGCGGCCCGACGCGATGTATGCCGCGATGCGCGGGCGCGCCTGAAACGCGCGGTGGAACGCGAACAACGCCGGACGCGCGGCGAGTGCGGCCGGAAACAGCGCGTCGATCTCATCGAGGTATCGGTACGCGACGAAGTCGACGTACGTCAACGCGTCGCCGACCCAGTAGGTCGGCGACGGGACGACCGCGTGAACCAGCGTTCGAGATCGAGCAGCGCTTCAGCGAGCGGCCCGCGCTCGAACGCCTCGAGCTGCTCCTTGTAGTCCGGTTCCCAGAACAACCGCCACAGATTCTCGATCGCGTCGTTCAGCGCTTCGGCGCCCACGTCGCACTCGATCCGCTCGCGCTCGTCGCGGCCGTACAGACCGCGAGTGCGCGCGATGTGGCGGTATATCGCCTGGGTCTGCGCGAACCGCAGATCGCCTTCTTCGTAGATCGGCAGCGCGCCGAACGGCGTGTCCGGCTTCATCGCTTTCCACTGCGCGCTGCTGCGCAGCCGCAGCTCGTCGTACGCGACGCCGAGCTCCTCGAACATCAGCCGGATCGCCTCGGCACGCCCGCGAATGTCGAAGTAGACGATGCGGGGCTTCGAACCCGCCATCGCGACACCCCTTGATGAGACCGTTAGCGCTTGGCGTTCTGCGCAACCAGCATCGCCGTGAGTTGCCGCGCCATCTTCATGAAATCGTGCGGGTACGGCAGATGCGGCTCGCTTGCAGCGTCGATCCGCTCGATGGTGTCGGCAGGAAGCGTCACGTCGAGCGCGGCCAGGTTGTCTTTCAGCTGCTGTTCGTTCTTCGGCCCGATGATCGGCGAGACGATGCCCGGCCGGGCGAGGTTCCACGCCAACGCCAGCGCGATCGGCGAGACGTCGAGCTTGCCAGCTTCCTCGAGCACGACGGAGACGATCGCGTGATTGCGTTCGTTCAGGGCGCGCGTGCGCCAGATCGCCTGGAACGGCCCCGGTGCCGCGAAGCGCGTGCCCTGTTGCGGTTCCTCGTTCGCCTTGTATTTGCCGGTGAGCATGCCGCCGGCGAGCGGGCTCCATGGAATGATGCCGAGTCCGAATTTCTGGCAGGCCGGCAGAATCTCCACTTCGATGTCGCGCGTCAGAATGCTGTATTGAGGTTGCAGGCTGACCAGCGGCTCCCAACCTTTCGCGGCGATGACCAGGCAGGCCTCGACGATCTGCGACGCGGTCCAGTTCGAGACGCCGATGTAACGCACCTTGCCCTGGCGGACGAGGTCGTTGAGCGTGCTGAGCGTCTCTTCGAGCGGCGTTGCCTCGTCGTAGCGATGCATCTGATACAGATCGATGTAGTCGGTGTCGAGCCGCGCAGGCTGTCCTCGCACGCCTTTACGACGTGCTTGCGGCTGGAGCCGGAGTCGAATGGCCCCGGACCGAGCGGCGACGACGCTTTCGTTGCGATCACGACCGAATCGCGCCGGTCTTTCACGGCCTTGC
Source organism: uncultured Gammaproteobacteria bacterium (assembly GCA_963787045.1). Taxonomy (GTDB): domain Bacteria; phylum Pseudomonadota; class Gammaproteobacteria; order Pseudomonadales; family Azotimanducaceae; genus DATJGR01. Next base: position 184,710 of record CAWBBR010000012.1, on the reverse strand, counting down.
CGACGATCGTTTCCGACTTGGTCGCCGAGTAGACGTTGGCGGTGTCGATGAAATTGTGGCCGGCGTTCAGATACGCGTGAATGATCGCGATCGACGCTTTCTCGTCGCAGCCGAACTGATCGTTGCCGAAGTTCATTGCGCCGAGGCACAGCGGCGATACCTTGAGCCCGGAGCGGCCGAGCGTTCGCAAAGCTTGAGCCATGATCGTTCTCCTACGAAGCGTGATGCGGGAACGACGGATCATACTGCGAGTGCCGTGACGGCGACGCGGACGATTTTGCGAGCGAGAATTCCCCGTCCGATATCGAGGGAGTCTCGCGGATGGCAAAACGGGCCGCGACGTCGCCGACGCAGCGGCTGTCAAAAGCCGAGCGGGATCGGCTGGCGCGCAGTGCGATCGACGAGATCCTGTCGAAGCGGCGCCGGCGTGCCGGGCGCGCGCGACGTCCGCAAACGCCTGAGCGCGTTGGTGAAGAACGCCGACGCCGCCGACGTAGTGGCGATCGGCGCGGCCATCGCCGCGTCGTCGGAAATGAAAGCGAATCGCGCCCGCTGGGTCGGTTGGGAACTGATCAACAAGCACTCGACGGCGTTGTCGCAACTCGATCTCGCGACGGTCGAGGCGCTGGGCGCCGGCAACTCGTCGTGGGACGAAGTCGACGGCTACGGCATCTACATTGCCGGCGCCGCATGGTTGCGCGGTCTGATTCGCGACGCCGACGTGCGGCGCTGGGCGAAGAGCGACGACCTGTGGCGGCGACGGGCGGCGCTGGTGTCGACGGTGGTGCTCAACACCAAGACGCACGGCGGCGCCGGCGATACGAAACGCACGCTCGCGATCGCGAATCTGCTGATCGACGATCGCGAAGACATGGTCGTGAAGGCGATGAGTTGGGCGCTGCGCTGCCTCGTCAATTGGGATCGCGCCGCGGTCGAGAACTTCCTCGCCGAACACGACGCGCGACTCGCCGCGCGCGTCAAACGCGAGACGCGGACGAAGCTGCGAACCGGCAAGAAGAACGCGTGGCGCGACAAGCGTCAGTGAACTCGATTCGACGAGCGGCACGCTCACGCGTCCTAACCCAGGGCTGCGTCGCGCCACGAACCGTGAAATCCCATGGGCACGCGGTGATCGAGGTCGGCGCGGGCGATCGGGCCGTCCGCGACGTGCTGTGCATCGAACACCGCGAGCTGGCTCGCGTTGCGCGCTTCGTCGAAGATCGTCGCCAACAGGAAGCCGTCGCCTTCGCCCGCTTCCCGCATCTCTCGCGACGAACACCGGTTCGGACACCGCCGAGCGATCGCCGGCGTGGAATGTCTGCATCTCGCCGGTGTCGTGGTCGAATCGCCCGATCGCGCGGTGGAACATGTCGCCCGTGCCCGGACCGCCGATGCACGCGACGTATCCGTATCGATAGGCCAGGCCGACGCGGCGCTCGTCGATGCGCGGGTACTCGCAGACGACGTCGCTGAGGCGCTGCATCCCGAATTCCTCGCCTTCGGACCGGTCGATCGTCCAGCGCGTCAGATACTGGCGCAGCGATGTTTCCTCCGGCATCGGACCATGCGCCGCCGGAAACGCGGGGGCTTCCTGCTGGCAGACATCGATGAAGATCCGCGGACCTTTGTTGAACGCGTTCATCGAATGCCACGCCATGCATGCATCGCCCGTGTACCAGCGCGTGTCTTCGGCGCGGCCGTCGCGCGCCAACACCCCGACGTGTGTGCCGAGGTACGGCTCCCATGCGATCGGCGCACCGCCCGCACGCGCGCGCTCTATCGACAACGTCAGCGGACACACCGCGAAGATCACGTAGTCGTGGGTGATCGCGAAGTCGTGCACCAGCGCCGGAAACGGCCCCTGCACGGATTGATGACGCACGATGCGACCCTGCGCGTCGGCGACGAAGAACGTGATTTCTCCGGTGAATGCGCGCGACGGGAAGTTCGCGAAGAACAGCATCTCGCCCGTGATCGGATCGATCTTCGGATGCGCCGTCATGTTGCCGGGCAACTGGTGATCGAAGGTCCACGGCCCGATCGTATCGAGCGACCGCGGATCGATCTCGATGGGGCCGTGTCCTTCTTCGAGCGCCAGCAGTTTGCCGCCATGCGAGACGATGTGGGTATTCGCGACGCCGTCGGTGCGCACCCCCGCGACTTCCGGATCCGTGTCGCGCGGATCGCCCGACGTACCGAACAGCGCGCGGCCGGCCGCGCGTTCGAGCGTCCACTGTTGCGTGCGCACCCAACGGTTGCGATAGGCCACGCGTCCATCCGCGACGTGAAACGCGTGGACCATGCCGTCGGCCTGCAGCGGGTTGTACCGGCCGCGCGGCGCGAACTGCGGATTCGGACCGATCCGGTACAGCGTCCCGTTCAGCTCGGACGGAAGTTCGCCGTGGACGAAGAGATCGGCGTTGTCGCACTCCATGCGGATCGGCTCGAAGCCACCCTGCAGGAGCGGGTTATCGGTCGGAAACGGACGTGCCATCGCGTGTGCCCCGGTTGACCAACACCGCGATGCTACGAGCGAAAAATCCGAAAGAGCAGTCTTGTATCGATTCTCTGGATCAGCCGGACGCACGGTATGCTGCAATCGGACACCGGCGCGGGAGGGCCGCCGGGTCGCACGGCGCGACACATGACGTACGTATATAGGTACACGAAATCATGGACAGGAACCTGCAGAAGCGCCTCGGCATATCGATTCCGATCATTCAGGCGCCGATGGCCGGCGTGCAGGGCAGCGCACTCGCGATCGCCGTCAGCAACGCCGGCGGACTCGGTTCGCTGCCGACCGCGATGTTCGGGGCGGATGCGATGCGCGCGGAGTTGAAGTCGGTGCGGGCCGGCACGAACCGTCCGTTCAACGTGAATTGTTTCTGCCACGTGCCGCCGGTCGCCGATGCGGCGCGCGAAGCGGCGTGGCGCGGCGGACTCGCGCCGTACTACCGCGAGTTCGCGATCGATCCCGCCGGTATTCCGGAAGGCGGCGGCCGTCGGCCGTTCGATGCGGGGCTGGCCGACCTGCTGAGCGAATTCGCGCCGCCGGTCGTCAGCTTCCACTTCGGCCTGCCGTCCGCCGATCTCGTCGATCGCGTGAAAGCGTGGGGCGCCACAGTGCTGTCGTCGGCGACCACGGTAGACGAGGCGCGGTGGCTCGAGGATCACGGCGCCGATGTCGTCATCGCACAGGGTGTCGAAGCGGGCGGGCATCGCGGCATGTTTCTGAGCAGCGACATCACCACGCAGATCGGCATCTTCGCGCTGCTGCCGCAGATCGTGCGGGTGGTGAAGGTGCCGGTTGTCGCCGCAGGCGGCATCGCCGACGCAAAGGGAGTTGCCGCGGTGCTGTCGCTCGGCGCGGCGGCCGCGCAGGTCGGCAGCGCGTATCTGTTGTGCCCCGAAGTCACCATCAGCGCAGTGCATCGCGCGGCCCTCAAGAGCGATGCGGCGCGGCATACCGCGTTGACCAACGTGTTCACCGGACGACCGGCGCGCGGCATCGTCAATCGCATCGTTCGCGAGCAGGGTCCGATGTCGACGTCGGTGCCGGCGTTTCCGTTGGCGGGTGCCGCACTGGCGCCGATCCGCGCGAAAGCGGAGGCGCAAGGCAGCGGCGACTTCACGCCGTTGTGGTGCGGCCAGAATCCGACCGGATTCCGCGAGATTCCCGCGGCGGATCTGACGCGCGAATTGGCGGCCGGCATAGTCGATGCCGCATAGCATCAGCCTGATCACGACGATCGCGGCCGCGCTCGGGCTGGCGCTGGTGCTCGGCTTGATCGCGGTGCGGCTGCGCCTGCCCGCGCTCGTCGGCTATCTGGTCGCCGGCGTCATCATCGGCCCGGCGACGCCCGGCTTCGTGGCCGACATGGAGCTGTCGCAGCAGCTCGCCGAGATCGGCGTGATGCTGCTGATGTTCGGCGTCGGTCTGCACTTTTCGCTCGACGATCTGCTCGACGTGCGCCGGATCGCGCTGCCGGGCGCGATCGTGCAGATCGCCGTCGCGACCGCGCTCGGCGCGCTGACGGCCACGTGGTGGGGCTGGAGCCTCGGCGCCAGCATCGTGTTCGGTCTGGCGCTGTCGGTAGCGAGCACGGTCGTGCTGCTGCGGGCGCTCGAAAGCCGCGGCCATGCTCGAATCGATCAACGGTCGCATCGCCGTCGGCTGGCTGGTCGTCGAAGACCTCGTGATGGTGCTGGTGCTCGTGCTGCTGCCGCGCGTTGTCGGGCTGGCTGGGCGGCAACGGCGCCGAGGCCGAAATGTCCAACGGCGATCTGTTGACCGCGTTCGGCGTCACGCTCGGCAAGGTCGCGCTGTTCGTCGCGTTCATGCTGGTCGTCGGCCGGCGCGTGTTTCCGTGGCTGCTGTGGCAGGTCGCGCGCACGGGCTCGCGCGAGCTGTTCACGCTGTGCGTGATCGCGGCGGCGGTGGGCATCGCGTACGGTTCGGCGGAGCTGTTCGGCGTGTCGTTCGCGCTCGGTGCGTTCTTCGCCGGCATGGTGCTGCGCGAATCGTAGTTCAGCCACCGCGCGGCCGAGGAGTCGCTGCCGCTGCGCGACGCGTTCTCGGTGCTGTTCTTCGTCTCGGTCGGCATGCTGTTCGACCCGGCGATGCTGGTGCGCGAGCCGCTGCACGTGCTCGCGGTGGTCGCGATCATCATGATCGGCAAGACGCTGGCGGCGTTCGCTGCTCGTGCTGGCGTTCCGCTACCCGCTCAACACCGCGCTGACGGTGTCGGCGAGCCTCGCGCAGATCGGCGAGTTCTCGTTCATCCTGGCGGGCCTCGGCGTGTCGCTGGATCTGCTGCCGGCCGAAGGGCAGAGCCTGATCCTCGCCGGCGCGCTGATTTCGATCGCGCTGAACCCGCTGATGTTCAACGCCGATCGAGCCGCTGCAGACGCTGGATCCGCGGCGCGTTCGGCGCTTGCGCGCGCGACTGGAGCGCCGCGACGATCCGCTGGCCGAACTGCCGATGACGGTGAGCCAGAGTACCTGTTGACCGGCCAGGTGGTGCTGGTCGGCTACGGTCGCGTGGGCGAGCGGATCGCGCGAAGCGCTTGACGCAGCAGCGGCATTCCGTTCGTGGTCGCCGAGCAGAATCGCGAACTCGTCGAGCAGCTGCGCGCAGGAGCATTCCGGCCGTCTCGGGCGATGCGTCCGAGCCGGCAGTGCTGATCCAGGCGCACATCGCGCGCGCGCGCGATGCTGGTGATCGCGACGCCCGACACGTTCAGTGCGCGCAAGATGATCGAGATCGCGCGGACGCTGAACCCGAACGTCGAAGACGGTGGTGCGCACGCACAGCGACGAAGAGGCGAGCGCTGCTGCGCAAGGAGAACGCCGGCAAGGTATTCATCGGCGAGCACGAACTGGCGCAGGCGATGACGCGCCACGTGATCGAACAGATGATGGGCAGCGCACTGCGCGACGCGACCGGCTGACGAACGAGGGGGATTCGGTGATGTCGAGAGAGGGGCTCGAAAGCGCGACGATCGCGAAGGTGACGTGGCGCCTGATCCCGTTCCTGCTGCTGCTCTACATCGTTGCATGGCTCGACCGCGTGAACGTCGGTTTTGCCGCGCTGCAGATGAACCAGGATCTCGGCTTCAGCGCGTCGATCTATGGATTCGGCGCCGGCGTGTTCTTCATCGGCTACGCGCTGTGCGAAATTCCCAGCAACCTGATACTGGCGCGCGTCGGCGCGCGGCGTTGGATCGCGCGCATCATGGTCACGTGGGGCGTGCTCGCGGTGGCGATGATGTTCGTGCGCAGTCCGATGAGCTTCTACGTGTTGCGATTCCTGCTCGGCGTCGCCGAGGCGGGCTTCCTGCCCGGCATCATCTATTACCTGTCGAACTGGTATCCGGCCGAACAGCGCGCCCGAGCCGTGTCGATGTTCATGATCGGCATTCCGCTCGCGATCGTCGTCGGCGGACCGGTCGCCGGACTGCTGCTCGGCATGCATGGGCTGTTGGGCCTCTCCGGCTGGCAATGGTTGTTCCTGCTCGAAGGCGCGCCGGCGATCGTGCTCGGAGTGGTCGTCTGGGCGTACCTGCCCGACGGCCCTGCGCAGGCGCGCTGGCTGGCGCCCGATCAACGCGCGTGGCTGAGCGAATGCATCGAGGCAGAACAGAAGGCGGCGCTGGCGCGTCACGGCGTGGGTCTGCGCCAGGCGTTGTTGCACCCGACGGTGTGGTTGCTGGCGCTGATCATGTTCGCGTGTCAGTGCGGCAGTTACGGTCTGACGTTGTGGGTGCCGCAGATCATCAAGGGTCTGTCGGGGTTCACCGATCTCGAAGTCGGCTTGATTTCGGCGATTCCGTACATCGGCGCGGCGATCGGCATGGTGGTCATCGGCGTGAATTCCGATCGCACCGGCGAGCGGATTCTGCACATCGCGGTGCCGGCGTTCATCGCGGCGGTCGGTTTCACGCTGAGCGCGTTCATGGTGTCGCCGGTGCCCGGCATGATTGCGCTGACCATTGCGGCGATCGGCGATCTCGGCAGCCGCGGTCCGTTCTGGGCGCTGCCGGGCCGCTTCCTGACGAGCAGCGCGTCCGCGGGCGGCATCGCGTTGATCAACACGATCGGCGCCCTCGGCGGATTCGTCGGCCCCTATGCGGTGGGGCTCGTGAAAGAGGCGACCGGTAGTTTCACCGGCGGTCTGCTGCTGCTCGCTGCGCTGTTGTTCGTCAGCGCCATCGCGACATTGCGGATGCGAACCGCGCCCGCGCTCGCCGACCTTCCGGTGCGCGCGGAACCGGCAATTTCGTAGCAGCGAACGTGAAGCATCCAGTGCACGTCGGCGAAGTGGCGTTCGAAACCTGGTACGCGGGAACCGACCGGGAGATACACGGCAAAGCGCTCGGCGATGTCGGCGGCGCCGCAAAGGTCGGCGTCGGCTTGCTGGAGTTGCCGCCCGGATCGAATACGAAACCCGGTCATTGGCACACGAAGGAGGAGGAGCATCTGTACGCACTCAGCGGCCGCGCGACGTTGCATCTCGGACGCCGGACAGTTCGAACTACGTCCGGTAGCTTCGTCTGCTTTCCGGCGGGGCAGGCCGAAGCGCACTACCTCGACAATACCGGCGCCGAGACTTTCACGTACCTGATCGTCGGCGAACGGATCGCCGACGACGAAGTCGTCTATCCATCCGGGTCCTGACGGATCGACGCAGGGGGCAAAACAATGTCGATAACCGGTGCGACGAAGATTCTCGGCCTGATTGCCGACCCGGTCGCCCGGTCGCGCAGCCCAGCGATGGTGAACGCGCTGCTCGAGCGGCGCGGAACGTTCGGCGCATTCGTGCTGGTGCCGATGCACGTCGGCACCGATGGTCTGGCGAATTGCGTTGCGGCATTGCGACAGGTGGGCAACTTCGCCGGCGCGATCGTATCGATGCCGCACAAGATCGCGGTGGCGGACTTACTCGACGAGTTGACGCCGGAAGCGCGTCTGGTCGGCGCCGTCAACGTGATCTGCCGGCGTCCTGACGGCCGGCTCGTCGGCACGATTCTCGACGGTGAGGGTTTCGTCGGCGGACTCACGCGTGCCGGCCATCGTGTCGCCGGGGCTCGCTGCCTGTTGGCCGGCGCCGGCGGCGCCGCTTCGGCTGTGGCGTTCGCGCTGGCGAAGCACGGTTGCGCGTCGCTCTGCATCGTCAATCGGACGCGGTCGAAGGCAGACGAACTCGCGGTGCGCGTTCGCCGCGCGTTTCCCGGCATCACCGTCACCACTGACCTCGATCAGAGCCGCGCCGATTCGACATCGCGATCAACGGCACGTCGCTCGGCATGCAAGCCGGACGACGCATTGCCGTTCCCGGAGTCCGTGATCGAACGCAGCACGCTCGTCGCGGAGTGCGTGGTTGCGCCCGAGCAGACGCGCCTGCTCGAACTCGCGCGACGACTCGGACGCGGCATTCACACCGGCGTGCCGATGCTCGAAGCGCAACTCGAGCTGATACTGACGTTCATGGGCGCCTGAATGCGCACGTCGAAACGGCGGGGTCGATCCCCGCCGTGTTGTGCACGGCTCTCGAATGACCTACGGTTTTCCCTTCAGTTCCTTCGCGACCGCAGCGAAGAAGCCGTCGAGCACGCCGAAGAACGGACCGTCCGCCTCCGGATACGAAGACTGCGTGACCATCGCGATGTCGCTCTTCGGCAGGAAGTAGATCGTCTGGCCGTGGATGCCCGCGGCAGACACGACGCCGGTCGAATGGTCGATATACCACTGCGACATGTACGAGTGATCGTGCCCGCCATTCTCGTTGCCCCAGAGGCTCGGCCGCGGCGTGCTGCCCGCGGCGATCTTCGGCAACCACCGCGGCCGGCACGATCTGTTGGCCGTTGAAGTTGCCTTCGCGCGACATCATCACCGCCAGCCGCAGCGCGTCGCGCGCCGTAATGTTGAGGCCGCCGCCTGAAACGGCTTTGCCGTGCGGGTCTGGCGTACGAACGCGTCGCGTTCCGCCCGATTTTGGTGAACAGCTTCTGTTCGAACGCGTGCGCAAAGCCGCTGCCGGCGACCTTTTCCACCACCCAGCCGAGCACCTCGGAATTCGCAGTGACGTAGTGGAAGTCCTTACCGTGTTCGCCTTTCTTCGCAGGAGGGCAGGAATTCATACAGCGACGGGAACGCTTTCACGCCGGGCGGTATCGGTCGGAACCGGCGGCGTAGCTGAACTGGTAGATCGTCGAATTGGGATCGTCGTAGACCTCGGAGAAGTCGATGCCGATTTCCATGTTGAGCAGATTGCGCAGCGTCGCGCCGTCGTAGGCACTGCCCTTCAGCTCGGGCACGTAATCGGTGACCTGTTTCGTCTCGTCGAGCTTGCCCTCGGCGATCAGCATTTCGGCCACCAGCCCGGTGAACGACTTCGTGACGGACATCATCAGGTGACGCGTACGCGCCGTCTCGCCGTTCCGGTAGACCTCCTGGCGCAGCTTGCCGTGCGACCACAGCACCAGCGCATCGATGTGCTGGTCTTCGAGGAACTGCGCAGAGGTTGCGATTCTTGCCGGTGAAATCGGCGAATTCGAAGTTGCCGAGGTCGTACGGTCGCGCTCGAGCGCGCTGACTGCACCGTTGCCGCGGTCTACCGTGGTCGTCGGCAGAATCGCTTCGAGATGCTCGAACGACCACGCGTTGAACGCCGGTGACAGCCAGTTCTCGAGCGTGACCTGTTCCGGCCGGGTGGTGGCGCGCCGATCATCACGCCGACGGTGCCCGACGTTGCGGCGAGCGCGACGCCCGATAGAATCGCCAAACCCAGTATCGCGAATCGAATTTTCATCAGGTCCCCCATTTGAAATCGTCGCGATCATAACGGAATCGAAATGAAACTGACCGTCCATCCGCTGACCCCTGCACGCTGGGGCGACCTCGAAGCCATCTTCAACGCGAAAGGCTGTTCGATTGCGCGTGGCTGCTGGTGCATGTTTTATCGTCGCAGCGGCGAGTCCGAAGTACCGGCCGGCATGACGCGCGCCAACGCGAACCGAGCTGCACTGAAGCGACTGGTCGATAGCGGCAAGCCGCCGGGTCTGATCGGATACCGCGGCAAGACGCCGGTCGGCTGGGTGTCGCTCGGCCCGCGCGAGGACTACGCGAAGTTGAAGCGTTCGCAAGTCATGAAGGCGGTGGACGATCAACCGGTGTGGTCGATCGTCTGTTTCGTGGTGCCGGCGGAATTTCGCGGCGAAGGCGTTGCGCACGAACTCCTCCGCGGTGCGATCGCCTATGCGAAGAAGTGCGGCGCGCGTTTGCTCGAAGCGTATCCGGTGGACAAGAACGAACGCGGCCGCGACGATTCGATGTGGTTCGGTTCGAAGTCGATGTACGACGCGGCCGGATTCGAAGAGGTCGCGCGTCGCAAGCCGCAGCGACCGGTCGTAAGACGCAAGGCGCGTTGAAGACGAACATCACCGCAACGAGGTGCGGGACGTATGGCTTTGAATCACGAACAGGTGCTGAGTGTGGTGAAGCGGCTCGTCAATGCGGGGCCGCTCGCGCTGTTGCCGAAGAAGCGCGGCGATCAAACGGTGTTGTTCGCGCTCGCGTGCGCGCAGTTCGAATCTGCGCGCGTCTATCGCGAGGACGAGGTGAACGAGAAGTTGCAGGCGTGGCTGGAGCGGTTCACGTCGCCGATCACGATGGATCACGTCTCGTTCCGCCGCGAAATGGTCGACGGCTATTTTCTGCTGCGCGACGCGGCCGGCGCGGCGTATCGCGTGAACGGACCGAGGCTCGATCGGGAAATCGCCGTAGCCGCGCGCGCCATCGACCCGGGTGCGGTGATGGTGGCCGTGAGGCTGGAACGGGAAGAACGCAAGCGCGCACGCGCCGGATGATGTCGCGCGTCGGCCGCCCGCGATGACGATTCTCGTGTGTCCTTTGTCGTGGGTTGCTGAAGTCGTCGCGGCGCGCCAGCCGAGCGCGTCGTCAGCGTGCTCGATCCCGACTTCGCGTTTCCGCGACTCGGTAGCGCCTATGCCGGACGGCATCTGCGGCTTCGCTTTCACGACATACACATGCCGACCGAAGGACAGACCTGCCGACGCACGATCACGCGCGCGAGCTGATCGCGTTTCTCGATGGATCGACTGGCGCCGGTCCGATGCTGGTGCATTGCCGGGCGGGCATCGGACGCTCGACCGCAACCGCGTTCATCGCCGCGTGCCGGCACAATCCGCGTACCAGCGAGTTCGTGATCGCGCGCGCGCTGCGCGCGGCATCGTCGAACGCACGTCCCAACGAGACGCTGGTCGCGCTCGCCGACGCGGTGATGAAGCGCGACGGACGCATGCATCGAGCGATTGCCGAAACAGGTCGCGGATTGCCATGGATCGAGGTCTATGAGAACGAACCGTTCGAAATGCCGTCGCGGTTCCCGCCGGACGCTGCCTGAGTGGCAACGCTGTTTCTCACCTGCGGACTGCCGGGCTCCGGTAAGACGACCCTCGCGAAACAGATCGAGCAGGATCAGCCCGCGCTGCGTCTCACCGCAGACGAATGGTTGTTCGAACTGTTCGGCCCCGAGCCCGAAGCGCCGGAAGTGATGAAAGGCGCGCCGAGTGAGCGGCGAACGGCGGTCGAAGCGTTGCAGTGGCAGGTTGCGGCGGCGGCGTTGCGGCGAGGTGTCGACGTGGTGATCGACTGGGGCGTGTGGAGTCGCGCCGAACGCGACGACTATCGGGCTCGCGCGAAAGCACTCGGCGCGCGTACCGTCGTTTGCTTCCTGGACATTACCCGCGACGAACAGTGGCGGCGCCTGTCGGCGCGCAACGCGAATCTGCCGTCCGGTACGTTTCCGATCGAAGAGCGATACCTGGATCTCTGGGCTTCCTGGTTCGAGCGGCCGACCGAGGAAGAACTGCGCGATGATGACGACGATCAACAGGAGTAGATGGATGAACCGAGGTTTCGTTGCGGCGTTGTTGACGGTGTGTGCGGCGGCTTCGTTGGCAGCGGCGGAGCCTTCTGAAACGAGCGTGCGCTACGTGAAGAAGATTCGCTTTGCCCGAGAACCAGACTGCAATCGTCGCGGAAGGCGATTTCGAAGCGCGCTCGATCGGCAGCTACACGGTGCGGCTGTATGCCGCGAGCGCCGCGCAACCGGGCGATACGACGATTTTCGAATCCGGCGTTCTGCTGCCGCGCGACGGCACGATCGAGGACGTACGCCTCGCCGATATCGACGGCGACAAGCGCGACGAGATCATCGTGATCGTGCGCTCGGCAGGTACCGGCGGCTATCTGTCGGCACAGGCGCTATCGTTTGCCAACGATCGCATCGAGGCGCGAACGAAAGTAACCGATCTTCCCCCCGACGCGGATCCCGTCGCCGCGCTCGACAAGACGCACCGCAGCGACAAAGTGATGGGCAAAGGCAAATACCACGATCCGAACGCCGGCGCGCGCTGAGGCTAGTCGAGGTCGGCAAACACCGGCGCGTGATCCGAAGCGATGAACCCTTCGACCTTCTTGCGATAGTCGCGATCGATCTCCACTTCCTTCACGCGCTGCGCGACCGCGGCGGTCGCCAGCACCATGTCGATCCGCAAGCCTTGCCCCTTGTGGAATGCGCCGCCGCGATAGTCCCACCACGAGAACGCTTTCTTGTCGGGATGGCGTTGCCGGAACAGATCGGTCAAGCCGAGATCGAGCAGGGCGGCGAATCGATCGCGTTCGGCCTTGGTGTGGAAGATCAGATCGTCGGTGTCGCCGGTAAGCCAGGTGTCGAGCGCCGTGGGAACGAGGTTGAAGTCGCCGCACAGTACCGCGGGCGTGTTGCGGTCTTGCGTCGCCCAGTAGCGCAACAACGAATCGAACCACGCGAGTTTCTTCGGGAAGTCGTCGTGGCCGAGGTCTTTGCCGTTGGGACAATAGACCGTGGTGAACTGCAACTCGTCGACTTTCACGCGCAACAGCCGCGCGCCGAAGTCGTCCTCACCCGGCAGGCCTCGTTCGAGCACTTCCGCAGGGCGCAAGCTCAGCACCGCGACGCCGTTCCACGCCTTCTGCCCGTACGTGGTGGCGTGATAGCCGAGCTCAGAGAAGAACTCCGCCGGGAATTCGTCGTCGGTGATTTTCAGTTCCTGCAGGCCGACCACATCCGGTTTGCGCGACTGCAACCAGAAGCGCAGATAGTCCAGACGGGCACGCAGTCCGTTGATGTTCCAGGTAGCCACTCGCATGCGCGAGAGTGTGCGATCATCGGCACGGGCGGAGCAAGCATCAGACGGAGAGTCAGCAATGAAATTCGAAGGCGGTTGTTATTGCAAAGCGGTGCGCTATCAGTCGGAAGGCGAGCCGGTGTTCAAGGGTCAGTGCCATTGCCGCGAGTGTCAGTACCTCACCGGCGGCAGCCCGAACGTGATCATGGCGATGCCGGAGTCGGGCTTCAAATACACGAAGGGCGCGCCAAAAGCGTTCAAGCGTAAAGACCTGCCGAATGGGGTGACGCGCGAATTCTGCGGCGAGTGCGGCACGCATCTGACGACGCGATCCGCGGGTTTGCCCGGCGCCGCCATCGTCAAGGTGGGAACGATGGACGACCCGTCGCTGTACGGCACCCCGCAGATGGCGATCTTCACGATCGACAAGCAGGCGTTCCATCAAATACCGAGTGGGATACCCACGTTCGAGCGCGTGCCTGGCTAACGGTGGCGTCGAGGGGATCGTGCTCGAACTCAGGCCGAACTGCGAACACTGCAACGTAGCGCTTCCGCCCGAGTCGGCGGAAGCGCGCATCTGCTCGTTCGAATGCACGTTCTGTGCGACGTGCGTCGACGAAGTGCTCGAAAACGTGTGCCCGAACTGCGGCGGCGGATTCGAGCGCAGGCCGGTGCGTCCGTCGAACAATCTGAAGGGCGACAACTTCCTCGGCAGATACCCAGCCGGCACCAAGGCGAGACATCGCCCGGTAGATGCGGCGACGCACGCGAAGTTCGCTGCTTCGATCAAATCGATCCCGCCGGTGCGACGATGAGCAAGCCCGACATACTCGAAGCGGTGAAGATTCAGGCGCGCGCGGTCATTCCGATCGTGAAGGCGATGGAGCAGGAACTCGGCAAGGAGCGTGCGCTCGGCATCGTGGGAAGCGCGATCGCCAACGACTATGCGAAGTGGCAGGCGCGGCGCATACAGGCGCGCAATCTGCACCCGCGCAGCAGTGGCGCGCCGAGCATGTTTCCGGTGGAATCGGAGGTCGTCGAAGACACCGATACGACGTTCGGCGTCAACATGACGAAGTGTCGGTTCGCCGAGCATTTCCGTGCCATCGGCGAACCGGAGATCGGCGCACTGCTCACCTGCGGCGTGGACTTCGCCAACGAGGCGTCGTTGCGGCCCGATTGGCAGTTCACCCGTACGCAAACGCTCATGAAGGGCGCGGCGTTCTGCGATTTCAGGTGGCGCTTGAAGAATCCGCCGCCGACGTGAGCGACGGAGTCAGTCGTCGATTGCCTGATACGCAGCAGACCAGAAGTCCACGAACGCTTTCGGCGGACTCGGCGAATCCATCATCCGCTGCGTCATCAGGATGCCGATGAGTTCTTCCGCGGGGTCGGTGTACCCGGACGTGCCGATGCCGCCGTCCCAACCGAAGCGTCCGGGGGCGAACAGGTTGGTGCGTCGCGTGACCACCGAAACGCCGAAGCCCCAGCCGACGCCGTCGCCGAAGAACAGACTCGCGGCGGCCTTCTGCTGTTGCGTCAGCTGGTCGGTGGTCATCAGTTCGACCGACGGCCGCGACAGAATCCGCTCGCGACCATAACGCCCCTTGTCGAGCAGCATCTGACAGAACGCCAGATAGTCGTCCACGGTGGACACCAGGCCGCCGCCGCCGGATGCGAATGCCGGCGGCTTGGCCCAGCGGCTGTCCGCCGGATCGTCGTGCAGTTTCAGTTTGCCGGTACCCGGATCGGCCACGTACGACGGCGGCAATCGACCGAGCTTTTCCGGCGGTACGTGAAACGCGGTGTCTTTCATGCCGAGCGGCGCGAAAATGCGCTCGTGCAGGAATGTTGGGAACGGTTGATCGGCGGCGCGCGCGACGAGCACGCCGAGCACGTCGGATCCCGTGTGATACGCCCATTGCTCGCCGGGCTGATGCAGCAACGGCAGCGAACCGAGCTTCTTCATCCACTCGTCCGGCGGCATCGGCGACGGGTTGGGTCCGGGCAACAGACCGGCGTCGCCGATGGCTTTCTGGATCGGATACTTGCCGGGAGGCGCGAGTACGAATCCCATCCCGAAGCGGAACGTCAGCAGATCGCGCGTGGTGATCGGCCGGTGCGCCGGCACCGTTTCGTCCACCGGTGCGTCGATCCGCGCCAGTACGCGGCGGTTGGCGAGTTCCGGAAGGAAGCGATCGACGGGATCGTCGAGGCGCAGCCTGCCTTCCTCGATGAGTATCATCGTCGCCACCGCGGTGATCGGTTTGGTCATCGACGCGATGCGGAACAGCGTGTCTCGCTGCATCGGTTTCGATCCGCCGACGGCTTGCTGCCCGATGGCGTCGACGTGAACTTCGCCGCGGCGGCACACCAACGTGACGAGTCCCGGTAAGTCGCCACGCGCAACGTGGCCGTTCATGGTGTCATGCATGCGGGCGAGACGAGCTTGCGAAAGTCCGGCTGTGTTCATGATTTGAAGGGGCGTTGGATGACGGATGGTCGAGTATGCATGCGGCGGTGAGCGACGTGAATCGGCGCACGACGCTGCGCAACGTCGCGATATTCACCGTGGCCGTGTGGAGCGTCGGCTGGATCGCGGCGGCGTTGCAGTCGCGCATCGACGACGCGTCTGCGCAGGGACTCGGCTTGCTGCTGTGGCTGGTGACGCCGCTCGCCATGGTGCTGCTGCTGCGCGGGTTTGCCGGCGACGGCTGGAAGGACTTCGGACTGGCGCCGGCGTTTCGCGCCAATCCGCTCGGATGGGCCGCGGCGATGCTGGTGCATCCGCTGTGCGCGGCGATCGTGGTGGCGATCGGCGCATTGCTGGGCTGGACTGCACTCGAAGGTTCGGTGCCGGACCTGTTGTGGGTATTCGCGTACGGACTGGCGCCGTCGTTCGTGAAGAACATCTTCGAGGAGTTCGCGTGGCGCGGTTACCTCACACCGAAACTGCACTCGCTCGGAATCGGCGACTTCGTCGGACACGTTGCCGTCGGTCTGATCTGGGCCGGCTGGCACGTGCCGTACTTCCTTTTCCTCGTCGATCCGGCGGCGCTGCAGAGCGCGACCAACCTTGCGCTTGGCGCATTCGTCGCGATGGCGATTCCGAGCCTGGTTGCGGTATCGATCGTCTACGGTGAACTGCGATTGCTGACGAATTCGGTATGGCCGCCGGTGCTTGCACACGCAATCGGCAATGCGCTGATCGACGTATTGCTGGTGAACGGTTTCGTTCAGGTGGAATCCGGCCGCGAGCTGGTGGCGTCGCCGGGCTATCAAAGCGTGTTGAGCATCGTGATCTTCGTCGTGGCCGGCGTGGCGCTGCATCGCCGGCGAATGAGGCGCGAGGTACGCTGAGGCATGGCTGACGAATTTCCGATTCCGCCGAGTCTTGCGAAAACGTGCAGCGAGCGGCCCGAGTGGGCGGCATGGCTCGAGCGCCTGCCGGCCGCATTGCGCGAACTTCGAACGCGCTGGTCGCTCACGCTCGGCGAGCCGTTTCAAACCGGCATGTGTTCCTGGGTGGCGCCGGCCGTCGCGGCCGATGGCGCAGCAGTGGTGCTCAAGCTCGGTTTGCCGCACATGGAAGCCGCGCAGGAGATCGCCGCGCTGCGTTTCTGGAACGGCGATCCGACCGCGCGCGTGATCGACGCCGACGACGCGCTCAATGCAATGCTGCTCGAACGATGTGTGCCGGGCACGTTGCTGCGGACGCGGCCGGAACCGGAACAAGACGTGGTGGTGGCGCAGTTGCTGAATCGAATGTGGCGTCGCCCCGCGGAACCGCACCCCTTCAGGCCGTTGTCGGTGATGGCGCGCCACTGGATCGACTCGTCGCTAGCCGACGCCGATCGATGGCCCGACCCGGACCTCACGCGTGAAGGCTTGCGCGTGATGGAAGAAATGGCACGCGCGCGACCGGGCGACGTGCTTCTCGCCACCGACCTGCATGCCGGCAACGTGCTGGCGGCGGAACGCGAACGCTGGCTCGCGATCGATCCGAAGCCGTTCGTCGGCGATCCGGCTTACGATGCGACGCAGCATCTGTTCAATTGCGAAGACCGTTTCAACGCGGATCCGATGGCGTTGATCGCGCGTTTTTCCGATCTGCTCGGCGTCGATCGCGAGCGGGTGCGTTTGTGGACATTCGCGCGCCTCGCGTCCGAACCGCGCGATTGGAGTCTCGAGTGGGCCAAGTCGCTCGCGGCGGCACGCGTGCTCGCACCATGAAGCTGCCGGCTGCGATCGCGTTTTTCGTCGAGGGGCAATCGATGCAGGCCGAGTCGGTGGGTCGATCGAATGCGCGGGTGTGGCGCATCGGAACGCAGTTCTATCTCAAGGTGGGCGCGGCCGACGATGAAGTGGCCAACGAGGTTTCGCGGCTGCAGTGGTTGGCCGGCCGCGCACCGGTGCCGCGGGTGATCGCGTATGAACGCGACGGTGACGAGCGCTATCTGCTGACGCAGGCGGTCGATGGGGTTCCGGCATACGCCGTCACGGAACGGCTCGAATGTGTGCACGCACTTGCGGCCGGATTGCGGTCGTTGCATGCGCTCGACACGCGCGAGTGTCCGTTCGACGCGCGCCTCGCCGTAACGATGGAACGGGCGCGCGCCAACGCGCTGGCGGGTCGCGTCGACGAGTCGGATTTCGACGACTCGCGTGCGGGCCGCAGCGCGCTCGATCTGCTCGGCGAACTCGAAGCCACACGGCCGCAGCGCGAGGACCTCGTGGTGACGCACGGCGACTACTGTCTGCCGAACGTGCTGTTGCGCGACGGTGCGATCGCCGGCTTCATCGACGTCGGCCGCGCCGGGGTTGCGGACCGGCACCAGGATTTTGCGTGCGCCGCGCGCAGCATTGCGTATAACTTCGGTGAGGAATTCGTCGCGCCGTTCTTCACCGCGTACGGCATGGCTCCGGATCCGGCGCGGATCGAGTTCTATCAATTGCTGGACGAGTTCTTCTGATGGCCGACATCGCAGCACGGCGCTTCACGCCGAACGACGGACGCACAGTGGAGATTCGCGCGGCGGTGCCGGCCGACGCCGCGGCCATGCTCGAGTATCTCGAAGCGGTCAGCGGCGAATCCGACTTCCTGACGTTCGGCCCGGGCGAGTTCGAACTGACCGAAGCACAGGAGGCGGAACACCTGGCGACGCGTCCGCAAGGCGCCCGATCACCTGCACATCGTCGCTACGGATGACGGCGCCATCGTAGGTTGCCTGACGTTCTCGACCGGCCGCCGCCAACGCGTGCGGCACAGCGGCGAGTTCGCGATCTCGGTGCGCCAATCGCACTGGGGCAAGAGGATCGGCGCCGCGCTGCTGGACACGCTGATCGATTGGGCGCGCGCGACCGGCACCATCCGAAAGATCTCGCTGCGCGTCCGCACGGACAACGCGCGCGGGGTCGCGCTGTATCGAGAGAAAGGCTTCGAAGTGGAGGGCACGTTGCGCAGCGAGATCTGCATCGGCGGGCGCTACTTCGATCTGCTCTACATGGGACTGCTGCTGTGAGTTCGACATGCTTTACATGATCATCGAGTACTTCAATTCCGGTGCGGCACCCGACATCTATCGTCGCGCTCGCGAGCGAGGACGCCAGTTGCCGGATGGTCTCGAGTACGTCGACAGCTGGGTGGACCTCGACTACTTCCGCTGTTTTCAGGTGATGCGCACCGACGATCGCGCGCTGATCGATCGCTGGATCGAAGCGTGGCGCGACCTCGCGCATTTCGAGGTGATACCCGTACGTACGTCGGCCGACGCGGCCCGACATATTGCGGACGCACGCTGATGGAGTTGACCGAGGCTTCTGCGTCGGCGCTCGCACGGGCAATCAGGTTGCGGGAAGTATCGTCGCTCGAAGTCGTTTCCGCGCATCTGGATCGGATCAACGCGGTGAACCCGCGCCTCAATGCGGTCGTTCAGATCTCGAACACGGCGTTGGAGGAGGCGCGCGCATGCCGATGCGGCAATAGCGAGAGGCGAAGCATCCGGCGCGCTGCACGGCGTGCCGTTCACGGTGAAAGACTGGATCGAGACGAATGGGCTGGTCTGCGCCGCCGGCCGCGAGGCGCGTCGCGAGTACGTGCCGCGGCGCGATGCCACCGTCGTGGCGCGAATGCGCGCCGCCGGGGCGATTCTGCTCGGCAAGACGAAACCGCAGGCGACCGCCGACCTCCATCCGGCGCCGCGGAATCCGTATGACGCGTCGCGCACGCCGGGCGGCAGCAGCAGCGGCGAAGCGGTCATCGTCGCCGCGTGCGGATCGCCGCTCGGCCTCGGCAGCGATTCCGGCGGCAGCATCCGCTGGCCCGCGCATTGTTGCGGCGTGGCCGGCCTGAAACCGAGCAGCGGTCTGGTGCCGAACACCGGCCATGTACCGCCCATCAGTGCGCTCGTCGATCCGCGCACCGCGATCGGTCCGATCGCCCGCTGCGTCGACGATCTCGCGCTGACGCTGCCGGTCATCGCCGGCGTGGACGGGTACGACGCCGGCGTGGTGCCGATGCCGCTCGGCGATCCGTCGCGTGTCGACGTGGGTGCATTGCGGGTCGCCCACTTCGATGCGTTCGACGGCGCCAGGCCGACCGACGCGGCCGCACGCGCGGTTGCAGACGCGGTGACAGCGCTCGCCAACGTCGGCGCAAAGGTGCACGCGGCAACGCCGCCGCGCATCGACGAGTCGCTTGCGATCACGCGCGCCTATTGGGCGCGCCCGGACTCGATTTCGTGGAAAACGTGGCAGCCGTGGGGCGCGAGCAAGCTGTCGGCCGACGACGTGGAACGGTCGCTGTTCGAATGGGATCGATTGCGCCGCGCGTTCCTCGGCTTCATGAGCGACGTCGACGTGATCGTCTGTCCGGCCGCGGGTGACGCGGCACCGCGGGTCGGCGACTCGAGCGACGCGGATTACATCTACACGCTGCCGTTCAGTCTGACCGGGTATCCGTGCGTGGTGGTGCGCGCCGGCACGTCGGCCGAAGGCTTGCCGCTCGGCGTGCAGATCGTCGCGCGGCCGTGGTGCGACCACGTCGCGCTGGCCGCAGCGCGCGTGGTCGAACAGGCGTCGGGAGGTTGGCAGCGCGCGCCGTTGTGACGCGCGACGCGGTCAGGCGCCGGCCGGCTTGGCGGCCATCGCCGCCTGCAATGCCTTCAGCATGTCGGCTTCCTCGGTGGTCAACTGCGCCGGCGGACCACAGCGCGGATCGGTCTTCTGCAATGCCTTGATCATCACCGGCGTAAGCGGAATCGCGTCGCAGCCGTGACTGGTCTCGCAGATCAGATCCCACTCGGGCTTCGCCTGGACGTGGCACGCGAAGCAGTTACCGCCGAATCGGTTCACCACATCGACGAAGCCGCGGGTTCGGATGACCGACTTGCCGTCGCTTTTTACGTCGAGTTCGAAGAATTCCCAGTCTTTCGTCGCGGCGTTGAAACCGGCCTCGCGTTTCACCATCACTTCGGTCGGCACGAGTTGCACCACCGACCCGGGCGGATAGACGCCGCCGTCCGCGGCATTCGCCACTGCGACGGTTCCTTTGAGATCGCCATTCAGGTTGTCGACATAAAAGCCGCGCACCGGCGTCATCGTGCGGATGCACTTGAAGCTCGCTTCGGTGATGGGTGTCGGCTCGTTCTTTTGCGCGGCGGCGACGGTGAGCCCGCCGCACAGTACGACCAACGCGCCGAGACGAAACATCCGATTCATGTGATCTCCCGTTTTTTTTGTAGCGCCGAACGGTAGCAGATCGGTTGTCGCTCATCACGCTCCACGCCTTCTGTAATTAAGTATTGACTTATATAAGGATTGGCTGCAGCATCGATTCATGCGTGAATTTGCTGCCTTGGCCGATCCAACCCGCCGCCGCATCGTCGAGCTTCTCAGCACCGGCGAACGCTCCGCCGGTGAGATCGTCGACGAGTTCGACGTCAGTGCGCCGGCGATTTCCCAACACCTGAAAGCGTTGCGGGACGCCGGGCTGGTGCAGGTGCGAACGGACGCGCAACGGCGCATCTACGCGCTCGACGCGGCAGGACTCGAAAACATCGATGCGTGGCTGAAGGACGTGCGCAAGTTCTGGAGCGGCAGGCTCGACGTGCTCGAGCGCGAATTGCGCAAACCGACGCCGCCGGCCGGCAAGAGGAATGCAACGAGCAGGAGGAAACGATGAGCGAATACGGGCAAGTCATCGACAACGGGACGGTACGCTTCGAACGGCTGTTGCCGGGACCGGTGGACCGGGTATGGCAATACCTCACCGACTCGCAATTGCGCGGCACGTGGCTCGCGACCGGCGCGATGGAGCCGCGCACCGGTGGCGCCGTGACATTGCGGTTCCGTCATCAGGAACTCACCGACCACGACGAAGCGACGCCGGCAAAACACAAGGAGATGGAGAACGGCCACACGATGATCGCGCGGATCACCCGCTGGGAACCGCCGAACCATCTGGCATATACGTGGGATGCCGACTCGGAAGTGTCGTTCGACCTGGAAGCTCGTGGCAAGGACGTACTGCTGACTCTGACGCACCGGAACCTGCGCATGCGAAGCGACATGGTCGGCGTATCGAGCGGATGGCACTCGCATCTCGGAGTGCTGACTGAACGATTGAGGGGCGAAAGACCCGCACCGTTCTGGCCGCGCGTCGAACGGTTCGAAGCCGAGTATGCACAGCGTTTCGGAGAACGGTCGTGAGCGCGCAACGGATCCACGTCGTTACCCACATCGCATCGACGGCGGCGGCGGTCTGGAACGCGTTGACCAATCCCGATCTGACGCAGCAATACTGGGGCGGCACGCGCATCGAGTCCGATTGGAAGGTCGGCTCCAAGGTTCTGTACGTAATCGACGGCAAGGTCACCGACGAGAACACCGCGCTCGTGGTCGAGCCGCCGCACAAGCTCAGCTACACGTTCCGTCCGGTGTTCGGGGAGTTCGCGAAGGAACCCGCCTCGCGCGTGACGTTCACGATCGAGCAGAACGGCGACGTCGCAACGCTCGATACGCTGCACGAAGACTTCCCGCCGAACAGCGTCGTGTACGCTGCGTGCAGCAAAGGGTGGCCGCCGATTCTGAGCGGATTGAAGACTCTCCTCGAAGCGCAGAAGCCTGCGATGAAGACCGGCATGCTGATCCGCAAGCCGCCGGCCGAGGTGTTCCGGGCGTTCGTCGATCCGGCGCTGACGACGCAGTTCTGGTTCACGAAGAGCAGCGGCAAACTCGAAGCGGGAAAACAGGTGCGTTGGGATTGGGAGATGTATGGCGTCTCTGCAGACGTGTCCGTAAAGTCGATCGATCGGAACGAACGCATCGTGATGGAGTGGCCGGGCCAGGGCAGCCGTACAACGGTGACCTGGACATTCACGCCCTACGAGCGCGACGCCACGTTCGTCGGAATCACCGAGACCGGATTTGTCGGAAACAGTCACGAGCTGGTCCAGCAGATCGCCAACTCGACGCAGGGGTTTTCGCTCGTGCTTGCCGGCGCGAAAGCATTGCTCGAACACGGCATCCGCCTGAATCTGGTGCCCGACCGCTATCCGAAGGGGCTCGAGGAACATTAGCGCGACCAAACACTTCATCGTCATCTTCGGTCCGCCCGCGGTCGGCAAGATGGCGGTCGGTCGCGAAATCGAAGCGGCGACCGGATTGCGGCTGTTTCACAACCACGTCGCGATCGAACCGGTGCTGCCGTTCTTCACGTTCGGCACGCCGCCGTTCGTGCGGTTGGTCGACGGATTTCGAAATCGCATGTTCGAGGAAGTGGCGGGCAGCGACCTGCCCGGAATGATCTTCACGTTCGTGTGGGATCTGAACAGCCCGGACGACACCGCATTCATCGAGCGCGCCTGCGATGTGTTCCGGCCGCACGGCCACCGCATTTCGTTCGTGGAACTGCAAGCCGACGTGGCACAACGCCTGATCCGGAATCGCGGCGCCGACCGGCTGGCGGAAAAGCCGTCGAAACGCGATGTCGAGCGTATCGGAACGGTATCTGCTGATCAACAGCGAAAAATATCGCCTCAACAGCGACGGAACGATCCCGCTCGCGTATCCGCATCTGCGGATCGACAACACGGAACTGTCCGCGAAGGCGACGGCGCAGCGCGTGATCGACGAGTTCGGGCTTGCGCAATAGCGTGCAAGCGCGCGACACCGATCTGGTCATCAGCGTGTCGATAGTCGACGTCGTGCTCTGGTTGTTCGTCGTCAACCTCGGGATTGTCTTCGGCGCGGGGCTGTATGAAGCGCGGATCGTCGTACCGATCTGGGCGAGCGCGCCGCCGCAATCGCTTCATTCGCCCGACAGCGGCCGCGCATTCTGGGCATTCGTCTCGACCGTTCCGCTGACGCTGCTGACACTGGCAAGTCTGCCCATGGCTTGGCATGCTCGCGCGCAGTACGACTGGTGGCTGATCGCGGCTGCGATCACGCTGGCGGAACGGATCGCGACGTTCGCTTACTTCATACCGACGATCCTGCGAATGCAGCGCGACACCGCGCCGGTGAGCGAACTGCAGACGAGGATCGCGGTGTGGCAACGGCTCAACTACGTGCGGCTGTTGGCGACGTTGATCGCGTGGCTGGCGGCATTGAAAGCGTTGAGTCTATCGGGATAGAAAATGACGGAGCACGGCATCGTCGTCGCAGTGGGTTCGAGTGCGGACCATACGTTCTCGAAGTCGACCGGTGCCGAGATCACGTTGCTGAAAGGACTCGGCGTTCAAGGCGATGCCCACTGCGGCGTCACGGTGAAGCACCGCTCGCGCGTGGCGCGCGATCCGACGCAGCCGAACCTGCGCCAGGTGCATCTGATGCACGCCGAGCTGTTCGACGAGCTCTCTGCCAAAGGCTATGACGTGTTGCCGGGACAGATGGGCGAGAACATCACCACCCGCGGTATCCCGCTGCTCGCATTGCCCGAAGGCACCGAACTGCACGTCGGGGCATCGGCGGTGATACGCATCACCGGGCTGCGCAATCCCTGTACGCAACTCGACAAGTTCAAGCGCGGGTTGATGTCGGCTGTGCTCGATCACGGCCCCGATGGCCAGCTGATCCGCAAGGCCGGCGTCATGAGCGTGGTCGTCGCCGGCGGCGTGGTGCGTTCCGGCGATGCGATCCGCGTCGCGTTGCCGGCGGGAACGCACAAGGCGCTCGAGCCGGTATGACGCAACACATCGGCATCGTTGCGTGTTCCGCGGAAGGTGCGGCGCTGTGCTATCGCACGATCTGCGCCGACGGCGCGCGCGTGCTCGGATCGCGCGCGCATCCGGAAGTGTCGATGCACTCGCACTCGTTCGCCGACTATGTGGATTGCCTCGATCGAGGCGACATGAACGGCGTCGGCGACTTGATGCTGTCGTCAGCCGGCAAACTCGCTGCCGGCGGCGCCGATTTTCTGATCTGCCCCGACAACACCGTTCATCAGGCGTTCGACTACGTCGTGGCGCGCTCGCCGAAACCCTGGCTGCACATCGCCGACGTGGTTGCGGCAGAGGCCGCGCACCGCGGCTTCAAACGACTGGGACTCACCGGCACCCATTGGCTCGTCCAGAGCGACGTCTATCCGCAGATGTTGACGCGACGACGGCTCGACTACCTTCGTCCGAGCGCCGCGGAATGCGCGGAGATGCATCGCATCATCATGGACGAACTCGTGTACGGCGTGTTCGCGCCGGAAGGCGTGACGTACTTCCAGCAGGTGTTCTCGCGCATGAAACGCGACGGCTGCGACGCCGTCATTCTCGGCTGCACCGAGATTCCGTTGATCATGAACGACGCGAACTCGCCGCTGCCGACGCTCGATTCGACGCGACTGCTCGCGACGGCGGCGCTGCGCCGGGCTGTATCCGGAGGCCGCGATGCCGATTGACGTTGCGCCGCTGTGGGATTTCAAACACCCCGAGGTCAGCGAACAGCGGTTTCGTTCGGCGCTGCAAGGCGCAGTGGGCGACGACGCGTTGATTCTGCAGACGCAGATCGCTCGCACGTTCGGGCTTCGCAAAGACTTCGCGACCGCGCGGGACCTGTTGAAGAACATCGAGCCGAGCATCGCCGCCGCCGGTGCCGAAGCGCGGGTGAGATATCAGCTCGAACTCGGCCGCACGTATGCCTCTGCAACGCACGCACCGGAACTGCTGACGCCGGAGGCGAAGGAGCGGGCGCGCGCGGCGTATGACGAAGCGTTGCAGATCGCCCAGGCGGCGCATCTGGACGGTCTCGCGATCGACGCGATCCACATGCTCGCGTTCGTCGACACCTCGCCGGAGGATCAACTCAAGTGGGCGCAGACAGCGCTCGCGGTCGTCGAAGCGTCTACGCAGCCCGAAGGGAAGCGGTGGGAAGCATCGATTCGCAACAACCTCGGCTATGCGCTGCATCAGCTCGGTCGGTACGACGAAGCGCTCCAACAGTTCAACGAGGCGGTGAGGCTTCGCGAGCGGGGTACCGATGCGGGTGCCACGCGCGTGGCGTACTGGATGGTTGCGTGGACGCTGCGCGCAATGCAGCGCAACGACGAAGCGCTCGCGATTCAGCTGAGACTCGAGCGCGAGGGCGATGCCGCGGGCGACCCTGACCCCTATGTCTTCGAAGAACTGGAAACCCTGTATCGAGAGGCCGGCAACAGCGAGCGCGCCGAGTTCTACGCGAGTAGAAGACGATCGGCGGCGCCGTGATGCGCCGTCGATGAGCCTCATTCTGGGCCTGAAGCTGGCGCTGGTTCCCGCGTTGATCGGCGCGGTCACACTGGCGGGGCGTCGCTGGGGTGCATCCGTTGCGGGTTGGCTATCGGCGTTTCCGATCGTGGCCGGGCCGATCCTGTTCTTCATCGCACTCGAGCAGGGTGCTGCGTTCGTTGCGCGTGCCGCCGTCGGCACGCTGACGGCGGTGCTTGCGCTGCTCGTTTTCGGCGTGAGCTACGCGTGGGCGGCAACGCGATTCCGGTGGAGCGTCTGCCTTGCCGCCGCGTTCGCGGCCTACTTCAGCGCCGTCGCATTGCTGAGCCTTGCGCCACCCACGGTGTGGATCGTTGCGCCGTTGGTATTCGCCGGACTATGGGTTGCGCCGCGGCTGTTTCCGAGGATCGCTCCTGCCGCGTCGACGCCGGCGTCGCGCGGTAACGACATTTATCTGCGCATGATCGCCGGGGCGATCCTGGTTTACCTCGTCACTCGGTTCTCGGCCGCGCTCGGCCCGCAGTTGAGCGGTATGTTCGCAATGTTCCCGGTGATGGCGTCGGTGCTCGTCGCGTTCTCGCATCACCATTCGGGTGCAGAGTTTGCGGTGAATCTGTTGCGCGGCATGGTGCTCGGGTTTTACGCGTTTGCGACGTTCTGCCTGGTGCTCGCGCTCATGCTGCCGACGATGGGCATTGCCGCCGCGTTCGTTGCGTCGCTCGGCTGCGCTGCGCTCGTTCAGGCCGGTTCGCGCGTCTACCTTCGGCGGAAGGGTAACGCGCCCCCCGGTCCGGTCGTTCAGCAGTCACGCGTCTGAGTACTGGAACACACGGTCCAGCGGCAACTCGAACACGCGCGCAATCCGAAACGCGACTTCCAGCGACGGCGAGTATTTGTTTGCTTCGATCGCGTTCACCGTCTGCCGCGTAACGCCGATGCGATCCGCGAGTTCCTGTTGAGTCATTTCGCCTCGCTGGAAGCGTAGCGCGCGGATTTCGTTCCTGATGGAACCGCCGGCTTTGCCCATCGGTCACGCCTCGCGCCGATAAAGGAACAATTGCGAACCGATCTGCATCAGCTGCGCGAGCACCCAGAATGCGAGCAGGACGTGCGTGAAGATGAAATTGCCGTGCGTCAGCAGCGCCGCGCAGAGCGCAAAGAACACGCCGGTGGCCAGTACGTAGCCCGAGTTCCGAAAGCCTTTCAACTCGATCAACCGGTCGCGCTCATCGTTCGGTGCGCCGGTCGATGAGCACGATCAGCACGTGACCGACGATCTGCGTCATCACGAGCATCACCACGGCGACCGCGAACAACGCGATCTGCTGCGGCAACACGTCGACGGCGTCCATCGGCAACACCGTCGCGAAATAGAATCCGAAGACCCCGATCAGGCTCACGAACATCAGCCAGAGCTCTTTTCCTGAAACGACAGGTCCATGTGCCTCCGAATGCGTGTCTCGTTTATCAGACAATTTGTAAAAATAACCCGACACTACTCAGCTTATCTTCTGCGGGCTGGTGTGTCAAGTATTTTAGACACGACAAAACGAAGCCTCGGCCGTTCACCTGCGCGGCGCCAGCCTCGTGTATTTTCGCTGCTTGGTAAACGCAGCTCGCACCCGAGGGACATCCCGATGAGATCAATCGCCGTAGCCGTGGCCCTGCTTGCGACGCTGCTGGCGGCGCAGGTCGCGGCGGACGAATTCGCCATCGGGCCGTGGCGCCTCGGGATGTCGAAGGAAGCGGTGATGGCGTTCGCGCGCTATCAACCGTACGCGACGATCGCCGAGAGGCACGGTCTCGAGACCCCGAACGGCACGTTGCTCGGCGAGACGAGGAAGGTGACGTTCATGTTCGACGACGGCGGCCTGAGCTACATCCAGGCATGGGAATACGAAGGCGACAACTTCGAAGCAGCCGGCAACGGCGTGCTGCGCATCTTCGACTACTTCGAGAAGAATCTCGGCGGCGCGACCATCGACGGCGTCGACCTGAAGGAAGGAAACGCGACGACCAAGCTCGACCACGCGGTGTTGAAACTGCTGATCGCGCAGACGCTGGGTACCGCCGAAGAGCGTGGTGAACAAGCCAAGCGCGATCAGGGCGCGACGATGACGATGGTGTTCGACATGCGCCCGGTGCAGCAGCCCGACGGTTCGGTGTTGCACTCCCAGTGGGGCTACACGAGTCGCGACAAAACGTACTTCGCTTGTCTCTTTCAGGATCGGCCGACGAATCCGAAACGCGGCGCGGGGTCGGTCATCAGCCTGCAGAAGCAATGAGCGACGCCAGCATCATTTACCGATTGGACCTGCCGCCGTTCGATGCGCGCGTAATCGCCGAGCTGGAAGCGCTGAATGCGGGCGTCTTCGATTCCGTCGCGCCTCAGTATGTCAGTTGGCGCGTGATCGAGCATGCCGGACGTCAGCGCTTTTCTCGCGATCGCTGCCGGCAGGATAGTCGGTTTCAAGATCGGTTATGCGATGAGTCAGCGCAAATACTACAGCTGGCTCGGCGGTGTGGATCCGGCGTTCCGGCGGCGCGGCGTTGCGTCCGAGTTGATGGAACGCCAGCATCGCTGGATCGCAATGCGCGGGTACACGGTGGTCGAGACGTCCGCCAATCAGGAAAATGTCGCGATGGCGCAGGTGAACTTGCGTCACGGGTTCTCGGTGTGCGGCATGCGCGTGGAGGCCGCACGGACACAGGTGCTGTATTCGAAGTCGCTGGGATCGAAGTCATGAAGCTGTACGCCCATCCGTTCTCTTCCTATTGCCAGAAAGTGCTCATCGCGCTCTACGAAAACTCGACGCCGTTCGAAATGCGCATGCTCGGGCCGGACAATCCGCAGGCCATGGCGGAGCACGCCGCGGTATGGCCGCTGAAACGGATGCCGGTGATCGTCGACGGCGA
Source organism: uncultured Gammaproteobacteria bacterium (assembly GCA_963787045.1). Taxonomy (GTDB): domain Bacteria; phylum Pseudomonadota; class Gammaproteobacteria; order Pseudomonadales; family Azotimanducaceae; genus DATJGR01. The sequence goes on along the minus strand of CAWBBR010000012.1, from coordinate 156,406 downwards.
TCGCACGGTGGTGGAGGCGAGCATCATCGTCGAGTACCTCGACCTGTATCATCCGGGGCGAATGCGATTCGTTCCCGCAGACCCTCGCGCGGCGCTCGAAGTGAGGAAGATGGACCGCTTCTCCGACAATTACGTGATGACGCCGATGCAAGCGATCGTGTTCGACACGATCCGCCCACCCGAGCAGCGCCACGCGCCGAGCGTTGCCGAAGCGCACGCTCTGTTGGACACCGCTTACCGCTGGCTGAACGACACCATGAAGGGGCGCGAATGGGCCGCGGGCGACGCATTCAGCCTCGCGGACTGTGCCGCCGCGCCGGCGTTGTTCTATGCGGACTGGGTGCATCCGATCGACGCCTCACTATCGGACCTGCGCGCGTATCGGCGCCGCCTATTGGCGAGACCGTCGTTTGCCCGCGCCGTGGACGAAGCGCGACCGTACCGTGTTAACTTTCCGCCCGGGGCACCGGACCGTGATTGAGACTCAAACGAAGGAGCGATCGAAATGGACATTCAGGAACTGAACAAGGCGATCATCACCGAATTTCGCGCCAACGGCGGCAACGTGGGCGGTCAGTTCAAAGGCGCGTCGCTGTTGTTGCTGACGACGAAAGGCGCGAAGACCGGCAAGACGCGGGTCAATCCGCTGGCGTATCTCGCGGACGGCGGCCGCCACGTCATCATCGCGTCGTATGCCGGCGCCGCATCGAATCCGCCGTGGTATCACAACCTGATCGCGAACCCGGTCGTCGAAGTGGAAGTGGGCAAAGAGCGATTCAAGGCGCGCGCGGAAGTGGTCGGTGAACCCGAGCGCTCGAAGCTCTACAAGAAGATGACGCAGGCGATGCCGGTGTTTGCCGACTACGAGAAGAAGACGACCCGCAAGATCCCGGTGATCGCGCTGACGAAGCAGTAGCAGTCGTTCAGCGTCGAGTCTTCGACGGCTTGAATTCGTAACGCATGATCGGCCGCTCGGGTGCGTGGCGCGCCACCACCTTGAATCCGGCGCGCGAGAACGTCGAGACGATGCCGGTAGACGTCGCGCTCGGCGACAGGTCGCGGTCGAGCGGGTAGGCCTCGAGTGCAGGAGCGTTCGCGCGTTTCGCCGCCTTCAGCGCGGCGTCGATCAACAGCGACGTGACGCCTTGTCGGCGGTAACCCTTGCGCACGTAAAAGCACGATATCGACCACACCGGCGCGTCGTCGACGCGCCGCATCCGCCATGGACGTTCGAGCCACGGCAACGCATCGCGCGGCGTCACCTGACACCAACCGATGGCGCGCGCACCGTCGAACGCAAGTAGGCCCGGCGGCGGACCACGCTCCACTACCGCACGAAACGCACTTCTGTTGTCGCGCGCCGGCTGCTTTCGATAGGCGTTGCCGGTGCGCCAGTACATGCACCAGCATTTGCTGCATACGGCGCTGTCGGCAAACAGATCTTCCAGCGCCGGCCACAGGTCCGCGGTGAGTGGACGGACAGTGGGCTTCACGCGCGATACTCTTGAAGCGACGATGAGGAGCGCATCAGCATGCCATCCAAGCGAGGCCGCACCGAGCCTCGAATCATACCGAGCGCCGACTGCGGCAACTCGCCGAAGAATACCCTGCTGCAGGACATCGCGATTGCGTTTGCAAAACGCGATGCCGACTTCCTGATGAGCCACGTGACGGACGACATCCGCTGGGACGTTGTCGGACATCGAGTGGTGGAGGGACGCGGCGGGCTGACGCAAGCATTGGAGCAGCTCGATGCAGTCACGCAATTGACGATCGAGCACGTCATGAGCCACGGCCGCGTCGGTGCGGTCAACGGCATCGCACTGATTCGCGGGAAAGCGAGCGAATTCTGCCACGTGTTCGAGTTCGCGAACGCGAAAGCCGAGCGCGTGAAATCCATGAAGTCATACGTGATCGCGCCGAGCGACGCGTGACCGCGAATGAATCGGTCGCCTGATTTCTCGATTGCGGCGCTTTACGCCGCGCTCGACGCACAACGCGATGCGCGCGGGATGAATTGGCAACAGGTGGCCCGCGAGATCAGCGCACCGTTCGACAAGTGTTCGGCGAAGCCGATCAGCCCTTCGACGTTGCGCGCGCTGTGCGCGCGCGGATCGGTGGAAGGCGACGGGGTGTTGCAGATGCTGCTCTGGCTCGATCGAACGGCCGAGAGCTTCGTGCCCGACTTCAATGGAATCGAAGCCAATGGCCCGCCGCTGCGGCGACTCGAGTCGCACCAGATTCTGCGCTTCGATGCGACGGCGATTTACGCAATGCTGGCTGCACGGCGAAGCGAGCAGGCATTGACGTGGACACAGATCGCCGATGCCGATCGGTAACATCGCCGCAAGCGGGCTGACGCGACTCGCGAAAGGCGGTCGCGTCGCGTTTCCGCACGTCATGCGCATCACGCGCTGGCTCGGGCGACCGGCCGCGACGTTCACGCGGGCAAGCGATTGGTGACAACAGGGACGAGATGGACACGCGCGAAACCGAACGGCTGACGCTGCGCGCATTCGACGTCGCCGACGTCGACGCCTTGTACGCGATTCAGGGCGATCGCGACTACATGCGGTTCACGCACTGGTCTGAATCGCGCACTGCGTGCGCGGCGTGGCTGCAGCAGTACGTCGATGCGGAAGCGGAAGTGGGCTTTGCGCCATGGACGATCGTGCATCGCGCTGACCGGCGCGTCGTCGGATGGGGCGGACTCAACATCGATCCGAATGCGCGCGAGTGGGGACCGGAAGTGAGCTACTTCATTCACTCCGGCTATCAGGGCAAGGGACTCGCGACGGAGCTGGTGCGCGCGTCGATCGAGTACGGCTTCGCGCGTCTGAACCTGCCTGCGATCGGCGCCTTTGCACGTCCTGAAAACGCGGGGTCGGCGCGCGTGCTCGCGAAATGCGGCTTCACGTTCGTCGGTTATGAACCGGCGCTGCAACGCAATCACTACGAGCTGCAGCACGGCAACTGGCGCGGTCCGCGCTGAAGCGCTCAGCGCGGTTCGCGCAGATCGTTGCCGGTCATGACGTGGCGACGACGGACGTCAGTCCGTAGCTGCATCGCGCTTCGTGCGCGAGCAGCCAGCGTTTGCGTTCGATGCCGCCGCCGTAGCCGGTGAGGCTGCCGTTCGCGCCGATGATGCGATGGCACGGCACGATGATGCCGATCGGATTGTGGCCGTTCGCGAGTCCGACGGCGCGCGGTGCGTTCGGCGAACCGATGCGCCGCGCCAGCTCGCCGTAGGTCGTGGTGGTGCCGAACGGTACTTCGAGAAGCGCGCGCCAGACGGTGCGCTGAAAGTCCGTACCGCGAGGCGCCAACGAGAGATCGAAGGTGCGCAGTTCGCCGGCAAAGTACGCGTCGAGCTGCGCCGCGACGGCGCGGAACGGCGTCGTATCGCGCCGCCATCCTTCCTGCACTTCCCGCGCGTACTTCTGCGCCTGCATGTACAAGCCGGTCAACGCCTGTCCGTCGCCCACCAACAGCAATTCGCCGAGCGGACTCGGGTGCGTCGCATACAAGACTGTAGAAGGAACCATCCGATTACCCTCCCGCCGAGAGGCTGTGCCAGAGATGAACGGCGGCATATGAGCGCCAGGGGCGCCACGCCTCCGCGACCGCCGTGAGATGCTTCGGATGCGAGAGGCTCAGCGCTTTCATCAGACCGAGGTCGCTCGCAGGGAATGCATCCGGATTGCCGAGCGCGCGCATCGAGATGTACTGGATCGTCCACGGTCCGATGCCGGGCAGTTCGTCGAGCGCCTCGGTGGTTTCGTCTGCGTTCGCGGAAGGCTCGAGCCTGATCCGGCCGTCGGCAACGGCGCGCGCGAGCGAACTGACGGTTTCGGCGCGCTTGCGCGTCAGGCCGCGTTCGATGACCTGCTGCAGAGATGCATTTGCGATCGCCTCCGCGCTTGGCGCTACGCGATCGAGTCCGTCGAACGGGGTTTCGACCGCATCGCCGAAGAACTGCGCGAACCGTCCGAAGATCGTCGTCGCCGCCTTCACCGTGATCTGCTGGCCGAGCACGGCGCGCAGCGCGAGCTCGAAGCCGTCCATCGCGCCGGGGACGCGTAGCCCGGTGTTGCGCGAACCGCCTTCGCGAGCCGGCGATCGAGCGACAGGTGCGCGCTGATGACCGATGGGTTCGCGTCCAGATCGAACAACCGCCGCACGCGGGCAAGCAGCGGCGTCAATGCGGGCAACAGGCTCGGCGCAACGTCGACGCGCAGCACGTTCGATTGCGTTCCGGGCTCGACCGCGATCCACCCAACGTGCCCGTTGAGGCGCACGGTGCGCAGATATCGGGAGCCGTCGAGGCGCTCGGTGCAGATGGCGCCGCGGCTCGCCAGAAATCCCGACAACATGGGCCACGCGAGCGGCGGCCGATAGCCGAGCTTGAGCGTGATGGCGCCGTCGTTCGATTGCGGCGCTTGTCCGCGGCGCATCGCGGTCGGGTTCAGCCCATAGCGGGTGCGAAACAGATGGTTGAAGCGTCGCACGCTCGAAAATCCGCTCGCGAACGCGACGTCGGCCATCTTGAGCTGCGTGTCGGTGAGCAATTGTTTGGCGAGCAAAAGTCGGCGCGTCTGCGCGAGCTCCACCGGCGTAACGCCGTATTCGTGCTCGACGACGCGTCGCAGTTGCCGCGAACTCAGCGAGAATTCGGCGGCGAGGTCTTCCATGTCGGCGTCGCACAAGAACCCTTCCTCGATGCGAGCGACGGCCAGCCCGGACACCCGCCGGACCGAATCCATCGGCGCGGATCCCGGGCGCGAGTTCGGGTCGGCAGCGCAGGCACGGCCGATAACCCGCCGCCTCGGCGCTGGCGGCGTTCGCATAGAAGGTACAGCGGTCGCGCCCCGGCGTTCGCACGGTGCACACCGGCCGGCAATAGATGCCTGTCGTCGAAACCGCCACGAAAAACACGCCGTCGAAACGCGAGTCGCGCGCCTTGATCGCTTCGTAGCAGTGGTCGTGGTCGAGTTGCATGGAGGCAGATTAGCCGCGCGCGGCGACCGAGTCTCGCCGTTTTCGGACATGATCTCTGCCCTGAGAAATCGGGTTTGTGTCGGACGATCGGCCCCGTACAATCGAACCAAAGCCCAGACTGAAAGAGATGCCATGAACATCCATCCCGAGATCGCCGACGCTGGTCGGCGAGATCGACTTCGATCCCGACGCCCTGCACGCGAAATACCTCGCCGAGCGCGACAAGCGCGCTGCGCGCGGACGGCAACGAGCAGTACGTCGAGGTCAAGGCCGAGTTCTCGCACTACGTCGACGATCCCTACGTCGAGCCGGGCTTCACCCGCGCGCCGGTGTTCGACGACGTCGAGTTCGCGATCATCGGCGGCGGCTTCGGCGGCCTGCTGATGGGCGCGCGGCTGCGCGAGGCGGGCTTCGAGAGCATCCGCATGGTCGAGAGCGCCGGCGACTTCGGCGGCACCTGGTACTGGAACCGCTATCCCGGCGCGATGTGCGACGTGGAGTCGCTACTGCTACCTGCCGCTGCTCGAAGAGCTCGGCTACATGCCGAAGCACAAATACTCCTTCGCGCCGGAGATCCTCGAGCACAGCCGCGACATCGCCCGGCACTACGACCTCTACGACGACGCGCTGTTGCAGACCGGCGATCACCGAGCTGCGCTGGGACGAGGACGACGGCGCGCTGGATCATCAGCACCAACCGCGGCGACCGCTTCACGGCGCAGTACGTCGCGATGGCCAACGGGCCGCTCAGCCGGCCGAAGCTGCCCGGCATTCCCGGCATCAACGACTTCAAGGGCCACACCTTCCACACCAGCCGCTGGGACTATCGCTACACCGGCGGCGACTCGCACCGGCGAACCTGACCGGGCTTGCCGGACAAGCGCGTCGGCATCATCGGCACCGGCGCCACGGCCATCCAGTGCATCCCGCACCTCGGCGAGTGGGCCAAGCAGCTCTACGTCTTCCAGCGCACGCCGTCGTCGGTCGACGTGCGCAACAACGCGCGAGACCGATCCGGAGTGGGCCGCGTCGCTGACAGCCCGGCTGGCAGAAGCGGCGGCATGGACAACTTCAACATCCTCGTCAGCGGCGGCGACCAGGACGAGGACCTGGTCCACGACGGCTGGACCGACATCTTCCGCAACCTCACCGGCACCGCGGCCAAGGAGGCCGTCGCGCAAGCTCGGCCGGCGGCTGACCGGCGCACGAGCGCGCCGAGCTGATGGAGCTGGCCGACTACCGCAAGATGAACCAGGTCCGCGCCCGCGTGGACGCCATCGTCAAGGACCCGGCGACCGCCGCGGCGCTGAAGCCCTGGTACCGCCAGTTCTGCAAGCGGCCGTGCTTCCACGACGAATATCTGCAGACCTACAACCGGCCGAACGTCACGCTGGTCGACACCGACGGCCAGGGCGTCGAGCGGCTGACCGAGCGCGGCGTGGTCGCCAACGGCAGCGAGTACGAGCTCGACTGCCTGATCTTCGCCACCGGCTTCGAGGTCGGCACCGTCCTACACGCGCCGCGCCGGCTACGACATCGTCGGCCGCGACGGCGTGACGCTGTCGGAGCACTGGTCGCGACGGCCTGCGCACCCTGCACGGGCTGCACCACCCACGGCTTCCCGAACTGCTTCTTCCTCGGCTTCACCCAGACCGCGATCACCATCAGCGTGCCGCAGGCGCTGAACGAGCAGGCCAAGCACGTCGCCTACATGGTGACGCGAGGCGCGCGACGCGCGGCGCCGAGGCGCTCGAGCCGACGGCCGAGGCCGAGGAGGCCTATGTGCAACGAGGTGCGCAGCCTCGCGCGGCTCGGCGAGCGCTTCTACACCGAGTGCACGCCCGGCTACTACAACAGCGAGGGCGCCGTCGGGAACCGCGGCGGCTTCTTCTCCGACATGTACGGCGCCGGCCCGCTGCGCTTCTTCGAGGTGCTCGAGGAGTGGCGCGCCGACGGACGGCTCGAGGGGCTCGACCTGCGCTGACGCCGGTCCGGCCCGTGATCGAAGCCGATCGTTGGCTCGAACCGTGGTTGGAAGTCGTTCGACGCCGCAGCGGCGGTATGCCGGTCATCGCGAGCCTGTCGCTGCACTACTTCGCATGGAGCGAGACGGTGGACATCGTCGAACGAATCCGTGTCGTGCGACGAACGAACCATCGACCGTTACGAGCGACCGAAAGTCGTGTGGGAGCTTGCCGTCGAGGCCACGGCGGCTACATGAACGTCTTGGTCAACGAAAAGAACACGCGTGTGCCTTGCTGCGCGAGCGGGTTCGAATGCGGTTCTTCGATCGGCGTGGCAACCTCGAGCGATCCCGAGAGACTGCCGTAGCTCATCCGCACGCCGCCGCCGGCCGATGACGCCGAGTCCGACGGAACGGCATCGCTGTTCGAACGCGCCATGCCGTAGTCGACGTACGCATATGTCTGCACTGGAAGGTTGAGCCGCGGTAGCGAACCGATTCGCGCCGCTTCGGCGCGCGCGCCGACACCGCGGTCGCCGGTGACGCTCGCCGGATCGAATGCGCCGCCGAGCTGACGACCGCCGATGATGAATCGTTCCGACTCGGGCACGTTATCGGCGGACCATTGGCCCTGAACGCCGAGTGTCGCGCTCCACCGCTCGCCGATCTGTTGCGCCAGGCGATAGCTCAACACATAGCGCTGATAGTCGAGATCGGGCTGCTGAACGCCCGCTTGCACCATCGTGTGCGCGCCCAGCGAATCGAGTCCTTGCGCGAGCGACAGAGTCAGGTCGTGTCGCCGACCGGACGCATTCACGATCGAAGCGGCTGCGCCGACTTCGACGGACCGAATGCGGTCGTCGCTGATCGTTGCACCGGCCGAGTTGGTTGCGTCGACGTCGTAGAACTGCAGCGTGGTCCACGCGTCGAGCGTCGCCACGGTGCCCCGATAGAACGGCGTGCGCAGCCCGGTGGTGAAGCGCGACCGATCGTAGTCGTTAGGTTGGCCATGTATGCCGCTCGGCAGCTTCGACTTGGAACCCGATGCGGACCACTCGAATGCGGTGCCCGCGTCGTCGAAGCCGTGCGAGCCCGCGATCGACGCGAACTCGAGCCGGTCGACGTTCACCGCCACCGCGGCCGCGGCGGTGAGTTGTCCGGCGCGAGGATCCGCGAACCGATACGACGCGACGCCTTGCGCGATCTCGTAGCCGAGCGATCGCGGCGCCTGATTGTCGACGTGAACCATGCCGGTGAGCGGCCGTGCCGCGACCTGCAGTTGTGCCGTGTAGTCGGCGGCTGCGCCGTGGAGCGGCGCGATGGTGCCGGTAACCAGCATGTCGTCGGCCCGATTCACCCGCGACAGCCAATCGTGGAACGACTGCTTCGACAGCGGCGTTTCCTTCTGCAGATCGGCGAGCTGCTGCCAGAACTGCGTGTCCGATACGAATTGCTGGCCGGCCACCGCTACTTGCCGGACGGCTGGCTCGCGCACGTTGTAGACGAGTACACCGGCTTCGCTATGGCGCGACTCGAGTTCGACCACGGGGCGCAGAAAGCCGTCCGCGTCGTACATCGCAACCAGGCCGGACGCGATGCGTTGTTGCAGTGCGTCGTCCAGCGGGTGGCCGAGTTCCGCTCGATAAAGCGGCAACAGCGCCTCCGGCGAATAGTGCGAGGCACCCTCGAAGATGACGCCGGCCAGTTGTGGCGCGGCGCTCGATGCGAGCGCCGAGCCGCACCATAGGATCAGCACGGCAAGCGTGATTTCGACGGGTCGCTTCGTATGCAAAGTGCTTCTCGATGAGGAGTCCCGGCCGCAGATGCTCGCCGAAGCACGCATCGCAAAAGTGTGATGGACGCACGCTCCAACAGATCCGTTTCGGGGCGCTTACATCGCCGTTGAAACTCCTAACAAACGCGCAACAGTGCGGCGATTCGAATGCGAACCCGTCGACATTTTGGAGGCGCCGATGCCGCGACCATGCGTGCTCCGATTCTGGTCAGGAGAGGAACATGGGAATGCAGGCGCAAAACGGTTCGCGCCGCGCGGCCGTAGGTCTGGCGTTCTTCTTTTGTGCCCTGTTCGGCGCTGGCGCGTTTGCGGCCGATCAGCCGACCGCGGTGCTCGAACGCGTGTCCGGTGCGCCGGCAATCTACGAGCTTTCGGCAGGCAAACCACGGCAGGTGAGCTCAGTCGCCCAAGGCAAACGCTACGAATTGCCGATCGAGATCGAAACGGGCGTGAACGATTCAGCGACCTTCGCGTTGGTGAACAGCGTCATCGAGGTATCGCCAAACAGTCTGATGCGGATCGTCGCGCCCGAGAATCAGGACGTCGGCGTCGTACAGCGCGTGCTGCAGCAAGCGGGTTCGTCGTTGTTCCGCGTACACCGCGGCACGATGGACCGATTCCAGGTCGAGACGCCGTTCCTCGTGTCGGTCGTGAAAGGCACCGTGTTCAACGTGCTGGTGCGCGACGACGGCGCCACCGTCTCGCTGCAGGAAGGACGCTTGCAGGTGAACAGTCTCGATGCGCGGCAGACGGTGGATCTTGCACCGGGCGACGTCGCTTACGCCGGTCGTGACGGTGCGCTGAAGATGCTGAAGGTCGAAGTGACCGACGCCGGCGCCAAAACGCGCGAGACCGTTGCAACGCGCGCCGATGCGGGCACCAGCGCTGCCGATGTTCCCGCTGATCTGACGCATGGCGTAGTGCGCGATGTCGTCGCTGCTCCGGGCGTAGCTCCGGTCTTGGCAGGTGGCGGTGTATCGAGCGTGACGTCGACGCGCCGGTGAGCCCCACCGTCGCGGCCGTCGTTGCGCCAGTCGCCAACGTCGTCGAACCGGTGACGGCGAACGTCGTCGCGCCGGTCGTCTCCAACGTTGTGGCGCCCGTGGTGAACACGGTGGTCAACACCGTCGTCGCGCCCGTCACCAACAACCTGGTAGCGCCGGTGGTGAACACGGTGGTTGCACCGGTGGTCGACAACACGGTTGCTCCGGTGGTCAACACCGTCGTCGCGCCCGTGGTGAATACGGTCGCTGCGCCGGTCGTAAATACGGTCGTCGCGCCCGTTACGAACACGGTGGTCGCCCCGGTCGTGAACACCGTCGTAGCGCCGGTCGCGCCGGTGGTGACCACAGTAGTCGCGCCGGTGGTTCCGGTTGCGGCACCCGTCGTCGCCCCTGTCGTTGCCGCGGTGACGCCGGTGGTTGCCCCGGTCGTTACGCCGGTGGTCGCTCCCATCGTGGCGCCGGTGGCACCGGTGATTGCGCCGGTCGTGGCGCCCATTGCGCCGGTAATTGCGCCGATCACCAACCTGCTGGGTCTCCACCACTAAGAAGTCGTTAGGTAGTCATGCGCGCCAAACTACGCCCGTTGGTTCCCGTCGTATTCGCGATAGCGATCGTGACGATCGCGCTCGCCTGCGGAACCTTGCGGCCGCTCGAAAATGCGTTCATCGATGCACGCTCCGGTTGGTTCGATCGCGAACCGCCGAACGACGTCGTGTTGGTCGAGATCGATGCACGGACGCTGCACGCGCTGGACCGTTGGCCGTGGTCGCGTGCGATTCATGCGGAATTGATTCGGCGCTTGAACCAGGCGCAGCCGCGCGCGGTGTTCTACGACGTGGACTTCAGCGTGCGTTCCGGCGATCCGGCGGCCGACGCCGCGCTCGCGAGCGCGCTGGCGGCGCGCGACTATCCGTTCTTCCTGCCGGCGTTCTGGCAACCGGCCGGGGCTGGCGCCGCCGGCGGCTACATGCTGACGCGGCCGTTGCCGGAGTTCGAGCGCAGCACGCGCGTCGGCTTGGTGAACGTGTCGCCGTCGCCCGATGGGCTGGTGCGCGGCATCGTGCACACCGATCAGTTCGGCGGTGTTGCGTACGGCTCGATCGTTTCGCAGCTCGTGGGGCGGTCCGACTTCGAAGCCGGCGTCGAGTATCCGATCGACTTCGCGATATCGCCGAACGCGTTCAAGCACGTGTCGTACCTCGACGTGCTCGACGGTGCGATCGACATGCTCGCCGGCAAAACGGTGTTCGTCGGCGCGACCGCGCTCGAACTCGGCGATACGGTTCCGGTACCCGTGCATCGGGCGTTGCCCGGCGTCGTAGCGCAAGCTACGGCATACGCCACGTTGCTCGAAGGCAATCCGACCTGGTTGCCGCGATGGATGACGATCACCCTCGCCTTGGCGGTCTGTTGCGGCATTCCGTTGCTGCGGCGCCTGTCGTGGCGCAAGACGATGGCGATTGCCGCGGCGGCCGCGCTCGGCACGCTGGCGCTGGCGACGTTGCTCGACGGCATCGCAATGGTGCGATTCGACGTGATGCCGCTGGTGTTCGCGGTGTTGCTGAGCGCGGTCGTCGGGATATCGCTGTCGGCGGACCGTGAGGCGCTTCGCGCGTTGCTCGCCGGCGTACGGCTGAAGCGTCGTGAAGCGCTGATCTCGAGCGTGTTATCGGCGAGCATCGACGGCATCGTGGTGTTCGGCCGCGACGGTGTAGTGCAGGACGCGAACGAGTCGAGCGCCAAGCTGCTCCGCCGTTCGATCGATGAATTGCATGGCTGCAACGTGGAGGACGTGCTGCCGGGCATGCCCGACGTCGCGATGCTGGACAGCTCTTCCAATCTCAATGCGCTCGGCGGTCGCTCCGTGTTCGGCGATCACTTCGAATGGATGGTCGGACCCGAAGACGACCAGGTTCCGGTGGAAGTCTCGATCACGCGAGTGGCCATGGGCGAACGGATCTGGTTCACCGCGATTCTGCGCGACATGACGGAACGCAAGAAGCAGCAGGCGTTGCTCACGCACCAGGCCACGCACGATGCGCTGACGGGCTTGCCGAACCGGCTGCTGCTAAGCCGCGCGCTCGACGGTTTGAGCAGTTCTACGCCGACCGCACTGTTCATGCTCGACCTGGATCGCTTCAAGGACGTGAACGATACGCTCGGCCACGCCACCGGCGATGCCGTGCTGACGATACTTGGGCAGCGTCTGCGCGGCGCCTTGTCGGAACAGAATCTGATTGCGCGCATCGGCGGCGACGAATTTGCGGTTGTGATACCGCACTACACCGACATCACCGACCTGCGCGCGCTCGCTGACGATCTGCTGGAGCGCGTGCGCGCGCCGATCAGAACCGGGGCGAACATGATCGAGGTTGGTGCGAGCATCGGCGTTGCGTTGTGCCCGGAGCACGGTGTCGACGGCGGCGCATTGCTGCAGCGCGCCGACGTTGCGATGTACGTTGCCAAGAACAACCGTACGAACGTGGAATTCTATAGCGCCGAAGCCGACCATAGCTCGATCCGCCACCTCAAGATAACGGGCGCCCTGAGGGGTGCGATCGCAAACGACGAACTCGAGGTTTACTACCAGCCCAAGGTTCGCCTGAGCGATCTGAAGTGCGTTGGTGTGGAAGCGCTCGCGCGCTGGAATCACGCCGAGCTCGGCAACGTTTCACCGGGTGAATTCGTACCATTGGCAGAGGAGTCGGATCTGATCGTGCCGTTGACGCGCTGGTCCGTCATGCGCGCGCTGAAGGACGGCGCGGCGTGGCGCGCGGCAGGGCTCGATATCGGTCTCGCGGTGAATCTGTCGGCGCGGCACTTGCGCGACCCGGCGTTCGCGGAGGAGTTGCTGCGCACGATTCGGCTGCACGATACCGATCCGAATCGACTCGAACTCGAAATCACCGAAACCGCGTTGATGAGCGACCCGGCGAAAGCGGTTGCCGCCATTCGTGTGTTGACGCAAGCCGGCGTGCGGATCGCGATCGACGATTTCGGCACCGGCTTTTCGTCGCTCGCGTACCTGAAGCACCTGGACCTGCACACGCTCAAGATCGACCGCTGTTTCGTCAAAGACATCACCACCAACGCGAACGACCTGACGATCGTCCGTTCCACGCTGCGGATGGCGCATAGCCTCGATCTCTCGGTGGTCGCCGAGGGGATCGAAGAGCGCGCGCACTACGAGACGTTGCGCGATCTAGGCTGCGACATCGGCCAGGGCTACTGGATCGCGAAGCCGATGCCCGCAGACAAACTGTTGGCGTGGTGCGATGCGTGGGACCGCGGTCGCGCGTTGTTGCAACCGGCGAAGCAAGCCGCCGGCTGAGGTTCCTTCTACAATGCGCGAACCACGTCCCTGTAACGCGGGTTCGCTGCATGAGGGTGCAGTTCCACAAGACGGATGAACGCCGTTACGGCATCGTGATTGTTCGCGACCGTGGCGAACCGTTACGTATGCCGACCGCGCCGGGCAACGATCCGCTGATGCCGCACGATCTGCAGCACTTCATTGCGGAACAGGAGCTCGGAATCGAATTCGGCGTTTTCGGCCAGGTAGCGGCGGGCGGCTCGGCCGGCACCTTTCACGGTGAAACGCGCGACGGCAAGACGAAGCGGCGCAGCCAGAAACTGATGCGCGCCGGCCGAGACGACTCCGCGCGGTCGGAACGGGCCACTTATGTGTGCATGTTCAACTGGTTGGCGGCCTCCGCGAATCCGGCGCTGCGACACCGCGCGGCGGAGATGGCGGACACGGCCACGAGCATGCTCGCAGCGATGGACGCGAGCGAACGCAGATCGTTCGATACGCAGACAGTGGCGCGGATCAACGCGCGAATGGATGCGCTCAGCCGGCAATGGACCGCGACCAGGATCGGCGATTGCCTGGAGCTGCAATGGTGATCGTCCAGCGCAATGCCGTCCGCGCGATCGTGCTGACGCCGGAACTCAAAGTGCTGCTGATGCGCATCCGCGCACCCGAAGGCGGCGACTGGTTCTGGATCACGCCCGGCGGCGGACTGGAACCCGGTGAAACCGAGGAAGCCGGGCTTCGGCGCGAGCTGAAAGAAGAACTGGGGCTCGAACGCTTCGAGGTCGGGCCGTTGGTATGGCGGCGGCAGCACACGTTCAACTGGGGCGGCAGGCGGATCTGTCAGCGCGAGCAGTATCGAATCGTTCGCGTGGCGGAGTTCGAGCCGCGCATGTCGGACGCGGTGGAAGCAGCAGGTATTGGACCGGTTCCGTTGGTGGCATTCCGACGAACTGGCAAAGGCGCGAGAGCCGCTCACGCCCCAATCGCTGGCGGAGATCGTCGCGCGGTATCTCACCCATGGCGCACCCGACGACGTCACGCATGTCGAGGTGCTCGTCGATTGACGGTACAGATCGCGACCTCGATTCACGACATTGAAGTGCGGTTCGAAACGCATCCCACGCTTGTTTTCGCCACGGAAGGTCGACACCGGAACCGTTGCGATGCTGTCGGTTGCGCGGCTCGAGGCGGACGACAAGGTGCTGGACCTCGGCTGCGGTTACGGCGTCGTCGGCATCGTCGCAGCGAAGCTGACATCGCCACAACGCGTCTTCATGCTCGACAACGACCCGGTGGCAGTCGAGTATGCATCGATTAACGCGCGCCTCAACGAAGTGGGTGGCGTGACCATCGTGCGCAGCGATGGATTCACGGAGTTTCGCGAAGCAGGGTTCTCGAAGATACTGTGCAATCCGCCGTATCACGCCGATTTCGAAGTAGCGAAACACTTCATCATGAAAGGCTTCAACCGACTGTCGCTGCGTGGAACGCTCTATCTGGTGACCAAGCGGCAGACGTGGTACCGAAACAAACTGCAGTCGATCTTTGGCAGCGTACGCGTGCATCCCATAGGGTCGTATTTCGTGTTCGAAGCGATGAAGACGACCACGAACTATGCGGGCGGCAGCCGCGGTCGACGGGCCAACGCTTGAACTGGGTAACGCTGCACGTGCTCGATCTGGTCGGCGTCGCGGTGTTCGCAGTGAGCGGCGCGCTGGCGGCAGGACGCAAATCACTGGATCTGTTCGGCGTTGTCGTCATCGCCACCCTGACGGCTGTAGGTGGGGGCACGGTCCGCGATCTGTTGCTCGATCGACACCCGATTTTCTGGATCGCCGAACCGAGCTATCTGATCGTCATCGCCGTCGCCGCGCTGCTCACGCTGCTTTACGTTCGGATCCGTCCGCCGCCGGGAAATGCGTTGTCGCTGGCCGATGCACTCGGGCTCGCGCTGTTCTCGTTGTCCGGCGCGCAGATTGCCGAGGCGGCAGGGCTGTCGCCGATCATCGTGGTGCTGATGGGGACCATCACCGGAGTTGCCGGCGGCATGCTGCGCGACGTGCTGTGCGCCGAGATTCCGTTGATCCTTCGTCGCGACATCTACGCCACCGCAGCCATTGCGGGTATTTCGTTCTATCTCATTGCGGAAACGGTCGGCGTACCTCGACTGTGGGCGTTCGCGCTGGGGATGAGCGTCGTGGTCGCGCTGCGCGTGTCCGCCATCGTCTGGGGGCTTCGGCTCCCGACGTTCAAGCTGCCGGAGACGCGGACGTGAACCGATCGTTGAAGCGATTCGTTCAACTGCGCCTGCCGCGGGTCTTCGACTTATGGCGAAAATACAAGGAGAAGTCGCGCGTCGAGCGATCGGCGAAGCAGACGTTCACGCGCAAATTTCACAAACACGCCGCGTTGGAAATGGAGTCGTTGTCGGGTCCTGGCTCCGACCTCGCGCAGACCGAAGTCGTCCGCCGGCTGCTTCCGGCGTTGGTGAAGGATCTCGGCTGCAAGACACTGCTCGACATACCGTGCGGCGACTTCTACTGGATGCGCCTCGTCGATCTGAATGTCGACTACGTCGGCGCCGATGTGGTCGACGAGTTGATTCGCCAGAACCAGCGCGCATACAGCAACCATCGCCGGAAATTCATACAGCGGGATCTGCTGCAGGATCCGCTCCCAACGGCCGATCTCGTGCTGTGCCGCGACTGCCTCGTGCACTTCTCCAACCAGGATGTCGTGCGCGCGCTCGCGAACATACGCCGTTCGGGCGCAACCTGGTTGTTGGCGACGACGTTCGTCGACCGAGAACGGAACCAGGACATTCCCACCGGCAAGTGGCGCGCGGTGAACCTGCAACGGACGCCGTTCGATCTTCCGGAGCCGCTCGAATTGTTCGACGAGGCGCATCCGTCGGTCGACTTCAGCGACAAGCACCTCGGGCTTTGGCGCGTAGCGGACCTGCCGGAGATGCCGTTTAGTTAGCGAACCGCGGCGCGCCCAACCAGATCCGTTGTCGGTCGTGGATCGGCCTGCGCAATGGCGCGTTGCGAGCGGGCGATACGTGCAGTTCGCCACGATCCCACAACGAATGCAGCGCCGTGCGCGACAGCCCTAATTGCAGCGCCAACAGCCGGTCGAGCCGCACGGCGCACTTCACAGGCAGAGCGAGACGAATACACAGAGGCGCGATGTCGTCGACGTCCGGCGCGATCGTCACGCGATGGACGCGCACGTCGGTGTGCGCATCGATCACCACGCTCTGTCTGCATAGCTGTGCGACGTCGAACGCCAGCCGCCGGGCGACGAGCGGGTCGTCGCGGAAGAAAGCCTCGAGTTGGTGCGGGTCGATCTCGCCGACGGGCCGGCGCTCGATGACCGGGCGTTTCCAGGTCGAGTCGCACCGCTCGCACCGATAGTTGAGCCACACGTCGAGCGCTTTCCGTTGTGCGTTCACGCGAAATGTCTCCGCGCAAACGAAGCGCCGCTTCTCGTTGCAGCCTGAACAGTGTCTGATCAATCGCGGTGGCGCCGTGGGCGTCACCTCCCAGCATTCGCAGCGAATCTCCACAGCAGTACTCCGGTGCGGAAGCACTGCGCGACAACGGGGTCGATGGCGACAACGAAACGCGATGCGATCGATCGCGTGGAGGCAACGCCTGGTTCAGCGGAGTCCGGTGGGAATGACGGGGAACGCAGGTGCCGACGGCCGAGTGCCAGACCTCAGTCCGCCGCGCCTGCTTCCAAACGTGCGCGTGCGCGCACGATTCCTCCGACCGGTCTTGTGGACGCTACGTCGGAGGTGGCTCGGGAATCTGAGATCTAGCAGCGTTGGGGCACGAGCGATCGTCGAACTGGCATTGAATGCGCGAAGTGTGTTCGAAGCACAGTTGCCAAGGCAAGCCGGGAGGCGTCGCGCCGTTCAGGAAATCCCGATGCCGCCGACCCGCACCCATGGAAAGACGCCGGAGCCGAAGTCCGCACGCTCGGCGGAAATCGCGACGATGTGTGTCAGTAGCGCGGCCATGTTGCCGCTGACCATCGTCTCCGAGATCGGGAACGCGACGGCGCCGTTGTCGATGTAGTAGCTGTTCTTCGCGATGCCCGAAAAGTCGCCTTTGTCATTCGGGCGACCACCCGAGAAGCGCGTGATCAGAATGCCGGCTTTCACGTCGCGGATCATCGCGTCGAGCGGCGTCGCCCCTGCCTCGACGACCCACGCACCGCCGCCGGTTGCAGCGCGCTCGAGACCCGTTTTGCGCGCGCCGTAGTGATCGAGCAGGAAGCTGCGCAAAACACCGTCCGCGACGACGGTGGTGTTCTGCACTTCGTAACCGTCGCCGGTGACGAAGTATCCGCCAACGAGATCGCGCGGGCGCGAGTGCAGCGTCAAAGCGGCATCCGCCACGGGCTGACCGAGACTGTTTTTGTACAGCGAGGTACCGGAAATGAGCGGCTGATTGCTGATGTTGCCGATGAGAAATCCGAGGAAGTCGCCGATGCAGTCCGGCGTGATGATCATGTCGCCGGTGAACTTGCGCGGCACTTTCTTCGTTCGGACCTGCTCGGTCGTCTGTTTCATCAGAGCGTCGGTGGTGGCATGCGAGGCCAACGGCTTGTCGAGTGCGTCCAACGTGACGCCGATGGAGTTGAACGACGAAACGTCGCTGCCGTCGCGCGCAGTGAACATCATGCCGGCGTGATAGGCGGTACGCGTCGTGTCGAAGTCGACACCGTTGGAATTGAGAAACAGCGCCTGGCGCGATGCGAACGAGATCGAAGCGTTGCCCATCTTCAGGGTCGGGTAACGCGACTTCGCATGATCGATTACCTCCGCGATGCGCTCGTACATCAGGTCGAGGTCGGGAGCATCCGGACCGCTCTTGAAGGTGCGCTTCGGCTGCGCCTCCGCGATATCGTTGGCGGGATCGGCTCTGGAGCCACTGGTCACCGCCCACAGGTTCTCCACGGCATCGGGCAGGCCGTCGTCGGTAACGTTGTTCAGCGTCAGACTGCCTTGCTTGTCGTCGACGATGCCGAGCAGACCGAGTTCGGTGTTGTGTGTCGTGCGCAGCAGATTGGTGTGCCCGAATTCCGCCTGCAGCTCGTGCTGATCGCTGCTCACCAGACGCACTCGCGCCTTTTGAAAGCCGCGCTTCAGCAGTGCTTCGAGGCTGCGCTGTGCAAAGGCGCGGTCGACCATTTCACACGCCTCCGAGTTGCACGCGGCATTTGATCGAGGGTCCGCCCATGCCGACCGGAATCAGCGTCTTCTTGCCGCACATACCCGCGCACGTCCAGCTCAGTTCGTCCGACACCATCGACACGGTTTTCAGCATGTCGAACGCGACGCCGGAAATCGTCGTATCGGTGATGGCGCTGCCGAGTTTGCCGTTCTTGATCTCGTAGCCCAGCGTGACACCGAACATGAACTCCGATGTCGAGTCGGCCTGACCGTTCGACGGCCGCAGCAGGTAATAGCCGTCTTCGATGCTCGCGATCATGTCGTCGAGTTTGTCTTTGCCCGGCAGGATCGCCGTGTTGCGCATGCGAATCAGCGGTTCGTCGGAGAACGTGTAAGCGCGCGCATTGCCGGTGGGCGGCACGCCGAACAGCACGGAGCTCTCTTTGTTGTGCATGAAGTTCTTCAACACACCGTTCTCGATGAGAATGGTGTCCTGGCTCTCCACGCCTTCGTCGTCGACGTAAACCGGCACCGGCAACGTTTCGCCGCGATACGTGTTCGCGAAATCGACCAAGGTGATGAGCGGGCTCGCTACCAGCTTGCCGATGTAGTCGGCGGCCACCGAACCTTCCTGAACGATGTCGGCTTCGGTGGTGTGGCCGATCGCTTCGTGCGCGAGGATGCCGGCCAGATCGGAGTCGAGCACGACGTCGTGCAGGCCGGCGCGCGGCGCCACCGCTTTGCGTTTGTTCATCAGGTGACGATGCGTTTGGGCAATGTCGGCAAACAGCGCGTCGGGTTCGGTGAACACGTCTTCGAACTGACCGCGGCCGCCGAACGTCTTGCTGTATTCCACCGGCTGGCCCGCGTCGTTGGTGGTCGTCATTCGCACCTGAATCAACGAGCGTGTGGTATTTGAATACCCCTCCGACGCATCGGCGGTGTAGAGGTGCTTCTCCATGTCGAGGTCGAGCCGGGCGACGCTGCGCGACTTCAGATCCGGATAGGTCTTCGCGATGTGCGCGTCGATCGCCTGCAGAAATTCGATCGACTGCTGTTGCGTCAGGCGCGGCCGCTTTGTTGCGAAGTCGCTTTCGTTGAACGTCTTCGTGCGTGGCAGCACGATTTCGGGCCGCGCCGCGTGCCGCGCCAACAGCGCCGCGTTGCGCGTCGCTTCGTCGACTGTCGCGATGACCGAATCGTTGTCGATCTGCGGGCGCGACGCGAAACCCCACACGCCGTCCTTGAACACGCGCGCCGATACGCCGCCGTCGGACGTCTGCGTGTTCGAAACGACGTCGCCGTTCAGCAGCGCGATCTGCGTGCTGCGGTTCCGCTGCAGCCGCAACTCGGTGTACGCATTGAAGCGATTGCCGTACACCGCCAGGTTGGTTTCGCGAAGTGACATGACGACCTCGAATCGCAGAGACGAGGTCGCATTCTAACCGGGTCGGAAGGCCCCGCTACTTGTCGAACTGAATGCCTTCGAGCTTTCCTTCGTTGCGCCAGCCGTCGAGGATCGACGAGAACGCCATGATGCCGGGCGCGTAGGAGCCGTTACGTCGGATCAGCAGACCGTTCGGTTGTCCTTCGTTGTTGTAGTAGCCGGGCGTGCACTGTTCGAGGAACTTCACGCTCATCACCGACGCGTCGATGACTTTCTGAACCCACTCGGCCTCGGCGGCTTCGGTGACGTCGAGCGTGCGCACCTGATGATCGTGCGCGTGCTTCAGGATGTAGCCGATGTGACGGCTCTGCACGTCGAGCACGTGCGGAATGTTCGCCGACACGCCCGTTTGCGACAGGCCGACGATGAAGCAGTTCGGAAAATCGTGCGTCTGCATGCCGAACATCGTCGACACGCCGTCTTTCCACTTCTGGCTCAATGCAACGCCGCCGCGTCCGTACACTTCGTAGCCGGCGCGTCGCTCGAGCGGCGTGCCCACCTCGAAGCCGCTCGCGAAGATGATGCAATCGAGTTCGTACTCGACGCCGTTCGCCACGATGCCGCGCTCGGTGATGCGCTCGATACCTTTGCCGTCGGTGTGGACCAGCTCGACGTTCGGGCGATTGAACGTATCGAGATACTCGTCGTGGAAGCACGGCCGCTTGCAGAACTGCCGGTAGTACGGCTTCAACGCTTCCGCCGTATTCGGATCGCTCACGATCGCTTCGGCGCGCGCGCGCACCTGTTCCATTTTCTCGAAGTCGACCATCTCGAGCGTGCGCATGATCGATTCCGGATCGGTGCTGAGGCCGCGACCGCGCAACAGTTTGCCGATGATTTCGGTCCAGCCGTCCATGACGAGATCTTCCTCGGCGTAGCCGCCGCTCGTCAGCGTCGAGAAGTTCTCCATGCGACGGCGTTGCCAGCCGGACTCTAACGCCTTCGCCCAGTCTGGGTCGGTCGGACGATTCGCGCGCACGTCGATCGACGACGGCGTGCGCTGGAACAGATACAGCTGCTTCGCGCTGGCGCCGACGTGCGGCACGCATTGCACGGCGGTGGCGCCGGTGCCGATGATGCCGACGCGTTTGTCTTTCAAACCGGTCAGGTTGCCGTAGCTGTCGCCGCCCGTGTAGGCATAGTCCCAACGGCTCGTGTGGAACGAATGACCTTTGAACGACCGCACGCCGGGTACGCCCGGCAGCTTCGGCCGGTTCAGCGGACCGTTCGCCATGCACACGTATTGCGCTTTGAAGCGGTCGCCGCGATCGGTGGATACGATCCAGCGCGACGACGTTTCGTCCCAGCGCAACTCGTTGATCTGCGTCTGGAACAACACGTTGCGATACAGATCGTATTGCTCCGCGATGCGTCGGCTGTGCGCGAGAATCTCTGGTGCTTTCGCGTATTTCTCGGTCGGGATGTAGCCCGTCTCCTCGAGCAGCGGCAGATAGATGTACGCTTCGGTGTCGCACGCCGCGCCGGGATAGCGGTTCCAATACCAGGTGCCGCCGAAATCGCCGCCTTTTTCCACGATGCGAATGTCTTCCACGCCGCCCTGGCGGAGCCGCGCACCGATCAACAGTCCGGCAAAGCCGCCGCCGATCACCAGCACTTCGACGTCGTCGTGCAGCGCGGCGCGTTCGATCGGCTTCACGTACGGATCTTCGAGGAAGTGGGCAAACTCGCCGACCACCTCGAGATACTGTGCGTTGCCGTCTTTGCGCAAACGCTTGTCGCGTTCCTGCCGGTACTTCTCGCGCAGCGCGGCGGGGTCGAAATTCAGCGTCTGCGCGTTCTCTGCGGCCATGTCCACTCCGGTTCGTAAATGTATAATGCGTTCTAGTTTATCCATGCCGCTGGGCCGCGCAAAGCCCCGGGAGGAGAAATGCCCGAAGGACAAATGGTCGGCGAAGCGAAGCCCGCGATTCGCTCGAGATGCCGCCGGCGACGAGAGACTGGGATCAGGCGAAGGCGGATCTCGCAAAGTACGGACTCGCAATCGTCGAAGATGCGCTGACGCCGCGGGAGCTGACGGCGCTGCGAGGGCGGATCGTCGAGCAGGCGATGGCGGAACGGACCGCCGGCGTCGCGTCGCTCGAACACGACGGCGCGAATCAACGCATCTGGAACCTGATCAACAAAGGCGCGATTTTCGCGGAGCTGTTGCACAAACCGCTCGTCCGCGACGCGATGAGCCACATCCTCGACGGTCGCTTCATCCTTTCCAGCTTACACGGCGAACATTGCCGGGCGCGGCGGCGACGAGATGATGCTGCACTCCGATCAAGGCTACGTGCCGCTCGACATCTCCATTCCGGTCGTCGCGAACATCATGTGGATGCTCGACGATTTCACTGAGGCGAACGGAGCGACGCGCGTCGTACCCGGTTCGCACCTGTTGCGTCGTCATCCCGACCCGACGAATCGACCGCGCAGTTTTGCGGCGACCGGTCGCGCGGGCAGCGCGCTCGTCTTCGATGGACGTTTGTGGCACGGCACCGGACGCAACGTCACCGATCGACCGCGGCACGGCGTGTTGAGTTACTTCGCCAGACCGTTCATGCGTCCGCAGGAGAACTGCACGCTGTCGGTTGCGGACGACGTGCTCGCCGTCGCGTCGCCGTGGCTGAAGGAATTGCTCGGCTTTCGCGTGTGGCGCTCGCTCGGCGGCGTCGAAGGTCCTTTCGGCCGCGGCACGGTCGACCCCGCGACGATCGAACGTAGAAGCGACGGTCCGGATCCTTCGTTCGACTACGTCGGCACGTTCGTCGAACGACCGGCGAATCCGATCAGGGAAATGAACGTGGATGGCTAACCATGACCTGGGAAGAGGTCTGCGCGATCGGCAGTGTGTTGCCGTTGGTAGAACCGGGCAGCTATCACGGATACCCGGCGTTGCGCGTCGCGGGCAAATTCCTCACCCGTCTCGGTGATGACTACGACAGTCTCGAGTTCAAAGCGATCGACCCCGACGAACGCGATGTGATGTTGCTGGCCGACCCGACGGTGTTTCACTTGCCCTCGGGTTTTCGAGGCGCCGGTATCTTCGTGCATCTGCGCACGATCGATGACGCGACGCTTCGGCGATTGCTGGAGGATCGCTGGCGGCAGATCGCGCCGCGCGCCGTTGTGAAGGCTTACGACGCGGGCGGGTGTGAGTCGCCCGACTGTTGAACGCCGCGGATCGACTCTCGGGAACTCCGCCGCATCGGATCGTCTCGAAAGCGATACGACGACCGACGGCGGGGGATTGAGCATGGTCAGCGCAGCAGACCCAGCGGAGGCAAACCGGCAGCTCATCGAGCGTGCGTACGACTGCGTTTGCGCGTGGCGATATTCCCACCGTGTTGTCCGCACTTGCGCAGGACATTCCATGGCACGTTCCCGGCCGAGGTCCGATTTCAGGCGAGTTTCCGTGGTCATGCGGAGGTGCTCGGATTTTTCGGCCGCTTCATGGAACTGTCGGATGGCACCTTCCGGATCGTCGTCGACGACGTTCTGGCGAAGGGCGATCGCGTGATCGTGCTGGTCACTGAAAGCGCGCGGCGGAACGGCCGCGACTGGTCTTCACCGCAAGTGCATGCGTGGACCGTTCGCGACGGACAGGCGAAGGTCTTCTGGCAGTTTCAGGGGGATCAGCAGACCGAGGACGAGTTCTGGTCGTAAGCCGGGATCGCGACGATTCAGACGATCTCGATCGCCGCCGCCGGCCGCGACAGTCGGGTCGGCAGCGTCTCTCTCATCAGCGACATCGCGGCGATGCCGACGCACGCGGCCGCCATCATGTACCACGCCGGCGCCATCGGACTGCCGGTCGCTTTGATCAACCACGTTACATACGGCTGCGCGATGCCGCCGAATACGGCGACCCCTATCGCGTAAACGATCGCGAGGCCGGTGCTGCGTACGTCCTTGCGCAAGGACTCGGTGAGACACACGAGCGCGACGCCGACGCTGGTGGAACTCAACGCGCCGAGCACACCGGTCGCGAGAATCAGCGTGAGTGCGTCGTGATTGCTGATCATCAGCGCGAACGCCGGATAGATGGCGATCAGAAACAATACTCGTGCCGTGATCATCACGGGCTTGCGACCCAGGCGATCGGACAATGCGCCGCCGAGCAGCGCGAACACCGCACCTGTGAAACCGTTGGCCACCGATGCGCCGAACGAATCGGTCGGCGTCATGTGCAACGTCTCCGATGCGTACGTCGTCATATACAACAGCACGTACGTCGAGGTCGTGAAGCTCATGATCATGCCGAGCCCGAGCAGAATCGGGCGCGCGTGGCTGAACATGCCGTGCTCGGTCGGATGAAAGTCGCGCGGCACTTCGACGCGATGCAGCGTCTCGGGCAGACGTTTGCGCATGATCAGGCCGAACGGCAGCACGATGGCGCCGATGCCGAACGCGATGCGCCAGCCGAATGCTTCGAGTTGCTCGGCCGTGAGCAGGTATGACAGCAGCAATCCGACCGTCGCGCCGGTGAGCGACGCGATCGCCTGGCTGCCGCTCTGCCATGCGCCGATCAAGCCGCGCCGATGTTCGGGCGCCGCTTCGATCAGGAACGCGGTGGTCGGGCCGACTTCGCCGCCGAGCGCGAATCCCTGAACGAGCCTGAACACGAGCAGCAGACACCGGTGCTGCAGGACCGATCATCGCGTACGACGGCGTGAGCACGATGCCGAGAATGCCGATACCCATCAGCGTGAAGCTGAGCAGCATCGCCGGCTTTCGTCCGGCGCGATCGCCGAAGCGACCGATCACGTATGCGCCCACCGGTCGGCCGACGAAACCGACCGCGAACGTCAGCAGCGACAGCATCAGGTTCTCGAACGGCGTCTGCGACGGAAAGAACGTCCGGCCGATCTGCACCGCGAACAGCGCATACGTCGTGAAGTCGTAGAACTCGAGCGCATTGCCGATCACCGCCGCGGTGATCTGGCGGCGCGTTACGGTCGGATGCGGCGCCGCGTCGACGGCTTCGCCGGACAATTCAGCCATCGACGATCCTCAGAGATGTGTGTGCTTCCCGGCGCACGGTTTCGTTTACCCAGCCGCCGTCAGTCCGGTAGACCGAGCACCCGTTTCGCGAGAATGTTGAGCTGCACTTCCGACGTGCCGCCTTCGATCGAATTCGCCTTCGAACGCAACCAGGCGCGCGTCGTCGTCAGTTCATCCGAACTGAACGCGTCGCCGCCCCAACCGACCGCCTGCGTGCCCATGATCGACAACAACAGTTCGTAACGGCGGATGTTCTGTTCGGTGCCGTAGTACTTGAACATCGACGACGCAGCGCCCGGCGCGCGGCCGGACTGCGACTCTTCCATCGAGCGGCGCATCGTCAGGCCGAAGCTGCGATCGTTCATCCGATGTGAGATCACGCGTTGCCGCGCGGCATCGTCGGCGATCCGGCCGTCGTTCTCGCCGAGGTAGTCCTTCGCGATGTCTTCGATCTTCGCCGCCTGCTGCGTGCCGCCACCGATGCCGCCGATCGACGTGCGCTCGTATTGCAGCAAGCGCTTCGCAACGGTCCAGCCCTTGTTCACTTCGCCCACGACGTTCTTCTTGAGCGCGCGGGCGTTGTCGAAGAACGTTTCGCAGAACGGTGACATGCCGCTGATCAGCAGAATCGGTTTGACGGTGACGCCGGGCTGATCGATATCGAACAGGATGAACGTGATGCCGTCGTGCTTCGGCGCTTTCGGGTCGGTGCGCACCAGGCAGAAAATCCAGTCGGCGTGATCGGCGCCCGACGTCCAGATCTTCGACCCGTTGATGATGTACTCGTCGCCGTTCTCCACGGCGCTGGTCTTGAGGCTCGCGAGATCGGAACCGGCGTTCGGCTCGCTGTAACCCTGGCACCACCAGATCTGTCCGCGCGCGATCTTCGGCAGGTGTTCGGCTTTCTGTTCGTCGGTGCCGAACTCGAGCAGTGCGGGGCCGATCATGCTGATGCCCATGCCGAACAGCGCCGGGCGCGCGTTGATGCGGCGCAGTTCTTCCTGCAGCACCTGGTGCTGTTCCTTGTCCAGACCGGCGCCGCCGTACTTCACCGGCCAGGTCGGCACCGTCCAACCTTTCTCGGCCATGAAGTCGAGCCAGATCTTCGTCTCCGGGTGTTTGTACTGGGCGCGTCGGCCGCCGCCCGGCATTTCGTCCTGCGGCATCGGTGTGCGCATGCGCGGTGGACAGTTGGCGTCGAGCGAGCGGCGAACGTCCTGACGAAATGCTTCGAGCCCGCTCATAGCGCTTTCACGAACACGATTTTCGAATCGCCCGGTGCATAGAAATCCTTCAACTCGCCGGCGATCGTGTAACCCATCGACGCGTAGAACGCGCGCGTGCGTTTGTAGTTTTCGCGGCCCGCGGTCTCGACCCACAGGTGCGTGCAACCACCGGCGCGCGAGCGCGACTCGACTTCGCCGAGCAGCAATCGGCCCACGCCGGTGCCGTGGCATTCGGGATCGACGGCGATCCAATACAGGTCCCAGCTCGACTTGGTCATCGAATTGAAGCCATAGATCGCGTAACCGAGCGTCGCGTCGTCTTCGTCGACGAACAGGAACTGATAGTCGGACGCTTTGCCCTTGGTCAGTCGGTCATCGACCAGTTCGACGGCTACCGCGATTTCGGGCGGGTAGAACACATCCGTCGCGGTGGTGATTTCTTCGATGCGCTCGCGGTCGCGGCGCTGCACTTCGGTGCGCAACGTCAGGGCCTGCATGCGAATTCTCTGCAGCGGATTCGGATACGGAACATCGCCAACTCCACACCCACGAACAATAGCGAAGCATCTTTATTGCGAATGCCGCCGTGCGCAAGTCCTCCATCGAGCGATGTGGCTCAACGGTCGGAGAGTGCGGCGCTCACGATTCGGGCGATCGCATCGCGATAGCGGATGCCGCTGTGTTCGAGTGCCGCCGCGAAGCCGGCATCGGGAGAGATGCAGGGGTTGGTGTTCACTTCGAGTATCCATGGGCCTTCAGCGTCGACGCGGAAGTCGACGCGCGCGTAGCCCGACAAACCCATGCGCCTGGAACGTGTCCCGCGCGAGATGTTCGAGCTGCGCGAGCAGTTTCGCATCCGACGCAGGGAACTCGAATCGGCGCGGCGTGTTGGCGAACTCGAACGAGTCTTCGACCCACTTCGCGCGGTAGCCCACCATGTGCGCTTTGCCGGGTGGAAACGCGGAGAAATCGATCTCCGCCGGCGACAGCACCTCGAGTTCGGCCGGACCGCTCAACACCGACAGGTTGAATTCGCGGCCACGGATGAATCGCTCCGCGAAACACGGACGCCCCAATGCGCGCGAGCGGTCGCGCACCGCCTGTCGCGCCGCTTCGAGCGAGTCGCAACGGACGATCGCGTCGTCTTCGAGGTCACGCGATGCATGTTCGAAGCGCGCTTTCACGATGTAGTGATCGTCGCGAAAAGCCGGTACGGCGTTGTCGACCGTGACCCATTCCGGCGTCGGCAGCGACAGTCGCGTCATGAAGTCTTTCGCCGCGCACTTGTCGTTCGATAGCGCGGTGCTCGCCGCGCGCGATCCGGTGTACGGAATGCCGAGTCCGTCGAGCATCGCCGGCACCGCAACGGCGGTCGCATCGGAACCCGCGAGCGATTCGACGAGATTGAAGACGAGATCGGGACGCGATCCGCTCAGCCGCATGCCCAGCGCGCCGAGATCGTCGCCGACGGCGATCACCTGTGGCGTATAGCCGAGTTCGATGAGCGCCTCGCGCACGGCCGCGGCCTGAATCAACGTGTCCTGCGCGTCGGGCCGTGCCGTGGGCGACACCGCGTCGTGCAACAGAAACACGTTCATTCGACTAGTTCATTCGGCTTAGGCGGCGCGGACGCGCGCTTTCGGAATTCGCGTAGCGGCTGACTCGACGATGGCGCGGATCAGTTCCGCGTACGGCATGCCGATTGCGGTAGCGATCATCGGCAGGTCGGAATGGGTCGGATGCAGGCCCGCCAGCGGATTGACCTCGAGGAACATCGGTTTGCCGCGAGCGTCGCAGCGGATATCGACGCGGCCGCCGTCGCGACAGTCGAGCGCAAGCCACGCGTCGAGCGCGATGCGTTCCGCTTCGGCGACGAGCGGATCGGCGCGGGTGACGTGCCGATACTCGACCAGCGTCTCGCACTCTTCCTTGTTGGTGTACGAGTACACCTCCGGTTCGGCGTCGCTGCGCAGGACGATTTCGATCGAGCCGATGGCGCGCGATGCGTTGCCGCTACCGACGATGCCGACGGTGAACTCGCGTCCGGGCAGGAACGTTTCGACGAGAACCGGTTGCTGGTAACGATCCAGCAGCTCGACCGCCACCTGCGACAGATCCGCTTTCGAACGCACGACCGACTTCGGCGTGACGCCCTTGCCGGTTCCCTCGGCGATCGGCTTCGCGAGCATCGGATACTCGAGCGCCACGCGATCGATATCGGCGGCGGATTCGATGATCGCGAAGTCGGCCGTCGGCACGCCGGCGGTCCGCACGATCATCTTCGACCAGCCTTTGTGCAGGCACACCGATGCGGCCAACGGATCGGCAAAGGTGTAAGCGATGCCATAGACGTCGAGAATGGCCGGCACCTGCGCTTCGCGCCCGTAGCCGTACAGCCCCTCCGCGATGTTGAACACCAGTTCCCAGCGATCGCCTTTGGCGAGCCGATTCACCAGCGCGCGCGCCGAACCGATGCGGTCGACGCTGTGCCCGAGCGATTCGATTGCATCGGCCAGCGCATCGATGGTGCCTTGCTGATCGAACTCGGCGGTCTCTTCTTCGCCGTAGCCGAGCGCGAGGTATTCGGCGCGGAGGTCGTACGTCAGGCCGATTCGCACGGTGCGGTCTCGTTGAGGCGCGCTGCGCCGAGGGGATCGGGGTATTTGTATTCGCGACCTTCGTAGTTGCGCAGAACCAGATCGTCGCCGTCGCGGCCGACGACGTATTGCGGCTGCAGCGGAATCTTGCCGCCGCCGCCGGGGGCGTCGACGACGTAGGTCGGCACGGCGTAGCCGGTGGTGTGGCCGCGCAGACCTTCCATGATGTCGAGGCCGGTCTGTATCGAGGTGCGGAAGTGACTCGATCCGGAGATCGGGTCGCACTGATACAGATAGTACGGGCGAACGCGCATCAACAGCATCCGCTGCATCAGTTCCTTCATCGTCTCGACGTCGTCGTTGACGCCTTTGAGCAGCACGGTCTGCGAGCCGATCGGAATACCGGCGTCGGCCAGGCGCGCGCAGGCATTGAACGCCTCGGTGGTGCACTCGTCCGGGTGCAGGTAATGCACGCTCATCCAGATCGGATGGTGTTTGCGCAGCACGCGCACCAGGCTCGGCGTGATCCGCTGTGGCAGCACCGCCGGCATTTTCGTGCCGATGCGGATGAACTCGACGTGCGGGATGTCGCGCAGTCGGCCGAGGATGTAGTCGAGCTTTTCGTCGGCCAGCGCCAGTGGATCACCGCCGGAAATCAGCACGTCGCGGATCGCGGGCGTCGAGCGGATGTAGTCGAACATCGCTTCGAGGCGCGCGTCCGACGGCGCGAGTTCGCCGTGGCCGACCACGCGCGAACGCGTGCAATAGCGGCAATAAGTCGTGCAGAAATCGAGCGCGAGGAACAGCACCCGGTCGGGATAGCGGTGCACGAGACCCGGCACCGGGCTGTGTCCGTCCTCTCCCAACGGGTCGTCTGCCTCGCCCGGCGCGCGCAGAAATTCGCCGGTCACCGGAATGACGGTGCGGCGCAGCGCGTTGTTCGGGTTGGTCGGGTCGAGCAGGCTCACGTAATAGGGCGTGATTCCCAACGGCAGCATCGAGCCGCCTTCGATGATCGCGCGGCGTTCGTCCGCGGATAGCTCGAGCAGATTCTCCAGTTGCGCGAGGTTCTTGATCCGGTTGCGCGACTGCCAGCGCCAATCGGTCCACTCGGCGTCGGTCACCATCGGATAGTGCGCGCGTCGGAACACGCGGACGCGACGGCTTTCGCGCGGAGGTCGGGAGCGGATCTTGCTGCGGTCGAAGCGGGGGTCGATATCGCGGTGAATGTACGGCGCCGGGCGGGCCGTGATGTTTCTAACTGAGATTTTTAGAGATTGCGTTGACGCGGATCGCGTGGGAGGTTTGTCGTCATCACTGACGACAGCTTCTTTTTCTTCTTTGGACGCAGAGGCCCGTGATTTCACCGTATCGCACTCCTTGTACACATTGCCGGTTTTCCATGGTCGATGCAGTCGACGTTCGTGATGACGCGATCTGAATGTCGGTCGATCACGACGGCGCAGTATTAGACAACTCTTCTTCCAGATTTGTCACCGGGGTTGCTGCATTTTTTGCGACGATGTACTTCATTCAAGGCATCGGTGATCCGACTTCGGGATTGATCGCACAACCTGTTCGTTCGTTGCTGAAGAGTTGGGGCGACAGTCCAACGACGATCGCCGCGTTCATGGCACTGCTCGCGTTGCCGTGGTCGCTGAAAGTGTTGTTCGGTCTGCTGTCCGATCTGGTTCCGCTGTTCGGATCGCGACGCAGGAATTACCTGTTGATTTCCAGTGTTTCCGCGTCGGTGGGTCTGCTCGCATTGTATTTTTTTCCGGTGCCGCAGGGCGCCCACTGGGTGCTGTTCACCTGGTTGTTGCTGCCGACGATCGCCATCGCGTTCGGCGACGTACTGGTCGATGCGTTGATGGTGGAGACCGGTCAACCGCTCGGCCTCACCGGTCGTCTGCAATCGATTCAGTGGACGGCAGTGAACGTGGCGCTGCTCCTCACCGGTGTCGTTGGCGGATATCTGAGTACCATCGACCGACAACAGGCGGCGTTGCTGCTGTGTGCCGCGTTGTGGGCGGCCAGCTTCTTACTCGCCTATCGGTTCGCGCGCGACTCTCCGGACGTTCGGCCGCTGACCGGTCGGCAGACGATGACGGCGCTGACGCATGCGTTCGCGCGTCCCGGGCTGCTGACGGTGTGCGGCATTCTGTTCATCTGGAGTTTCAACCCGCTGTGGGTGTCGGTGCTGTATCTGCACATGACCACCGTTCTGCACTTCGACGAGCAGACGTACGGTAATACTTACTCGGTGTTTTCGGCCGGCAGCGTCGTCGCGAGCCTGCTCTACGGTTTCTACTGTCGGCGGGTCAGGATCGGACCGCTCGTGCATGCGTCGATCTTCGCCGGCATGTTCGCGAACATTCTCTATTGGCACCTGACGACGCTTCAAGGCGCCTACGCGGTTTCGTTCGTGGCCGGCGCCGCGTTCATGACCGGCATGCTGATCCAGCTCGATGTCGCCGCGCGGTTGGTACCGATCGAAGTGGCTGCCACCGTGTTCGCACTGATCATGGCGGTCACGAATCTGGCGTCGTCGGTATCGGAGGCATTGGGTGGCTACGTCTATGAATATCTCGACGCCGGCAACTTCGCATTCGATGCGGTTGTCGTACTATCGACGATATGCGCAGCGAGTTGTTGGCTGCTGATGCCGAGATTGAAGCGAGAGGTGCCGCAGTGGTGGGCACTGACCCGGATTCTGGTGGTGATGCTGGCGACCGCACTGATGTGCGGCGCGACGCAGGCACCGCCGTCGGCGTCGTCGAGCGGTGCGGTGCCGCCTCAGGGAGGCTCGCCTTATGACGAGTCGGCCGACGCACACGCCGAAATCCGGGCGGCCACGACCCAGGCGGCAACCGAGAAGAAAGACATCCTGCTGATCTTCGGTGCCAACTGGTGCATCGACTGCCGGGAGCTGTCTGCGATCATGATCAAATCGCCGCTTTCCGATCTGATCGACCATCGCTACGTCGTAGTAAAGGTGGACGTCGGCAACTGGAATCGGAACCTCGACATCGTCAAAGCGTGGGGCGACCCGATCGCGAAAGGCATTCCGGGCATGGTGGTATTCGACCCGCACGGCTCCGTCCTTTATATGACCAAGTCCGGCGAAGTGGCGAACGCCCGCTGGATGGGTTCCGAGGGTCTCATGCGGTTCTTCGCGGCGCTGCCGCAAAGCAAGCAGTAAAGCCGAGGGACCGGTCAGGTGAGGTAAGATGCGCGCCGCTGCTAGGGCGCTCGCCGTGAGGCAAGGAGAGGCGTTGAAGAAGTTCGGAGATTTCGCCGTGACACGGTGGCGCGGGGGCGCGTTGCTGGTCGCGTTGCTCGGTACGATCGCGGTCGAAGCGACTGCGTCGACGTTCATTCTGCCCGACGCCAACGACGGACTGGTCGGTGAGCCGGTCGCGCTGAAGGTCACGTACGAGGACCGTTTCTCGACGCTCGCCATGAAGTACGACCTCGGCTTCGAAGAACTCCGGCACGCGAATCCCGACGTCGATCCGTGGATTCCCGGTGAAGGCGCGCGCGTGGTGCTGCCGACGCAGTTCATGCTGCCGCCCGGTCCCCGCGAAGGCATCGTGATCAACCTTCCCGAATACCGCCTGTTCTACTTTCCGAAGGGGAAGGGCACCGTCATGACGTTTCCGATCGGCATCGGCCGTACCGGATTCCAGACGCCGGCCGCGACGACGAAAGTAGTCGCGAAGATCAACAATCCGAGTTGGTACCCGACCAAAGCGCACCGGGAAGAGCATGCCGAGATGGGCGATGTCCTGCCGACGGTAGTGCCGCCGGGGCCGGACAATCCGCTCGGCGATCTGGCGATCCAGTTGACGCTACCGGGCTATTTCCTGCACGGCACGAACAAACCGTTCGGCGTGGGTCAGCGTGTCAGCCACGGTTGCGTCCGGTTGTACCCGGTCGACATCCACTCTTTGTCCGATGCGGTGCCGATCGGCATGCAGGTGCGGATCATCGACGCACCGGTGAAGGTGGCCTGGCACGACGGCGTGCTATGGATGGAAGCGCATCCGCCGCTCGAAGGCGAGCCGGACATGGCGCAAATGACGCAGATCATCAACCGTGCGATCGACGGAAAGAGCGTGACGATCGATTGGACGCGGGCAGAAGAAATGGCCCGGACATCTACTGGAATGCCCGGGCCAATCTCGACTCAACGGTTCAAGAGCCGATGATGCAGTCAGCCCAGCAATCTGCTGCGCTGAACTAACGACCGTACTATTTGCGGGTGCAGCAGGTTTCGCTGACGCGCTTCGCGCGGTCGCTCGCTTCTTGAGCGGCGGCCATCGCTTTGTCGGCGGAGGCTTGCGCAGCTGCGATACCCTGCGCATTACCGCCCTGGGCTGCACGGGCAGCGGCCATTGCGTCCGCTGCGGCTTTCTCGTTAGCCGTAACGCGAGCTGTCAGATCGGCGATTTCTTTTTTGGACTCAGAACTCTGGCAACCTGCGAGGGCGACCAGCAACCCGAGAACCAGCAGTTTTGTTTTCATGAGACGTCGTCCTTCTACGATTGTGGCTGTGTACGGGCCGCTAAGGTTATCACAACGAACGCCCGTGTTAAGGGGGAAACCCGAAATTGACGACAGGACGCAATGGCGAGTTTGCGTGGCGTGAACTGACCGAGGGGCTCGCATCGTTGTTGGGAAAACATGCGCCGAACACGCTCGATGCGCGACTCGATGCGACTGTTCAGTCGATGCGGCGCGTGCCCGTGGTGAAGCAACTGCGCGCGGCGCTGCAACTCGGGACGGACGAGACGCGGTCGGTCTGCGACAGCATCGATCGGATTCGGAACGAGCTGCAATGGCGGCAGAATCCGAACTACGCGGGCGCGGAATTCCTCGACGGCTATGCGTACTGCGAGTTGGTTGGGCCGCACGGTCACCTGCGCCATCCTGATGTCGCGATGGGTCTGCTGTTGCTCGGCCCGCACATCACGTATCCGGAACACGCGCATCCGGCGGCGGAGATCTACGCGGTTGTCGCGGGCCGCGCCGAATGGCTCCAAGGGGATCGGATCTGGCGCAACCGCGCGCCGGGCGAACTGATTCATCATGCATCGATGGAGCCGCACGCGATGCGTACCGGGGACGAGCCGTTGCTCGCCGCGTACCTTTGGCAGGATCATCTGGCGGACGGCGCGCGGTTGGTCCGCACGCCGCATTCGTAACGAGCGAGGCATGCCGCGATGACCGATGTCGCCGAACTCATCAATCGAGCGCGCTATCCGATCACCGAGCCGGAATCGGCAGCGCTCGCCGCACAGGTCGCGACGCTGCGCGCGTCGCTGCAGAAAACCGGCGCCGCGGAAGCGCCGGCGTTTCTATCCGCGCGCGGTCTCGAGCGGTGCATCACCGACGCCGAGTCGCTGGCGTCGCGACAGTACAAGAGCGTTGGAGAGGGAACCGCGTATCTCGAAGAACCCGATCCGAAATGGTCCGCGGATCATCCGCGCGCGATCCGACAGCGCTACAGCGTCGGCGTCGTTGCATACGATCAGTTCCCCGCCGAGTCGCCGGTGCGGCGCTTGTATGAATGGCGCCCCGTGATCGATTTCGTCAGCGCGGTGCTCGAACGCGCGCCGCTGTATCAATACGCCGATCCGATGGGCGCGCTGAATCTCGCCGTGATGGGCGACGGCGACGAGTTGCAGTGGCATTACGATCAGACCGATTTCGTGGTGTCGTTGGCACTGCGCGACGCCGACATAGGCGGCGATTTCGAAGTGGCACCGAAGCTGCGCAGCGCGACCGACGAGAACTATGTCGGCGTGTCGCGCGTGCTCGCGGGCGATACCGACGACAGTGACGCGCCTGCCGATGACGCCGGGCACGCTGCTGATCTTCGCGGGTCGCCATTCGCTGCATCGCGTCAGCCCGATCGCCGGCGCGACGGAACGGCTGGTCGCGCTGCTCGGATACGACACCCGTGCGGACACGCGCAGCACGCCGCATCTACAGCGAAAGCGCTACGGGAGAGTGCTCGCTTAGCGCTCGAATTTCTCGAGTACTTCCGTTTCGTTCCGTGCGTCGGCGATCCACTCCTGCAGCGCCGGCAACTCGAGCATTGCTTCGGCATATGCCAGCGCCGCGGACGGCAGCGTTACCTGATAGATCGTGAGACGCAGCACGACCGGTGCATACATCGCGTCGGCGATGCCGAACGCACCGAACAGGAAAGGACCGGATCGCGCCGTTTCCCGACAACTCGTCCAGATGTCCACGACGCGGTCGATCTCGGCCTGGAGCTGCGGACCGCGAGTTACCGGCGCGTGAGTGCGGCGGCAGTTCATCGGCATCTCGCTGCGCAGCGTCGCGAATCCGGAGTGCATTTCGGCGCTGATCGCGCGCGCTTGGGCGCGCCGCGCGGCATCGGCGGGCCAACCGTGTACCGAAGGCCATCGCTCGGCGGCGTATTCGCAGATTGCGAGCGAATCCCACACGGTGGTCGCACCGTCGTGAAGAATCGGGACTTTTCCGTACGGCGCCCGTCCGGCAGGCGCATGCGCCTGGATCGCGGCCTTGCTGTCTTGTTGGTACAGCGGCACGCGCACTTCGTCGAACGCGATCCCGTTGACCTTGAGCAGCAACCATGGTCGCAGCGACCACGACGAATAGTTCTTGTTGCCGATCACCAATACCGGGTTGCCCATCGAGGCGTCTCATGGTCGAAGAAGGCGTGGAGTATACTGCGCGACCTCGCACCTACCGGCACCCGGAACGCTGATGGCCATTGATATCGACGACCGCAACCTCGCGGTGTTCTGCGACTTCGAAAACGTCGCGCTCGGCGTGCGCGATGCCAAGTACGAGAAATTCGACATCGGCCACGTGCTCGAACGTCTGCTGCTGAAGGGCAGCATCGTGGTCAAGAAGGCGTACTGCGACTGGGAGCGCTACAAGGAATTCAAAGCGGTGATGCACGAGGCCGCGTTCGAGCTGATCGAAATCCCGCACGTGCGCCAATCCGGCAAGAACTCGGCCGACATCCGCATGGTGGTCGACGCGCTCGACCTCTGCTACACGAAGGCGCACGTCGACACGTTCGTCATCGTCAGCGGCGACTCGGATTTCTCGCCGCTGGTCAGCAAGCTGCGCGAGAACAACAAGACCGTGATCGGCGTCGGCGTGAAGAACTCGTCGTCGGACCTGCTGATCAGCAACTGCGACGAGTTCATCTACTACGACGATCTGGTGCGACAGGAAGAGTCGAGTCGCAAGCGCCGTCGACGCCCGGCGAAGAAGCAGGCCGACACCGACGGCGACAAGGCCGGTGCGAAGAAGGAAGACGCAACGCCGAAGGACGATGCCGTTCCGAAGGAGGAGGCGTCACCTCAAGAAGCGTTCGATCTCGTCCTCGAAACCGCCGACGCGCTCTACGCGGAACGCGGTCATGGCGACAAGCTCTGGGGCTCGATGATCAAGCAGGCGTTGCGCCGGCGCCGCCCGGGATTCAACGAACGCTATTACGGGTTCGCGTCGTTCAGCGATCTGCTCGAAGAAGCCCAGAATCGCGGTTTGCTCGAGCTCGAGGCTGACGAGCGCTCCGGCGGCTACACCGTTCGGCGGATCACCGAAGTCGACTGATCGTGGCGCGGCATTGGTTGATGGCGTCGATCGCTGCGGCAGTGTTGTTGGCCGGTTGCGGCGAGCGCGCGCCAGGAACCGATCCCGCCAACACCTGCGACCTCGTCTCAGAACGCGCCCGTTGCGTCGGGCGAAACGACGGCCCCGGCGACGCCCCGGCAAATCGCCGCGCCGAAGCTGCAACTGCCGACCGGCGTTACGCCGCTCGCGTATCACCTCGATCTCACGGTGATACCCGAGCGCGAGACGTTCTCCGGACGCGCGCGCATCGACATTCGCTTCGACGCGGCCACCGACGGATTCTGGATCCACGGCCGCGGTCTCGAGGTCGACAAAGTGTCGCTGCATGCCGGCGGCACTGTCGTCGCGGCGACGTACGAGCAGGCGACACGAGACGGCGTGGTGCGGATCTCCCTCGCGCAAGAGATCGCGCCGCAAACCGCGCAACTCGACATCAGCTATCACGCCCGCTTCAGCAACCTGCTCGAAGGTCTGTTTCACGAGCAGGTCGACGGCGACTGGTATGCATTCACGCAGTTCGAACCGATCGATGCGCGCGGTGCGTTTCCGGGATTCGACGAGCCGCGCTTCAAAACGCCGTTCACGCTCAGCATCGTTGCACCGAAAGCGGCGACCGTCGCCGCCAATACGCCGATCGCCGAGATCGCGACGCTGCCCGACGATACGAAGCGCGTGCTGTTTCAACCGACCCCGCCACTGCCGACCTACCTGATCGCGTTCACGGTCGGTCCGCTCGATGTCGCCGATGGTGGAAAGCTGCGTGACGATCCCGCCGCGCCGCCGTTGCGCGGCCTAGCAACGCGCGGCCACGGCCACGAGTTCGAATTTGCACTGTCGAACACTCCCGAGATCGTTGCATTGCTCGCCGACTATTTCGGACAACCGTATCCGTTCGCGAAGCTCGATCTGGTAGCGGTCCCTTCGCAGATCGGCGCGATGGAGAACGTCGGACTGATCACTTACGGCGAGTCGCTGATGCTGTTCGGCGACAAGCCGCCGCTGAACCAGCAACGATCGTTCGCCGATGTTCACGCGCACGAGCTCGCGCACCAGTGGTTCGGCGATTCGGTGACGATGTCGTGGTGGGACGATCTGTGGTTGAACGAAGCGTTCGCGACGTTCATGAGCAGCAAGATCGTGCAGCAGTGGCGTCCGAGCTACCGCGCGAGCGAAGGCCTGGTGCAATCGGCGCTGGCGACGATGGACGGCGACGGACTCGCGAGCGCGAGACGCATTCGCGAGCCGATCGTGGATTTCAACGACGTCACCAACGCGTTCGACGGTATCACTTACGAAAAAGGCGCCGGCGTGCTGAACATGCTGGAAGGCTTCATCGGCGAAGACGCGTTTCGCGACGGTGTACGAGCACACCTCAAACGCCACGCGGGCGGCAGCGCCGACATGAGCGACCTTGTGGCGTCGTTGGTGGAATCCTCGGGCCGCGCCGAACTGGGCGGCATCATGAAAACGTACACGGAACTCGCGGGCACGCCGCTGATCGACGTGCAACTGCATTGCGGCGCGCAGCAGCCGGCCACCGTTACGTTGTCGCAGCAACGCTACCTGCCGGTCGGATCGAAGGCGGACCCGCGACGACAGTGGGATGTTCCGGTCTGCATGCGGATCGGCGTGGTCGACGGCGTACGGGAGCAGTGCGCGGTGCTGAGCGAGCCGACGATGGAAGTCACGCTCGACGGCGTCGACGGTTGTCCGAACTGGCTGATGCCGAACCGCGGTGGCCGCGGCTATTACCGATGGCACCTCGACGAGACGCGCCTCGATCGACTGACCCAGGTGATGACTTCCGGTCTCGATGCCGGCGAACGTCTCGCCGTGGCCGACAGCATCACCGCGGGTGTCGAGGCCGGCACGGCGAATCTCGCGGCTTTCTTCGGTCGTCTGCCGCAGGTGCTGAAGAGCGGCGAGCGGTATCTGTTGATGAGTCCGATCGGCGTATGGCGGCAGGTGCAGCTGCATACGTTGGACGATGCCGGGAGAGTCGGTGTCGAGGGCGCGGCTGCGCGCGTTGTACGGACCCGTGCTCGGCGAACTCGAGAAACACGGTTCTATGAGCGATGAAGAGCGGCTCACGCGGGCGTGGTTGATGGGCGTGCTCGCTTTCGACGGCCTCGATCCGACGCTGCGAGCAGAGCTGACGAAACAGGCGCTTGCATTCACCGGTTTCGGAACCGACGGCCAGCTGCGCCGCGACAAGCTCGACGCGAATCTCGTCAACACCGCGTTGCGGGTTGCGGCGCAGGATGCCGATCCGGGTTTTGCGACCGACCTGGTGACGCGCTTGAAGGACACCACCGATCCGGTGCTGCGAGAGGCGTATCTGGATGCCATCGGCTCTGCCAACGACGCGACTCTGGCGCAACGCCTCGCGCTGGACGACTCGATGCGCGGCGACGACTATCTCACGCTGCTGGGATCGATGTTCAGAGCCGAGCAGGCGGAGCGAAACTGGCGCTGGTTGTCGGCGAACGTCGATGCGTTGCTCGACAAGGCGCCGACGTTCGAGCGCAACGTCGTGATGTACGCCGCCGCGTCATATTGCAGCGCCGAGCGCGCCGATGCGGTGGCCGCGCTGTTCGAGCCTCGTCTCGGTCGTATCGACGGCGGGCGTCGGACGCTCGATCAGGTGCTGGAACGCATCAACCTATGTGTGGCGTTTCGGGCAAGGTACGCTGAGCAGGCCCGCGCACTATTTCGCTGAGGTTGACCGATGAAGCGCACTTTTTCGCTCGAGGACGTGTTCTTCGTCGTGTTGCTGATGGTGGCGACGATCGGCTTTCTGTGGATCGTGCGGGATTTCCTCGAGTCGGTGTTCTGGGCCGCGCTGCTCGCCAGCCTGTTTCACGGAGTGCACCTTCGGTTGATGGCGCGGCTGAACGGCCGCGCGTCGTCGAGCGCCATGCTGGTGCTGCTGGCGATTCTGCTGATCGTGATCCTGCCATTGTTCTTCGTCGGTCTTGCGGTGACGCGCGAGACGCTGTCGCTGTATCAGCGCGTTACCAGCGGCGAGATCGACCTGAATGCGCCGATGCAGTGGTCGGCGAAAGCGATGCCGATCGTCAACGATCTGCTGACGCGCGTCGGAATCGATCCGGGCAACGTCAGCGAATGGCTGTCGTCTGCAGCAGTGACGGCGAGCCGTTTCCTTGCGAGCCGCGCACTCAGCATCGGCCAGAACACGCTGAGCCTTACCGTGCAGTTCTTTCTGATGATGTACATGGTGTTCTTCTTCGTGCGCGACGGTGCGGCGCTGTTGGAACGGCTCGTCCAGGTGATACCGCTAGGCGACCGGCGCGAACGGCGCCTGTTCCGCAAGTTCGCCGAAGTCTCGCGCGCGACGTTGAAAGGCACGGTGGTGGTCGCAATCGTGCAGGGAACGCTCGGCGGCCTGTCGTTGGCGGTCGTGGGTATCGACGGCGCGGTGTTCTGGGGCGTCGTGATGACGATCCTGTCGATTCTTCCCGCCGTGGGCACATCGCTGATCTGGCTGCCCGCCGCCGTGTGGCTGTTTGCAACCGGTGCGGTGGTGAAAGCCGTGGCGCTCGTGGTCATGGGCGTGCTGATCGGATTCGTCGACAACTTCCTGCGACCGGTTCTGGTCGGCCGCGATACGAAGATGCCGGACTATCTGATTCTGCTTTCGACGCTCGGCGGTATCA
Organism: uncultured Gammaproteobacteria bacterium; assembly: GCA_963787045.1. Lineage (GTDB taxonomy): Bacteria > Pseudomonadota > Gammaproteobacteria > Pseudomonadales > Azotimanducaceae > DATJGR01. The sequence continues at coordinate 116,550 of CAWBBR010000012.1, read as the reverse complement.
CCGCTTTCGGCCTATCGGGGTTCGTGATCGGTCCGATCATCGCAGCGTTGTGCGTGGCGGGCTGGGACATGTTCGCCGCCGACTTCAATGAGACGGATGTCGCGTCTTAGTGAAGTCAGGTTCGCTTGCCGAATTGCCCGAGGCTGTATTCGCCGCCTTTGTCGATCGAGCGTCGATACGCCGCGCGGTCGTGCATCCGCCGCAGATAGTCCTGCAGCCGCGGATAGCCGGACAGACGCCCGCTCGCTTGCGCGAACTCGAGCACGAACGTCATCTGGATATCCGCCGCGGTGAAGTGCGAGCCGACGAAGAAGCTGCGTTGCCTCAATGCACCTTCTATATAGGTGAGCTGTTGCACGATCTGCGCGTTGACGGTGCCCGACAGCTGATCGTTGCCGCCGCCGAGCAGCCGCAGATACAACTCGAACAGCATCGGCGTCACCGCGGAGCCTTCCGCGTAGTGCAACCAGTGCAGGTAGTCAGCGAATTCCGGGGCGTTTGGATCCGTGATGGCCAGTCGTCCCTCGGCGTGTTTGCGCGTCAGATACTCGATGATCGCGCCGGATTCGGCGATGACGATGGTTCCGTCGGTGATCACCGGTGATTTGCCGAGCGGATGCACTGCTTTCAAGGCGTCCGGCGCAAGCCGGGTTTCCGAATCGCGCTGATAGATGGCGATCTCGTACGGCAGCTGCAGTTCTTCGAGCAGCCAGAGAATGCGTTGAGAGCGGGAGTTGTTCAGATGGTGCAGCGTGATCATCGATGCCCGGGTCCTCGCGGAGGCGACGCCATCATAGGCACCGTGCGCGCGTGAATACACCGACCATCGCCATCGCCGGTTTCAGCGACCCCGTCAGTTCGTTGACACACCTGATCGGAGCGGTCGTGTTCGCGGTGGCAGGCGGACTGTTGATCGCGCGCGGTCGTGGCAACGCGCTGCGCGTCGTCGCCCTCGCGGTGTACGTGGTCGGCGTGGTGTTCGCGCTCGCGATGAGCGGTGTGTTCCATCTGCTCGATCCGGGCGGCGCGGCGCGCGCGGTGCTGCGGCGGCTCGATCACGCCGGGATCTTTTTCCTGATCGCCGCGACATACACGCCGATCCACGTAATCCAGTTTCGGGGTCTGATGCGTTGGGGTGTATTGGGCTTCGTGTGGACCTGTGCGATCACCGGCATCGTGTTCAAGGCGGTGTTTTTCGATCGCATCCCCGAATGGGTAGGACTGACGCTGTACCTCGGTCTCGGTTGGGTCGGAATCGTGTCGTTGGTATCGCTCCGGCGAAGGTACGGTTGGCCGCCCCTCGGTCCGCTCGTTTGGGGCGCGCTGGCTTATACACTAGGGGCCGCACTCGAGTTTGCGCGCTGGCCCGAGCCGTTGCCCGGTATCGTCGGACCGCACGAACTGTTTCATCTGTTCGTGCTCGCCGGCGTATCGTGGCATTTCGTCTATATATGGCGGCTGCTGCCGGTGGAGGAGGGTGCGTGAGCGGGTTGCGATGGTTGGAGGAGAAGGCGGGCAACGGCGTTCTGCAACGCGAATTCGAGTTGGCGCGCGGCGAGAGAACGGTATCCGGCGTACTTTGGACGCCGAAAGAGCCGTCCGGCGGCAAGACCGCTGGTGCTGTTCGGTCACGGCGCGTCGGGAGATCGTCACCAGTCGCCGATTCCTTACCTTGCGAAGAAGCTGGTCACCGAGTCCGGCTTCTCGGCGATGTCCATCGACGGTCCGGTGCACGGCAGACGGCGCGTCGGCGACGGCGCGCGTGGCGCGTTTGCGGTGGAGTGGCAGCGGGAAGGGTGTGTCGAGGACATGCTCAGCGACTGGCGTGCCGCTCTCGACGCGGTGCAGGGACTTCCCGACATCGGCGCCGGACCGGTCGGCTATTGGGGGTTGTCGATGGGCACGATCTTCGGAGCACCGCTCGTTGCCGCCGAGCCGCGTATTCGCGTTGCGGTGCTCGGCCTAATGGGAATTACCGGTCCGACGGAGCGCTATCGCCAACAGATCTGCGATGCCGCGGCGGCGATCGCATGTCCCGTATTGTTCGTGATGCAGCTGGAAGACGAGCTGTTCACCCGCGAGCAGTACCTCGAACTGTTCGACCGGATCGTTTCCGACGACAAGCGCATTCACGCCAACCCGGGACTGCACCCGGAGGTGCCGGTAGAGGAACTGGACTACTCGGCGGAGTTCCTTACGCGTTACCTGGCGGGCGAGGGTAAGACGAAGCGCAAGGTCGGCTTTACCGTTTCGCAGTAGGGCTGCGTTCGGCGCTGCGCGGCGGATGCGCGCTGTCGTCGAGATTCGCGGCGGACGTGCACGCGTGCGTTTCGGGCAGCGATGCCTCGAACGCGGTGAGCGCCGCAGTCAGCATTTCGGCGGGTGTTGCGGACTGAGGTTTACCGAGCACGGCGCGGCTGCGGCGCAGCGTGGCGGTGATGTGTTTGCCCAGCGTGCGTTCCGCGGCTTTCCAGTCGGTCATCCATTTCTCGGTGCTCGGCACCGCGCGGAAGCGGCGTTGGCGCTGCGCGCTCTTCAGCCGTCTCCACACCGAGGTGTACTTGGGCAGCGTCGAGTCGGCCCATTCGGCCACTGCCTCGGCGCCACGGCCGCAAGCCATCCGAAATTGCATGCGTTCCGAGGGGGCCAGCGTATCGACGACGTAATTGCGGATGTAAGTCGCGAGCCAGTCGTCGGGGAGTACGTGTGGGATTTTTGCCATCGCGCGACTCTATACTGCAGTCCGCGCGAGACGATGAGCGCTTTGTGCCCTCTTTGTACGCGTCCGACTGCGGGACCGTCCTCATGGACACCGTTTGGGGAACGACGCAGAATCCGGCCCGTAGTGGAGTGTGGTTATGGCCGGTTTGAGCTTCCTTTCGAACCTCGAAACGAACAAGACATTCGACCGGATCTTCAACGTCGGAATGTTGTTGATCCTCACCTTGATCGTGCAAGCCACGTACGCGATCTATGTGCGTCCGGCGGCCGAACACTTCCAGGTCGAACAGCAGAACCTGGTCAACGCCGACGCCAACTACAAAGGCAAGCGCTCCATCCTGGTGATCATTCAGGAGCCGGAGCCGGAAGCCGCCATCATCATGTGTCTGTGGTCGCTGCTGCTGGCCGCTCGTCAGGGATACAAGGTCACACGGTTCCGCAGGCTGCTCGATCAGGATCTGATGCAGATGCCGCCGGGCTCGTGCGTGTTGCCCGACGACGTGCGCGACCACATCCGCCAGCTCGATCAGATTCCGCCGGGGCTGAACGAATCGGTGGTGCCGCGCGTATTGCGTTCGGCACTGAAGCGTTTCGGCGCAACACAGAACGTTCAGGATGCCGCGACCACGGTGCATCAGGTGGTCGAGATCGAGGCGGCGCGGATGGACTCGGAGCTGGCGATGGTCCGATTCGGCGCATGGTCGATCCCGGCGATCGGCTTCGTCGGAACGGTGCGCGGTCTCGGTGAAGCGTTGCAAAGCGCGCAGTTTGCATTGAGCAGCAACAACCCTGGCGCGCTGACCGGCGGCCTCGGCGTGTCGTTCAACTCGACGTTCACCGCGCTGACGCTGTCGATCGTCGTGATGTACGTGATCCACGAACTGCAGCTCGCGCAGGAACGGCTCGCGCTCGATACCCAGGAGTACGCGGAAGAGCACCTGATCAGCAACCTGCGCACGAGTCTGGTCGATGGCACCGAGCGGCCGCTCGTTCCGACTCCGATGACGAGCGAGCGACTCGTTCGGCAGCGCTGAGTCGGGGCGAAGCGCCATGAACGGATTCCTGCTGCGTCTGGCGATTTCCGCATTCGGCTTGTGGCTGGCATCGCAACTGGTGCCGGGCGTCGATATCAAAGGCGGTTGGACGTTGCTATTCGCGGCGCTGTGGCTCGGCATCGTGAACGCGCTGCTGCGGCCGATCGTATTGTTGATCACGCTGCCGTTCACGCTGATCACGCTGGGACTCTTCATTCTGGTCGTGAACGCGGCGATGTTCGGCCTCGTTGCGGCGCTGCTCGACGGATTCACGTTGAGCGGTTTCGGCGCGGCGTTGCTCGGCGCGATCGTCGTCAGCATCACGTCGTGGCTCGCCTCGTCGTTCATCGGCCCGAAAGGCCGGTACGAGGTGATCGTGATGCAGCGGCGATCGTAGATGTTCCGCGAGCCCGACCGCCGACGGATCTATCTGCTGCGACACGCCGAAGCGGCGTACATGCGCGATGACGGCACGCCGGTGAGCGACACTCGCATCGTCGGATTGACCGCCAACGGAGAGGATCAGGCGCGCCGGCAGAGCGAAGTGCTGGCCGACGTCGAATTCGATCGCGCGGTGTGTTCCGGGTTGCCGCGAACGCGCGCCACGGCCGGCTTCATACTCGGATCACGACAGACACCCGCATTGGAAATCGTGCCGGCGCTCGAAGAGATTCAGGTGGGCACTCGCATGGACGACGCGACCGACATGCAGAGCTGGATTCGCCACGTCGCGAATCCCTGGGGCGATGGCGCGCAGGCCGATTCGCGGTTTCTGGGTGGCGAACGATTCGGCGATTTCGAGCGTCGCGTCGTGCCGGCGTTTACCGCGCTGGTGAGCGATCGCAGCTGGCGCACGCTGTTGATCGTCGCGCATGGCGGCGTGAATCGACTGTTGCTGAACCACATGATGAACCTGCCGTGGCAGGGCACCGTGAGCATCGAGCAGGACGCCTGTTGCATCAACATCGTCGACGTCGACATGGATGGCGATCGCGTCGAACGCTATCTCGTGCGCGGCATCAACATCACCGGCTACAACCTGAGCAAGCGCGGGATGGGCCTTACCGACATGGAACGCGCGGCGCAACGGATCGCGGCAGCACAGCGCTGATCCGTCAGCGCCGTTTGTCCTTCTCCGCCACCACCCGCTTCACGTGCTTGGCGAATTGCCGGTTACGGTGCCGTTGCACCGCGATCGAGTCGGTGTGTCGCGCTTGCTCGCGCAGCAACTTGCGATAGTTGTGCAGGCGACGTTCGTCGAGCGCGCCTGATGCAATCGCCGCCTGTACCGCGCAGCCCGGTTCGTCCTCGTGGCCGCAGTTGTTGAACCGGCATTGCAGCGCCAGATCGCCGACGTCGGCGAACATTTCGGTCACACCCTCTTCTGCATCGACCATCTTCAATTCGCGCATGCCGGGCGAATCGAGCAGCAACGCGCCATTCGGCAGCAGGTGCAACGATCGGTGCGAGGTCGTATGTCGGCCGCTGGAATCGGACTCGCGAATTCCGCCGGTCACTTGCTTGTGCTCACCGGCGAGGCTGTTGAGCAGCGAAGACTTACCGACGCCGGACGATCCGATCAGCGCGACCGTCTGGCCGGGAAGACACCACGCGCGAACGCCGTCGATCGCCGTCGGATCGAGCGCGTTGACGCATTCGATCGCGACGCTCTTGTGCACGCCGCGCACGGCGCTGACGTATTCATCGACGGTGTCGCACAAGTCGGCCTTCGTCATGACCACCACGGCGTCGACGTGCGCTTCCATCGCCAGCGCGAGATAGCGTTCGAGGCGCGACACGTTGAACTCGTCGTTGCACGACGTGACGACGAACAGCGTATCGACGTTCGCTGCGATCACCTGCAGGTCCGTTTTCACGCCGGCCGTCACGCGGGTGAAGACGCTACAGCGGTCGAGCACACGCGTCACCGCGTCGCCTTGCTCGCTGAGCAGTACCCAATCGCCGATGGCCGGACGTTGCTCCGCGGGTACTGAGAACCACTTGCTCGCGAGCGCGATGTGCCGCTCGCCTTGTGTATCGCCCACCGTGATGCCGCTGCGTTGAACCGTCAGCACACGGGCCGGGCGCGACTGCTCGACCTCGTCGATCGAGAGCTGCTGTTGGAAGAATGCTCTCCAGCCGAGGCTCGAGAGCGTGTATTGCTTAGTCATCGATAACCCTTCATCAATCCCGACGTTCGACGTCGGCAAGTGCTATGTCGTGGGCGATCCGAATACCGGATGGCCCGTTGAATGACGACAGCAGAATGGGAAGGGTGAGAAGGGGAGCTCGAGAGAGGAACGTGGGCGCCAGCCTTATCGTTTACCGACCCATCCTGCGATGGACCAACTTCGATGCGACACTCATGTACTCCCTCCTGGCAGCGCGGATATGCGAGCGATGCGCAATCTTGCGCGGCTCGCGGTGCATAGGCAAGCGATCTAGCGGCGTTTCGGGAAGCGCGTCAGCTGCGTTCTTTTGCGGGTTTGCGCAGCTTGTTGTCGGCGTTCGACTTGCGCGGAGCCACGCCGCGTTTCTTGATCGGTCGCGGCGGCGGCGCGGTGCCCATCCTGCTGATGTCGAGTTGACGGCCGGAAACCCAGACTTTCTTCAGCAGCCGGAACACCTCTTTCGGCATCCCGGCGGGCAGTTCGATGGTGCTATACGCGTCGTAGATCGCGATGCGGCCGATGTTCGAGCTCGCGAGTCCTGCCTCGTTGGCGATCGCGCCAACGAGGTTGCCCGGCTGCACGCCGTTCTCATGGCCCACCTCGACGCGATACAGCTCCACGCCGGCGCCCGCGGGTACCTCGAGCGCCGGTGCGCGTGGCTTTTTGGGCCTGTCGGGACGCGTCCGTTCCGGACGCTCTTCGTCGCGCGGCGGCCGCTTGTCCAGCGTAATGACGTCTTTCACGAGCAGCGGCTTCTCGCCTTGCGCCAGCTGCGCGAGCGCGGCCGCAATGTCGACCGGGTCCGCGTCGTGCTGCTGCTGGTAACGCACGACGATGTCGCGGAAGAAGTCGAGGTCGCGTGTGGCGAGCGTATCGGTGATGCGTTGCGTGAACTTGGCGATGCGCTTGTCGTTGACCGTTTCAGCCGAGGGCAACTCCATCGGTTCGATCTGCTGGCGCGTCGCTTTCTCGATGGCTCGCAACAGGTGTCGCTCGCGCGGCGCCACGAACAGGATCGCTTCGCCGCTGCGTCCCGCACGACCGGTGCGACCGATGCGATGTACGTACGCTTCGGTGTCGTTCGGAATGTCGAAGTTGATGACGTGGCTGATGCGTTCGACGTCGAGACCGCGCGCCGCGACGTCGGTGGCGACGAGAATGTCGAGCTTGCCGGCCTTCAGACGGGTGATCGTTTGTTCGCGCTGCTTCTGCGGCATGTCGCCGTTCAATGCCGACGTTGCGTAACCGCGCGCCTGCAGCCGTTCGGCGAGTTCGACCGCCGCGATGCGCGTGCGCACGAACACCAGTACGCCGTCGAACGGTTCGGTTTCGAGCAGGCGCGTGAGCGCATCGAGCTTGTGCACGCCGGTGACGATCCAGTAGCGCTGACGGATCGTCTCGGCGGTGGTGGTGCGCAACCTGATGGTGACTTCCGCAGGGTCGCGCAAATACTGTTGTGCGATACGCCGGATGGCCGCCGGCATCGTCGCGGAGAACAGCGCCACCTGCCGCGTCGGCGGCGTCTGACTGAGAATCCACTCGACGTCTTCGATGAAACCCATCCGCAGCATTTCGTCGGCTTCGTCCAGCACGACCGTGCTCAATCCCGTCAGCTTCAGCGTGCCGCGCCGCATGTGATCCATCAGCCGACCGGGTGTGCCGACCACCACATGCACACCGCGCTTCAACTGACGCAGCTGCACCGCATAGTCCTGGCCGCCGTACACCGGCAACACCTGAAAGCCGCGCAGGTGACTCGCGTACGACTGGAACGCTTCGGCGACCTGAATCGCCAGTTCGCGGGTCGGCGTCAGCACGAGAATCTGCGGATCGGCGCGCTTCAGATCGAGCTTCGACAGCAGCGGCAACGCGAATGCGGCGGTCTTTCCGGTGCCCGTCTGCGCCTGACCGACCACGTCGCGACCCGCCAACAGGTGCGGAATGGTGGGGATCTGGATCGGTGTCGGCGTCTCGTAGCCGACATCGCGGACGGCAGCGAGCACCTGCGGAATCAGGTCGAAGTCGGCAAACGTCGGCAGCTTTTCTTCGGTCATCGAGTGGGCGGACAAAAAGAGGGCAGACTAGCGTAACGCACTCGGGTCGCCAAGTCTGAACGGATAGCGGCTGTGCTATCGTCTCGACGACTGCGCGAAGGGGGAAAACATGGCGGAAAGTTCAGCGGCGGGTTGGAACTACGGCGACATTCTCGATGCCGTCGATGCGGTGGTCGATCCGTCGCGCATTGCACTGGTCCACGCCGATCACGTCGTGCGATGGCGCGATTTCACGCGCCGCACCAACAATCTGGCGCGTGCCCTGCACGAGCGCGCGCGGCCGGGCGACAAAATCGCGTTCTACATGCGCAATCGCGCCGAATACAGCGAAGGCATCGCCGCGGCGTTCAAGGCGCGGCTGACGCACGTCAACGTGAACTACCGCTATGTCGATCACGAACTCGTGTATCTGCTCGACAACGCCGACGCGACGGTCGTTCTGTACACGGCCGAGTTCGCGGCGCGGGTTGCGGCGATCCGCGCGCAGCTTCCGAAGGTGCGCCACTGGATCGAGGTCGCGGACGGACATCCCGGCGCCGACGACGTCATCGAGTACGAAACGCTGGCGAGCGTTGGCAATGGCGCGCCGCTGGGCATCCAGCGCTCGGGCGACGACATGCTGTTCCTCTATACCGGCGGGACGACCGGGATGCCGAAAGGCGTGATGTGGCGTCACGACGATTTGTGGCGCGGCACCGGCGCCGGCGGCAATCCGCGCATCGGTGTGCCGCCGTCGCCGGATCTCGCCGCCTACATCGAGCGTTTGCGGCTCGAACCGCCGCCCGTAAATCTGCCGTTGCCGCCGATGATGCACGGCACCGGGCTGCTTTCCTCGGTCTCCGCCATGACGCACGGCGGCACGTGCGTCACGTTGCCCGCGCGCAGCTTCGACCCCGATGAGGCGTTGGCCGCGATCGAGCGTCACAAAATCACGGCCGCTACGATCGTGGGCGACGCGTTCGCGCGCCCCCTCGTGGAAGCGTTGGATGCGGCCACGGTGAAGCCCGATATCTCGTCGCTGCGCTTCATCAGTTCTTCCGGCGTCATGTGGACGCGCGAAATCAAAGCGGGGCTGCTCCGCCACAATCCCGCCCTGACGCTCGTCGACGGATTTGCCTCGTCCGAGGCGCTCGGGCTGGGCAGTTCGGTGATGACTCGCGATCAGGCCGTCGACGTCGCGCGGTTCTCGCTTGGCCCGACGTGCAAGGTATTCACCGAAGACCATCGCGAAGTTCGCCCGGGCTCCGGCGAATCCGGCATGGTGGCGGTGAGCGGGCCGTTGCCGGTCGGTTACTACAAGGACGAGGCCAAGACGGCGAAGACGTTCCCGGTGATCGGCGGGGTGCGCTACTCGATCCCCGGCGATTGGGTGCGTGTGGAGGCGGACGGTACGCTGACGCTGCTCGGTCGCGGCAGCAACTGCATCAACACCGCCGGCGAAAAGGTGTACCCGGAGGAAGTCGAGGAGGCGCTGAAGGCCCATGCGTCGGTGGCGGACGCCCTGGTGGTCGGAATCACCGACGCGAAATGGGGTCAGGCCATCACCGCGGTGGTGCAACTCGAGCCGGGCATGACGCTCGACGAAATCGAGTTGAAAGACTTCGTGCGCACCCGCATTGCCGCCTACAAAGTGCCGAAACGGATCCTCGCCAAGCCAGATCTGGCGCGGGCTCCGAACGGCAAGGCCGACTACAAACACATCCGTGAATTCGCCGAGGCGCAGCTCCGGCAGTGAGATCCCGACGGGGCGTTCCGACGCTCCGCTGCGAACGAAGAGGAGGGCGAGCGACGGCCCGATTGAAACCCGTGTCGACCACCCCTACCTGATCGCCTACACATTCGCGACAATGAGTTGCCGCGAACCGTGGAGAATGGCCAAGGGTCGTGGGTAGTAACGGGGCCGTGGGGACGGCAATAGATGTGCTGGATTGACCGATGAGCGCGCTCGCCCGAGACATTGATCGGACGGCGCCGACGCTCCCGTCGTCGCGGGACGATGATGGTGCGCGCGATCTGCTGCCGCTCATCCTCGCGCCGCGGTTCGTCCACGCCGACGTGCCGGTGCCGACCAACGCCGGCTTCGAAGATCCGCAAGCGACGCCGATCCGCGGCAACGCGCCGCGCCGCGGCCCGCGCTTCACCGATCGCCAACTGCTCACGCCGATCGCAATCATCGGTCTATTGATCATCGTCTCGCACGAGTTGCGGTATTCGACGCTGCAGGCGGAACTGTGGTCGCGCGTTGCGCAGCCGTTGGGATTCCATCTGGCGGCCGGCGCGGACCCTTCGCCGATTACGCCCGATCGAGGGCCGTACGACCTGCGCCTCGGCTACGCCAATCTGCCGACGAACGTCGCGCGGTTGCGTAACGGTGGCTTCGAAGTGGTGAGTCAGGCGCGTCCGTCCGCGCAGATGCGCGCGCTGAGCGAGCGCGGACTCGACGTCATCTATCCGGAGAAGGCGCGAGCCGGCTTGACGCTGTTCGACGGCGGCGGACGCATGATTTATACCGCGCGCTACCCGCACTTCATTTACGACCGCTTCGAGGCGATTCCCCCGCTGGTGGTGGCGAGCCTGCTGTTCGTCGAAGACCGTGAGCTGCTCGATGGCCGCTGGACCCGCAACCCGGTGATGGATTGGGAACGGCTATCCAAGGCGGCCGGTTTGCGCGTGCTCAGTTACGCCGGAATCGACGATCCGGTGATCGGCGGCAGCACGCTGGCGACGCAACTCGAGAAGTTCAGACATTCTCCGGGCGGCCGCACCGAAACGATCGGCGAGAAGCTGCGGCAGATGGCGTCTGCCAGCGTCCGCATCTACCGCGGCGGCATCGACAACCAGCAGGCGCGCCGCCAGCTGGTGCTCGACTACATCAACTCGCTGCCGCTGGCCGGCCGGTCGGACCAGGGTGAGATCATCGGACTCGGCGACGGGTTGCAGGCGTGGTACGGCGAGACCTTCGATGCCGTGAATCGCAAGCTCGTCGCCGCCGACTCCGACTCAGAGGGCGGCGCCGCGGCATATAAGCAGGCACTGAGCCTGATCGTGGCTGCGCGGCGGCCTACCTATTACCTCGGTCAGAGTCCGGCCGACCTCGAAACGTTGACCGACAGCTATGTGCGGGTGTTGGCGGGCGCCGGCGTCATTTCGCCTGCACTGCGCGACGCGGCGCTCGAACAGCGCCTCTCGACATTTGGCCATCACGAAGAACGCCCGGCGTCGGCGACGCACTACGTCGAGCAGAAAGACATCAACCTGGCGCGCGGCAGGCTCGCGAATCTGCTGAACGTCGACGGCCTGTACGCGCTCGATCGTTATGACCTCGACGCGCGCACCACGATCGATGCGCCGATCCAGAGTTCGATCAACGCGCGGCTATCGAGCCTCAAAGATCCGGCCACGCTGCACAAGCTCGGCCTGATCGGCGATCACCTGCTCGGCTCGAGCGATCCCGGCAAGGTGATCTACAGCTTCACGCTGTACGAGCGCAGCCCGCGCGGCAATCTGCTGCGGATCAATACCGACAGCCTCGAGCAGCCGTTCGACATCAACACCGGCGCGCGCATCGACCTTGGTTCGACTGCGAAGCTCCGCACGTTGGTGACGTATCTCGAACTGGTCGAGGAAACGCACGATCGTTATGTCGGCATGAGTCCGGCGGAACTGCGCGCGTCTGCATGTGCCCGAAAAGGATCGACTGTCGGCGTGGGTGGTCGAATATCTGATCGAGAATCCCGGTGCGGATCTGACCAGCACGCTGCAAGCGGCGATGCAACGCCGTTACTCGGCGAGTCCGTATCAGACGTTCCTCACCGGCAGCGGCGCGCAGACGTTCTCGAACTTCGATCGCAACGACAACGATCGCATCCTGACGGTGGAACACGCGCTGCAGAACTCCGTGAACCTCGTGTTCGTGCGACTGATGCGCGAGATCACCGATCACCTCACGTACCGCGAGCCGTCGGTCGCGGCGGCGTTGTTCGACGATCCGAAACATCCGGAGCGAGGCGCCTACCTCGCGCGCTTTGCCGACAGCGAAGGGCGACAGTTCGTGTACCGGTTCTACCGCAAGTATTCCGGGCAGTCGCGCGACGCGGCGCTCGAGCTCGCGTTGGAAGGCGAACGCGTGGCGCCGCGGAAAGTGGCGACGGTGGTGCGTTCGGTGCGCCCCGATGCGCCGCCGCGCGTGCTCGCCGCGTATCTTGCGGAGCATTCGCGTTCGCAGCCGATGACGGACAAAGACGTCTCCGCGTTGTACGACAAGTATTCCCCCGACCGCTTCTCGTTGAACGACCGCGGCTATCTGGCGCGCGTGCATCCGCTCGAGTTGTGGGTTCTCGCGTATCTCGAGACACATCCGAACGCGACCTTGTCGGAAGTGGTGGCGGCCAGCGCCGACGCGCGACAGAGCGTGTACGCGTGGCTGCTGAAGAGCAGCCGCCGCAGCGGCCAGGATCGGCGCATCGCGCAGTTGTTCGAAATCGACGCGTTCCTCGAAGTGCACGATCACTGGCAACGCCTCGGCTATCCGTTCGCCTCACTGACGCCGTCGCTCGCCACCGCGCTCGGCGCATCCGGCGACCGTCCCGGCGCGTTGGCCGAGCTGATGGGCATCATCGCGAACGACGGCGTTCGTTACCCCGTCGTGCTGATCGACGATCTGCACTTCGCGGCCAACACCCCTTATGAAACTCGTTTGCAGCGGTCCGCCTCCGATGGCGAGCGCGTGCTGTCGCCGGAGATTGCGTCCGTCGTGCGCTCGGCGTTGGTGAAGGTCGTCGACGGCGGAACCGCCATCGCGTTGAAGTCGAAGATGAAAGCGAACGGCGTGGAGCACGTCGTGGCCGGAAAGACCGGCACCGGCGATCACCGCAGCAAGACGTTCGCCGGGCGTGGCCGGTTGATCGAGTCGCGCGTGGTCAACCGGGCGGCCACGTTCGTGTTCATGATCGACGGACGCTTCTTCGGCAACATCACGGCGTTCGTGCCCGGTGCGGACGCGGCGAATTACCAGTTCACCAGCAGCCTGCCGGTGCGCGTGCTGGGCAGCCTATTGCCCGACCTGGAGCCGATCTTGCAGCACTCCGGCGAACCTGCGGCATGCGCCGGTCACGACTGCGACCTCGTCGCGCACCGTTGAGTTTCGACGCGCCTAACAGTTCAGTTCAGGCGCGCTCGAGCACAACGATCGGAATCTGCCGCTCCGTCTTTTTCTGGTAGTCGTCGTAAGGCGGCCAGATCTTCGCCATCAAGGACCACAGCGCCGGCCGTTCTTTGGCCGTCGCGTCGCGCGCTTTCGCATTGAATTTGTCGGCGCCGACCTGCAATTTCACTTGCGGCTGCGCGACCAGGTTCAGATACCAGGCGGGATGATTCGGATCGCCGCCTTTCGACGCGACGATCACATAGCGATCGCCGTCCTTGCCGTAGATCAGCGGCAACATCTGCGCCCGTTTCGAGCGCCGCCCGGTGGTGGTGAGCAACAACGTCGGCACGCCGTTCCAGATGTGTCCGTCCTTGCCGTCCGTCTCCACATACTTGCGCATATGGTCCACAATCCAGTCCGGTAGCTGTCGTGCCGGCTCGTTCTGCTTCGCCATGATCGCTCTGCCCGAAAGTGAAAGAGCGGCGATTCTCGCACGCGGCAATCGGGCGTCGCCAACGCGCCGATTCCACTCGCAACCACGAGATCCGCCCTATGAACGCGAATCGCTATCTGAACGACAACTTCGCGCCGGTCGCCGAAGAAATCACCACGGCCCATATGCGTGTCACCGGCGTGATTCCGCGCGAATTGAACGGCCGCTATCTGCGCAACGGTCCGAACCCGATGGGGCCGGTCGATCCGGCTAAGCACCATTGGTTCACCGGCGCCGGCATGGTGCACGGTGTGCGACTGTCGAACGGACGCGCGCAGTGGTATCGCAACCGTTGGGTACGCGGCGCCGCGGTCGTCGAAGCGCTGGGCGAAGACGTCGGCGGGACGCGAGCTCGCCGGTGCAAACAACACGCACGTGATCGGTCACGCCGGAAGAACGTGGGCGTTGGTCGAGGCCGGCTCGCCGCCGGTAGAGCTGTCGGACGAACTCGACACGCTCGGCGTAAACGCATTCTTTGGAACGCTGGCCGATCGCACCTTCACCGCGCATCCGAAGGTCGACCCCGATACCGGCGATCTGCACGCAGTCTGTTATCACTGGCCCGATTGGGCGGACCACCTGCAATACGTGCACGTCGGCAGCAACGGTCGCGTGGTGCGTACGGTGAACATTCCCGTGCCCGGGCATGACGATGGTGCATGACGTGAGTCTTACGCCGAACTACGTCGTCGTGTACGACCTGCCGGTGACGATCAATCTCGAAATGGCGATGGCGGGCTCGAACTTTCCGTTCGCGTGGAACAACGACTATCAGCCGCGCGTCGGCTTGTTGCCGCGCAACGGTGAAGCGAAGGACATCGTCTGGGTCGAGGTCGGTGCGTGCTACGTGTTTCATCCGATGAACGCGTTCGAGGATGCGGAAGGCCGCGTCGTGATCGACGTGTGCCGCTATCAGCGAATGTTCGATCAGGACCACACCGGTCCATTCGGCGACAGTCTCGCGACACTGGATCGTTGGACGATCGATCCGAAGACGCGCCGCGTGAACGAGCAACGCATCGACGACCGCGCGCAGGAGTTTCCGCGCTTCAACCCGAGCCTGTCCGCCAAACCGTATCGATTTGGTTATAGCGTCGCCGTCGTCGGCAACGGCTTCCCGTCCATTCTCAAGCACGACCTGCAGACCGGCGCGTCCGCATCGTTCGAATTCGGCGCCGGACGCCACGGCGCGGAGCCGTACTTCGTCGCGCGAGAAGGCGCAAAAGCGGAAGACGACGGTTACTTGATGACGTTCGTGTACGACGAAGCGAGCCGCAAGAGCGAGCTGGTCGTGCTGAACGCGCAGGATCTTGCCGCGCCACCGATTGCGACGGTGCATCTGCCGGTGCGCGTGCCGTATGGGTTCCATGGCAGCTGGATTCCCGACGGCGCGAATGGTCCGAGCGTCTGAGGCGCAATATGGCAGCAAGGCCCTTTCGATTTGGAGTTCAGCTGTCGAGCCTCCCGGTGGGCGACTGGGCGGAAAGCGCGCGGAGCATCGAAGCGCTCGGCTATTCGTCGCTGGTCGTGCCGGACCATTTCTCGGCTACGCAATGGGATCCAACGACGATGCTCGGGGGAGTGGCTGCGGTCACGCGCACGCTGCGCGTTGGTGCCCTCGTGTACGGTATCGATTACCGGCATCCGGTGATCTATGCGCGACAAGCCGCCACGCTGCAGGCGATGTCGAACGGCAGACACGAGTTCGGTATCGGCGCCGGCTGGATGATCGACGACTACGAATGGGCCGGCATGCAATACGACAAGCCGAGCGTGCGAATCGAACGACTGGAAGAAGCGCTGACGATCATCCGGTCGATGTGGTCGAAGAAGAAAACGACGTTCGACGGCAAACACTATCAGGTGAAAGAAGCGCCGTTGAAGATCGAGATGCCGTCGCCGCCACAGGTACTGATCGGTGGCGGCGGGGCAAAACTGTTGGCGGTCGCCGGTCGTCACGCAGACATCGTCGGCATCAACCCGAAGATTCCGGAAGGGCGCATCACGGCCGCTACGGCGCTCGACATCACGCCCGAGACCATTCGTCAGAAGATCGGTTGGGTACGTGCCGCTGCAGAAGCGGCCGGGCGCGATCCGGACGCGATCGAACTCAACGCGCTGGTGTTCATGACGGCGATTACGGACGACCCGAAGCCAGTGCGCGAGATGGTCGGCGCCAATACCGGCATGACCGGGGCGGAGGTTGCGGCGTGTCCCTTGTTCCTGATCGGTTCGGCGTCCGAGGTAAGGGATTTGCTGCAACGGCGGCGCGAGGAGACCGGCATCAGCTACCTCGTCATTCAGGGTCAGGAGCGCGCCCAAGTGGAGCGGTTTGCGCAGGAAATCGTCGCGCCGCTTGCCGGAAAGTAGCACTGCTCGACAGTTAAACCGGCCGTAAGTCATTCCTTACAGGCCTGGGGCGGTGTTACCTATTGACCCAACCCAATGGAATATGGATATTCGATCGGGCATTTCCGGGGGATCGGAGTCAGATGCGACGCCAGCGCGGCAGAACTGGTCGTGATCTATACAGCGCTCGAGGTCAGGTGTGACCTGGGCCGCTGAGCTTTCGGCGTTTTTCCAGGTCATTCTGGTCGACCTCGTTCTTGCAGGCGACAACGCCATCGTCATCGCGATGGCCGTCGCGAGTTTCCCCGCCCGCCAACGCGCCCAATTGCTGATGATCGGGATCTGCGCCGCCACCGTGGTGCGGGTTTTGTTTGCCGTTGCCACCGTCCACCTGATGCAGATTGTCGGACTGATGCTGGCCGGCGGCCTGCTGCTGTTGTGGGTCTGCTGGAAGCTGTGGCGGGAAATCGAATCGGTCCGCACCATGCAACTCAGCCCCGCCGGCATCTACTCAGGGGGCGCCACGGGTCATCACCCACCGACCAAAACCGTCGGTAAAGCCATCACCCAGATCGTCGTCGCCGATATCTCGATGTCGCTCGACAACGTCCTCGCCGTCGCCGGTATCGCTCGCGACCACACCTGGGTTCTCGTGTTCGGCCTGACGCTGTCGATCGCCTTCATGGGTTTCTGCGCCACGGTACTGGCGCGCTGGTTGCAGCGTTATCACTGGATCGCGTACGTCGGCCTCATCACCATCCTGTATGTCGCCGTCTCGATGATCTGGGATGGTTCAATGGAAGTGGTTCGCGGCGCGCAACTCGCGTTCAGCGACGCCCCGTAAGACCCTACCCCCCCATCCATTTCCCATTCCGAGTTCGCCGCCATGCCAGTCAGCCAGCAAGACCGAATCTCGTTGTCCCACGCTGACACGTTCCAAGACTCGCGAAGCCACACGCGATCTTCACGCAGTTCCGCCGAGAGGAGCCGGTCGCGTGGTGTCCTGAGCCGTGGGGCGGCCCCGGCTTCTGGTCGATCACGAAGTACGACGACATTCAGACGATCTCGAAACTGCCGCAGATCTTCAGTTCCGACGATCGTCACGGCGGCATCACGTTGCCCGATGCCGAGATGATCGCCAATCGCGCCAGGGCATGCCGCTCGAACAGCTGCACCAGCGCGACCGCCGCTTCTCAGCAGTTCGAAGACGGCCGCAGCATGATCGGCATGGACCCGCCGGAGCACGTGCAGCATCGTCGCATGGTGGCGCCCGGCTTCACGCCGCAACGCCTCGACGCGCTGACGCCGCGGATCCGAGAGCGGGCTCGAGTGATCCTCGACGCGATGGCAAACGCAGACCGAGTGCGAGTTCATCTCGAGCGTCGCGGCGGAATTGCCGATTCAGATGCTCGCGGAACTGTTCGGCGTTGCGCAGGAAGACCGCCACAAACTGTTCCAGTGGTCGAACATCATCATCGGCGGCGAAGACCCGGACATCACGGTGTCGCGCGAGCATGTCACGCAGGCGTTCATGGATCTCGCGGTGTACGCGATGGGTCTGTACGCCGCGCGGAAAGAAAATCCGGGCGACGATCTGATATCGATGCTCGTCAACTCCGAGGTGAACGGCGAGCCGATGAGCGTGCCGGATTATCTGTCCGCATTCATTCTGCTCGTCGTTGCCGGCAACGAAACGACGCGCAATTCGATCTCCGGCGGTACGCTCGCGCTGTCGCAATTCCCGGTCGAACGACAGAAGCTGGTCGACGATCCGTCGCTGATTGGCGGCGCGGTGGACGAGATCATCCGTTGGGTACACCCGGTGATCTACATGCGGCGCACTGCGATGGCGGACTACACGCTGCGCGGCGTCACGATCAAGAAGGGCGACAAAGTCGCGCTGTGGTACCTGTCCGGCAACCGCGACGAAGAGAAGTGGGCCGATCCGTTCACGTTCAACGTGACCCGCAACGGACCGCGCCATCTTTCGTTCGGCTACGGCCAGCACTTGTGCATCGGCTGGCGTCTCGCCGAGATACAGCTGACGGTGCTGCTCGAAGAAATGCTCGCACGTTACCCGGACATCGAGGTGATCGGCGGCATCACGCGGATGCGGACGAACTTCCTCAACAGCATAAAGACGATGCAGGTGCGCCACCGGCCGCGCCGCGCAGCGTGACTCCGCGGCGGCAGCATCTGCGGCAATGTCGCAGAACTCCCAACAGCCTCGCTGAGTACGATAGGTCACATACACCGGCTCGCATCGATCGGGAATCTGAGTGACAATTGGCCCGCTCCGGGCCAGTTCGATCGAAATAAACAACAGCAAGCTGGAAGGACCGAAGTGTCTCGATTGCTACTTGCGTGCCTTTCGGCACTCACCGCCGCGTTGCCGATTCGACTCGGCTATGCCATTGCCAACAGCCTCGCTCGAGCGCATCTGTGGTTCTTTCCGCAACGCAGGCACGCGGCGCTCGTCAACCTCGCCACGATCATGCCCGGCAGTTCGCGTCGCGAACGCATGCGCACCGTTCTGAAAATGATGGCGAGCTACAACTGCATGCTGTTCGAGTTCTTTCGATTGCCTCGCCTCGAACGCGACGAACTGTTGCGCAACGTCGAGGTTGAAGGCCATCAACACGTGCTCGATGCGCTGGCGCGCGGCAAAGGCGTGATCATCACGTCCAGCCACATCGGCAACTGGGAATTGGGCGCGGTCGTGTTGGCGCACCTCGGTCATCAGGTCCACGCGGTGGCTGGAGTGCAACTCGGACGATGGCTGGCACCGGCGGTACGCGATGCCAAGAGCGAACTCGCGGTGCACACGATCAGACCGGAAGACGGGTATCGCAAGCTGTGGCGCGCGTTGTCGCGCAACGACC
Organism: uncultured Gammaproteobacteria bacterium; assembly: GCA_963787045.1. GTDB lineage: Bacteria > Pseudomonadota > Gammaproteobacteria > Pseudomonadales > Azotimanducaceae > DATJGR01. Next base: position 97,700 of record CAWBBR010000012.1, on the reverse strand, counting down.
TGCTTGCGCTGATGGTCGACGGCGACATCTTCGGGCAAGGCGTGGTGTTGCCGTTCTTCGATCGCAAAGTGCGCTGGCCAGCTGGGCCTGGCGTGCTGTCGCAACGCACCGGAGCACCGGTCGTCAGCGGCTATTGCCAGCGTCTCGCCGGCGGACGTTTCCGCGTGGTGCTGGAGCCGATGCTGGATCCTGAAACGTTCGACAGCGTCGATGCGTTGAACATGGCGATCGCCGCAACCACGGAGCGGCAGATCCGCGAGAACATCGCGCAGTGGTGCATCTTCCGCTCGTTCTGGGGCGAGCCGGCCGAGTCGACGAGTCCGGCCGCCGCCGAAGAGCGCGAGATCGCGGCATGAGAATCGGCATCGTCACGCAGTCGTATTACCCGCGTTTCGGCGGCGTCACCGAGCACGTGCACGCGACTGCGACCGAACTGGTACGGCGGGGTCACGACGTCAGAGTGATCACCGCGCGCTTCAAAGACGAGCTGAACGCAGGCCTGCAGGTGGAACGGATCGGCCGCAACGTACTCATTCCGTACAACCGTGCCTACGTCGACTACACCGTTGGTTGGAATCTGAAGGCGCAGCTCAAGGCGCTGTTCCGCCGTCATGCCTTCGATCTGATCCACACGCATTGCCCCGCGGCACCGAGCCTGCCGTTGCTCGCCGTTGCGGCGGCCGAGTGTCCGCAAGTGGGCACGTTCCACATGACGGGACGCAATCGTCTGCAGGAGGTCTTCAAAGGACCGCTGACGCGCCGCATGGCGCGCCTCGACGCGCGCATCGCGGTGTCGGCCACCGCCGAGGAATGCGCGCAACACTATTTCAACGGAACGTATCGCGTGATTCCGAATGGCGTCGACGTCGATCGCTTTCACCCGGACAACGATCCTTTCGAACAATGGCAGTCGCCCGACAAGGTCAACATCGTGTTCGTCGGCCGGCTCGATCCGCGCAAAGGTCTCGACCACCTGGTCGCCGCGGTGCCGCAAGTGGTCGAACGCACGCGTGGCCGCGCGCGCTTCCTGATCGTCGGCGACTCGTACCTGCGCAACAAACTAGAAGGCGCCGTGCGTCCCGACATGCGTGAACACGTCACGTTCGTCGGCGCGGTTCCCGCGGCAGATCTTCCGCGTTGGTACGCAACGGCAGATATTTTCGTGTCGCCGGCAACGGGCAACGAGAGTTTCGGCATCGTGCTGCTCGAAGCGATGGCCGCCGGCAAGCCGGTCGTGTGTTCCGATATTCCGGGGTACCGTTCAGTAGTGGTACCCGGACAGACCGGCGTGCTGCATGCGCCGAACGACGTCGACGCGTTGGCGGTCGCGTTGTCGGGCCTGGTCGAGGACGAGGAGCATCGCGTCGCGCTCAGCATCAACGGCCGCAAACGCGCGCTCGAGTTTGCATGGCCGCGTGTGACCGACGAAATCGAAGCGGTGTATTCATCGCTCGTCGCGCAGCCATCGGTGTCGTCTAAACCAAGCCGCCTGGCCGCGCGCTCGGCGGCGTGAGCGGGCGGTTGACCACCAGCCAGTCGGCGAGCAGCTCTCTCTTCCGGCAGCGCAGCTTTGCGTCGTTGTGGTGGGGGCAGATCTTCTCGATCACCGGCGACCGATTCACGTATCTGGCGCTGGCGGGTCTCTTCTACGAACACAGTCGGATCGATTCCTCCGCGAGTTATGCGGCGCTGCTCGCGGTATTTGCGAACGTGGTCGTTGCGCCGGTGTTGTTGTTCGCCCCGTTCACCGGTGCGTGGGTGGACCGCCACAACCTGAAGCACGTTCTCGTCGTCAGCGACGCACTGCGCGCCTTGATCGTGCTGGCGATACCGATTCTGTTTCAGCTGACCCACTCCACCGACGTCGTGTTTGCGTTGGTGTTCGCGTTGTTCACCGTGAACGTCGTCTTCTTGCCTGCGAAGAGCGCGCTGCTGCCGGAAGTCGTTCGTGCCGATCAGCTGCTCGCGGCGAATTCGTTGTTGGCCGGCGCCGGCATTCTCGCAACGGCAGTCGGCGCACTGCTCGGCGGATACATCATCGACCGTTGGGGATGGGCGTTCGCGATGCGGCTCGATGCCGCGAGCTATCTGGTTTCGGTGATCGGGCTCGCCCTCGTCGGGTATCGCGCGATCGATCACCATGCGCGGCTGGTGCCGATCAGCGTGCGCGGCTATCTCGACGAAGTCGGCGCCGGGCTTGGCGTCGTGCGCCGTAGTCGCGCCGTTGGAATCGGTTTGATCGCGCTTGCAGCGGTATGGTTTGCGGGCGGCGTGCTGCACGTTGCCGGCAATCAGCACATTCAGGCGATGGCGAGCGCGCCGGGTATGTCGCGTCTCGGCGCGCTGCTGTTTGCGATCGGCGTGGGCAGCGGCATCGGCGCCTGGTGGATCAACACGCGCGGCAAGCGCCTGCCGCGCGCGCTCGTGCTGGGCGTAGGCCTGGTGCTGGCCGGCTGCACTTTGGTGTTGTTCGCGACGAGCCGTCTGTTCGCGGTATTCGTCGGCTCAGCGCTGTTGTTGGGGCTGTTTGCGGCGCCGGCGCTGGTGTTGACCGAAACCGTGTTGCAGGAAGGCACCGAACTCGCGCATCGCGCGCGCGTGTTCAGCCTGCGCGACTTCCTGATGCGCCTGACTTTGCTGGTGTCGGTGAGCGCGGCGGCGTGGATGGTGAGTCTGACCGACACCCGCATGACATTGCTTGCGTGCGCAGTCGGACTGGTCGCGGTCGGTGGCTGCACGATCGCGCTCGGTCGTGGCGATGCGGCGCGCTCCAAAGCGAATGCGCTCGCGGCGAACAACGGCACGTCGCACTGACCACGTGACGGCTGCTTGACTCCCTTGTGAGTCGGGGAAATGCTCCGTCTCGTTCCTGTCATGGAAAGCGGAGGTCGCCGTCATGAGCGAACCCACGATTCCTCCCGGCAGCCGGGCATTCGAACCGCTCGGCGAATCGTCACCGCTCGATCCGCATCGCCACGAACCGCTTGCGCTGGAAGGACTGACGTTGCTCGTCGGAACGAAGAAGGGCGTGTTCTTTCTGACGGGCGAGGCACGGCGCGATACGTTCCGGCTGAGCGGTCCGGCGTTTCTCGGCCACATCGTGCAGCACGCGATCGTCGACCCCCGCGACCGCCGCACGCTGCTCGTTGCGCTGCGAACGGGTCACCTCGGTCCGACGGTGTTTCGTTCCAACGACTTCGGCCGATCGTGGCTGGAAGCATCGAAACCGCCGGCGTTCGCCAAACCGAGGGACGATCGCAAATCGAACGTCGTCGAAATCGTGTTCTGGCTGACGCCCGGCCACGCCGACGAGCCGGGCGTCTGGTATGCCGGCACTTCGCCGGAAGGTCTTTTCCGGTCGGAGGACGGCGGCGACACATGGCAACCGGTCGCTGGATGGAACGATCATCCGAACTGGATTCGCTGGACCGGCGACATGAAGGAGCGCAATCCGGACGGTTCGCCGATTCACTCGATCCTGATCGATCCGCGCGATCCCAGACACATGTACTTCGGCACCGGGTCTGCCGGGGTGTTCGAGTCGACCGATCAGGGTGCGAGTTGGCACTTGCTCAATGTCGGCATGTTGTCGCCGACGGGTCCAGATCCGCATCCGGAATTCGGTTACGACCCGCACTGCATGACGCTGCACCCATTGGCGCCGGATCTCCTGTATCAACAGAACCACTGCGGCATCTATCGCATGCGCCGGCCGGAGGCCCGTTGGGTGCGGATCGGCGACAACATGCCGCGCGAGATCGGCGACATCGGCTTTCCGATCGCGTTGCATCCGCGCGACCCGAACACGGCGTGGGTGTTTCCGATGGATGGCACCGACGTTTGGCCACGCACGTGTCCGGGAGGAAAGCCGGCCGTGTATCGAACGCGCGATGGCGGCGAAACGTGGTCGCGGCTCGACCGCGGATTTCCGGAGCGCGCCTGGTACACGGTGTTGCGGCAATCCATGGCGGTCGATACGGAGCGCAGCATCGGCGTCTACTTCGGCACCACCAACGGCGAGGTATGGGGGAGCAACGACGAAGGGGAGAGTTGGCGTTGTCTCGCCGCGCACCTGCCGCACGTCTATTCGGTAGAAGTCGCCAACTTCGCGCCCTAACGATGAAAGTCGGTATTCCTTCGGTGTTGCAGTCGTACACGGCGGGTGAGCGCACGGTGGATGCGAATGGGCCGACGGTTGCTGCGTTACTGCTCGACCTCGACGCGCGCTATCCCGGCATTCGCTTTCGCATGGTCAACGAGGCGAACGCGCTGCGACCGCACATGCGCGTTTTCATCAATCGCGAATCGATTTCCGATCTCGACCGCGCGCTTGCGCCGGACGACGAGGTGATGATTCTGCATGCGCTTTCTGGCGGCTGAGACCGGGGGCGAAAACTCACACCGCTGGCGGGCTGCGCGTGCATCCTTTATAAGAGCCTGCACGAGCGCAACCGGACGTACACGATGGCCGACGATCTGAAGACCGAAATCGAAGCGCTGCGCAGCCAGATCGAGGCGCTCACCAAACAGATACCACACCCCGCCGATGCTGCACCCAGCGGCCAAACGGATCTGTTGGGTGGCATCAATCTCGAGCACTTTGGCATCGACTCCGACACCGTCGACAAAATCAAAGATCAGTTCGACGGCTTCGTCGACCTGCTCGAGAAGCACCTGCAGGAAATTCCGGCCGGAACCGCGATCGCGATCTTCGCGCTCGGCGTCCTGCTGGGCCGACTGCTTCCCCGATAAACTTCAGAGATGCACGACATGGATCCCATGCTTCAACGACTGGCATTGCTGCTGCGCGCCGAGGCGCTCGGGTTGCGCATTCGTGCCAGGCACGCCGCGCGCTCCGCGGCGTTCACCGCCGCCGCGATCGCGATGGCATTGCTCGCGTTTACGCTGCTGAATCTGTGCGCGTACAACGCGCTCGCGTCGATGTACGGGCAGACGATCGCGGCCCTGATCCTCGCGGTCGTCGACGCCGCGATCGCCTGGGTTTTGTTCCTGCAAGCCCAACGTGGAACGCCGACGTCGGAGGAAGCGATGGTCGACGAATTGCGCGCGTTGGCGCTGGCCGGAACTCGCCAACGATACGGCGCGGTTGAAGGCGCAGCTCGGTCACTTGCAGCAGCAGGTGACGAACATCGGTGAAGGCATTGCACGTGTCACTAAGGGAGATCCGTTGCAGTTCGGTCTGTCGAGCATCGGACCGATCATCGCGATCGCATCGCGGCTGTTCAGTCGTCGCAAGGACGCTTGAACGGTCGGCGCCGATTGTAGAGACTTCGACACGGTCGCCATCGAAAGAGGAGTCAGTGACGTGAAAGAACATCGCAGCAAGAAACAGGACAAGAAGAAGGCCGCAAAGTCGCTCACCGAGAAGCGCGCCGAGAAGCGCGCGAAGAAGCAGGGGAAAATGTCGGGCGGCTGATCCTGACGGTCGTCTCGAAGCGTTGTTATCGGGATCGCGCCCGATAACAACGCGCGCTACTCAGACGCGAATCAGAACTGGTAGGTCACCCCTACCGATGCCATGTACAGATCGTCGATGCCGTTCGATACGTCGTACGCGGTGTACTCCGCGCGAATCTTGATACCACCGAGACCGAACGCTGCGCCGACGCCGTAGGCGGCTTTCTCGTCGCTGTCGGAGCCGGAGGCCAGCGTGCTACCGCCGGCCTTCACCTTCGCGTCGACGTTGATCTCGATGCCGCCCACTTTCGCGAACAGATCCACCGGACCGAGCGGGAGCACGCCGACGACGAAGGCTTCCCAACCGTCGACGTCGAAGTCGATGCTCGCGCCGCTGAAGTTCTTGTTCGGGCTGCCCAGATTCGTGTAGCCGCCTTCGAATCCGAGGAATGGCAACAGCATGTAACCAGCGAATATCTTGTAGCCGGTGTCGTCTTCGTCGAAGTGGAGCGTACCGGCCAGGCCGCCGGTGTTGGTTGACGCCTTGAGCGTGGTTTGTCCGACGCTGCCGCCGACATAGAGTCCGGTACTGCCTGCGTTCGCCGACCCTGCGAATCCGATTGAAGCTGCGAGAAGAAGCAATTGCCGACACTTTGTGGAACATGGTAATCCCTCCGGAGTTTGATTGTTCTTGCGTCGCTCGAGCCGTCCTGGCCCGAATCGCGGCGGATTCTCGCGTCGAGGTTTGGTCGTGTCAACAAATGGTGCGGCTCTCGTCAGGCGACCACACCACTTTGCAGCGGCAACATCGAGAAGAGCAAACGAGCGTGTAAAGGGGCGCGTGACGCGCCATCACTGCGAGGTTGGACGTGTCCGTGAGTCACTGCCGGCGCTCGGAGCAGTCGCCGGCACGACTTCCTGCGGCGCGCGCCGCGCCGGGGCCACCGGAACTTCGAGCGCCGGTCCCGCTTCCTGCGTCAGCGCTTCTTCGGCTTTCTTGTTCAGCACGATCATCGAGATGCGCCGGTTGATCGGGTTGAGCGGATCGTCTTTGACAAACGGTACCGACGAGCCGAGTCCGACGACGCGGCCGATCTTGTCCTCCGGCAGGCCGGCGGAAACGAGCGCGCGGCGCGCCGCGTTTGCGCGGTCCACCGACAGTTCCCAGTTCGAGTATTCCTCGTCGCTGCTGATGTACGGCGCCTGGTCGGTGTGCCCCGACAGGCTCACTTTGCTCGGCATCTGCGCGATTGCCGGAACCATCGCGGCGAGTATTTTCGTCGTGTACGACTTCAGCGACGCGCTGCCGCTGTCGAACATCGAGCGGTTGTCCTTGTCGACGATCTGAATGCGCAAACCGTCGCTCATGATGTCGATCAGCATCTGATCGCGGAACTGTTTGATGTCGGGATTCGCGTCGATCGCCGCTTCGATCTGTTCCTTCAGCTCCTCGAGCTGTTTGTATTCGAGCGCCCGCGCTTCCGCTTCGATGTCGAGTTGCTTCGAGTTGTCGTCGAGCGGTGCGTCCGGATCCGGTACGTGATCGCTGCTCGTCGTCGCGATCATGCCGCCGCCGAGGTCGATCGCCGAATTGGAGACGCCGGTGACGCCTTCGATCGCGGTCGGATTCTGGAAGTAGTCGGAGATGCCGGCTTTCTGCTCCGGCGTCGTCGAACCGACCAGCCACAGCAGCATGAAGAACGCCATCATCGCGGTGACGAAGTCGGCGAGCGCGACTTTCCAGGCGCCGCCGTGGTGACCGTGGCCGCCTTTCTTGATGCGTTTGATGACGATGATCGGCGCGTTCGTTTCACTCATCGTCGCGCTCGTCAGATGCCGATGGAGTGACCGCGTTCCGACACGTCACGGTCTCAGGCCTTGTTGTTCTTGATGTGTTCGTCGAGTTCGCGGAAACCGGGGCGTTCCGTGGAGAAGATTGCCTTGCGGCCGAACTCGATGGCGATCTGCGGCGGATAACCCTGGATCGACGCCATCAGACAGGTCTTCAGCACTTTGACGAACTGCGATTCGTCGCGCGCGGCAAACTCGAGGTAGTTCGCCATCGGTCCGACCAGACCGTAAGCGAGCAGGATTCCGAGGAACGTTCCAACGAGCGCGGTGGCCACCTTGTGGCCGATCACTTCGGCGCCGTCGTTGAGAGAAGCCATCGTGATCACGATGCCGAGTACGGCCGCCACGATGCCGAAGCCCGGCAATCCGTCGGCGATGCGCGTCACGGCGCTGGACGGTGCATGGCCTTCTTCGTGGTGCGTCTCGAGCTCGACGTCCATCAACGCTTCGATCTCGAACGAATTCAGCTTCGCGCTGACCATCATGCGCAGGTAGTCGCAGATGAAGTCGAGTGCGTGGTGGTTCTTGGTGACGTTGGGGTACTTCTGGAAGATCGCGCTGTTCTCCGGCTCGTCGACGTCGGCTTCGAGCGCCACCATGCCGTCTTTGCGCGCCTTGTTGAGCAGGTCGTACATCAGCGACAGCGCGTCCAGGTACATCTGTTTGTTGTACTTGGAACCCTTGAACAGAAGGCCGAGGTCCTTGCCGACCTTTTTGATGACCTTCATCGGGTTGGAAATGATGAACGCGCCCATGGCGGCGCCGAAGATCACCAGCAATTCGCTCGGGTGCCACAAGGCCAGGACGTGACCGCCGGAAATGACGAATCCGCCCAGCACGCAACCCATTACTACGACGAATCCGATCAGGAAATTCATGCGACAGCGATTTCCGGCGCTTTGAGGATATCGAAAGAGTAGTTCACAAAATCGGTTCATGCCGGCCGGATCCGGAACCGGGGAAATTGCGGCTCCGGATCCGAATGCGTAACATCCGCGCCACTCGCCGACGAGGACAGACCCCTCCGAGAGGCTGTTTCGAACCGGAAGCGCGCCGTATATGTAAAAGCACGCGCAGGCCCTACTAGAAACAGACGTATCGCTACGACACAGCGCATTGAGTGCCGGCGCTTGCGCCGGAAGCTGGATGGCACCGCCGATCACCGGTTCCAGCAGATTTCCAATCACGATGGAAAACTGCCATGGAAGCGACGTTTCAATCCCGTATTGCAGTCCGCTCGATCGCCCAACACCTCGGTGAAACCGTTGTACTGCGCGGCTGGGTCTTCCGGCTGAGGGTGCTCGCCAGCACCACGTTCGTGATCCTGCGCGACGCGAGCGGAGAGGTGCAGTGTGTCGGCGCCTCCGACGCGTTGAGTGCGCTGCACCTGAAACTCGACGACGCCATCGAGGTGGTCGGTTCGGCGCGCGCCGATGCGCGCGCGAAGCTCGGCTTCGAGATCGACGTGGCGCACGTCCGCGTGTTGAATCCGGCAACGAACAAGCTGCCGTTCAACGCGTCGAGCGATATCTCCGGCGTGGGCATCGACGCGCGGCTGGAGTATCGCCCGCTCGCGGCTCGCAACGACACCGTCGGCGACGTCTTTCGAGTCCAAGGCGCGCTGCTGCGCTACTTCAGGGAATTCCTGACCGAGCGCGGCTTCACCGAGATCATCACGTCGAAGATCGTCGCGTCCGGCACCGAAGGCGGCACCAATCTGTTCACGATCGACTACTTCGATCGCGTGGCGTACCTCGCGCAGAGTCCGCAGTTCTACAAAGAGCACGGCGTCGCGGCGTTCGAAAAGGTGTTCGAGACCGGCCACGTCTATCGCGCCGAACCGCACGCGAGTTCGCGCCATCTCACCGAGTACTACTCGCTCGACCTCGAGTTCGGCTTCATCGATGCGGCCGAAGACGTCATCCGGCTGGAGCAGGAGCTGCTCACGTCGATGTTCGAAAAGCTGAATCGCGAGCACGCGGCAACGCTGCAGCGCCACGGCGCGGTGCCGCCGCCGTCGATGCTGAATGCACCGATCTGGGAGTTCGACGAGTGTCTCGCGCGGCTCGCGCAGGCGCATGACACGCGGCACCTCACCGACGACCTGGATCCCGAAGCGGAGCGCCGGCTGTGCGCGCTTGCAGAGGCGGAGTGCGGCGTCCCGGCGGTGTTCGTCGTCGGCTTCCCGTTGTCCGGCCGTCCGTTCTACTCGGCACCGCGTGGAAATCGCGGCGCCGCGCAGAGCTTCGACCTGCTGTTCCGCGGCGTCGAAATCACCACCGGCGGGCAACGTCTGCACCGGCGCGCCGACCTCGAAGCGGCGCTCCGCGCCCGCGCGATCGAACCGGCCGCGTTCGAGAGCCACCTGCGCATGTTCGAACTCGGCATGCCGCCGCACGGCGGCCTGGCCATCGGGCTCGAGCGGCTGACCGCACAAGTGATGGGGCTGCCGAACGTGCGCGAAGCGGTGCTGTATCCGCGCGATCGCGACCGACTGACACCCTAAATCCGGCGCGGTAAGCTCGCACTCCGAACGGAGAAACGACCATGGCAGAACGCATCATCGATTCGAACGGCATTCGTCTGTGGACGGAAGATTTCGGCGACCGCCGCAACCCGACGCTGCTGTTGGTCATGGGTGCCAGCGCGCAAGGCATCCAATGGCCGGAAGCGTTCATTCAACCGTTCGTCGACAAGGGCTTCCACGTCATCCGCTTCGACAACCGCGACACCGGCCAGTCGTCGTGCTTCGACTTCGCCAAGCAACCGTACAACCTGAACGACCTCGCGGCCGACGCAGTTGGAGTGCTCGATGCGTACGACGTTCCCGCCGCGCACGTTGCCGGTGCGTCGATGGGCGGCATGATCACGCAGACGCTGATGATTCAGCAGCCGAAGCGCGTCCGCTCCGCGACGATCATCATGTCGTCGCCGTTGGCAGGCAGCGTGGACGGCGTGCCGATGCTGCGCGCCGACGATCTTGCCGGGCCCGATCCGGAATGGCTCGGCGAAATGATGCAACTGCAGATGTCGATGCCGACGAGCACGCCGGCGGAGTTGATCGACATGCGCGTCGCGATGTTCACGAAGCTGGCCGGGCGCCTCCCGGTCGACACCGCGGGTTTGCGAGACATTGCGACGCGGGAAGTCGGTCGCGCGATCAACTTCGCCGCGCAGGCGAACCACTCGCTCGCGATCGGCGCGAGTTCGCCGAACGATCGACGGCCGCTGCTGCGCAAGACGTCGATCCCGACGCTCGTGATTCACGGCACGGACGATCCGATCCTGCCGTATCCACACGGCAAAGCGCTGGCAGATGCGATTCCCGGCGCGAAGCTGCTGACGATCGACGGCATGGGGCACGATCTGCCCGTTCAGGTTTGGCCGCAGATCATCGGCGAGATGATCGCCGTCACTCAGCGCGCGTAACACGCGATGCGCGTACGCCGCCTGTCTGCACCCGTCGGCGCTATCGTCGAAGACATCGACGTGCGGAAGGTCGATGCAGCACAGTGGCGTTCGCTGAACGATCTGTTCTGTGAGCATCACGTGTTGTCGTTTCCGGAGCAGCACCTCACGCCCGAAGACCAGATGGCGTTTGCGCAACGGTGGGGTCGGCTGGTGCGTCATCCGTATTCGGGCATGAAGGCGTATCCCGACGTCATCGAGTTGCGCAATCACGGCAAAGCGAAAGACGTGAATCAGCACTGGCATTCCGACATGACGTACAACGCGGCGCCGCCGAAGCTGACCATGCTGTATGCGCTCGAAACGCCGGAGATCGGCGGCGATACGGCGTTCGCCAATCAGGAACTCGCGTACGGCGGTTTGTCCGAAGGATTGCGCAGCGTGGTGGATGGACTCAGAGCCGTGCACTCCGCGGAAGGTCTCGCGGCGCTGTACGGCGAGAGCGGCAAGACCGCGCCGCGCGCCGAGCATCCGGTGGTGCGCGTGCACGACGAAACCGGCCGCAAGTCGTTGTATGTCTGCCGCGCGTTCACGCAACGCTTCGTCGGTTGGTCGCGCGACGAAAGCGCGCCGCTGCTCGAGTACCTATATCGCCATGCGTCGCGCCCGGAATTCCAGGCGCGCCATGTCTGGCATGTTGGCGATCTGGTGATGTGGGACAACCGGTGTCTGCAGCACTACGCAGTGCACGACCACGACGACCAGCCGCGCGTGATCCATCGCGTGCAGGTCGAGGGACCAGTTCCCACGTAGGGGCAGGGCGGTTCAGGCGTTGCCGAACCGGTCGGTGAACACCATCTTCTCCATCGACTTGCGATTGATCGGTCCGTGGCCGCCGCCGATTGCATAACCGATCGGCACGTGCGCGCACGTGTACCAGTCGTCCGGCAGTTGAAGCAATTCGCGCACTTTCGGCTCTTCGAGACAGAGCAGGGTCGTCAGCACGCAACCGAGTCCTTCGTTGCGGCACGCGAGCAGCAGGTTCTGAACGGCCGGATATACGGAGCCGCCGCCGACCACCGACGGTCGGGGCTGATCTTTGTCGGTAATCGTCATCATGCCCGGGTTGTAACAGAACACCGCAATGACCGGCGCCTCGTGCATGTGCGACGCGAGATAAGTGCCGGCTTCGATCGCGCGCGAAGATGTAGCGCGTTCGTCCGCCGGCATCGTCTCCATGTGCTTGCGGTAGTTGACGATGTAACCATCCCAGTACGGGCGATACAGGTCTTCGAGCGCCTGCTTTTTCCTTGGATCTTTCACCGCGACGATTCGCCAGGGCTGCCTGTTGCCCCCGGTCGGCGCCCAGGTTGCGGCCGTGAGCACCCGTTGGAGAACGTCTTCGGGAATCGGATCGGGACGCAGCCGGCGGACCGCGCGCAGCGTACTCATCGCTTCGTATAGTTCCATGAAGTTCTCTCCGTAGAAAAACACTCTTGTAGAAGAAGCGCTCCGTAAAAAAACAAAAGGCGCGTCGGATGACGCGCCTTTGTTTCAACGAGGCTCCGTAGAGCCCAACAACTGGGTTAAGCCGCGTTGTAGCCCAGAATGGCTTTCGTCTCGAGAAACTCTTCGAGACCCCACTCGCTGAACTCGCGACCGTTGCCGGACTGCTTGTAGCCGCCGAACGGTGCGCCCGGATCGACGTTCGCGCCGTTCACGTGGATGTTGCCGGCGCGGATCTGGCGCGCCACGTTGCGCGCGCGGTCGAGGTCCTTCGATTGCACGTAACCCGACAAGCCGTAAAGCGTGTCGTTGGCAATGCGAATCGCATCTGCATCGTCTTTGTAGCCGATGATCGACAGCACGGGTCCGAAGATCTCTTCGCGCGCAATCGTCATTTCGTTGGTGACGTGCGAGAACACGGTGGGCTTCACGAAGTAGCCGTGGTTCAGGCCTTCCGGCAGACCTTCGCCGCCGCATTCGAGCTTGGCGCCTTCTTCGATGCCTTTCTTGATGAGCCCCTGGATCTTGTTCCACTGCACTTTGGATACGACCGGACCGACGTTGGTATCGGATTTCGCCGGGTCGCCGACTTTCGCGGCCATTGCCGTTGCCTTCGCGATTGCGGCGGCCTCGTCCATCCGCTTCATCGGCACCAGCATGCGCGTCGGCGCGTTACACGACTGGCCGCTGTTCATCACGCACGAGCCCATGCCCTGTGCGACGGCTTTCGGGAAATCTGCATCGTCGAGCAGGATGTTGGCCGACTTGCCGCCGAGTTCCTGCGTAACGCGCTTGACGGTGGGTGCTGCGTTCTGCGCCACCGAAATTCCCGCGCGCGTCGAACCGGTGAACGACACCATGTCGACGTCGGGGTGCGACGACAGCGCAACGCCGACGCCGGGGCCATCGCCCTGGACCAGATTGAAGACGCCCGGCGGTACGCCGGCTTCGTCCATCACTTCGGCGAAGATCACCGCGTTCAACGGCGCGATCTCGGTCGGCTTCAGAATCATCGTGCAGCCGGCAGCGATCGCGGGCGCCACTTTGGCGGCGATCTGGTTCAGCGGCCAGTTCCACGGCGTGATCAGCGCACACACGCCGATCGGTTCGTGAACGATGCGGTTGCGACCTTTGTCTTCTTCCCATTTGAAACTCTTCATCGCGTTCAGCGTGAACGCGATGTGGCCGAGGCCGGCCGGCGCCTGTGCCATGTTGGCGAGCCCGATCGGTGCGCCCATTTCCTGCGAAACGGTTGCGCCGATGTCGGGCATGCGCTTCTGATAAGCGGCCATGATCTTCTCGAGCAGCGCGGCGCGTTCTTCAACGGTCGTCTTCGAGAACGTCTGGAAAGCTTTCTTCGCAGCGGCAACCGCGCGGTTCACGTCTTCCTGGTCACCCAGCGTGATCGTGCCGATCACTTCTTCGTTCGCCGGGTTCAGAACTTCGAGGGTCTTCGTGCTGTGCGGCGTGACCCATTTGCCATCGATGTAGAAATTGCGCTCGTTCTTCATGCTCACTCCCTAATCTGACCCATCTTCGTGGGCGGTTCGTGACGCGTGCCGCGGGCTCTTGGAAGCCCGGAATCTGCTCGCGTGCGGAGGGTGGATTCTGTCCCATCTGTCGACCGCCCGCTAGAGCGATCGTCGGGCCGTCGGATCAGAACCGGGAGCGTGCCGTTACTGCGTTTTTTGCGGGGCGGTGACGCGCGCGTCGTAGATGACCTTCCCATCGCGCAGCGTGTAGCGGACGTGCGCAAACGCCGTGACGTCACGCGCGGGGTCGCCGTCCAGCACCGTCAGATCGGCGAGGTATCCGGGAACGACGCGCCCGAGTTTCAGTGTCTTCTGAAAGCGGGCGGCCGGGGCGGAGGTGAGCGACGCGAGAATCTGCATCGGCGTCATTCCGGCGCGCGCCATCAGCGCGTACTCGTCGGCCGGATCGAAGTCGCGCATGTAGCCGACGTCGGTGCCGAACAGCGTTTCGCCGCCGCTCTTCACGAACGCCGTCAGCTGCGCCATGGCTTCAGCGGTGAAAGCGTCGGTTTCGGCCGCGCTCGCCTGTTGCCTCGCGGATTCGTACAACCACAGCTTCAGAGTGGGTATCAGCGCCGTTCGATGTTCGATCATCGACGCGACCAGCGCCGGCGTCCAGCCCTGGGAATTGGTATGCGCCAGCACGTCGACACCGGATTGGACCGCGATCGTCGCGCCTTCGGCGTTGGATGGATGCGCGAACACCGGAAAGCCGCGCCGGTGGGCTTCCGCGACCGCGGCCTGCGCGATCGCGACTGACATCGGCTTGACGACGTCGTCGCCCATGATCGCGCCGGTGAACAGCTTCACCGCGTCGGCGCCCCGATCGAGATTCGCATCCACGGCGGCCACTGCTTCGTCGGTGGACGCGGGCTCCTTCATCAGCTTCAGCAGGTCCGGCGGCAGGCCGCGCAGGTAGATCGGAATGCCATCCGGCGGAAACAGCGGTTCGCCGGCGGTGAGAATGCGCGGCCCCGCGATCTCGCCCGACTCGATGCGTTTGCGCAGGGCGAGCGTGTCGTCCAGAAGCGAGCCGGTGTCGAACACCGACGTGAAGCCGTATCGCGTCAGCATCGCGACCAGTTGCGCGGCGAGCGCGTCTGCCGGCAATTGCGCCGCGCCCGTCCACTCCGGCCCCAGGAAGTGCACGTGATTGTTGTGCAGACCTGCGACCACGGTGAGACCATGGCAGTCGAGTTCGCGCGCGCCGGGCAGGGGCATCGACGCCGACTGCCGTGATTCTGCCGTCGCTGACGACCACGTTGGTGTCGCGCAGCGGCGTTGTCTGCGCATCGACATACACGGTGGCGCCGCGCAGCACGAGCGTGTCGGCTGCGTGTGCGGTTGCACACGCGCCAATCAGAATCATCACCAACGATCGAGCGATCATACGCATCATGGATTCCCCTTTAGCGAATCGTTCGCGGTCGCACCGGCAACAGCAGATCGGTGATCGGTCCATCGACAACTAGCGGCAGTGCATCGTCGACGTATCGTTCGAGCAATGGTCGCGCCGCAGGTCCATCGTCGAATTCGTAGTCACTGCGCGGCAGCCACTCGCGCTGCATCGCGTAGAACGTCGGTGCAATCAAAGACGCAGGCCCGCGCAACCGGTAACGCGCATATCGTCCACCCGGCAGCGACAGCGTGGTGACGTGGGGAAAGATGCGATCGTCCGCTTCTACGACCACGGCGCAGTAGTAGCGGAATCCCTTGGATTCGTTGTCGTCCAGGTAGGCGACCCCGATCGTTTCACGAACGCGCGGCAGCAATGCGCTGCGCAAGAGCCATCGCCAGCAGCGGCGCGCACTGTTCGGAATCGAGACGATCGGACCGTCGTGGCGCATCGCCAATACGCGGCACGCGGGTTCGTCGACGATGTCGATCGCGCCGTCGAATACGGTGCCAACCGCCAGACGCTGGCGCACGGCTCGCCCGGCCGTCGAATATCGACGCCGATACTCCGCCGGCGCCGTTCGCGTGAACCCGCGAAATGCGCGGGAGAATGCCTGTGGACTCTCGTAGCCGGCCGACTCCGCGATGCGCCCCACCGATTCGGCGCCGTGAGCGAGTCGATCGGCGGCCAGACTCAGGCGCACCCGCCGCATCGTCGCGTTCACCGTTTCGCCCATGACCGTGCGGAACACGCGATGGAAGTGATATGCCGACATGTTCGCAACGGCCGCGAGACTTTCGACGCTGTGAGCATCCGCGGGCGCTGACAGCAGCGTATCCACCACACGTTCGATTCGTTCGAGATATCGATGGCTCGTGCTCGCCCGCATGCGTTTCTTCCATTCCTGTCGTTGGATGCTAAGCGAGGCTCGAGGCGACCACAGTGCAGCGCTTGCTGTTTTGCCGCGAATCTCAGCTGCGACGCGCGATCACCAGCAGGCTGCGCGGTACTTGCGAGTGCAGGCCTTCGCCGTCGCTTACCGGCTCGTCCAACCGTTCCAGCACGAAACCGCCGCTGATCAGGTCGTTGATCAGTGTGCTCAGCGTGCGGTGATACGCACCCATGTGCCCGCGTACGCCGGTACCGCCCGACTGCCAGTGCCCTTCGGCGACATATCGGCGCACGGCCACCGCAACATCTGCGCCGGATTCGTCTTTGATGAACTGGGGTTCGTCGGGCAGGCGGAACGGGCCTTCGAAGCACGGATGCAGCAGCGAGAACGCGAAGGTACCGCCGGGTTTCAGCACGCGATGCACCGCACCGAACACGGCGCGATGATCGGCGATGTCCATGAGCGCGAGTTGCGACAACGCCACGTCGATCGTTGCGTCCGCAATCGTGGCGAGACGCTGTGCGTCGTCGACGCGGAAGGTCGAGAGCGGGCTGACGTTGCGTTGCCGTGCCACCTCGATCAGCGCCGCGGACAGATCGACGCCGACGATCTGCCGCGGATTCAGCGTGGCGAAATGGCGCGACAGATAACCTTCACCGCATGCAACGTCCAGAACGCTCGCATCGCGCATGCGTTCGCCGATCTCCGCTTCGAAGCGCTGAATGAGTCGATGGCCGAGATCGCGCGGATCGCGCAGGCCGCTGTCGACGAAGTCGACGTAGAACCGGGCGTGCTGGTCGTACACGGTCGCACTCACGGGTGACCGAAGTGCCGGACTCTGTTCACAGACGGCTCCTCGTGATTTCAGAGTTAGACTGCCACAGCACCGATCGTCGGCAAAACGGCGCATCGGTCTCACAGTTGAAACGGGAGGTGCGAAGTGGCCAAACGCAAGTCCAGTCAGGCGCCGCAGGCGACAACCGGCGCGAAGATGATGTACCTGATCAAGCGGCGCGATGCCGCCACGCGCGAGGAATTGCTCGTGCACTGGTTCGCCAATCACATGCCGTTGGTGATCAAGTCGCAGCACGACGCGGCGGCGTCCGGTCGTTTGCATGCGCGCCGCTACATCGCGACGTTGTTCGACGCGAATGCCGACGGCGAGCATCCGTGGGACGGCGTGGCACAGCTGTGGTGGGATCAGGCGCTACCGAAGCCGAAGACACCCACCGGCACCACGCCGCGCGATTCGTTTCAGGAAAAGGCGCAGCCGTATGTCGGTTGGGCCACGAAGGAATACGTCGTCATCGATGGTTCGGAGCATCTACCGGTGGAACCGTTGACGCTCAATGCGCCGTTTCCGTGTACGCGCTCGGGCTTCTTCAAAATGACGTTTCTGGTGAAGGCCAAACCGGCCACGCCGTTCGAGCAGCTGTTCGAGCACTGGCTGAACGTGCACGTGCCGAACGTCGCCGACGTGATGCGGAAAGTCGACGGATTCCGCTACGTGGTGAGCCACTCCATCGATCCGGCGAACGAACCGTATGCCGGCATGGCGGAGCTGTACTTCGCGGACCCTTCAGGGTGGAAACGCTATCGGGAGACGATCAAGCCCGACGGCATGGAGCAGTGGGTCGACGGCGAGGCCACGCTGGCGCTGCGCGGCCGTACGGAAATGATCGGGATTCCGTGAGCGTCAAGCCATCCTGAACAGCGCGAGCGCGGTCTTGCCGACGATCTTCTGCGCGTTCTCCACGCTGGTTGCGTCGAACACCGCCTGGATCGAACTGCGCGTGTAGCCGAACGTGCTCTCGGTGTGCGGATAGTCCGATGACCACAAGCATGTTTCCGGTCCGATCCGGTCGAGCAGCGACAGCCCCACCGGATCGGTCATGAACGTCGCGTAGCAGTGGTGTTTCCAGTACCAGCTCGGCGGATGCGCGAGCTTCGGATTCAGCGCGTCTTTGAAGTGCGTGGCGACCATGTCGGCGTCGTGCAGCATGCTGGCGATCCATGCAAGACCACCTTCCACGAAAACGGCCTTCAACGCCGGGAAGCGGTCGAACACGCCGCCGAACGTCAGCTGAGACCATTGCAGCCGAAACCCTTGCATCTGCGTCACCACGCCGATGCCGGCTGCGCCCGGCATCGCCGACGGAATGGCTTCGCCGATGTGGAAGATCAGCGGGATGCCGCTGTCTGCGATCGCCTCGTACAACGGATCCATCCGGCCGTGGTTGTAGTGGATGGTCTTGCCGTCGACGTCTTTGCCGGGCTTCAGCGGCACCATGAGGCCGCGCGCACCGAGTGTCTTGCAGCGTTCGACCGACTCCTTCGCTTTCGACATGTCCCAGTAGTTCGGCACCATCACCGGATACAGCCGGCCCGGTGCTTCGGCGCAACGCCGCGCGATGCCCTCGTTGTAGAGACCGAACACCTCTTCGCGATTCTGCATCTCGCCGAACATGAACAGGCCGAACAGGCGTTGCGGGAAGATCAGTTCCTTCTCCACGCCTTCGACGTCGAGGTCTTTCAAACGCGCCGGTACGTCGTTCAGACCCGGCGTGCATTCCATCGAGCGACACAGGAAGTCCGCGATCTCCGGCGGCGTCATCGATTTTTCGCCGATGCTGAAATCGAAGCGGCCGTTCTCGAACACCATCCGCGGCGCCTGCTCTTTCTTGTGCTCCGGAAAACCGGCGTGCCAGTAGTCCTGTTCGATGAGATGACTGTCGGCTGAGACGATCACGGTGCCTGTCGGCCACGGCGACCGAGCCGCCTGCGGCACGCGTTTGGTAGAGGGCTCGATGGTCAGTTGTTCGGGGATCTCTAGAACGTAGCTGTCGGTCATGGCGATGTCGGATTCTGGCTTTCCGATCTTATAACGCATTCAAATTTTGCGGGCAATTCGGCGGGCCTTCACCGGACCGTGACGAAGCCGCGGGTTCGATTGGATGCAGGGTCGACGGTGTTCATCGCGTTCCAGAGGTCGGCGGTAGCGACCCATACCGACGGGTACTTGTAGGTGGCCACGTCGAGAATCAGCAGCCGGTCCGTTTGCTCGTCGTAGGCGGCAAGCGGCGAGATGTGGCCCGATTTGTTCTGGCCGAGCGCGGCGCGTTCGTAGTTGACGAGCATGAAGTCGCCGGATGTCTGCAGGTTCTGCCGCACAGTCGCGCGGAACGCGTCGATGTTCGAGTCCGATGCGTACGTCACGGTGGCGTTCGCGCCGTTTGCGCGCAGGAGCTCGGCGAGTTGTGCGAGTGTCATTCCGCCGAAGGTCGTGCGCAGTTCGGTCGATGTATTCGGGAAGACGCTGGACTGGGTCAAAGCCGCGCCGTGGCGCAGCGCGTTGAGCACGATGACCGAACTCGCCACGCCGCAGTATGCGGCTCGCGATTGCGACTCGAAAGATCGGCTCAGGTCGTCGTAGTCCGCGGTGAACGGATTGTTCGAGAGCAGTTGTTCGCCGGCGATCGAGTTCGCAGCAATGAGACGCGCCGGTATCGGACGAATATCCACCGACGGTGCGCGAAATGCCGCCGCCCAGATCGCGCAGGCGAACAGCGACACTGCAATGATGCTTCCGCCAACGGCCCATGCCGGCCGCCTCAGGCGTCGCATTCAGACCTCAGCTGAGGTGCGCTAATCCTTCTTCGGATTCTGCTTCTGGTACTGCATGCCGGCCTTCACTTCTGCGATCGCCTGCTGGACCAGTTGCAGTGCGTTCTGCGTGTGGCCGCCCTTGTCGTTAGACACCTTCAGCAACGACGCCTGAGCATCCTTGAGACTCGCAAGCGCCGCCTGCATGTTCCCTTGTTCGGCATAGCTCGACGGCGCCGCCGCCAACGCGAAGAGGGCCAGCAGGCAGATGGAACGTTTCATCGTCGGTTTCCTTGTGTCGTGTGACGCGATATAGCACCGTCTTTCTCAGCGCTTCAACACCAATTGCGTCTGCGTGACAACCGCGCACAACTTGCCTGCTTCGTTTCGGATCTGCGTTTGCCACACCATCGTCGTACGGCCGCGATGAAACGGCGTGCATTCCGCACTTACGGTCGTGCCGACCGGCGCAGAAGCGAGGAACTTCGTGCTCGATTCGACCGTGGTCGTGCCGGAGCCCGCTTCGAGATTCAGAGATGTGCCCACTGCGCCCAGCGTATCGGCGAACGCCATGATCGAGCCGCCGTGCAGGATGCCGCCCGTGGTACACAGTTCGGGACGCACCTTCATGGTGGCGGTGACGCGTTCCTGCGTGACCTCCGTGAACTCGATACCCAGCAGACCGGGCAGCATCGGTTCGAACAGTTGCTGGATGTCGTGAGCTGATCTCATCGATTACTCCTCATGCCACTCGCCCAACGGTTTCAGAAGCGCCGCCTCGCGCGGCCGCTGCAGCAGATCAGGCAACTTCGCGTCGTAAGCCATTCGTACGGCTTCATCTGATTCGCCAGGAATGCCTCGACGCTCGGTTCGCGCCAGCGCTCGTACAACGTGAACAGACATGCGTCGTGCGCGTCGCGATGGAGATAGCATGCCACGAACGCGTCTTCCGCCGACATGCGCTCGATGACGTCGTCGACCGCGCGCCGCCACTCGTCGATGCGGTCCGGCTTCACCTCGAGCTGCACGTAGAACACGAGGTCGGCTGTCGGCCATCGTCACGCTCCGATGAACTGCAGAATGTCGGCATTCAACCGTTGCTTGTGCGTCAGGAACAGACCGTGCGGCGCGCCTTCGTAAATCTTGAACGTCGCAGTTGCGGCATCAACTTCGCGGTCTTTCGCGCCGGTCAGCGGCAGCGGCGCCGACGCGTCGGCGTCGCCGTGGATCAGCAGCGTCGGCGTCGTGACGGTCACGCAGATCGGCGCGGAAGTCGGTGTCGACCATCGAGCGATTGCACGCGATCGCGATCGGCAATGACATCTGCTCCATCATCGATGTCGCCCCAGACCTGCATCGCGCGCGACGTGTCCTTCGTGAAGAACGGCGCGCGTGTTGTCGGCGATCCATTTCGGGAAATCGGCGATCCACGTGGCGCGAACCGCTTCGAATGCCTGCGCCGGAATGCCTTCCGGATTGTCTGGAGTCTGCTTCAGAAATGGCGTGGTCGGCGCCAGCAGCACGATGCGCGCGACGCGTTTGGCGCCGTGGCGCGTGAGATAGCGAACGATCTCGCCGCAGCCCATCGAGTGGCCGATCAACGTCGCGTTCGAAACATCGAGCGAATCCATCACCATTGCGAGGTCGTCAGCGAGCGTGTCGGTGTCGTAGCCGTTGCTCGGCTGATCGCTGCGACCGTGGCCGCGTCGATCGAAGGTGATGCAGCGCAGGCCGCGCTCGGCGAACTCGGCCGTCTGGTACTGCCACATGTCGCCGTTCAGCGCCCAGCTGTGCACGAAGACCACGGGCGCGCCGCTGCCCCATTCCTTGATGTAGAGGCGCGTTCCGTCATTGGTTTTGATCGTCTGCATGTCGAACCTCGTCGGTGATTGCGATGCGGTGGTGGTTGCGCGTGTTTCGTTTGCGGCGATCGTCAGCGCGATGCCTGCGCCGGCGGTCATCAGGCCCGTGGTCATAAGAAGGTCGCGACGGTTCACGATGTGGTCCCGCGTTTTGAGTGTGCAGGTACATCGTGCGCACGCCTTTACGGCGAGTCGATTACGTCGGACGTAAGGGAAACGAACTATTGCGCGGCGGCGAGCCGCTGCACGCGTTCGATAGTGACGGCGTCTGCAGGAAAGAATGATTCGACGGCGAGTTCCGCGAGCGTGATGTCCACCGGCGTGCCGAAGATCATCGTGGTGCTGAAGAACGACAGTTCACCGCCTGACGTCGCGATACGAAACGGCACGATCACGCCGGAGTAGTGGTGCGGAGTGCGCTTTGTCGTGCTTCGAGCTTCCGGGATACGACATGAGCTCTTCCATCAGTTCGACCAGGCCGGGATCCGCGGTCAAGTCGATCTGTTGGCGCAACCGGTCGAACAGGTGCGCGCGCCATTCCGGCAGATTGGTGATGCGCGGCGCCAATCCGTCCGGATGCAGGCTGAGGCGCATCGCGTTGACGGGCCTTTCGAGAAGATTCGGTGCAACACCCTCGTACAGCTGCGGCAACGCGCCGTTCGACGACACGATCTGCCAGTGCCGATTGATCGCGAATGCCGGATACGGCTTGTGGCCTTCCAGCACGAGGTCGATCGCACCGCGCATCGCGGCCAGCGCCGGGTCGTCGAGCGAACGTTCGACGAACACCGGTGCGTATCCGGCCGCGACGAGCAGAACGTTGCGTTCGCGCACGGGAATCTGCAGTTGTTCGGCGAGGTGAAGGATCATGTCGCGGCTCGGCATCGATCGGCCGGTCTCGACGAAGCTCAAGTGGCGCGGCGAGATGTTCGCTTCGCACGCGAGATCGAGTTGACTCAAACGACGCCGTTGTCGCCAGTCGCGCAGGTGATTGCCGATGGTGGGTACCGCTCGCGAGGTGGATGTGGCCATGCGCCGACCTTATGGCAGCGCGCGGTCGAAATCCATGACGCCACAGGTAATGGCGTGACGGCGTCCAGTCGGCCCGCGGTGTCAGTCGTTGCGTTGCGGAGTGTTCTGCGCCGCGCGGTCCTGCACCTGCCGTTCGCGGTCTTCGATGCTGACGTGGCGCACGTCTTTGCCCTGCACGAGGTAGATCAGGTATTCGGAGATGTTCTTCGCGTGATCGCCGGCGCGTTCCAGCGCTCGCGCGGCCATGATCAGATTCAGCGACCAGTCGATCGCTTTCGGGTCTTCGGTCATGCGCGTCGTCAATGTGCGCATCACCGTGCGGTATTCGGCGTCGGCCGCGATGTCGGCGCGCTCCACTTCCAGCGCGACGTTCACGTCCATTGCGGCGAATGCACCGATCGCGTTGTGCACCATCTCCCGAACGAGTGCGCCGAGGTGCTGCAGGCTCGGCACCGTGCCGGTTGGTTTCGCCTCGACCAGCTTGATCGCCATCCGCGCAACGCTCTTCGCGGAGTCGCCGATGCGTTCGATGTCGGTGACGGCCTTGATGACCGCGAACACGAGGCGCAGATCGCCCGCCGCCGGTTGACGGCGCGCCAGAATCCGCCGGCACTCTTCGTCGAGATAGATCTCGAGCTGATTGACGTGCAGATCGCCGCCGATCACCGATCGGGCCATGTTCTCGTTGCCGGTTGCGATAGCCGTGACCGCATCGCCGATCTGTTTTTCGACCACGCCGCCCATCGCGAGCACGCGGCTGCGCAGGTTGTCGAGCTCCTGATTGAACTGGCTCGAGAAGTGACTTGTGAATTCGCCGCCTTGGCCGGGCATGTCGAGTCCTCGCTGCAACGTCAGCCGTAGCGGCCGGTGATGTAGTCTTCCGTGCGCTTCTGTTTGGGGTTCGTGAAGAAGTCGTCGGCATCGCCGAATTCGACGAGCTCGCCCAGATACATGAACGCGGTGTAGTCGGATACGCGCGCCGCCTGCTGCATGTTGTGCGTGACGATCAGAATCGTCACGCGGCTGCGCAACTCCGCGATCAGTTCTTCGATGCTCGCCGTGGCGATCGGATCGAGCGCGGAGGTCGGTTCATCGAACAGCAGAATCTCCGGCTCTACCGCCAGCGCGCGCGCAATGCACAGGCGTTGCTGCTGGCCGCCGGAGAGGTTGTACGCTTGGTCCTGCAGCCGATCCTTCACCTCGTCCCACAACGCCGAGTCGGTCAGCGCGCGTTCGACCTGCTCGTCGATCAAGCCGGTACGCGTGACGCCGCGGACGCGCAGACCATACGCGACGTTTTCGTAGATCGACTTCGGAAACGGATTCGGCTTCTGGAACACCATCGACATGCGCATGCGCATTTCGATCGGGTCCACTTGCGGCCCGAGCACGTTGACGTCGTCGGGGTGAATGACGATCTCGCCGTCGTAGCGATTGCCGGGATAGAGATCGTGCATGCGGTTGAAACAGCGTAACAGGGTGGACTTGCCGCAGCCGGAAGGGCCGATCAACGCGGTGACCTTGTTCTCGGCCAGGCTCATGGTGACTGACTTGAGCGCCTGCATGCCGGAACTGTAGAAGAAGTTCAGCGCGCGCACTTCCGCCTTGATCGTCTCCTCGGCAATGCTCACTGCGCTAACGTCCGGACGCAGGGGTGCGTTCACAAGAGGCCCGTCCATTTCATCACCATTTGATTTTCTTGCGGAAGCGGTACCGAAGCCAGATCGCCAGCGCGTTCATGCTGACCGTCATTACGACAAGGATGAGGCCGGCAGCAGCGGCGTTGTTGAGGAACGCGGCTTGCGGCCGCGACAACCAGTTGAACATCTGGATGGGCATCACTGTGAAGGGCGCCATCAACCAGTCGAACGAGATGTAGGGCGGCTCGCTCGTGATCGGTGCCGGCGGCAGGAAAGCGATGAACGTCAGCGCGCCGATCGTGATGATCGGCGCGGTTTCGCCGATCGCGCGGGACAGACCCAGAATGATGCCGGTCAGAATGCCGCCGGTGGAGTAGGGCAGTACGTGATCGTGTACGGTCTGCCAGCGCGTGGCGCCCAGCGCGTATGCCGCTTCGCGCATCGCGACCGGAACGGACCGGATCGCTTCGCGTGTAGAAACGATCACGACGGGCAGAATCAGCAGGCCGAGCGTGAGACCCGCCGACAGAATGCTCTGTCCGAACCCCAGCCCATAGACGAACAGGCCGAGGGCGAGCAGTCCGTAGACGATCGACGGCACACCGGCAAGATTGGTCACGTTGATCTCGATGATGTCGGTGACCCAGTTGCGGCGCGCGTATTCCTCGAGATAGACGCCGGCCGCGATGCCTACGGGCACTGCGGAGAAGGTCGTCACCAGCATGACCAGGGTGGTGCCGACCCATGCGGAGAGAATGCCGGCCTTGTCCGCGTGACGTGACGGAAACGAGGTCAGAAACTGCCAGCTGATGCGCGATCCGCCGTCCATCGCGAGACCCGCGAGCAGCCAGACCAACGCAAACACCCCGACCAGCATCGCCAACAGGCCGACGATGGCGAAGATCTTGTCCGACTGCTTGTTGCGGCCGATCAAGGCGCGTAGCGCCTGCGGCTCCATACGATTCGACGGTGCGAGTTCGGCTGCCATCAGTAGACCTCGCGATAGCGTCGTCGCAACAGGTGGCCGATCACGTTGAGACCCAGCGTCATGAGCATCAGCACCAGTCCGGCCGCGAAGATGCTCTGATATTCGATGCTGCCGTGAGGCAGGTCGCCGAGGGCGACCTGCACGATGAAGGTCGTGATCGTCGCGGCCGGTTCCATCGGATTCAACGTGAAGTTCGGCTGTTGGCCGGCCGCAACGGCAACGACCATCGTTTCGCCGACGGCGCGCGAAACGCCCAGCACGTACGCCGCGATGATTCCGGACAGCGCAGCGGGAACGACGACCGTCAACGCGTTCCGGAAGCGGGTGGCGCCCATGGCGTATGCACCTTCCCGAAGCGTCATCGGCACGGCGCGCATCGCGTCTTCAGCGAGAGAACTGATGTACGGCGTGATCATGATGCCGATGACGATACCGGGTCCGAGCATGTTGAACCCCGGCAGATCCGGAAGGATCTTCTGCAGCATCGGAGTGACGGACAACAGCGCGAAGTAACCGAACACGACCGTCGGCACCCCGATCAGCAACTCGAGCAGCGGTTTGACGAATTCGCGCACGCGGTGCGGTGCGAACTCGCTGAGATAGATCGCGATGACGGTACCCAATGGAACCGCGACCATGAGGCCGATTGCCGACGTCACCAGCGTTCCGGCAAGCAACGGCGCGATGCCGTAGTGCTTTTCCTCGAACATGATCGTCCATTGCGTATCGGTCAGAAATTCGACGATCGAGACATGGCGGAAGAACGCCAGAGATTCGTTGAGCAGCACGAACACGATGGCGATCGTAATGAACACTGCGCTGAGTGCGCTGAGCACCAACGCGCCTTCGATGAACCACTCGAATATCCGACGCCGTTGGGGCACACGAGGCGGCGGCAGCAGCGCGCCGGAACGGGTCGTTCGATCGCTAGAGGTTTTCATCTTCTGAGTTTTCTGCACCTGTCACAAACTTCGATCGGCCCGGCGGGCCGATCGAAATCCGGACCTCCAGACTACATCTTGCCTTCGCGCGCCAGCAGATCGGCGATCTTGACGCCGACTTCGGGCGTACCCCCGAAGCCGGTGCCGAGCTTACCTGCAGCGAAGTTCTGTTTCGCCTGGGCGTACTCGGCTTCGGGCAGATTGATGTAGCCGACTTCCTTGGCCAAGTCGGCGCCTTGCGCGAGGTAGAAGTCTACGAACTGTTTGACTTCCGGCCGCTTCATTGACTTCGCGCTGACGTAGATGAAGAGCGGTCGTGCCAGCGGTTGATACGTGCCGTCATTGACCGTTGCGACCGACGGCAGTATTGCGGGCGCGCTATCGGTGGCCTTGATCGGTACCGCGGTCAGCTTGTCTTTGTTCTCCTCGTAATAGGCCAGACCGAAATAGCCGAGCGCGCCTTTGTTGCGCGACACGAACTGCACGATCACGTTGTCGTCTTCGCTCGCCTGATAGTCGCCGCGCGACGACTTCGCCTTGCCGACCACCGCTTCGGTGAAGTAGTCGAACGTACCGGAGTCGGCTCCCGGACCGGTCAGTGCCATCGCCGCGTCGGGAAAGCCGTCGCGGATCTGTTTCCAGTTGGTCACTTTGCCTTGAGCCGAGGGTTCCCACATCTTCTTCAACTCGGCGACGGTCAGGTAGTCGACCCACGTGCTCGCCTTGCCGACGACCACCGTGAGTGCGTCCATCGCAATCGGCAGCTCGACGTACTTCACGCCGTTCTGGGCGCACAGCACCATCTCGTCCTTGAGAATGGGCCGCGACGCATCGGAGATGTCGGTCTCTCCGCGGCAGAAGCGCTTGAAGCCGCCGCCGGTACCGGAGATGCCGACGGTCACGCGGATGCCGACGGATTTCTGGAATTCTTCGGCAACGGCCTCGGTGATCGGATACACCGTGCTCGAACCGTCCACCTCGACGGTTCCTGCGGCGAACGCGGCGCTGCTGATGCCGCACGTCAGGGCGACGATCGCCCCGTAGCCTGCTCGTTTGACAATCATCTGTTGCTCCTTTGAAGACATGGGATTCGTTGAGGCGGCCATGGTGGTCGTCGCGTGTGACAGTTGCGTGACAACCCCATCAGAACGTGGCCACCAGGTCGACCTGCAGCGTGTTGGTCTGCGCACCCGGCTTCGCGCGGTTCGATGCATCGGACTCGGTGTAGAAGTACGTCGTCAGGAACTGGAAGTTCTTGGCGATGTTGTAGGACAGCTGCAGCTTGCTGCCTTTGGAGGCGGTGAAGCCTGACGCGAAGTCCGAATCGGTGAACGCGCCTACGACCGCGTTGCGCTCGACGTCGCGGTAGCTGTAGTTCACGCCGATCTCCCAGATGCGCGTCAACAGTCCGAACATATACGCGGTGTCCTGGTCGTCAGCGGGACCGTTTGCGTTCGGGTTCTGCACGTACTGCCCGTACAGCGACAGCGGCAACGGCAGGCCGAGTATGTCGACCTGACCGAAGCCTTCGTAGAGTTGGAATTCGGTCGAGTTGTTGCCGTTCAGAGTGAGTCCGAGTCCGGCGTTGGGGGTCGTCGTGGGTACGCCGAGCTTGTCCTTGTAGTAGTGGAACACGCTGGCGCCGACCGTCACCTTGAAATCCTCGCCCGGGAACAGGTTCGCGCCGAGCTGCCCGTAGTACATTCGCAGGTCGTTGTGGAACTCGGGGCCGAACCCGGTGACGTTGTCCTTCAGCGTGAATGCGCCGCCGGAGCCGAATAAGTTGATGTCTCCGAACTTGCGGCTGTATTGGACCGCGACGCCTTCGGGGTTGACGTCGTTGTCCCAGATCACCTCCGACTCGGCCACTTTGGTCCATGGCTGCGCCATGCGACCGCCGATCATCTTCAGTCCCGGCACGTTCTCCGGGTGCCAGTTGATGTAGGCGCGGTCCAGCCAGACGTCCTTCTTGGTGAAGTAGTTGTTCATGTCCTGGTTGGTCGAACGGACATCGTTGTTGTTGCCCGAAGCAAGACGAATGCCGGCTTCGACGGTCGGCGCGACCTGCGAGACGATGGCCAGACGCGCCCGATAACGTTGACGGCTCGCCGTTTGCTCCGCCGGCTTCTGGTCTTCGACCTGGACGCGTTCCTGCCGAACACGCAGGTCGCCGCTGATCACGGTCTTTTGCGCCCAGCTGAGTTTCTGGTCCAACGCCGAGATGTCCTGCTTGATCGCCGAATCGTCATGTGCTTCCTCGCGCTGCTCAGCGACCAGGTCCGAGCTCAGTTCGGCGTACTGTGCTTCAGTGATGGAACCGTTTGCCTTGAGCATGGCCAGTAGCTTTTCATCGACATTGCCGGCTGCGACCGGCTGAGTTGCGGCCACGAGCGCGAGCCCGCCGCAGAGGCTCAGTATGGTTTTTCGCACGTCTTGTATCCCCATTGGTGATTGATCGACCGCCACGTTTTCGTGGGCGACGCAGTGTCGCCATAACGCGTGACAGTTGCATGACATCCAAGGGGGAAGCAGGCCGTGCGCGGCCTACACGGGTCGGATCACCGCGTCGAAGAAGTTGCGCATCGCCTGCCACGAACGCTCGTCGGTCGGCGCGTGATACGCGAATCCGGGGATCTTCATCGCATCGACCTCGCGGTTCGTGAAGCTGTGGCCGGCGTTCCCGTAGATCAGCATCTGGAAGTCGACGTTGCCCGCCTGCATTTCGTTGATGAAGGCGTCGCGTTGCGCGCCCGGGATGATCGGATCTTCGGCGCCGAGACAGACCATCACCTTGCAGCGGATGTCCTTCGCATCCTGCGGCGCGATCGTCGCGAGGCCGGAATGGAAGCCGACGACGCAGCCGACGTCGGCGCCGCTGCGAGCCAGTTCCAGCACGGTGGTGCCGCCGAAACAGAAGCCGATCGCGGCGGTGCGCATCCGATCGACGTTCGGTTGCGTCTTCAGGAGTTCCAGCGCGGTGTTGGCCCGGTTGCGCAACGTCGGGAGGTCGTTCGACAGGCTGCCGATGATCGCCATCGCCTGTTCGCGCGATTCGATGGCCTCGCCGAACGTGTCCATCGCGAATGCCACGTAACCGAGTTCTGCCAGCATCCGCGCGCGCTCCTTCGGATGACCGGTCATGCCGCCGCCTTCGTGGGCGACCAGTACGCCCGCGGTCTTCTTGCCGTTCGATCCGTCGGCCAGGTAACCGACGAACTTCTTGCCGTTGATCTGATACTCGATGTCCTGCGTTTGCATGGTGTCCCCGCCGTTAGTGTCGCTTCGTGAATACATCAATCCAGAACCCGGCTTCGATGGTCAAGTGCTCCGGCGCGAGCGCACGCGTTCGCTGATCGTCGCGAGTTCTGTAGAGCAGCGGGGTCATCGCGATGAGGTCGCTGCGCGTGGTCGGATCGGTGTCGAAATCGAAGCTGACCAGGCGCTCGCCCGCGTGCTCGAAGCCGGGTAGTTGCCTGGTGGCGCGGCGGTGCGGTCGCGCTTCCGTGTACGCGAGTTCGCGCAAAGCGCGCAAGTGATCAGGCCCAGGAGTCACCCGCACCAATACGCCGCCGTTGGCGAGCACGCGCAGTATGTCCGAGTCGATCGGGGCGAGAATCGCCGTCGCAACGTCGAACGCGGCGTCGACGAGCGGCAGGCGTTTCGAACTCGCGACCACGAACGTGATCGACGGATGGCGTTTGGCCGCCGCGCGGATCGCGGGTTTCGAAACGTCGATGCCGTAGATTTGCGGCCCCACCGAGGTGAGCGCCTTGGTGAAGTAGCCATCACCGCAGCCGATATCGACGGCGGCTCCGCTCCCGTTACCGCGCGCTGCGGTCAACGTCGCGGCGAACTCCGCATACAGCGGTGAATAGTGTCCCGCGTCGAGAAAGCGTCGTCGCGCGGCCACCATCCGATCTTCGTCGCCGGGGTTGCGCGAGCGACGATGATGCGCGGGAAACAGATTGACGTAGCCGTCGCGCGCAACATCGAAGCGATGGTTTTGCGCGCAGACGAGCGTCGCCGAATCCTGCGTCAGCGACGCACCACAGAGCGGGCAGGCGAGCAGCTGCACTGCGAGCAGATCAGGGCGCGAAGAAGACATCGAGCGTCGGAACGCGCGCGCGACCTTCGATGCAATCCCACAAGTAGACCGCGAATCCGGGATCGCCGGTCCACAACGAGTAACGCATGCGTCCGTAGTGCGCGGCGTCGGCTTCGGTCTGTCGGATCGCGTGCATCGCAAAAGCGCGCGCACGCTCGAGCCACATCGCATCGCCGGTGCGCTCGTACAGCTTGAGGAACGCATAGCCGTTGCCGCCGGTGCCGTGACAGATGTTCGAACCTTTCACGAGCGGACCCGCGCGCCAGGTCGCTTCACCGCCGCCCAGCAGCAGGTCGTCGAGCGAGTCGCTCGGAAAGTCGCCAAGAGCAACGACGAACCCCGGCGCGCCGTGACAGAACTGCATCAGCATGCGTGCGTCTCGGCCTTCCGGTTGGGTGAGCCGCGGGCGCCAGTTCACGAGACCGTCCTCGATCGTCGCGCAACGCCGCACGGTGTTGTCGATGCAACGCTGCCAGTCGGCCCACTCGTGTTCGTCGAGCAGGTGACGGCCGCGGATCAACGGCGATGCCGTGCCGACGAAGCCGTGCACCGCGTCGATGTACGTATGGGTGGCGCCGTAGAGGTCCTGCGTCCAGTAGTGGCATGCGTGCTCGTTCGACCAGAGCAGTTGCGACCACAACATGCGCGCCGTGCGGCGAAACAGCTCGGCCCAGCGCGACTCGCCGGTGCGTTCGTGCATGAACAGCGCAGCCAGCATGGTGCCCGGAGAACCCCACATCAGTTCTCTCGTTGGGTCGGTGACGTTGTCTTCGACCAGTCGTTCGATTTGCGCGGCGCCTTCAGGCGTTGGATCGTCCCAGAACATCAGCATCCGGATGGGGGTGTCGCCCATCATGTAGGCGCCGGGCGCGACGAAGCCTTCCGCCGCGAGCCATGCACGATTGCGCGCGAGCAGTTCGTCCAGGAACGCCGAGTAGGATCGGGTGAGGCGCGCGGCGCCGACGGCCTGCAGATAACGCAGCGCCCAGATGACACCGCACGCGCCATAGTAGAGTGGGTAGGCGGGTACGGTTCCGCCATCGTCGGCGTCACGCGGGTGGATCGGCCAGAACGCGTCGGGTGAAAAATGGGCTTCGGTATCCGCCACGATCGTTGCGATCATCGCGGCCGCGCGCTCGGCGTCCCACTCGAGCGTGTCGCATGCTTCGTGTCGGTCGGCGCTGTACAACATGACGCCTACTCTACGCGGCCTGATCGAGGTGCATCAGCCGGTATTTGCCGGGCGTAACGCCGAAGCGCCGTTCGAAAGCGCGAATCAGATGGTCGGGTCCGGAAAAACCGGTGCGGGCGGCGATCTGCGCGAGATCGAGCGCGTGCTGTTCGAGGAGGCGCCGCACCGCGTCGAGCCGGATCGACTCGACGAACTTCGCCGGCGAAACGCCGAGCTCGGCCTGCATGTGCCGGTGGAAATTGCGCGGGCTCATGTGCACGTGCGCGGACAGCGCGTCGACGCTCAGTTCGCGATGCAGATTGCGCTCCACCCAGGTCGCGAGTTCGGCGAAACGATCGTCGCTGGTCGATTGCGCGGCCAGCGTCGACGAAAACTGCGTTTGATGCCCGGGCCGGCGCATGTACACCACCAGTTGTCGCGCCACCGCCATGGCGACCGTTCGACCGACGTCCTGCTCGAGCAGCGCGAGCGCCATGTCGATGCCGGTGGTGACGCCCGCCGAGGTCCAGTATTTGCCGTCGTTCACGTAGATCGCTTGTTCGTCGACGTCGATTGCCGGAAACATCCGCTGCAGCAACGTCGTCGATTGCCAGTGCGTCGCGACGCGTCGTCCATCGAGCTTGCCGGCTGCGGCCAACAGAAACGCGCCGGTACACACCGAACACGCGCGGCGACTGTGGGTTGCCGCCGCGCCGAGCCACGCCATAAAGCGTTTGTTGGCGACCGCGCCGCGTATACCGGGATCGTCGCCGCCCGGAACGATCAGCGTATCCAGCGAATCGGGAGTCACGTCGCTGAAGCGCTGCGCGGTCAACGCGAACCCCGCGGAGGTCGGTACTGCGCCGGATCTGCTCGCGACGAAGACGACGCGATATGCCTCGGCGTCGAGGATGAGGTTCGCGCTGCCGAAAACCTGTCCCGGTCCCACCGCGTCGAGAGACTGCATGCCGGGATAGAGCGGAACGGCGACGATGCGCGGTTTGGCGGGGCGAGTCGGCGATGGGCGACGCTGTTTGCTGGCCACGCGGATTCTCCGGTTGGCATGAATAGCTCGATTCATTGTCATTTCTGCCACGACCGTCCCGTGATAGCAATAGCATCGTCGAAATTCAGGGAGCAATCCGATGTCGAGGCAGATCGAGTTCATACGTCCATTGGTGCTGTTGCTCGCGGTGCTTACGGGCTGCATCGCGCTCGCCGCGGAACAGGCTCCCGCAGCGACGATCACTGCACAGGAAGCGGCCGACACGCTAGCGGCGCTGAAGCCGCCGAAACGCGAACGGCCGGTGGTCGCGGTACTCGGGCTGAACCAGGGCAGCGAGACCACCGACTACCTGGTGCCGTTCGGCGTGCTGAAGCGGTCCGGTGTGGCCGATGTGTTCGCGCTCGGGATCAGGCCGGGGTCGGTCACGCTGATGCCGGCGCTCACGATACTTCCCGATGCAACCGCCGCCGAGTTCGACCAACGCTTTCCTGAAGGGGCGGACTACGTGATCGTGCCGGCGATGCACGTCGCGAACGACCCGGCGATTCTAGAGTGGATCAACGCGCAGGCGGCGCGCGGAGCCACGATGGTCGGCGTCTGCGCAGGCGCTCAGGTGCTCGCGAACGCCGGGGTGCTGCATGACAGGCGCGCGACGACGCACTGGTATCGGGTGGCGGAAATGCGCAAGACGGATCCGAGCATTCGCTATGTGGCGGATCGACGCTACGTGGCGGACCGCGGCGTCGTGACGACGACGGGAGTGAGCGCCTCGCTGCCGGTCTCGCTCGCGATCGTGGCGGCGATCGCCGGGCGCGAGCGGGCGGACGCGTTGGCGCGCGAACTCGGCGTGTCCGAGTGGAGCGCGGCGCACGACACGAGCGAGTTTCAGCTGAATGCCGGGGTGATCGCGTCGTACGCAACGACGCTACCTCGAGTTCTGGCGGCACGAAACCGTCGGTATCCCCGTCGCGGACGGAGTAGACGAGCTATCGCTTGCGCTGACCAGTAACGCGTATGAGGCAACGCACCTTGCACGAGTGAAGACGCTCGCGAACAGCAGCCAACCGATCGTGATGCGCCACGGATTGCGGCTGGTGCCGGACGAAACGATCGACGCTGCACGCGTGCAGCTCGAACTCGCGCCGCTGTCGGCGAGCGCGCCGGGCTACGTGCTCGACCGTGCGCTCTCGGACATCACCGTGCGATACGGCGCGAGAACCGCGCGCATCGTTCGTTTGGAACTCGAGTATCCGGAGGCAAACGCCGCGGCGATCGCGCTGGCGCCCTGAACCGACCGCGTCAGTCCTTCGACTTGTGTTTTTTCTTGTCGCCGCCGATTGCGAGCTGGCTCGCGTCGAGATCGCGCTTCTTCAGATCGGCGAGCAGACCCTCGTCGCTGAGGTCGATCTTGTGCGACGCCTCCCAGTCGGCGTGCGCCGTCTCCTCGAGTCGCTTCACCGCGTGGTGATGGTCGGTTTCGATCGCGAGTTCCCGCCGCGAATCGAAACTGCCCGGCGCGAGGTTGATCGAACCGACGATGGCGCGTTTGTCGTCGGCGAGCATCATCTTCGCGTGCAGCTTCAGATGCTTCAGCGTGTGCACCTTTACGCCGACGTCCTGCAGGATGCGCAACCCGCCGATACCCTCGACGAGCTTGCCGGGCTTGAGCGAATGCGGCTTCTTCGTCAGCACGTGCACCTTCACGCCGCGAGTCGCGGCGCGCACCAGCCGTTCGATGATCACCGTGTCCTGATACCGCTCGTTCTGTATCCACAGCGACTGCTTGGCTGCATCGATGAAGTCGGCCACGCGCTGACGGCCGTTGTCGGGACACCAGATGAGCTTCGAATCGGGGCGCGGTGAGAAGTCCTCGTGCGCCCAATCGGCATCGAAGCACGCGATCATCTCCTTGTTCTCGACGTCGTGCGTCGTGACGATCGCGTAGTCGCGCGTCTCGGTGAGGTCGCGCGGTTCCCAGTTCAGCGACTCCACGAAACCGATTTCGTCGTCGATCACCATCGATTTCTGGTGCGTCAGATCGAACTTCGGATTGCTGTCGCGCACCTCGATGCCGGCGTTCGTGAGGGTGACGCGCGATTCTTCGTTCTCGCTCTCGCCGCTGCGCCGCGCCGGGTTCAGCATGACGCGGACCTTCACGCCGCGGCGCTTTGCCGCGATCACTGCGCTCAACAGCGTTTCGTCGGTGAACAGGAACATGCGGATGTTCAGCGACTTCTTCGCGCCGTTGATGGCGTCGAGAATCGGCTTCGACGTGTCGTCGGGCAGAACGATCAATGTGTGCGTCATGAGAAATTGCCTCGACGTTCGAGGCGCGATCATACGACAATCGTCGTTTGGTTGGCCCGTCAGGCGCTGATACCGGCCAACGCCCACGCGCCGACGACGAGCGCGATCGCGGCGCTACCGCAACACCACTGACCCCAACGTGGCATTTGTCGGACATCGAACGCGGCGGCGCCGACGCCGCTGAGGAGCCCGGCGGCGAAACCCATCACGTGCGCGACGACATCGGTGTTCTCGCCGCCCATTCCGGTGAATGCGAGCATCGCGATGGCGGCAAACACCGGCGCCACGCTGCGTCGCCAATCGACCGCGCGGTAGTAGCCGCGCCGCCACACGAACGCGCCGACGATGCCCACTGCCGCGAACGTTGCGGTCGACGCGCCGATCGAGCGGAAATCTTCGGGCTGCAACGCCGCATCGAGCAGGTTGCCGACGGCGCCGCACACCACGATCAGCAGCCAGCCGAGACCGGAACCCAGGTGACGGCCGGCGAAAATTCCGAACACCACGCCGAACAGCGAATTACCCATCAGATGGCCGAGGTCGGCGTGCAGGGTCAGCGCGGTGATCGCGCGCCACCATTGCCCGGTGGCGACGAGACCGGCGTCCATTTCGCCGATGCTGCGCCAATGCCACCCGAACGTGGCAGCCGCCTCGAGCGACGGCAGCAGCCAGATGACCAGGAGGAAACACAGGACGCCCGGCACGCCGCTGTCGATCGTGATCACCTGCGGGCGCGGCGAGCGCGGTCGATTCTCGAACGAGTACTTCTCGAGTTCCGCGTGCGCGCGGTTCGCGTGCTCGACCGGAACCCACAGACACCACTCGGCGCCGTCGGGGTCGATTCGATTCTCTATCGCGATGGCGGTGAGCACGAGGCTGTCGCGTTCCAGCGGACGTCGATCGGGACCGCGACGGATACAGGCGCGCAGCAGCAGCGGTTCGTCGAATGCGTCCATGGACCGCCATGGTATGGTCTTGCGTTCGGAAAAGAGATATCGAAAGGAGGACTCCATCGTGATCGTGGAACAGATCTGGACCGGCAATGCCTACCGCAACTTCAACTATCTGATCGTCTGCCCCGACAGCGGCGAAGCGCTGGCGGTGGACCCGCTCGATCATCAGAAGTGTCTTGCGCGCGCGAAAGCGAAGGGTTGGAAGATCACGCAGATCCTCAACACGCACGAGCACGGCGACCACACCGGCGGCAACGGTCCGATGATCGCGGCCACCGGCGCCAAGCTGCTGGCGCACAAGAACGCCGGGCCGCGCATCGACGGCATCGACCGGGGGCTCGCGGCGGGCGACGTGATCAAGGTGGGCAAGCGGCTGGAACTGGTCGCGCTCGACACGCCGGGACACACGATGAGCCACGTCTGTCTCGTGTCGAAAACCGATACGCCGGCGTTGATCTGCGGCGACACGCTGTTCAACGCCGGTGCAGGCAATTGTCACGGCGGCGGTCATCCCGCGGAGCTGTACAAGACGTTCGCCGATCAGCTCGCGAAACTGCCGGACAACACGCTCGTGTATCCCGGCCACGACTACATCGCGAACAATCTCGGCTTCACGATGGACCGCGAGCCCGACAACGCCAAAGCGGCTTCGCTGTTGGACGGCATCAAGAAGGAACACGATCCGGAACGCCCCCTGGTGACGTCGTTGGGACTCGAGAAACAGATCAATACGTTCTTCCGATTGACCAGCAAGACCGTGATCGAACGGTTGCGCGAAGCGTTCCCGGACCTGCCGAAGAATCCGTCGCAGCAGGACGTGTTCGTGCGCTTGCGCGAGTTGCGCAATAGCTGGTGAACAACAGCTGGTGAACAACGGCTGTTGAAACAGCACTGGTGAAGCAGCGCACCCTCGATGCGGCGCAGATCCGCCACTTCATAGAAGCCGGATTCGTGCGCGTCGACGACGCGTTTCCTCGAGCGCTGGCGGAGGCGGGGCGCGAGTACCTGTGGCGCGACATGGGTTGCGACCGCGATCCCGCGACGTGGACGCGCCCGGTCGTTCGCCTCGGCGACTACGCGCAAGAGCCGTTTCGGCTCGCGGTCAATACACCCCGGCTGCACCGCGCGTTCGACGAACTCGTCGGTGCGCACCGTTGGCAGCCTCGCGGCAGTCTCGGGACGTTTCCGATCCGTTTCCCCAACAGCGCCGATCCGGGCGACGACGGATGGCACGTGGACGCCAGCTTCGAAGGTCCGCACGGCGAGTGGCGCGTCAACGTAACGTCGCGCGGCCGTGCGTTGCTGATGCTGTTTCTGTTTTCCGATGTCGGCGAGACCGACGCGCCCACGCGCATCCGTGTCGGCTCGCACCGCGACGTTGCGAAACTGTTGGCGCCGGCAGGAGAGCGAGGCCTCGAGTTCATGGAGCTGGCGCGTCTGCTCGACGGCACCGCCGAGCGGCCACAGGCGTTGGCGACGGGGGAGGCAGGCACCGTCTACTTGTGCCATCCATTCCTGGTGCACGCGGCGCAGAAGCACCGCGGCGCGCCGGATACGCAGCCGCGCTTCGTCGCGCAGCCGCCGCTGCTGCCGGCACTACCGTTCCGGCTGCAGCGCGACGATCTGGACTACTCGCCCGTGGAAGCGGCGATTCGTCTCGGCCTCGATATGGGTTAAGCCGCCGCGCGTTAAGCCGCCGCGTCCACCGCGAGCTGCTTCGTGAGTTCGCCGACCACGTCCTTCGCGTCGCCGAACAGCATGAACGTCTCGTCTCTGAAGTAGAGGTCGTTCTCGATGCCGGCGAAGCCCGTGCTCTTGCCGCGTTTGATCGCGAAAACGGTCTTCGCGCGATGCGCTTCGATGATCGGCATGCCGTAGATCGGGCAGCCCTTCTTCTCTTTTGCGGCCGGGTTCACGACGTCGTTGGCGCCGATGATCAGCGCGACGTCGACCTGCCCCATGTCCGGATTCATGTCGTCCATCTCGACGATGTCGTCGTATGGAATCTCGGCCTCCGCCAACAACACGTTCATGTGGCCCGGCATGCGTCCTGCGACGGGATGGATGACGAACTTGACCATGGTGCCGCGCGCCGTGAGCTGATCGTACAGTTCCGACACGCGATGTTGAGCGTGCGCAACGGCCATGCCGTAGCCGGGCACGATGATGACGAAGCGCGCCATTTCGAGGGTTTGCGCGGCGCCTTCGATGGTCTCTTCCTTATAGTGGCGTTCCTCGCCGCCGGTCACGGCCGCTTCCTGCACCTGGCCGAAGCCACCGAACAGCACGTTGGTGAACGAGCGGTTCATGGCGCGGCACATGATGATCGAGAGGATCAGACCACTGGCGCCGTCGAGCGCGCCGGCCACTACCAGCAGACGGCTGTCGAGCACGAAGCCCATCGCCACCGCCGACAGACCGGCGTAGGCATTCAGAATCGAGATCACCGTCGGCATGTCTGCGCCGCCGATCGGAATGATCAGCAGCACGCCGAACGCGAGCGACAGCACGATGAGGGCCGGAAACGCGAACATCGAGCCGGTCGGATTGACGATCAGGAACACGCCGATGGCGAGCGCGGTCAGCAGCAGCCCGAGGTTGCTGAAGTTCTGCATCGGATAGATGACGGGGCGTTGCGGAATCCACGAAACGCCGTGCAGTTTCCCGGCCGCCATGAGGCTGCCGGTGAGCGTCAGAAAACCGAGCAGCGTCTCGACGACGATCGCGGTCATCCGGAAACCGGTGAGCTCGCTCGGGTCTTCGCCGAACCACATGTAGTACTTCGCGGTGCCGACGAGGCCGGCGGCGAGTCCGCCGAACGCGTGCGATAACGCGGTTCGCTGCGGTACCGCCGTCAGCGCCACGCGCGAGAGCGGCACGCCGACCACCACGCCGCCGAGCAGCGCGATGATGATCCAGGCGTGGTGCACGACTTCGGGACGGCTCCACGTTGCGGCGATTGCGAGCGCCATCGCCGCCACGCCGGCCGACACGCTGCGCCGCGCCGACTTCGGATCGTTCATCCAGTACAGCGCGAGGATGAACAGGACGATCGCCGCGAGATAGGCGATTTCCATGAGGGAGTGGATCATCGCTTGGACACTCCCTTAACCGCTTCGCCGCGCTCCTTGAACATGCGGATCATCCGCTCCGTGATCAGGAAGCCGCTGACGATGTTGGTCATCGACGCGAACAGCGCGATGGCGCCGAGAATGCGGATCGGCGTGGGGTAGTCGGAGCCTGTGATCAGAATCGAACCGACAACCGAAATGGCCGAGATCGCGTTGGTCAGCGACATCAGCGGCGTGTGCAGCAGCCGCGACACGCGACCGATGACGCCGAGCCCGACGAAGGTGGCGAGGACCAGAACCGACAGCGAACTCCAGTTCGCCTCTGTCGCGGCGTCCACTGGTCGCCGATGCCGCAACGGCGGTCGATGCCACACATGCGGCGGCTGCGCCCCATAGGGACACGGATGCTCGAACCATGATTTGAACGTCCTCCGGTTGTGCGCGCTGCGGGCGCGTCTATGCGTTCTGGAATGCAGAATGTCGGAGAGACTAACAGACTCGCCGGGCTTGACTCACCAGAAGATCGCCAGAAGATCGCAACCAGATCGTAAGGCCGACCCGCCACGACGACGCTCAGTCGCGCGTTTGCTTCGGCATTCCGCCGGCCGCCGCCGCGTCGGCGATCAGCTGCGCATCGGCGCACTCGAGCACGACGCTCGCCGGCCAATCCGGATCGTAGCGAGTGGCCGCCGCGATGCGCCGCATCGCAGTCGTCTTGCCACTGCCGAGCAAGACCAGAATCGCCGCGTGCGAATGCGACGCGATCGTGCCGGGGCCGACGCTGACGCCGAACCGCGGCACTTCGGACAGTTCGCGAAACTGCGGGAACGTGGCGAGGTTGTCGGTTCGGGTGGCGTCCGTCAGCGCGACGATGCGGGTGCGTTCGCGCAGCGCGCAACCTTGCGGATTGAATGCGACGTGTCCGTCGCTGGCGCCCGAGGCGAGCAGAAAGACGTCGATGCCGCCGAGGCGCGCGATCAGCGCTTCGTAGTCGAGCGGCGCGTTCGGATCGGGCACGTGCAGGTTGGCCGATGGAATGCGCAGCGAGTCCGGTAGACCCGCGTTGACCAACTGTCGGATCTCCGCTTCACCGAAGCGGAAACAGCTGTAGTGCGCGTCGGGCGAGCACAGCGCCCAACGTTCGCCGCGCGCCTCGACGTACTCGTCCATCATCACGATGTGCAGTGTGCTGAAGTCGATGCGACGTTCGGCGGCTGCACGGGCGAGCGCTCGATACGTCGTGCGCAGCGAACGGCCGCCCGGACAACCGAGCGTCATGACGCCTCGCGCGGCGCGTGCGCGCTCGAGTCGGTCGATCGTTTCATGAGCGGCGAATGCGCCGACCGCGTCGGCCTCTTCGAGCACGGTAAGAGGGATTGGATACGCGTTTCGCAACGAAGATTCCCGGTGGGCGTGTCAGGCGGCGCGAATGATAGCGTGCTCCCGCGCGCGCGAAACGTTTACATTACGGTATGAGTCTCATCGCTTGTCACGAGTGCGACGCGTTGCAGCGGGTACCCGACGCACCGGACGGTGCCGTGTGTTGCCATCGCTGCGGCGCGCAACTGCACAAGCTCGGCCGGTATGACATCACTCGCGCGCTGGCGCTTGCGGTTACGGCTGCGATCCTGTTCGTGATCGCCAACGCGTATCCGATGGTGATGCTCGAGGTGCAGGGCAACCGCGTTACCACTACGCTGCTTCACGCGGTGCGCGAACTGTGGCGCGAAGACGTCCAACTCGTGGCGGCGTTGGTTTTCATCACCGTAATCGTCGTGCCGGCGACGCAGATCGTCGCGATGCTGTATGTGCTCGTGCCGTTGCAGCTGGGTAACGTGCCGCCGTTCGTCGAGTTTCCGTTGCGGCTGTTCCAGGTCGCGAAGCCGTGGGGCATGGTCGAGGTGTTCATCCTCGGCATTCTCGTGTCGCTCGTTAAGCTCGCGCACATGGCGCATGTCGTGACCGGCGTTGCGCTGTGGGCGTTCGCCGTGCTCGTTGTGGTGTTCGCGGCGCTCGGCAATGCCTTCGATCCGGTACGACTCTGGTCGCGCATCGAGCCCCTCGCGTGAATGCGGCACAAGCGGGCTTTGTCGGCTGCCACGCTTGCGGATTGCTGTGCCGGATGTCCGATGCGAACACCCAGGCCCACTGTCCGCGTTGCGCGGCAACGTTGCGCAGCCGCAAACCGAACAATCTGTCGCGTACATGGGCGCTGCTGATCGCCGCGTACATCCTCTACATCCCCGCGAACGTGCTGCCGATCATGAAGACCAGCACGCTGCTCAGCTCGCAGGACGACACGATCATGAGCGGCGTGATCTTTCTGTGGACCAGCGGTTCGTGGCCGCTCGCGCTGCTGGTGTTCTTCGCCAGCGTCACGGTGCCGTTGCTGAAACTGATCGCAATGACCGTGCTCGTCGCGTCGGCGCAGCGGCGTTCGACATGGCAGCCGATGCAGCGCTTGCGCCTCTACCGTCTCGTCGAGTTCGTGGGCCGGTGGTCGATGATGGACATTTACGTCGTGACGATTCTCGTTGCACTGGTGCAGCTGCAGACCCTCGCGGCGATTCAGCCGGGACCGGGAGCAGTCGCGTTCGGCGCGGTCGTGGTGCTGACGATGTCGGCGGCAATGACTTTCGATCCCCGCTCGATCTGGGATCCTCTGGAGGACAAACGTGGTTGATGCAGATATTCCGGACGCGGTGCTCGAACCGCCGCGGCGGCGTATTCAGCTCGTCTGGATCATTCCAATCGTGGCGGCGGTGATCGGCGCGTACATCGCGATCACGACCATCCTCGCGCAAGGGCCGACCGTAACCATCTCGTTCCGAACGGCGGAAGGCCTCGAAGCGGGCAAGACCAAGATCCGTTACAAGGATGTCGAGATCGGTCTGATCACGCACGTTGCGCTGGAGCGCGACGCCAGCGGCGTGATCGCCGAAGCGCAGTTCGCGAAGGAAGCGTCGGGTCTGCTCGTCGAAGACACCCGGTTCTGGGTCGTAAAACCGCGCGTTTCGTCGAGCAGCGTCACCGGTCTCGGCACGCTGTTCTCCGGTTCTTATCTCGGCGTCGACGTCGGAAAATCGAACAAGGCGCGCCACAACTTCGTCGGGCTCGAGGTGCCGCCGATCGTCACGGCCGACGTACCCGGCACGCGCTATGGACTGCGCAGCGAGGAAATCGGTTCGCTCGGCATCGGCTCGCCGCTCTACTACCGTCGTATCGAGGTCGGTCAGGTCGTGTCGTTCGCGCTCGACCCGACGGCCGCGGCGTCACGCTGCAGGTATTCGTGAACGCGCCATACGATCAATACGTCACGTCGAATACGCGCTTCTGGCATGCAAGCGGCGTGGACATCACGCTCGATGCGACCGGCGTAAAGGTCGACACGGCGTCGTTGGCCGCGATCATCGCCGGCGGCATCGCATTCCAGGCGCCACCGGATTTACCGCCCGCAGAGCCGGCTGCCGCGGAGACGACGTTCAATCTCGTCAGCGATCGCGCAACCGCGATGCGACACACCGACACCGAAGTGCTGACGATGCAACTCTACTTCGCCGAATCGCTACGCGGTCTCTTGCCCGGCGCTCCAATCGATTTCCACGGCATCACGCTCGGCGAGGTGAAGTCGGTCGACCTCGAATTCGACGCGGAGTCCGAACGGTTCCGCTTCCCGGTCGTCATCGATCTGTATCCGGACCGGCTACGGTCGAAGGTTCGCGGCGGGATGTTACGCCCGCCGACCGAAGCGGAAGAGCACGCCCGACTCGACGGGCTCGTCGCGCAAGGCCTGCGCGCGCAACTGCGCACCGGCAATCTGTTGACCGGCCAACTGTACGTTGCGCTCGATTTCTTTCCGCAGGCCCCGAAGACGAAGCTCGACTGGGATCAATCGCCGCCGCAGCTGCCGACGATTCAAGGCACGTTCGGCGAACTGCAGGCGATGGTGGGCGGGCTGACGAAAAAACTCGACGCGCTTCCGATCGAGCAGATCGCGAAAGAACTGGAAGGCACGTTGGCGGATGCTCGAACGCTGCTGAAGCGCCTCGACGCCGACGTCGCGCCGGCAGCCAAAGACGTGATGGGCGACGCGAGCAAAACGCTGCAGGCTGCGCAGGCGACGCTGGCGAGCGACGCGCCATTGCAAGCCGACCTGCGACAGACGCTACAAGAACTGACTCGCGCGACGGCGTCGATGCGCGACCTGCTCGACTATCTGCAGCGGCATCCGGAAGCGTTCATTCGCGGCAAGCAAGAGGATCCCAAGAAATGAGAGTGTCGAGACTCGCCCGCGGCGGAGCGGTTCTGTTGGTAGTTCTGGTAGCCGGTTGCTCGACGTCGGCGCCGGCGCAGTTCTACACGCTGACGCCCGCAGCAGGCGGCGCCGGTGAGTCGTTGGTGTCGGCGCCGTTCGCGCGACCGATCGCAGTGGGGCCGGTGAGCGTTCCGGAGGCGGTGAATCGACCGCAATTCGTCGTGCGCGACGGCCCGAACCGCCTGGTCGTACTCGAATCGCAGCGCTGGGCCGAGCCGCTGCGAGACGGCATCGCGGAGTCGGTGGCGGGTTGTCTGAGCCGCGATCTCGGCGGCGCTCGCGTTACGCCGATGACGCAGAGTGCGGCGAGCACCGCGCAACTGGACATATCGCTCGATGTGCAGCGCTTCGACATGATCGTCGGCGATGCCGCGGTCATCGAAGTGGTGTGGACGATCAAGGCCCGCAGCGGCGGATCTGTGCCGATCACCGGCAGGAGCGAAGCGCACGAATCGGCGCAAGGAACGGGGGATCCTTACGAAGCTCTCGTCGCCGCGCAAGTGCGGGCGCTGGCAACTGTCAGCGGAGAAATCGCACAACGGTTGGTTCAATCGGCCACGAACTGATCTCCGGAAGAAACGCCCGATTGAACTGGGTCACGTTGATGGCGTAGGTTAACGGTGCGTCGCGGTTGAGACGTGTCAATCATAAGAAACGCGAAAGGAGGGGACATGTCGTTGGCAAAGCGTAGTGCCGCGGAGTTCATCGGCACATTCTGGTTGGTGTTGGGAGGTTGCGGCAGCGCCGTGTTGTCCGCTGCATTTCCGCAGGTGGGGATCGGCCTGCTGGGTGTCTCGCTCGCGTTCGGCCTGACCGTGCTGACGATGGCGTTCGCGATCGGCCACATCTCGGGCTGTCACCTCAATCCGGCCGTTAGCGTGGGCTTGGTCTGCGGCGGGCGGTTCAAGGCGGCCGAGTTGCCGGCGTACATCATCGCGCAGGTGCTCGGTGCGATCGTTGCAGCCGCGCTGTTGTACTTCATCGCGAGCGGACAAGCGGGATTCGATTTGAGCGGCGGTCTCGCCTCGAACGGCTACGGCGATCACTCGCCCGGCAAATACTCCGAAGCGGCGGGCTTCGTCACCGAAGTGGTAATGACGATGATGTTCCTGCTGATCATTCTCGGTGCGACCGACAAACGCGCGCCGGCCGGCTTCGCGCCGATTGCGATCGGCCTCGGCCTCACGCTGATTCACCTGATCAGCATTCCGGTGACGAATACGTCGGTGAATCCGGCGCGCAGCACCGGACCGGCGCTGATCGTCGGTGGTTGGGCGATCGCGCAGCTGTGGATGTTCTGGGTGGCGCCGATCATCGGCGCGGCGATCGCCGGCTTCATCTACCGGTGGTTCGAGAAAGACTGATCGGGATGGTTCGAGTGATGCACGACGCCGGCAGAATGCCGGCGTCGTCGTTTGCGGGTCACACCATCATGCCGCCGCTCGGGAACAGCGTCTGTCCGGTGAAGTACGACGATTCGTCGCTCGCGAGGAA
The DNA here is from genome assembly GCA_963787045.1 of uncultured Gammaproteobacteria bacterium. Lineage (GTDB taxonomy): Bacteria > Pseudomonadota > Gammaproteobacteria > Pseudomonadales > Azotimanducaceae > DATJGR01. The sequence continues at coordinate 53,209 of CAWBBR010000012.1, read as the reverse complement.
CACGGCGGTGTTGGCAATTTCGAGCGGCGTGCCGAGTCGACCCATCGGCGTCATCGCCATCATCATCTGACGTCCCTCGGGATTGTCGCGCATCCCTTGCGTCATCGGCGTTTCGATGAAACCGGGGCCGATCGCGTTGACGCGGATGCCGTGTCCGACCAGCTCCATCGCGAGCACTTTCGTCAGCATCTCGACGCCCGCTTTCGAGACGTTGTAATCGGCCCCGCCGGGCAACGGCACGCGCGCGGCGACCGACGCGATGTTGATGATGCTGCCTTTGATGCCGGCGTCGATCATGTGCCGCGCCACTGCGCGGTCGGTGAGCATCACGCCGGTCAGATTGATCTTGAGTACGCGCTCCCAATCGGCGACCGGTTTGTTGATCAGATGGTTGGCGGTCGGATCCTCGGATCGCGCTCGCACTTCGCCGCTCACGTAGTGCGCATTCGACACCCCGGCCGCCGCCAGCACGCAATCGATGCGGCCGAATTCCTCTACCGCACGCCGCACCAGCGTATCGATGTCTTCCTCGCGCGCGACGTCGGCGGTGACGAACACGGCGCGTCGATTGAAGCTCGCTTCGATCTCCCGCTTTGCTTCGGCGCCGCGTTCGGGATTCAGATCCGCGAGCACCAGATCGGCGCCTTCTTCCGCGAAACGCCGGGCCGTCGCGCGGCCCAGGCCGCTGGCGCCGCCGGTGATGATCGCCACGCGGCCCTCGAGTCTGGGGTTGGTCATGCGCTTGTGCCTTCTGTGAACGATTGGGTGACGAACGAATGCTCGCACGATGCAGCGCGGCCGGAACCAAAGCAATCGCATCGACTCCGCGAAGTGCGCCTACAAGCCTGTGGGTGTTCCGCTGACACGAATGTCGGCCGTGGCCGCTTCGAACAGCATCGGCGCTCACGCTATCAATGTGGCATGCATCAACAACACTACAGACGCGAATTGCGCGACGACGGCGAGCGCGACCTGGCCGAACAGGTCCGCGGCTGGCGTCAATCGCTCGACCGGCTGCAGAAGAATCCGACGGTTCGCCGGCACGTCCGCTGCTGGCTGCTCGGTTTGATCTCGTTCGGTCCCATTCGCTGAGTTTTTCTCGCCCGCCGGTATCCCGACCCGTTCGGATGGGGTCTTATTCGCTACCCATCCAGCGATCGGATCGCCGTGACCCACCGGCCGTACATTGCAGTCGTCGAACGCGCCCAACGCGGTGACCTGGCCGCCTTTGCGGAGCTCGTCGTTGCATTCCAGGACCTCGCGGTCGGTACGGCATTCAGCTGGCTGCGCGAGATCGAACTCGCCCGCGACGCGACGCAGGAGGCATTCTTCGACGCACATCTGCACCTCAAGGAGTTGCGGGAACCCGCCGCCTTTCCGGCATGGCTGCGCACGCTGGTCGTAAAACACTGCGACCGCGTAACGCGCCGACCGCGCGCCGTGCTGACGCCACTCGAGTTCGCGTTCGACGTGCCGGTGATCACGGCCGATCCCGATTCTGAAATCGCAGCGGCCGAGCGCGCCGAGTGGTTGCGGCTCGCCGTGGAAGGTCTGCCCGCGAAGGAACGGCTCGTCGTTGCGCTGCACTACTTCGCCGAGATCTCGGGCCCGGCGCTCGCGGATTTCCTCGAACTACCGCTCTCGACCGTCAAGAAACGACTGCGCCGCGCCAGAGCGCGGCTTCGTGAAGAAGGAGACCGACTCATGCAGAAGACCATCGACACTCTGCGGCCATCGCGCACCGGGGAGTTTGCCGACGAGGTGACGTTCTTCATCGCGCTGCGCGCGGGCGACAAGGTACGCGTCGGGCAGATGTTGAAGCGCACGCCGGAACTCGCGCATGCGCAGCAACAATGGGAACCCAGTCTCGTCTACGACGGCGTGTTGCCGTTCGCGTCGCGCGCCACCGCGCTGCTCACCGCGATCGAACGCGACGACATCGCGATGCAGACGCTGTTGCTGGACGCCGGCGCCGACGTCGATGGCATTTGCGGCTGCGTGACGGCCGAGTCGCCGGTGTGGGCGGCGGCGCTGCTCAATCGCGTCGACCACCTGCGCGAACTGCTGCGCCGCGGCGCGAACCCGAATGTCGTGGCCGCGTCCGGGAACACACCGCTGCACGTGGCGGCAATGCGCGGATACCGGGACGTAGCGACGCAACTGCTGGAGCATGGCGCGCGCGCAGATGTGGTCGACGCGCGCGGCCGCACGCCCGCGGACTGGGCGAACTCGAACGGCCATACGACGGTCGCTTCGCTGATCGAGGCGCGCGCCGAGACGGATGCAGACCCGACGCCTGCACAGCGCGCCGATACGACCGACGCCGAAACCTGGTTCACCGGCATCAAGGCGCTCGATCTGTTCGTGCCGATCACACGGGGCGGCCTGGTACGGATCCCATTCATGGCGGGCGTCGGCATGGCGGTGCTGTTGGGCGAGCTGTGCAAGCGAATGACCGTACGCGAGGGCGGTCGCGCATTGTGGACCGGCTTCGCGCAGCGACCGTTCGATCTGCGCGACTGGGAGGCCGAGATGGCGGAGTTGGGTCTCGACGCGAGTGTCGAGCGCTGCCTGGTCGACTTCGACGCGAGCCCGCAGCGGCGACGCGAAGCGTTTGCCGCTGGACTCGACCGCGCGGAAGCGATGCGCGACGAGGGTTGCAACGTGCTGGTCGTGTTGTTGTGCGAGCCGGGTTTCGAGAGCGATGTCGACGCGAGCCTCGTGCGGTTGTCGACGAAGCGCTGTACCGGGTCGATCACGACCATCGTCGTCACGCCGTTTCCCGAGAAACGCGAAGCCGTCTGGACCGAGCTCTCGCCGCCATACAGGGCGCAGATCGTGCTCGACCGCCGCCGCGCGCGGAAGATGCTCTTCCCCTCTATCGATCCGTTGGTGTCTCTGTCGGAACTGGTGATCTCGGGAAAAGTCGGAGCGCGACACGCCGAAATTGCGATGCGCGCGCGCGAACTGGTGCGGCGCTACGTAGCGATCGATCCCGACTTCACGCTCTTCGGCGCGTCCACAGGGAGCCAGACAGATCCGGACATCGCGCGGGCACATCGGTTGCTCGGCTACTTGCGGCAACCTTTCCTGGTGGCCGAGCCATTCACGGGGCGCCCGGGCGAATGGGTGGCGCCGCAGCAACTGCTCGACGATGTGGAGGCGATTCTCGATCCATGATCCCAGGGGATCAGTGATCGCGCGGGCGGCTCAGCTGGAACGTCAGGTGCGACTTCACGGTGGGCCATTCCGCGGCAACGATGCTGTAGACGCACGTGTCGCGAAGCGTGCCGTTGGTCGCGCGCTGGTGGCTGCGCAGGATGCCGTCCAGTTTCGCACCGAGTCGTTCGATGGCGCGACGGCTCTGGTGATTGAAGAAGTGCGTGCGGAACTCGACCGCGATGCACTCGAGCGCTTCGAACGCGTGGCCGAGCAGGAGCAACTTGCTCTGCGTGTTCACGTCGCTGCGTTGCACGCTCTTGCGATACCAGGTGGAACCTATTTCGACGCGCCGGTTGTTTGCGTCCACATTCATGAACGTGGTCATGCCCACGGGCCTTCCGGACGAGTTGTCGATGACCGTGAACGGCAGCATCGCGCCGTCGCTCTGCAGCTTCAGCCGACGCTCGATTTCAGCGGCCATCCGGTCGGGTTGCGGAACGTTCGTGTACCACAGCTTCCACAACTCGCCGTCGGCAACCGCCTCGCGAAGGTCGTCCTGATGGCTGCGATCGAGCGGTGCCAGCGTAACGCGCGCGCTCCGCAACGTAACCGGTTGCAACCAGGCCATGACGGTGAGCTCTAACGAATGTGACGAGGCGCGAGCTTCAGCGGCCGACAAACTTCGGCTGACGCTTTTCCAGGAACGAGCGGACGCTCTCCTTCGAATCCTCCGTCTTGCGCAATTCGGAGATTCGCGCAATGGCCCACGAGCCGGTGTCGCGCCAATCGGGATCGAGCGTACGGCGCAGCCCCGCTTTCAACGCCTTCACCGCGAGCGGCGGGTTGGCCGCGATCTTCTGCGCGATCTCCATCGCGGTCGGGAAGCAGTTGTTCGTGCGGCACGACGCGCGACACCAGGCGGATCTCCTTCGCTTTCTCGGCGTCGATCACTTCGCCTGTGAACAGCAATTCGGCCGCCCACTCGCGTCCGACGATCTGCGCCAGACGACCGAGCCCGGCCGCGTCGCAACAGAGTCCTCTCACGACGAACAGTTCGGCGAACTTCGCGCGCTCCGACGCGACGCGAATGTCCGCCATGATCGCGAGCTCCATGCCCCAACCGACGGCGGGTCCGTTGATTGCGGCGATCACCGGAATGTCGGTGTGCAGCAGCGCATCTGCCGCCGGCGTGAGGCCGCCGGTTTTCTTACCGCGCTCGATCGCCTCCGGCGGCGGTCCGGCCGTACCGCCGAGGATCTGTTTGACGTCGTCGCCGGCACAGAACGCGCGGCCCTCGCCTGTGATGATCAATGCCGCCGCGCTGGACGACCGCACCGCATCCTCCAGCTCCATATATAAGGTATACGTCAGCGAGTTCATCGCTTCGGGCCGCCGCAGCGTGATGACACCCACCGCGCCGTCCATCTCGTAACTCAGCTCTTTGAATTGCATCGTCTCGTCCCTCGCGTTAGGCCACCGACACTAGGGGAACATAGAACGCCTTTCAACGGCGTGAGGCGGGTGTGGAGCTTCGATTCGCGGCGGAGGTGGGTGAATGCCGCGTCGGACTCGCTCGAGCCATCCATGGTCGCTCCTTTCGCGCCATCCATGGCGCTCAGGGGTCCTCCGCAACACTCACCCACCTCCGCCTCGGTTCGCGTCTCCACCGCTCAATCGTGTCGTGCGTGAACGCGCGCTAAAGCGCGCGTTCATCTCGAGAACGAAGTCGTGCGGGTTGGACTCGGCGGAAGTGAGCGGCGGGTGATCGGTGCGCCGGACCCTTGAGCGACAGGGATGTCGCGAAAGGAGCGCCCATGGATGGCTCGAGCGCGTCCGGCGCACCGATCACCCGTCGCTCACGTCATCAAGACCAGCAAATCAGTCGCCCAACAACCCCAACGACCCATACAAATTCAAGGCGTCGTAATAGTTGCGTTCGGAGGTGATCTTGCCGTCTTTGATGTCGTAGATCGTCACGATGTCGAGCTTCACTTCGTTGCCGGTGGGGCCGGCCTGGCTGCCGTCGGCAAGGGTGATTTCCCCTGAATTGATCGCGGTGGTGGACCATTCGGCTACCGCGAAGTCCTTGCCTTCGTAGATTTTGGCGATCGCCACTTTCACTTCGCCGAATGGCTTCAGCGTGCGTTCGAGCGCGTTGATGGCGGCGTCCACACCGCGCGATTCACCGTTCGGATCGACGTAGCGGACATCGGTGGCGTAGAGGGTGCGCAACGTCGGCCAGTCGCGCGCCACGGCCGCGTCGATCTGCTTGCGCGCGATCTGGCCCGCCGTCTGCGCTTCGCCGGCGGCTACCGGCGCGAGCGCCGTCACGTAAATCGCCGCGGCGATGAGCGTGAGCGTAGTTCGGCGCATGGCGGGATCTCCGGCAGTGGCGAGAGCCGACTCTACTGAAGTTGCAGACGCGATACACCTGTCGAACCGGCGCGAGCCGCAGCGTAATCTCCGTACTTCGAAACGTGGTTGAGCGTGCGCATGACTCCCGAGAACGAGGCGTCTGTCGTCGCCGAGACGCGGCGCTGGATCGAACGCGCCGTGATTGGTCTCAACCTGTGTCCGTTCGCGCGCACGGTGTTCGAGAGCGGCGGCATACGTTACGTCGTCAGTTCTGCGCGCGACGGCGACGAGCTGGTGGCCGATCTCGACGTCGAACTGCGGCGTTTGCACCATACCGAAGCGGCCGAATGCGAAACGGTGTTGTTGATTCACCCGCACGTGCTGCACGAACTTCCTCGATTACAACGACTTCCTCGACGTTGCCGACGCGGCGCTCGATGCGCTGGATCTCGGCGACGTCATTCAGATCGCGAGTTTCCATCCGGCGTACCAGTTCGCCGACACGTCGCCCGACGATGTCGAGAACTGCACGAACCGTTCGCCGTTCCCGATGCTGCACTTGTTGCGTCAGGCGAGCGTCGATCACGCGGTGGCGTCGTTTCCGGACACCGCCGCGATATACGAGTCGAACATCGCAACGCTGCGGCGACTCGGCCCGGAAGGTTGGCAGAAGCTCTGGTTGCACTCGGCAGAAGGAAGCGCGTGATGAAGAAGCTATTCGTGATGGCCTGCGTGTGGTTCGCCGTAGGGGCGCGTGCCGAAGAGATCGGCGAAGTAGACACCGTGTTCAAGTTCGTCGGCCCCGATCACAAGATCGTGGTGGACGTGTACGACGATCCGAAGGTCGCCGGAGTCGCCTGTTACGTGTCGCGCGCGAAGACCGGGGGCGTGAAAGGGGCGGTCGGTGTCGCCGAAGACCTCGCGGAAGCCTCGATCGCGTGCCGGCAGGTCGGTCCCATTTCGTTCACGAAGAAACTGCCGGTGCAGGAAGAGATGTTCAGCGAACGCATTTCGCTCGTGTTCAAGAAACTGCGCGTCGTCCGCATGGTCGACGTGAAGCGCAATACGCTCGTCTATCTCACGTATTCGGACCGGGTCGTCGAAGGCTCGCCCGAGAACAGCGTTACCGCGGTGGCGGTGGACCACGCGACGCCGATCCCGATGAAGTGACCGCTTCAGCCCCAACCTTCACCGGTTGGCCAACGGTGTCTTGACAGGTACCCACGCAATCGGCGCGTACATCTCGATCCTGCACATTCTCGCGCCTCAGCGCTTCGGGCGATTGCCACGCCAGCGACATGTGTGGAACCATCCTCGACCCGGCTCACTCAAGGGATTCGATCGTGGGTATACACACATCGACGCTACGTGCGGTGTTCACTTCGGCGCTCGTTTTGATGGGAACCGGACTGGCGGGCTGTTCGAAAGCTGACGAGACGGCGAAGGTGGCCAACACCGCTGCCGCTCCGGCTGCCGCTCCGCCTGCTGCTGCGGCGGCACCGGAAGCGCCGCCGCCACCGCCGACCGAAGACGCTACCTCGTGGACGCCGGCCGCGCTCGACGAACTGCTCGCGCCGATCGCGCTGTATCCGGACGCAGTGCTCGCACAAGTGCTGTCGGCGTCGACGAATGCGCAGGAAGTGCTCGATGCCGGCAACTGGTTGCTCGACAACCAGTCGCTGACAGGCGACGCGCTGACAAAAGCGGCCGCCGACGCCGACTTCGCGCCGAACGTACAGGCGCTCGTTCATTTTCCGACCGTCGTCGACATGATGTGTCGCGAACTCGACTGGACGAAACAGGTGGGCGCTGCGTTCACCGCCGACCAGGGCGCGGTGCTTGCGTCGGTGCAGCGGTTGCGTGCGCAGGCGGCCGCGGCGGGCAATCTGAAATCGTCTCCGGAAATGACGGTCGAGCAGACGAAGCAGAACGACAAAGACGTAATCGTCATCAACAACCCGAACCCGCAAGTGGTCTATGTGCCGCAATACAACCCGACGACGGTCTACACCGCGCCGCCGGCAACGACCACGACTACCACCACGACGACCGACTCCGGCATCAGCACTTCCGATGCGGTTCTCGGCGGATTGCTCTTGTTCGGCGCGGGCATGGCGGTCGGAAGCATGTTCGACAACGACAACACAACAATAACTACTGCTATCCGAACTGGGGCCACGGTGGCGTCTACTACGGTGGGCGTCCGTACTACCCGCACAACACGTTCGTGTATGCGCCCGGCCGTGCCGGATACCGCCCGACGCCGTACTACCGGCCGCCGGCGAACTACCAGAACCGCTACAACAACAACTACAACCGCAACACCAACATCAACGTGAACAACAACAACAACTACATGAACCGGTTCGACAAGAACCAGAACCGCCTGCCGTCATACAACGCGCGATCGCCCGTCGCATCGCAAAACGCGCGCAACGACTACCGCGGCCAGTCGACGTACAACGGTGCGGACAGATCACGTGCCGGTGCCGCGAACAATGCGTCGCAGCGACCGGCCAATGCATCGCAGCGACCGGCCACCGGTCGCACCGGGCAGAACGCGACCACCGGCACGTATCAGGGCGCGCGAACCGGCCAGGGCAGCGCAACGCAACGACAGAACGCGCAGCGCGAGGCGAGTACGGCCCAACGACCCGGCGCAGGGGCGGATAGAGGCTATCCGAAGACGACCGGCAGCCGGCCGGACGTTTCGGCGGCGACGCAGAACCGCGGTGGATCAATGAGCGGTGCGGGACGGAACGAGGGTGCTGCCGACAGGGCCGCGAGCGAACGCGGCCGCAGCAGCATGAAATCCGCGCCGCGGCCGTCGAGTACCGCGCAGGGCGCTGGACGCTCGTCGGGCGGCGCACGCGCATCCGGCGGCGGCGGACGCGTCATCCGCATCCGGCGGCGGACGCTCATCCGGTGGCGGACGCGCCGGCGGCCGCTCGTGATCAAACTGGGAGGCGAGACAGTCATGAACTCGAACAATCGTTTTGCCATCAGTGCTCGCATCGCGAGTGTTGCGGTTCTGCTGAGTGTCTTTTTCGCGGCTCCTTTGTCGGCTGCCGAAGATCAGCCGGCCGCGCCCAAGACGTATCCCACTGCAGATGCGGTCGTGGACGCACTCATTTCAGCGGCGCGCAGCGAAGATATCGCGGCGTTGCTCACGGTGTTGGGCGAAAGCGCGGAACCGCTCGTCGCATCGGGCGACGACGTCGCCGACGCCAACGCGCGGACGCGATTCGTAGATCAGTACGACGAAGCGCACGAACTCGTTGCGGACGGCACCGACAAATTCACGCTGGTGCTGGGCGACGACGATTGGCCGTTTCCGTTTCCGATCGTAAAGGTGGGCGACCAATGGGCGTTCGACGTCGATGCCGGCATCGACGAAGTGGTGTACCGCCGCATCGGCCGCAACGAACTCGGCGCGATGGAAGCGTGCCGCGGTATCGTCGAGGCGCAGAAGGACTACGCGTCCGACGGCCACGACGGTCTGCCGGCCGGCATTTACGCGCAGAAACTGTTGAGCGACGAAGGCAAGCACAACGGGCTGTACTGGCCGTCGCAGCCGGACGAGCGCGCGAGCCCGGTCGGACCGTTCATCGCCACCGCGGCGGCGGAAGGCTATCGGAAGGACGCGAAGGAAGGGCCGCAGCCGTATCACGGTTATGTCTATCGCCTGTTGACCGCACAAGGTGCCGCGGCGCCGGGCGGTGCCCGTAGTTACCTGAAAGACGGTCAGCTGAGCGGCGGTTTCGCGGTGGTTGCGTATCCCGTCGAGTACGAGCAGAGCGGCGTCGAGACGTTCATGATCAATCAGGACGGCGTGCTGTATCAGAAGGATCTCGGCTCGAAGACCGGCGACCTTGCTCGCGCGATCAAAGCGTTCAATCCCGACTCGACGTGGTCGAAGGTCGAGTAGCGGAACTACGAAGGGGCGCGCGGGGAGGCGGGCATGGGGCGACTGATCGCAGCGTGGGCTGCGTGGACGATGTTCGCGGCGGCGGCATTCGGCGCCGACGCGCCGGCGTTGTCGCAACTGAAAGCGCGCATCGAGTCGGGTGAGATTCCCGGAATACACAGCGTGATCGTGATCGCCGACGGCAAGACGATCGCGGAGTGGTACTTCGAGGGCGTCGACGAGACGGTCGGTCCGACCGGTCCGATACAACTCGGACGCGTCGCGTTCACACCGGAGACGCTGCACGACGTCCGGTCGGTCACGAAGAGCGTCGTGTCGATTCTGTTCGGCATCGCGTACTCGGATGGCGCGATCAAGAGCCTCGATACGCCGGTGCTCGACTACTTCCCCGAGTTCGCCGATCTGCACACACCGGAGCGGATGAAAGTACGCATACGCGACGTGCTGACGATGACGTCCGGATTGCATTGGGACGAGCGCACGTATCCGTATTCGGACGTGCGCAACTCGGAAATCGCGATGGACATCGCCGACGATCCGTACCGATACGTTTTGTCGGGCTCGATCGACGCGCCTCCCGGCACCCGCTTCAACTATTCCGGCGGCGACGTCGCCGTCGTCGCAGCGATCGTTGCGCGCGCGACGAAAACGCCGATCGAAACGTATGCGCGGCAGAAACTGTTTGCGCCGCTCGGCGTCGCGCGCTTCGAGTGGTCGAGGAGCGGCAGCGACATTCCGCGCGCGGCATCGGGACTGCGCTTGACCACGAACGACATGGCCAAAATCGGCACGCTGATGTTGAACGGCGGCCGCTGGGATGATCGGCAGATCGTGCCGGAGAGTTGGGTGAAGGCGGCGACCACGCCGCACATCGACGTGGAAGCCGATCCGCAATGCGGAACGAAGTATGGCTACCTGTGGTGGATCGGCGCCGGTTGCGCGGCATCGCCGCCCACGCCGTGGTTCGCGGCAATAGGCAACGGCGCGCAACGCATCTGGGTGGTTCCCTCTCGAAAACTGGTAATCGCTTCGACCGGCGGTTTGTACAACGATCCGAAGCAAGCCGCCCCGGCTCTGGAAGTGCTGACAGGTGTATTGGGGGGCGTGCCCGCCCGTTGACGGTGGGTGTATTCGAAGGGGACGAGATTTCGCATGACGACGATCGTTGGCATTTCCGGCAGCTTGCGCGCGGGATCGTTCAACGCCGCGCTGTTGCGCGCGGCCGCGCAAGCGGCGCCGAACGGCATGACGATCGACGTCGCGTCGATCCGCGGCATTCCGCTGTACGACGGTGACGTCGAAGCGGCCGACGGCATTCCCAAGGTGGTGGTGGATCTGAAAGCGCGCATCGTCGCCGCCGATGGGTTGCTGCTCGTCACGCCGGAGTACAACAACGGCATTCCGGGCGTGTTCAAGAACGCGATCGACTGGTTGTCGCGCCCGCCCGCCGACATCAAGAAGGTGTTCGGCGATCGCCCGGTTGCGTTGATCGGTGCATCGCCCGGAGGGTTCGGCACGATTCTCGCGCAGGAAGGATGGTTGCCCGTTCTGCGAACGCTCGGCACCCGGCCGTGGTTCGGTGGGCGCCTGATGGCGTCGCGCGCGAATACGTTGTTCGACGCGGAAGGCGTGCTGACCGACGACGCGTTGCGCAAGCAGCTGACCGGATTTCTGCAGGGGTTCGCTTCGTTCGTCGCGGCGAGCGCGGCGCGATAGTGGCGACGGTCAGCGCCGTCACGGCGACCGGCATCGATCGCGCTCATCGCCGCGTCATCTTCGCATCGTCGCTCGGCACGGTATTCGAGTGGTTCGACTTCTACCTGTACGGCACTCTCGCCGTGTTCTTCGGATCGCTGTTTTTTCCGCCCGGCAACGACACCGCCGCGTTTCTCGCGAGTCTCGCCACGTTCGGCGCGGGCTTCGCGGTACGGCCGCTCGGCGCGCTCGTGTTCGGACGGCTGGGCGATCTGATCGGGCGCAAGTACACGTTCCTGGTGACCATCATCGTGATGGGGTCGGCGACCGCTCTGGTCGGCGTGCTTCCGACGTATGCGCAAGTGGGCATCTGGGCACCGGTACTGCTCGTCGTGCTGCGACTCGCGCAAGGTCTCGCTCTCGGCGGTGAGTACGGCGGCGCCGCCACGTACGTGGCCGAGCACGCGCCGCCGCACCAGCGCGGTTACTACACCAGCTGGATTCAGACGACCGCGACGCTCGGCTTTTTTCTGTCGTTAGCGGTGATCCTCGCGTGTCGCGTCGGATTCGGCGAAGAGGCATTTCGCGCGTGGGGCTGGCGCGTGCCGTTCCTGGTGTCGGTGATTCTGCTCGCGATCTCGGTATACATCCGGCTGAAGCTGGCCGAGTCGCCGCTGTTCGTCGAAATGAAAGCGAACGGCACGCACTCGCGTGCGCCGCTCACCGAGAGCTTCGGCCAATGGCGCAATCTGAAATTCGTGCTGCTCGCATTGTTCGGCGCGGCGTGCGGACAAGGCGTGGTGTGGTACACGGGCCAGTTCTACGCGCTGTTTTTCCTGCAGAACACGCTGAAAGTCGACTTCGGTCTTTCGTACATGCTCGTAGGCGCCGCACTGCTGATCGGCACGCCGCTCTTCGTGGTGTTCGGTCGTCTGTCCGATCGCATCGGTCGCAAACGCATCATCGTGGCGGGATGCGTCGCCGCGGCGCTGACGCTGTTCCCGATCTTCCGCGGGCTCACGCACTACGCGAATCCGGCGCTCGCCGAGTTCGAGCAGCGCGCCGCAATCGTGGTCGCGGCGCGCGACTGTCATTTCAACATCTTCGCGAAGCCGACGACGCCATGCGACCGCGCGCGCGACTTCCTCACTAAGGCGGGATTGAGCTACGAATCGGCGCCGTTCGACGGCACCGACGAGGTCGTCACCACGATCGCCGGCGTTCGGCTCGTCGGGTTCGACGAAGCCGCGTATCGCGCGGCGCTCGACGGCAGCGGTTATCCGAAGGCGGCCGACCCCGCGCGCGTCGACATTCCGATGACGGTGCTGCTGCTATCGCTGCTGATGGTCTACGTGACGATGGTGTACGGTCCGATCGCGGCGTTTCTGGTCGAGTTGTTCCCGACGCGGATCCGTTACTCGTCGATGAGCCTGCCGTACCACATCGGCAACGGCTGGTTCGGCGGTTTCCTGCCGTTCATCGCAGCAGCGCTCGTCGTCAAATCGGGAAACATCTACTACGGCTTGTGGTATCCGATCGCCGTTGCGGCGATGACTGCCGTGATCGGCGGTGTGTTCATCAAAGATCGCCGCGACGTCGACCTGCGCGACTGACGATCAGACTTAAGGCGCGTCAGAGCGGACGGTGTTGCGTGCCGTCGCCGCGCGTAACGAAGATCGCCTCACTCGGTTCCAGCACCCGCGCGGTGTGCCACTCGCCGCGTGGCACCACCACGGCCGCGCGGCCGCGCAAAGTCACGATGTAGCGTTCGCCGTTGGCGCGTTCCAGTTCGAAGTCCATCGCGCCGTGCAGCTGAATCACCAGTTCGTCGCCGGCAGGATGGCGCTCCCAACTCGTCCAGTCGGCGGTGAACCGATAAGCGCTGACGAGGCGACCGCCTTGCAGATCGCTGCGCAGTCCCAGCTCCTGCCAGAACTCCGGAGTGACCGGCAAGCGCAGCGCATCCGGACCGTCGGTGAGTTGGACGAAGGTGGTGAGAGGATCGAATGCGCTCATGTCGCGAGCTCCGACGAGGTGATGCCGACACTCTGCCGTGGACGATCGCCGAACGCTTGAACAAATGTTCCCGCGCTAGTGCGATTCGGTGAGTACCGCGTGGCCCGGTCCTTGGCCCGGCCGCGCGAGATACTGCGACGGCGTCAGTCCGGAGAACTCGCGGAACTCGCGATTGAAGTGCGGCTGGTCGGCGTAGCCGTGCAGGTAGGCGACTTCGGACCAGTCGACGCGGCTCGCGCCGTACACGTGCCTCAGTACGCGCTTGAAGCGCTGCAGGCGCAGATACAGTTTCGGCGTGAAGCCGACCTCCTCGGCGAATACTTCGATGAACCGCCGCCGGCTCAATCCGGATTCGGCCGCCACGGTGCCGACTCGGGTGACCTCGGACGCGCAGTTGAATCGCGTCAGCGCCAGTTCGACGGCGGGATGCTGCTGCAACGGCCGATACAGGCGTCGCAGCAGAGCCTCGAACAGCACGCAGAATCTCGCGTCGACGGTCGTCGACTCGACCAGCCGGTGGTGCAGTCGTCCGGCGTCGGCACCCCAAATGTCTTCGAGCGCGACGTGTTCGTTGCACAAGACGTGTGCTGACGGCCCGAAGAAGGGGTATGCGCCGCCCGGCTTGAACTGCGCGCCCATGATCTTCGTCTGCACGGCGTCGATCGCGAAGTGCGAGGTGCAGGGGCCGCTGACGGCAATCCCGCGCGAGCGGTGCAGCACGTCGAAGTGCTCGCCGTCGTAGTGTCGCAGTTCGTCCTCGTCGAGCTTGATCAGCAGACCCGCTTGCGGGCTTGCCATGATCAACTCCTTCTGGTGCGGCAGCGGCGCGCCTTCCCAATACCAGAAGTTCTCGATGAATCGATCGAGCGGTGCGGGTGGCTCGTACATGCGATAGAGCATGTCGCGATGGTGTGGCAGCGTGCGCGCGGTTCAAGCGCGCCCGTTCGCTCGTGCGAGCCGTTTCGGCAGATCGTCGACGTGTGGATCGAACTGGCCGCCGCCGAGCCACAGTTCGGTGGCGCGACCGCGGCCGTCGCGCACGAGTCGCGCGGACTCACCGAACGTTGCGAATCCGTCGGCTTGCGTGATCCGACCGACGTCGCCGCGCACGGTCAACTCGGTTGCCCCGTAGAACGGCGTGCTCAGACTGGGCCGCGCGACCAGAACGCGGTCGCCAACCGGCACGAGATCGCACGCCCCCCAGGTGTTCCACCAGCGTCCGGTCCACCGGCGCGTCGATCCTTTCGGTGCCCCGTGCCGCGCGAACGTGGCGATGATGTCTATCGCGCCATCGGCCCATTGGTGGGAAGGTCCGTCGATGGCGTTGGTCAGTACGCTGAACGCGACGTCGAGCGACGGCAGCACGCAGGTACGCGTCAGGTAACCGGGGAAGCCGCCCGAATGACCGAACCACTGTGTGCGACCCAGCTTGCCGCGGGCGAGGCCGAGCCCGTATTCGCGGCCGGCCGGCAAACCGGGAATGACGCGGTGCGCGCGAGTCATCGCGCGACGGCTTGCGACGCTCAGCAATTTCGAATCGGACCCCGGATCCAGTTGGCTGAAGAACCGCGCGAGATCGCCGGCCGTGCTCACGAAGCCGGTCGCGGCAGCGAGCGCGTGCGTCTGCAGATCGCGACCGACCGGGCGGCGTCCGAACGGCATGCGTGCGGTGTAGCCGTTGCTCATCGGCGTGCGCGATGCCACTGGCATGTCCGGTTGTGTGTGCGAGAGTCCGGCCGGCGCGATCACTTCGCGGCGAATCCAGGTGATGTACGGCGTTCCGGTGACCGATTCGATCACGAACCCGAGCAGACCGAACGCGTGATTCGAATACTTGAAGCGTGCGTCCGGCGAGAGCGTGGGTGCCGTCTGCAGATCGTTGCGCAGCTCTTCGGCATCGAGGAACGGTCGCCGCAGATCCCACTGCCCGCTGTTGCGGCCATCGCGATGCACGCCGGCGCCATGTGACAGCAACTGGCGCAACGTCGTGCCGGCGACACGGTCGTGCAGCCCCGTCACGTATTTGCCGACCGGTGCATCGAGGCGCAGTTTGCGCGCCTCCACCAGACGCATGATTCCGGTCGCGGTGAACGACTTCGAGTGCGACGCGACCCGAAAGCGATGCTTCGGCGTCAGCGCGGCGTGAGTCTCGAGGTCGGCTACGCCGAATGCCCGGTCGAGTACCAGCTTGCCGCGGTGCGCGACCGCAAACGCACATCCGGGCAGCTGCGTCTCGGCGACCTGCAGCTCGAGCCAGCGTGGCAGGTAGTCGAGCGCGGACGTCAGCCATGAGGGCATGGTCGTCTCCTGTCAGATCGACGACGTTTCGGAAGCAGCGATCGATCTGTCTAACCCCGACGGGCGGGCAACTCGCCAAGCTACTTTAGCGATACGAGTCAGAATCCTACGGACATTGTCCAGTTCGTGGTACCGGCAGCAACGCAGACGGGATGCCACGTTACAGGTGATTGAACGGCACACAACGAGCCAACCACGGGGCCTTTTCATTTGTGGCGCCGTCAGGTCTATTGAGTCGCCACACGAGGAGCCGACATGAACATCAGCCAATACCCCGAGCCGGAGCAGATCGCCGCGTTGCTGGCGAGTACGGAACCGGGACCGGTCGTGATGGTGAATCTGCTGAAGTTCAAAGACCGCGCCGATGCACCCGACGCCGGTATGAGCGGCATGGAAGCGTATGCGAAATATGCGAAGGCAATGGTCGCAATCGTCGAGGGTGGTGGCGGTCGGATGATCTGGTCCGGCCGTGTCACCGGGATGGTGCTCGGCGAATCCGACGTCGATTTCGACATGATCGCGTTGATGGAATATCCGTCGCGGCAAGCGTTCGCGCAGGTGGTCGCCGACGCGCGGGTGCAGGAGATCGCGGTGCACCGCGCCGCGGGACTCGACGGCCAATGGCTCATTGCCGCCACGACCGCCGATCCGCTCTGAACGACTTCAGTCCTTTCGCGACCTGATCAGACGCGCGAGCCGCTTGCCGGCCGTGCCGAGCATTTCCTTCTGCATCGACTTCGGAATCATCGGCAACTGACCCTCGAGTTTGAGGTGCGCATAGCCGTGTACGTGACACCAGCCGATCAGGATGTCGTTGATCAGCTGCGTCGATGTCATGCACGTGTCGAGTGATTCCACGTCGATATCCGCCTCGCCGCGCTGACGACGGATCACGTTCGTGAGTTCGGTGAACGTCGTGAGCGCCGCGGCCATGAGGCTCGGCGAATGGATGTCGACCAGATCGCTGCGGAACATGATGCGGAAGTGTTCGGGGTGTGCCTCGGCGAAGCCGACGTAGGCCTCCGCGGTGGCGATGAATTGCGCGTCGAGATCGTCGCCGGCCGCGCGCAGCCTGAGCTTCAACCGCCGCGTCAGCTGATCGAAGCCGCGCGCCGCCACTTCGGTGAGCACGCCGCGGACGTCGCCGAAATGGTGTTTCGGCGCGGCGTGTGACACGCCGGCGCGGCGCGCGCATTCGCGCAGCGTGAACCCCTGCAGACCATGGTCGTCGAGAACGCTTTCGGCCGCCGCCAGCAACGCTTCTTTCAGGTCGCCGTGATGATACGAAGTCTTTGCCGTCATACCTCGCATTCTACGCGAAATTATCTTGACAATGGAAACATCGATCGGCACATTCGATCTTGTCGATGTCAAGTTAGAGGGTGAGATGTTCGAAACGATCTTCTCCGTGTGCAGTTCGCTCGCGATGGTGGGATGGGCCGGCCTCATTCTGTTGCCCGGCCAGCGGCTGGTCGTGGAGGTTCTGGCGAGAGTGGTGATTCCGCTGATCATTGCCGCGATCTACCTGTTTCTCATGGTCTCCAACTACGCGACCGCGCCGGCCGACGCCGGATTCGGAACGCTCGACGCGGTCGCGTCGCTGTTCACGATTCGCGGCCTGCTGTTGGCGGGTTGGATTCACTACCTCGCGTTCGATCTGTTCGTCGGCAGCTGGGAGGTGAGCGACGCGCGCGCGAACGGAATCCACCATCTGCTCGTGGTGCCGTGTCTGTTGGCCACGTTCATGGTCGGGCCTATCGGCCTCGCGCTGTATTTCGCGATCAAGTACGCGAGCCGCGCGGTGCGATCGGGCGCCCGGGAGCAGGTCGCATGAATGCGGAGTGGGCCGTTTCGAAACCGTCGCCGGGGCGAACGACGCATCTCGCCGACGTACTGCAACGTCATCTGCCGTGGATGCGAACGGCGTACGTCTTCGTCGTCCTGATGATTGCATTTGCAGCGTGTGCGCAGTTCGACGACCGCACGTTCAATGGCGTATCGGTGTGGTCGAAGCCATTCAAGTTCTCTCTGTCCATTGCGGTCTACTTCGCAACGCTCGCCTGGTTCGCGCCGTTGCTGCCCAACGGTTACATAGAGTCGCGCAAGGGGCGTTGGTTGACGTGGACTCCGATCGTGTGCGCGGTGCTCGAGATCGGATACATCGCGCTGCAGGCTGGCCGCGGCGAAGCCTCGCACTTCAACAACACCAGCCTGTTCTATTCGGTGATGTACGGCTTCATGGGCGTCGGCGCCGTTGCGTTGGTCTCGATCTGTCTGTGGATGGGGGTTTCGATACTGCGCCATCGCGGCGTAGCGAATCCGTATGTACTGGCGGTGGGTGTCGGGCTCGTGCTGACATTCCTTCTGGGGGGCGGATTCGGCGGCTACCTCGGCGGACAAACGAGCCATTGGGTGGGCGGTACGCAGAGCGATGCGAACGGCATCTGGCTGATGAAATGGTCTCGAGACGGCGGCGATCTGCGAGTGGCGCACTTCCTCGGCATGCACGCGATGCAGGTGCTGCCGCTGCTGACGGCACTGCTGCCGGCCCGAGCACCGCATCGAGTTGCGGTCGGATTCGTGGTCGGCGCGGCGTGCGTCTATACGGCTGTGTGCGTCTACACCTTCATCCAGGCGCTGAACGGCATGCCGTTCTTCTGAGCAAGGGGTGGCAGAATGGCGCAATGCCGGAGTTCATGGATCGCAGCGAAGGTCGCCATCTCTTCGGATTGAATCCGGAAGGGTATGAGGACGCGCGACCGGCGTATCCGGAGACGCTCTATCGATTCCTGATCGAGCAGCGCGCGCTGACGCGCGGCACCGCGACGCTCGAGATCGGCGCGGGCAGCGGGCTTGCAACGCGCCGGCTCATCGAACTGGGCGCAAATCCGATCACCGTCATCGAACCCGACGCACGGTTTGCGCCGATGCTGACGAAGTTGCGGGAGACGACGCGCGCCGATCTGCGGCTGCAGTCGTGCGCGTTCGAAGACGCGCCGCTGGATGCGCAGGGCTTCGACCTGGTCGTTGCGGCAACGTCGTATCACTGGCTCGAACCCGGCGTCGCGCTCGCGAAGATTGCCGACGTTCTGAAACCGGGCGGATTCGTCGCGTTGTGGTGGAACGTATTCGCGGACCTCGATCGCGAAGATCCGTTCCACGACGCCACGTTTGCGCTTCTCGCCGACCAGGCGATCAGCCCGTCGGGTGCACCCGATGCGATTCCGTTCCCGCTCGATCGCGCGGCGCGCGAGTCGGAGTTCGCGCGCTGCGGCGCGTTCGAGCCGTTGGCGTACTTCGAAACGCGATGGACGCTCGTTCTCGATACCGCGCGGGTCGGCCGCCTGTACGAAGGGTTCTCGCACATCCAGCGTTTGCCGCAAGCGGAGCGCGAATCGTTGCTGCAGCGTCTGATGGAGATCGCGCAAACGAAGTTCGGCGGCCGGGTCGAACGCAACATGACGTCGCCGATCTATCTCGCGAGACGCAATCGCCTCTAGAATCGCCGTTCCGCCGCTGAACCCTACCGGGAGATTTTCGAATGATGCGATTCATCATGGCCGCCGTCGTCGCCACCGCCGCCTGTTCTGCCTATGCCGCGAGCGAAACGTACGTGATCGATCCGGCGCATACGTATCCGAGCATCGAGTTCTCGCATATGGGCATTTCGGTGTGGCGCGGCAAGTTCGACAAGACGAGCGGCACGATCGTGATCGACCGCGCCGCCAAGACAGGCAGCGTCGACATCCACGTGGACCCCGCCAGCATCAATTTCGGTCTCGCCGATATGGATGACAAAGCGCGCTCCGAAGATTTCTTCAACGTCGCGAAGTATCCGACCGCCACCTACAAGGGGACGTTGAAGTTCGAAGGCGACGTGCCGAAATCGATCGTCGGCGAGATCACGCTGCTCGGCGTCACGAAACCATTGACGCTGACCATCAACAGCACGAAGTGCATTCCGCATCCGATGACCGGCAAGGAACTCTGCGGCGCCGATGCGCAAGGCGAGGTGAACTGGTCGCAGTTCGGCATGAAGTGGAGCAAGTTCGGCGAAGGCGAGGCCGGACGGCTCGTGCTGCACATCCAGGTCGAAGGGTCGAAGCCGGAATAGCGCGCCTACAGCCAGTACGCGATCGCGTTGGCGCAGAACTCTTTGACTCGGCTGATCGGTCCGCGTTTGCGCCACTGCGCGAGCGTGATCTCTTCGCTCGCTGCCTGATCTGCCTGGAAGCGGGTTTCGAGCTGCTGGCCGAAATCGTCGCCGACGATTACCGCGTTGACCTCGTCGTTGTGCAGGAAGCTGCGGTAGTCGAGGTTGCTCGAGCCGACCGTGGACCAGATGCCATCCACCACCGCCGTTTTCGCATGCAGCATGGCCTCGCGGTGTTCGAAGATGCGCACGCCGGACTGCAGCAGTGGCTCGTAGTGGTAGCGCGAACTGTGCAGCACCACCGTCGAGTCTGACGTGGCCGGTACGATGATGCGCACGTCAACGCCGCGCGCCGCTGCAGCTTTCAGCGACACGAGGAACGCCTTGTCCGGCGTGAAGTACGGTTGCGTAATCCAGACGCGCTCCGCAGCCTTCTCGATGGCGAGTTCGTACGCGGTGCGAATCGGAGACACCTTGCCGTCGCCGCCGACGGCGGACAGCACGCGGACGAGTTCCTTGCCGTGCGCGCGTGGCGTGCCGTCGTCGAACGAGTCGGGAATGACGCCACCGCAGCGGGTCCAATTGGTACGAAACAGCTGTTCGAAAGCGGTGACCGCCGGTCCCTGCACCACCACGTCGGTATCGCGCCAGCCGCGCTCCGATTTCTTTCCGCTCGAATTGCCGCCGGAGCTGCTCGAGCCGCCGGGGCTGCTCGAGCCACCGGAGCTGCTCGAATAGTTCTTGTCGATATTGAGTCCGCCGGTGAACGCCGCCTCGCCATCGACGACCAGGATCTTGCGATGATCGCGATTGTTGACCTTCAGCGGATTGCCGCCGGTCAGCGGATTCGCCGAGCCGAACGCGATCACCTCGACGCCGGCCTCGCGCATGCGATCGAAGAAGCCTTCGGACGCTTCCCAACTGCCGATGCTGTCGTAGAGCAGCCTGACCGCCACGCCGTGCTGCGCTTTCTCGATCAGCAGCTTCGCGAACGTCCTGCCGACTTCGTCGTCGCCGACGATGTACATCTCGATGTGGATGTAGCGGCGCGCGGCGCGGACCGCGCCGAGCATGGCGTCGTAGGTCGCAGGGCCATCGACCAACAGGCCCACCGCATTGTCCTTGTAGAGCGGTTCGTCGCTCAGGTTCTCCATCAATGACACGAGTGCGCGTGTCGCACCTGGATCGGGCGCGTCCGCGACGGCATTCGCTACTACGGCGGCGCCTTGCGAACTGCTCAGCGTTCCGTGTGCGCCTTCGACGGTGATCGGACCCTGCCGTTGAGGGGTCGCTTGATCGAGCGGCGCGCAAGCGATGCAGACCGTCATGATGATCGCCAGCCTTTTGAGACCTGCAAAAAGAGCGAGGCATCTCTCGAGTAGGGGGGTGGGCACGAGAGATGCCTCGGTGGCCATGAAGGCAAATGTGAAATAGCGGTTCCTCATTTCACGACTGCAGCGTCGCGCGGTGAGGCAGCGCTGTGGATCGGCTGAGTCCGACGTTTGCTGTCAGCCGATCCTTACAAGCTGGGAAATGCGCTGCTCGCCGCCGTTAAATCCGGCAGAACAGCAGTGAAGGGTCGCGCAAACTGCGCCGGGTAACGGTCGCGCGTGTTTCGGCTTACCGAGCACGCCACCGGACGAACCGCCGTCACCGACGGCAGCCGCCGGGGCAGCAACCGATCGTATTCCCGCTGCAATGCGGCATAGCACTCGCACGCGCGCTTTTCGAGTTGCGGTCGATCGAGTACCGCGATGTGGCCGCGGCTGTAGCGGATGATGCCGGCGTCCTGCAGCCGACGCGCGGCCACGGTAACGCTCTCGCGGCGAACGCCGAGCAGACTTGCCGCAAGTTGGTGCGACATTACGAGCTCGGCAGACCGTGAACGGTCGAGCCCGATCAGCAGACGACGGCACAGTTGCTGGTCGATCGAATGGTGCCGGTTGCAGACGGCGGTTTGTGCAACCTGGGCATTCATCGCCTGTGCGTGTCGACCGAGGATATCGAGCATCGCTCCACCACGATGGGCTTCTTCACGGACGAAGTGGCCCCGGACCCGGTATGCGTGGCCGGCGGCTTGCACTTTTGCCTGAATGGGCTGCGTATTGCCGTTCATGAAGATCGACATGCCGACGGCGCCGTCGTTGCCGATCACCGCGATCTCCGTGGACTCGCCGCCTTCGGTCACGTACAGCATCGACACGATCGCGCTCGTCGGGAAGTACAGATACTCGGTATCCGATTCGCACAGTAATTGATCGCATTGCAGTTCGACTGACTCCAAATGCAGCAGCCAACGCACTCCATCGGCAGCGGGCAGTCCATTGAGGAGTCGGTTTTGTGGTCGGTCGAGTCGTTCGACGAGTCGTTCGCCAAGTCCTTCGACGAGTCGATCGCCCAGTCGCTCGACGCCGTTTGATTGTTGGTGAATCGCCATGGTTTGCCTCGTTACTAGCTTGGTGCAAGCCTCACGCGCCGGAACGAGAGCGAAGCCGGTATCGCAGTCCCGGCGTCGTTCCTTATGCGAGAAGCACGCAAGCGCTGTGCCAGCGTCTCCGCCAGCTGGTTTCGGTCAAGGATTTGGCTTCGTCTCGAGTTCGTTCTGCACGAGTCGAACGCCGGGTACGGTCCGAGCAACTTCAGTTGCGGTGCTCTTCTCGTTGGGTGAATCGACGAAACCGGATAACTGCACGACACCGTCCGCCGTTGCGACGTTGATCTGCCGCGCCTTCGTAACCGGGTTGGCGACCAGCGCAGTTTTGACCCGCGCGGTGACGACCGAATCGTCGAGCGCTTCGCCGACGGTCGCGTCGTCCGTTCGGATCTTCAGATTGTCATGCACCGACTTCACGCCTTGGACACCTTCGGCGACCTTCACTGCAGCCACGCGTTCGTTCTGCGAGTCGACGAAGCCACTCAACTGCACGACGCCGCGATACGTTTCGACCTCGATCTGGTGGGCTTCGGCCACCGGGTCGGCGATCAGCGCGCTCTTGACCTTACCGGTCAGCGTGGCGTCGTCGACGTACTCGCCCGGCGCCTGCTGATTCTGCGTGGACGCGCAACCGGCGGCTGCGAATAGCGCGGTGACCGACAATGCTTTCAACGTTCGAAAGTGGTTCATCTTGGAATTCTCCTGATCCGACGCTGCTAGTACTGCGCGGGGGTGTGTTGTGCCTTGGCTTCGTCGGCGCGCGCTTGCGCGGTGGCGAGATCGGCGCTTGCGCGATCCTTGCACGCCTTCTGTTGATCGCCTGCCAACGCTTCACACTGCTTGATCGCGATGTCGTGATCGGTGCTGGCCTGTTCCAAAGCCACTTTGTATTTCGCATCGGCGGCGGCCAGCATCAGGTCGGCCTGTGCCTTGGCGGAATCTTCGTTCGCGTTCTGGATCTTCTGCTCCGCATCCTTACGTGCGTCGTTAACGTCTTTCATTGCGTCGTGCTTGGTCTCGGCCATGTCTTTGGCTGCATCGCGCTGTTGTTCGGCGACGTTCTTGTCGACTTGCTGCGGCGATTTCGGTTCTCCGCAAGCGGCCACGAGCAGCAACACCGCTGCTGCGATCACGCCGGCACTCAGCCGTTGATTGCTGTTGTTCATCCTTCCTCTCCAACCTTCGTTTGTAGGCGTAGGCATGTTTGATCGGGCACCCGGGCAGCGGGCATCGGCGCTGACCGATGTTGTCGTCGGAGTGGCTGAAGAGTTCTGTCAGCGCCGTCCTACTCGCGCGACTTTGCCTACTCGCGTGACTTGGGCGTGACACGCCAGATGCAATTGCCGACGTCGTCGGCAACTAGCAGAGCGTCGGACGCATCGAGGGCCAGTCCGACCGGACGTCCGCGCGCTTCACCGCGTTCGTCGAGGAATCCGTCGAGAACATCCTTCGGGATGCCGACGGGTCTGTCGTGTTCGAACGACACGAACACGACGCGGTAGCCGCTCGGCGGGTTCCGGTTCCACGAGCCGTGTTGCGCTATGAAGGCACCCGACGCGTAATCCGTACCGAACTCGGCACCAGGCGAGAACGCGAGACCGAGTGAAGCGGTGTGCGAGCCGAGCGCGTAGTCGGGTACTCGCGCGGTCGCGACGAGATCCGGTCGCGGCGGACGCGCGCGATCGTCGACATGCGCTCCGTAGTAACTGTAGGGCCAGCCATAGAAACCGCCGTCGACCACCGACGTCAGATAGTCCGGAACGAGGTCGTTGCCGAGTTCGTCGCGTTCGTTGACCACCGTCCATAGCAGGCCGGCGTGCCACGCGAGTCCGTTCGGATTGCGCAAGCCCGTGGCGAACACGCGCGAACGATGCGTCGCGAGGTCCACTTCCAGAATCGCGGCGCGATTCGACTCTTCGCCGATGCCGTTCTCACCGACGTTGCTGTTGGACCCGACGGTCGCATACAGACGCGTGCCGTCGGAGCTCGCCAGCAGATTCTTCGTCCAGTGGTGATTGATCGGTCCCGCCGGAAGGTCGACCACCTTCTGTCCGGGGTCTCCGATCGCGACGTCGCCCGAGTGGTACGGGAACGCCCAGATCGCATCGGTATTCGCGACGTACAACGTGCTGCCGATCAGTGCCATGCCGAACGGCGAATGGAGCTTCTGCAGGAACGGTTGCTGCAGTTCCGCGTGCCCGTCCCGATCCGCATCGCGCAGCAGCGTAATGCGGTCCGCCGACGGCACGCCGGCGCCGGCGCGTTTCATGAACAGTCCCATTACCGCCGCCCTGACGCCGCGGCGGTCTTCGGGGCGCACCGGCGCATTCGTCTCCGCAACGAGAACATCACCGTTCGGCAACCGATACAGCCAACGCGGGTGATCGAGATCGCGCGCGAACAGGCCTACGGCAAAACTCGCCGCCGGCGTGGGTGTTTCGCCATCGTGCCACCCGACTGCTGGCGCCACCTTGACCGTTGGAATGGTCGGATGCTGCGGTTCCGGCAGCGTCGGTGAGTCGCCGGTACCGGCCGAGATCGGCATTTCGGACTTACCGGCGCAGCCGGTGAGAAGCAACGCAATCAAGGCGGTCAGCGCGCCGCAACCCGCCGATACGGCCGCGTTCCCCGACGGTTTCGATAAGGGGTGTACGACGGAGTCGTTCAACTCAGTGACCGCCGAGCGCTTTGCGCCAGCGCAGGCCGTCGGTCGTGAATTCGACGCGCTGACGCTCGTTCACTTCGAAGCTGAAGCCGAACTCGTCGTTCTCGCCTTTGAAGCGTCCGAACGTGACTCTGTCGTTGATCTTCCAGCCATAGATCTTGCCGCCATCCATTGGAAGCCGTTGCACGCCCAGCCCGTATTCGCGGATGAATTGTTGGTGCTCGAGCGCTGCCTGTTCCGAATCGGTGGGGTGTGGCGTTCGGTCGGCCGCGTGCGGCGTTCGCGCGAAAGCGCCTGCGCTCGCACAACACGCTCGGCAACAGCAGCAGCGACACGACGACGGCCCGCATGCGGTTCCTCCCAGATACCGTACGCCTTCCGGTCACATTCAATTTATTAGCAAGTTCCGCGCCTTTCCCGAAGTTGCGCCGCGAAACGACGCGTTCGACAGCTTGCGGCCAGCGCAGGCCGTGCAGAACCTGCCCGCCGCGCGCGCACTTTTTACCCGATTGTCCGACGAAAGCCCGGCGCCGCGGCCCAACGAGCCCACGAAGGGGACGGCACGGTGTTTGCAATGTCTGAAAGCGGAACGTGGTATTCACCAGGAGGCGCGACCATGCCCATCTCCTTGCAGACAGTGCTGCTCGCCGTCGTCTGCTGCGGTTTTGCATTCGGATGCTCAGACCCGACGCCGGATCCCACCAAAGTGCCGAGGGCCGCGGCGCCGATCGATTCGCATCCGCAAGCGCTTCCGAACACGCAACTCGCAAACAAGCCCGCTGAGCCGCCGCCGGCCGGCGATGCCGCGTCGGGCGTGGTCGCATCGGTCGAGATCAAACCATGGTCGAGCGGTGCGACGGACGACAACAAAGTGACCGGCGTGATTCAGTTCGCTCCGACCAGCAGCGGCATGGAGGTGAGCGGCGCATTGAAGAATCTGCCGACCGGTCTGCACGGTTTGCACATCCACGAGAGCGGCGATTGCGCCAAACCGGGCGGACACTTCGCGCCGACCGGCAATCGGCACGGCAATCCGGCCAATGGCGAACACCACCTCGGTGACCTCGGCAATGTGGAAGCCGATGCGTCGAACCAGGCAGCGGTGTCGATCAGTGTTTCGGGGCTCGCGCTGAGCGGCAAGAATTCGATCCTCGGTCACGCGCTGGTGGTGCACGCCGGCGCCGACGATATGAGCAGTCAACCGTCCGGAAACTCCGGCGACGTCATCGGCTGCGGCATCATCGCGGCTGATGGGGACGCGGAAGTGCGGCCGGAAAACCGCGACGAGGCGGCCGGTTAGCCCGGATCGCCCTCGGCTTCGATGCGATCTGCCTCTTCGGCTTCGCAACCCTTCTGCAGATCCTGCGGCTTCTCGGCGCAGGCGGCTTTCGCGATCGATTCGGCTGCATCGCGGCGAGCGTCCGTCAGCTTGACTCGATCGGCCTCGTTGCCGGTGTACTGATAAGCGAGTTCGGCCAGCGCGATCGATCGATCGCCGTTGGCCTTCGCAACGCACACCGCTTTTGCGTTCGTCGAATGATGGAACGCGAGCGCTGCCATTTCGTTGCGCTGCTTTTCCTCGGTCGTTTCCGCGGTTGTCGCGTCGTTACCGTCGACCAGCTTCTCGCAGGCTTCGATCGCCGTTCGATGGTCGGTGTCGATGCGGCTCTTGGCGGAGTCGTATGTCTCGTCCGCCGCCGCGCCGACGCTGAACAACAAGCCCAACGACAAGAGACAGACGAAGACCATCGATCGGTCCATGCCGCGGCTCCTTTTTCCGACTTCGGAAACGATTGAGAACAATTGATAACAAGGAGCAAGAGGGGTGCCAATCACGGTAGGACAAACACCTACAGGGTCGTTCAGGGTCTCCGACAAGAACATCGGTACGCGCTGCTGATGCCCTCGGACGGTCGCTGTTACAAATGTGCCTGCATATTTTTCGTACCGCCCGACGGGCATCCAGAAGGGATGAAGCAGGATGAACGAAGTGACGGAGATGATTGGCCGTTCGGCCGCGATGCAGGCCGTTCACGCGCTGATCGAACGGGTCGCGCCGACAGACGCCACGGTGCTGGTGTCAGGCGAGAGCGGATCCGGCAAGGAGCCGGTGGCGCAAGCGATCCACCAGAAGAGTGAGCGGGGCGCAGGTCCGTTTCTCGCCGTGAACTGCGGTGCGATCCCCGCCACCTTGATCGAATCGGAGTTGTTCGGCTACGAGCGCGGCAGTTTCACCGGTGCGGCTCGCAGCCACGAAGGTGTCTTCGAGCGCGCATCGGGCGGCACGTTGTTTCTCGACGAGGTGACCGAGATGCCGAGCGAGATGCAAACCCGGCTGCTGCGGCTGCTCGAGACGAGACGGTTCTACCGCGTGGGCGGTTCGACCGAGATCCGTACGGACGTGCGCATCGTCGCGGCGACCAATCGTTGTCCGATCCGCGCCACGCACGACGGCGTGTTGCGGGAGGATCTGCTGTATCGGCTGGCGGTGTTTCCGATCATCGTGCCGCCGCTTCGCGAACGAGGCGACGATGTGATGCTGTTGGCGAATCACTTTCTCGACGAGCTCAACGAACGCAACGGCACGCGCAAGCGTTTCGCCGCATCGGCGCTCGCCACGATCCAGACACACACCTGGCCGGGCAACGTGCGCGAGTTGAAGAACGCAGTGGAGCGCGCCTTCATTCTGGCGGACGACGTGCTCGAACTGGAGCTACTACCCGTGCAATCGAGCAGTGAATCGGAGACGGGATTTCGCGACGGCGTTCAGGTGCGTTGCGGTACCACGTTGGCGGAAGCGGAACGCTCGCTGATCGAGGTCACACTGTCGCACTGCCACGGCAACAAGACGCGAGCGGCGCAGACTTTGGGTTGCAGCCTCAAGACGCTCTATAACAAACTGGCGCTATACCACCGACAGCCGCATCGCGAGCCGATGGAGGCGATCGGCTGAGCCGATTGGAGGTTCAAAAGACATGACTCGAATCCTGATTGCAGACGATCACGCTGTGGTTCGCGCGGGCCTCCGACAATTCCTGGAGGAGGACCGTTCGATTCGAGAGATCGGCGAAGCGGCGACCGGCAACGAAACGCTGGAACTGCTCCGCGCCAAGCCGTGGGACCTGCTGATCCTCGACATCTACATGCCCGATCGCAGTGGACTCGACATCCTGAAGCAGGTGCAGGCGAGTCACCCGAAGGTGAAGATCCTGATCATCAGCGGGCTGCCGGAACGGCAGTATGCGTTGAACGCGTTGAAAGCCGGCGCGAGCGGATACCTCGCGAAAGACAGCGCCGCTGACGAGCTCCTCAAGGCGGTGCGTGCGGTCCTGCGTGGCCGTCGGTACGTGAGTTCCACGTTGGCGGAACTACTAGTATCGGATCTGAATCACGATAGCGAAGAACCTTTGCACGCGCGTCTGTCCGAGCGCGAGTTTCAGATCTTCTGCAAGCTGGCGTCCGGACGTACGGTGTCGGAAATCGCGGAAGAGTTGTTTCTATCGGTAAAGACAGTGAGCACGTACCGCAGCCGTGTGTTGGAGAAAATGAGTTTCTCCACCAACGCGGATCTGACGTTGTACGCGTTTCGAAACGGGATGATTCAATAGAGGTCGTCTGCCGGATGACTCCGACAGACGAAGGATTACGCATCACCAAATAATCGAAGACACCATGCTCGAAACACCCGCGGATCGAAGTTTGTCCGTGTTGCTCGTAGAAGATTCGAAGGTGCTCGCCGAGCGTCTCAGTGAAATGCTGGCCGGAATTGCTGGCCTCGATCTAACCGCTGTGGTCGACACCGAAGCGGCGGCGCTCGGCGCCGTCGAGGACGGGGCCATCGATGTCGTGTTGCTCGACCTGCATTTGCGGCAGGGCACCGGCTTCGGGGTGTTGCGCGGGCTCACCCGGCAGGTCAAGCGCCCGGTGGTTGTCGTCCTGACCAACTACGATCTGGCCGAGTATCGTCGCACCGCGACTGCGCTGGGCGCGGAATACTTCCTCGACAAAGTGCGCGACGTCGATCAATTGCCCGACGTAATGGACAAGATCCGCGCTGCATTGAACTAAATGCGCGCGCAAGTTACATGCGCGCGACTTTCCCTTGCCTGAACTCCCCGCCGCGGCTGAGGTCCGTCGTTGGCATGGACCTTGCGATCACACTCCTGCGATACGTCATCGCTAAGCAGTACCGTCAAGGAGAAGTGACATGAACTGGGACCAAGTGAAGGGAAACTGGAAACAATTCCGCGGCAAGGTGAAGGAGCAATGGGGTCATCTGACCGACGACGAACTCGACATCATCGACGGTCGTCGAGACGTGCTGATCGGCAAGGTTCAGGAGGCTTACGGCATCTCCAAAGACCAGGCGGAAAAGCAGGTGAAGGAGTTCGAAGCGCGCGGCTGGGACGACAGCGAGGTGTATTCGCAGAAGTCGCGTCGTAGCCGCTGATCTATCGGGCGCTCAGGCGCTTTCCGCCGCTGCCGCTGTGGGCAGAATGCGCTCCAGCGGTAGCGACACTTCGATCAACGTACCTCCATCGTCCGGCGTACTGATGCGCCACGTGCCGCCGAAACTGGCGACGCGATGGCGCATCCCCGCCAGACCTTGCCCGCGCCGCGCTTTCGGCGTGATCGGCAGACCAATGCCGTTGTCGCGAATGCGCAGCTTGAGCTGACCGTTTTCGACTGCGATCCAGATGGAGCTCTCCGTTGCCTTCGCATGTTTGACGATGTTCGTCAGCGATTCCTGCACCAGTCGAAACACCGCGATCGCCGCTTCGTCGCCGAGCTTCAGATCGTCGTCGGGGTAAGTCTCCGTGCACTTCAGTCCCGCGCGCGCACACGTTTCGGAAAACAACCACCGCACCGCCGGCACCAGACCCATGTTGTCGAGCAGCGTCGGACGCAGCGTTTCGACCACCCGACGCTTCATGTCTACGCCGTCGTCCAACAACTTGCGCAATCTCGTCCACCGCACCTTCAGTTCGTCGTCGGGTCGCGATAAGCGTCGTTCCAGCCAGGCGACGTCCATTTTTGCGGCGACCATGATGCCGCCGAGTTCGTCGTGCAGTTCGCGCGCGATGGCCGCTTTCTCACGCTCCGCGAGGCTCTGCAGATGGCTCGACAACGTCGATAATTCCTCGGTGCGCAGATGCACGAGCACCGCCAGCTCCTTGTTGTGCTGCTCCTGCTGCAATGCCACCAGATCGCGGCGGCGCAGGTCGCGATGCAGCAGAAACGCGGCGAACCCGAGCAACGCCATGTTCAGCAGCGTACTGCCGGCGACCAGCGCGCGTGATGTGGAGATGCCGCCCTGCCATTGTTGTGTAGCGAAATCGATGCGCTGGTCTTCGTGAGCGTCGAGGTCTTCCGCAACCTTGCGCAGCGCATCCATCGTCCGACGCCCGTAGTCCGTGCGGATGAGTTCGAGCGCTGCACCGTGCTGATTCGATGCCTCGAGCGTGAGCGATGCCGCGAGCTCGTCCATCTTCGCGGTACCGAGCTCGCGCAGTTTCTGCAGCCGTTCGCGGATGTTGTCGCCGGGCGGCTTGGCGTCTCCGAACATGTAGCTGTCGACGATCCGGTCGAGCAGCGGGCCGATTTCCGTTCGCGCGTCCTCGTAAGGACCGAGATAGATCGGATCGTGCGTCAGCAGATAGCCCCGCTGTCCGGTCTCCGCATCCACCAACAAGCGAACGTAAAGGGCCACGTCGGATTTGCGTTGCTGTGCGGTGGCGAGGTCCTTGACGTTGGCGACCCGCGCTTCGGCGTTCAGCTCGAGCATCAGCGATGCGACGAGCAGCGCAACCATGAGCGCTGCCACTGCGACGATGTAGATCCGGTTCCCGGAAAACACTGAAAACTCCGTGTCGGTGCGGTCCTACGAGGATCCTCACCGGTGACCGACTGCGCCATTGCAAGCTTGGTGAGACTGTAGCATCGAAATCGACACGCCGGTCAAACAGCAGAGCGGCGTCACAGGAGACCCAGATGCTTCACTATGCAGCAATCTTTTTCGTGATTGCCATCATTGCCGCGGTGTTCGGATTCACCGGCCTCGCCGTAGGCGCCGCTAGTATCGCGAAGATTCTGTTCTTCGTCTTTCTGATTGGTGCGCTCGTCACTGTTGTTGATGGGCGCTTTTCGCAGGAGAGATCTATGACCACCGCAGTAAAAGCCAAGCGTACGGCGCGTACCGCGCACCGGCGCGCAAAAGCCCTGGAGAAGAGCCTCATGCGTGATTTCGTCAGCGACGTCGAAGAACTCGTGAGAAAGGTGATGGACGTTCCCGGCGTAGATCTCGCCACCGTTCGCAACAAGGTCGCCGGCACGATCGCGGATGCCCGAGCAGCCGTAGAGAACGGTACGGAGTCGGTCCGCAGCACGACGCGTGCCGGTGCCGAAGTCGCCGACGAATACGTTCGAGGATATCCGTGGGCAGCGGTCGGTGTCGCAATCGGCATCGGTGTACTGCTGGGATTCAGTTCGCGCCGCTGATCCGGACAGGAGTACTCGTATGGCATTCGAAATCCGATCGTTCAATCTGCGCGACGTAAAAGGCTTGAGCCAGGCTGCGCTCAATCTGCACCTCGACCTCTACCACGGTTATGTCGAGCAGGTGAACGCGCTATTGGAAGTGCTGCAGCCGCAGGAATCGCCCACGCGCGTGCCGGCGCTAACGCGCGAAGCGGCAGTGCGGCGCTTTCCATTCGAATACAACGGCATGGTGCTTCACGAACTGTTCTTCGAACAATTGAGCGGAAGCAAAGGCCGCCCGCCGCACGAGCAAGGGCCGCTGGGCCAGGCGGTAGGCCATGCGTTCGGCGGCTTCGACGGCTGGCGCAAAGACTTCGAGAAGCTCGCCGCCACGCGAGGCGTCGGTTGGGTGGTGACGGTTCGGGAGAAATCCGGCGGCACGCTGTACAACACCTGGATCGACGAACATCAATGGGGGGCGACCGCGGGCACCGACGTGATCTTCCTGCTCGATGTCTGGGAGCACGCCTATCTGCTCGACTTCTCGCCGAAGCAGCGCGGCGACTATCTGCAAGCCGTATTCGACAACGTCGACTGGAGCGTGGTCGAGTCGAGGATGCGCTAGCGCGCTTGCGTCGCGCCCTCGTCGTCTCGTTAGGCAGCGTTAACTGCGGCCGCGTCAATTTCCGACGATTGCGCCGCCGGCCCGAGCCACGGCAACAATCCGATGCATAGCATGCCGATGGCCGCATCGAGGAACAGCGTCGTCGGATATCCGAAGTCGACGACGGAAACACCCTGCCAGGTCGCGGTATACGACGTGGCCAGATTGCCGAGCGCCATGTAGGCGGTGAATTGCGTCGCAGCGACGGCTGGCGTGGTGATGTCCATGAACAGCGCCGTCGACGAACCGTACGTGAGGCCTTGCAGGAACCCGTAGGTGATGCACAAGCCCCAGAAGGTGCTGACGAGGTGCGCATCGGTCACGATGCCGACCTGACTCGGGTCCACCGGCATGATGTGTCCCACCGTGCGCATCGCGAGCGCGAGCCACACCGTCGGCACCGCGGTGAGCGCGACGAACAACGCGATCATGCGGCGACGGCCATAGCGGTCGGACATCCAACCGCCCACCACGCAACCGAGCGCCGACAGCAGCGACGACCACAGCCCGATCGTACCGATCGCTTCATCGCCGAGCCCGAGCTCGACCGCGAGGTTCGATTGCAGCGACAGCGACAATGCGTAGGCGCCGAGCGGCAGCGCGGCGAACACCACGCCGAGCGACGCGGCGCGCGTGCCGATGAATGCGCGCCACGCCGCGCGAACGAACTCGCGCAGTTCCCGCCCGATGCGCGTCAAGCGTCCCTCGCTCTCGGCAGCGACCGCCCACGGCACGTCGACCGCAGCGTGTTCGCGCAGCCGCCAC
The DNA here is from genome assembly GCA_963787045.1 of uncultured Gammaproteobacteria bacterium. GTDB lineage: Bacteria > Pseudomonadota > Gammaproteobacteria > Pseudomonadales > Azotimanducaceae > DATJGR01. The sequence continues at coordinate 20,597 of CAWBBR010000012.1, read as the reverse complement.
GAGACGCCGACGAGGATCACCGCCATCAGCCCCACGGCGATGAAGTACGTGCTTTCGAACGGCAGCGATGCGCCGATGAGCAGGATGCCGGCGCCGCCGATGGCCTGGCCGACCGATTGGCCGCCGAACATGAAACCATTTGCGGTGCCGCGCTCCTCCGGCGGAAGGACCTGGACCGCGAGCGCGTCGATCGCGACGTCCTGAGCGGCGGCGCAGACGTTGTGCGCGAAGATGATCGCGGTGAACAGACCCGTAGCGGTCGCGAAGTCGATCGGCGTTGCTGCGAGCAGCGCCGCCATCATTGCGATCTGCGCACCAACGATCCAGGTCCGCCGCCGGCCGAATTGCTCGGATGTGATCGTGTCCACGATCGGGCCGAACACCCATTTGAACGCCCACGGCAGATACAGCGAACCGACATACGCGCCGATCACCGAAGGATCGAGTCCCTCCCGCCGCATGTGCGTCGCGATCACCGTCGCGGTGAAGCCGAGCGGAATTCCTTCAGAGACGTATAAGAGGAAGAACGAGAGAAGGCGTCCGGCTCGGGTCGCAAGGGGATCGGCCCAGTAGCCGGAGAGGCCTGTCTGCATCGCTACGCATTCGAATGACGATGCGCGAGCCTAACCAAAATGCCGCGACCCACGCCACCAGCGGCGATCTGAATGATCGCCGTTGGGCGTGGGTCGCGCCGATGTAAGCGGCGGTTAGGCCGGTTTGACTTTGAGGCTGTTCTTTACGGTGACGACGCCGTCGGTACCTTTGGCGATCGCAACCGCCTTGTCGATATCGGATTGCGTCTTCGCGGTGCCGCTGAGCCATACGACTCCGTTTGCATCGGTGTCGACCTGGATCTGCGCCAGGCTGGCGAGATGTTCGGATGCGAGCTTCGCCTTGATCTTCGTCGTGATCGCCGAATCCTTCACGAATGTCGACGGCTGGCTGCGGTCCATATCCGCGTCTTCTCCTGCGTAGCTGACCATCGGTGCAGCGAGCGAGCCGCCAACGATCAAACACGCAATCGCAATTGTCTTCTTCATGGTGTCTCCTTGGAGCTGATGGCACATGGTAGACTTGATCATCGTGGCGACGAGCAAGCCCGAACATTCCCATGAGACTGAAATGCGGGTAGGGGTGTTCCTACCGTGGTCCTACACGGTTCCGTCGAGGCGCGCCGCGCGTTGCAACAGCAACTCGCGTTCGCGCGCGTTGCCGGCAAGCGCCGCCGCGCGCTCGAACTCGGCGCGCGCTTCATCGGCGCGGCCGAGTTTTTCGAGCAGATCGCCGCGCACACTCGGCAACAGGTGATACGCAGCGAGTGACGGATCCGATGTCAGTTCGTCGACCAGTTCGAGACCGACCGCGGGACCGAACGCCATAGCAACCGCAACGGCGCGGTTCAGTTCGATGATCGGCGACGGTGCGATCTGCGCGAGCCCGTCGTACAACGCGACGATGCGCGGCCAATCGGTCTCGTCAGGCGCGCGCGCTCGCGCGTGACACGCGGCGATGGCAGCCTGAACTGCGTACGGTCCGAGTCCACCGCGCGCATTGCCGAGAGCTTCGGCTCTCGCCAGCGCGACGAGACCGCGCCTGATCAGCAACGGATCCCAACGCGATCGATCCTGATCCAGCAGCAATACCGGTTCACCGCGCGGCCCAACGCGTGCACGCAGGCGCGATGCCTGGATTTCCATCAGCGCTACGAGCCCGTGTACTTCGGAATCGTCGGCGGCGAGTTCAGCCAGAATGCGGCCGAGCCGCAGCGCTTCCTCGCACAGCGCCGGACGCATCCAGTCGTCGCCGGCGGTGGCCGCATAGCCTTCGTTGAAGATGAGGTAGATCACTTCGAGCACGGACGCCGTTCGCGCCGCCAGTTCCGACGCGGCCGGCACCTCGAACGGTATGTGTGCTTCCGTCAGCGTCCGCTTCGCGCGGACGATGCGTTGCGCGATGGTGGGCTCCGGAACGAGAAAGGCGCGCGCGATTTCCTGCGTGGTGAGGCCGCCGAGCATGCGCAGCGTCAACGCCGCGCGCGCTTCGCGCGACAGCACCGGATGACACGCGATGAAGATCAGCCGCAACAGGTCGTCGCCGATCGGATCGTCGAACGCGGCATCGGTCGATGCCGCCAGATTCGCCGCCGCGTCTTCGAGCGTCGACTCGGTCTCGCGCGTCAAGCGCGTCCTGCTTGCGCTCGTGCAGCGAACGCCGCCGGATCCAGTCGATCGCGCGGTGCTTCGCGATCGCGGTCAGCCACGCGCCGGGTCGATCGGGCACACCGCTCTCCGGCCATTGTTCCAACGCCGCAACCAGTGCGTCTTGTGCGAATTCTTCGGCGAGGCCGATGTCGCGCAAGATGCGCGCGAGGCCGGCGATGATGCGCGCCGACTCGATGCGCCACACCGCTTCGACCGTTCGATGGATGAGTTGCGCGTCGGCCACGTTCGTGCGCGCGTTCGACTCAGGTGTAACACGGACCGAATTCGCGCACCTCGACGGTGGCCCACTCGGCTGCAGGACATTCGCGGGCAACCGCAATCGCCTGTTCACGCGTCTCGCAGTCGAGCAGGAAGAAGCCGCCGACGAGTTCCTTCGCTTCGGCGAACGGTCCGTCGATCAACGTCGACCTGCCGTCGCGCACCGTTACCCGCGTGGCGGCATCGTCCGAGCGCAGCGACTGACTCGAGACGAGTACGCCGCGCGCGCGCAGCGCATCGCCGAAGCGCAGCATCCGCTCGTGCAGCTGGCGGCCGGCGGCGTCGCCGCGTTCGCGCCGCTGTCCGGCCGGTTCCATGATCAACAACATGTACTGCATAGCGTCCTCGGTCGCTCGATCCGGTTTGCCATCGTAAACCCGGCGGCGGCGTTCAGGCGGTGAGCTGTATCGTCCAACCGACGCCGAAGCGGTCGGTCAACATGCCGAAGCGCGGCGCGAAGAACGTCGTCTCGAGCGGCATCCGGACCTGCCCGCCATCGGCGAGGCCCGTAAAGATCCGCTCGACGGCGGCGGCGTCCGAGAGCGACAGCGACAGCGAGAAACCGCGGAAGCCGGGCTCCGCGGTCGGGCCGTCGGTCATCAGCACCATCGATTCGCCGATGCGAATCGCGGCGTGCATGACCTTCTTCTCCATCCCGGGCGGCAGGCGCCCGGGTTCGGGTGGCTGCGGACTGTCGCCGAAGCGCATCAGCATCTCGACTTTCGCGTCGAGGATGCGCCGATAGAACTCGACGGCTTCCTCGCAGCGACCGTTGAAGTAGAGATACGGTTGAATGTCCATGTCTGTGTCCTCCGGTGATGGGCCGCTTCAGCGGCCCTTGCTCAGTTTCGCGGCCTGCTCGCGCAGCCGCTCTTCCTGTTCACGCAGTTCCGGCGTCAGCTCGGCGCCGAAATCCTCCGCCTCGAATACCGGCCGCAACTCGACCACCGACTCTGCGCCGGTCGGATTCGGGCAGCGCTTGATCCACTCGACCGCCTCTTCCATCGACTTCACCTGCCACAGCCAGAAACCCGCGACCAGTTCCTTCGTCTCGGCGAACGGACCGTCGATGACCGTGCGCTTCGAACCCGAAAAACGGACGCGCTTGCCCTTGGACGTCGGATGCAGACCTTCTCCGGCGAGCATCACGCCGGCTTTCACCAGCGCTTCGTTGTACTTGCCCATTTCGGTGAGCAGTTCCTCGCTCGGCATGACGTTCGCTTCGGTGTCGGCGTTTGCCTTGATCAAAACCATGACTCTCATGACTGTTGTCTCCTGTTGGTAGAGCGCACAACGCTGCTCTTACAGGTACGTCGAACGGGCTTTCATCAGATCGACACGGTGTCGAAAGAAAAGTTCGTTCAGGTGGCGTTGAACGACAACTTCGCGCAGTCGATGCGCTGCGACTCGAAGTAGATCTCGGTCTTCAGCGACTCGTAGTCGAGAGTCGTCGTCGGTGAGGCTGTCGATGACGATAGCTCTGCAGATCGTCGACGGCCGCGAACCGAACCGGCTGTCTTCGGTGAGCAGACGCACGGTCATGACGTCTCCGGACCAGGCCCAGCGGCCCGTATTCGAAGTGGACTCGCAGGATGCTGTCGTTACCGTCGAGCGCCAGGAAGTGCGCAACCACCGACCGTCTGTCACCGAACGACACTTCCCACTGCGAAAAACGATCCTCCTCGGTCTGCCGTTTGCCGATCCAGCAACCGGCGATGCGCGCGGCGTCGAACGTCTCGCCTGCACCTTCGGATTCCGCCATCTGTCTTCGCGACGATCACCTCGAGCGGATCGAATCCACGTGCGGCGTCGAGCGCCGCGTCGATGCGCTGATCAGAAGCGGGATGCGTCGAGAGGTATCGGCGGATGCGTTGCCGGGATCCGTCGACGCTGCCGAGCGCGCTTCGAGCGTGCGCAGCGAGTTGGCGAACCATTCCGGATGTGATGTCGCGCTCACGCAGTGCCGCGAACGCGTAGTCATCCGCCTCGCGTTCGAAGTCGCGCGAATAGCGGCTGCTCAACAGAAACGTCGGCACCGCCAGCACCACGCCGGTCGCGGAGCTGACGTCTCCGGTCAGCATCGTCGCAGCGACGATCACCGCGGAACCCTGCAGAACCTGACGCAACACGTGCCGGTGAACCTGATGGCCGATCTCGTGCGCGACCACGGCAAGAAATGCGTCGTCGTCCGGCAACGCTGCAACCAGTCCGTCGCTGACGACGATCGGGCCGCCTGGAATCGCAAACGCGTTCGGCAGATCGCCGGGCAGCTTGCGGAACTCGAGCTTGTATCTGTCGGCATCCGGCATGCCGGCGACGAAGCGACTCAACGCATCCGTTAGATCCTGCTGTACTTCGCGCGGCAGGGTGCTCGGCTGCAGCGTCGTCCTATCGAGGATGGCCAACGCCTGCTCGCCGATGAGCGATTCGGCTGCCGGCGGAATTTCGCGCGCGATCGACTCGGCGATCTGCGGCAAGCCAAAGAAGAAAAACCAGGCAATTGCAAGCGCGCCGACCACCAGGCTGCTCGCTACCGCGGCCGGATGACGCTCGAGCCGGTCGACGACCGTGCCACCTGCGTACTCGGGGAACAACGCATCGATCGCGTCGTTGTCGTCGCAGTGAATCTGCGCGCCGTGGGGCAGACGGATCACCCGGCGAATGGCCGCCAGCCGCGACGTTACGCTGACGTTGGCGCGCTGTACTGTATTCACCAGTTCGCCGTCGCGGCCGCGAATGTGCAGATCCGCGCCATCTGCCGACAGTTCGACCGGTACGGCGCGTGCGGTCAAACCGTCATAGTAGATGCCTGCGACCGGGTTCACAGCGACACGTCCAGGTCGAAGACGCTTGCGGTCTCGGCGCCACCGGCAAACCGCTCAGGGCTCAGCTCGGCTCGAAACGATGCAAGATCGTTTTCCGCCAACGAGCTCGATGTGCTGCGCCCGATATCTTGCAAGACGGACCTGCGCCCAGGGAATCAACAGCCCGACGCTCAACAGAATGCACACCGTGTTGCTCACGTAGATCCACAGCAGGTCGCGTGCTCTGATCGTCGAATTGAATCCGGCCGAACCGAACCGCGTGCGGTTGTAGCCGACGTTGGTCAGGCGCGCCATGATGAAAACGGCAGAGACGAAGACTGCAAAGTAGAGGGCGCCGACCGTGGCGAACGTCAGGTACAGGCTGTTCGCCTGAGCGCCCAGCCTCAGCATCGAGGCCGCGAAGCCGAGCAGGAAGCCGACGGCCGTGGAGGCGCCAATGCCGAGCAGCCAGCCGAAAAAGTACGCCGAGTAGAAATCGGACGGCGCGCCGCTGAAAGCGAACGAATGGCCGCCGAATCGGTGTCCGTTGAGCACGAACGAGCGCTGCCGGTAGCGGACGTACGGATACAACAGCCCCAGCGTCGGGATCAGCAGCGCATACATGAACAGGTAGTACTTGAAGGCGCTGTGCAGAGTGCCGGTGAAGCGGAAGCCGACGCTGCTCCAGGCGGAATAGCGGGCGCGGAACCTCAGTGTGCTGACCACGATCCACGGCGTTGCCACCAGCACGAGCGCCAGTACAACCAACTGCATGTATGCGCTCACCTGACTCGCACCGACATACGCGATCAATAGCGCGAACGCGATCAGCCGCCCCTTCAGCACGTTGATCGGCGACGCGAGGTACTCGAACGGCGCTCCGGCCACCCACGTATTGCCGTAGAAGTACCGCTCGCGGCGCACCTTTGCCCAAGCCGAAAAGATACCGAGGGTGAGCAGCGACAACGCGAGGTTGACGACCCAGATGCGGAAGTACTCTGCGGAGTTGCCGCGAAACTCGAACGGATGGCGCACGGCGCCATTGGCAAGTGCCGCCTCCGTGCCGTCCGCCGCCTGCGCGATGTCGCCGGTTCCGCTCCCCATGGCCAGTAGCCTACCCGAGACGTGCGCACATGCGCGCGTGCAAATCGTTAAGATTCGCCCTCGGGCCGAGTTTCGCTGCCGAACGACGCAGCCAAGGGGCATCCGGATGGACCAGAAACAACTCATCATCATCCTGGCCGACATCAGCGGCTACACGCGCTTCATGCTGGACAATCGCACCTCGGCGCTGCACGGACAGATGATCATCAACGGTCTCATCGAGTCGATCCTCAAGGAGGTCGACATCCCTCTGACGCTGCAGGAGATCGAAGGCGACGCCGTGTTCCTGTATGCCGCGCACCCGGGAACGGACGCCGCGTGGCGCGACGTCGTGAAACAGGTCAGCATGAAGCTCGCGAAGTTCTTCGACGCGTTCATCGCACAGTCGGCGCTGATGACGGAGCTGACGCCGTGCAACTGTGCGATCTGCATTCACGCCGACCAATTGGGTTTGAAGATCGTCGTGCACGCGGGTCAGGCGGTATTCCATTCGATTGCAGGGCGACCGCAGGTGTCCGGCCCCGACGTGATCCTCGCGCACCGGTTGCTCAAGAACTCGGTGGCGTGCGACGAGTACGTGCTGCTGACCGATGCTGCCTATACCGCGATGGCGCCGCACCTGCAGGGGACCTACCAGCGGCAGCGGGAAACATATGACGGATTCGGCATCGTCGAATGTCACGTACGCGCGCTCGACGAAGAGCAGCTCGCGGCGCGCGACGCCGTGTACGCGATGAGCCGCGCGCAACTGAACGAAGTCGCGCAGGCGTACGTAGAACAGTCGCGCAGCGATGCGACGCGACAAGCAGCGATGCAGCAATTGCGCAATCCGTCGCGCCCGTTCGGGTGGATCGAGAAAGCGTTGATGGTGCTGGAAGCCTACGTGATGCCGATGCTCTTCCGGCGCGCGCCGCTGGTCGACGCGATCGTGGAGCGCGGCAAACGCAAGCCGCCGTCGCGCGCGACATCGAATCGATAGAAGTGTCAATTGAGGAAACCAGATGAGTAGTACCGAACCAAAGGGTGGTGTGCAGCGCGATGACGGTGAACGGTTCGACGTGATCGTCGTCGGTGCCGGTTTTGCCGGCATGTATCTGCTGCACCGCTTGCGCACGATGGGAATGACCGCGCGCCTTTACGAAGCAGGCGACAGTGTCGGCGGCACGTGGTACTGGAACCGTTATCCGGGTGCGCGCTGCGACGCCGAGAGTCTCGCGTACTCGTACTCGTTTTCGACCGAACTCGAGACCGAGTGGAACTGGTCGGAGCGATACGCGACGCAACCGGAGATCCTGCGCTACGCGGAGCATGTGGCCGACAAGTTCGATCTGAAGCGCGACATCCGCTTCGAACGTCGCGTCACGAGCGCGCGCTACGACGATCGCAGCAACACGTGGACCGTCGAAACCGACCGCGGCGATCGAGCCACCGCGCCGGTTCTGCGTGATGGCGACCGGTTGCCTGTCGGTGCCGCAGGAACCACAGATTGCCGGACTGAAGGAATTCGCGGGCAACCTCTATTGGGCGAGCCGATGGCCGCATCGGCCGGTGAGCTTCGAGGGACAACGCGTCGGCGTGATCGGCACCGGATCGTCGGCGATTCAGGCGATTCCGGTCATCGCCGGGCAGGCGGGACATCTGACGGTGTTCCAGCGCACGCCGAACTTCAGCGTGCCGGCGTGCAACGCGCCGCTCGATCCCGCGTTCGTCGATGCGTTCAAGGCGAACTATCCGGCGCACCGCCTGAACCACCGGCTCGGTATGGGCGCGGGATTCGGCGATCTGCAGATCGAGCCGCACCCGGGTGGACCGGTGCTCGAAACGGCGGCGGGTAAGTCGGAGGCTGAGATTCGCGCGCTGCTCGAAAAGACCTGGCGCATCGGCGGGGCGAACTTCATCGGCACCATCGCCGACACGATGCTGAACCCGGAGACGAACCGCATCGTCGCCGATTTCGTGCGCGACAAGATTCGCACGGTGGTGAAGGACCCTGCTACCGCCGACGCGTTGTGCCCGACGTCGCATCCGATCGGCACGAAGCGCATCTGTGTCGATTCGGACTACTACGAAACATATAACCGCGCCAACGTAAAACTGGTTAACCTGCGCGCGAATCCGATCGATCGCATCACGCCGAACGGCATCCGCATGGCGGACGGCGCGCATCACGAACTCGACACGCTGGTGATGGCGACCGGTTTCGATGCGATGACCGGCGCGCTGCTGCGCATCGACGTGCGCGGTGCCGGCGGTGCATCGCTCGCGGAGAAATGGGCCGCAGGACCGCGCACGTATCTCGGCATCGGCATGGTCGGCTTTCCGAATCTGTTCACGATCACCGGTCCGGGCAGCCCGTCGGTGCTCAGCAACATGCTGGTGTCGATCGAGCAGCACGTCGATTGGACGATCGACTGCATCGACTACATGCGCAAACACGGTCATCGGCGCGTCGAGCCGGTGCCTGAAGCGGAAAATCAATGGGTCGACCACGTCAACGAAGTGGCGAACGGTACTTTGTTTCCGCAAGGCGGCTCGTGGTATCTCGGCGCCAACATTCCGGGTAAGCCGCGGGTGTTCATGCCCTATGCGGCCGGTGTCGGTGTGTACCGGGAGATCTGCGATCGCGTGGCCGCGAACGGGTACGAAGGATTCTCGTTCGGCGCGTGATCGCACTGTGGTAGTTTGCGCGTCGAAGTTGTGGGACTAACGCTTTTTCGGAGGGTGACATGTCGAAACAGAAGGACCGGCCGACCGTCGGCGCCGATGGAGCTGCATTGCCGGTGCTGCCGCCCGACCGCGACGCGCGCGTCTGGGCGCGGCTCGTCCGCGTGATGTTCTACACGCCGGGCTTCCTCGGGTTGTTGCTGATCAAGGCAGGCGAACCGGCGGCATTCGGCATCACGGTGGAACTGCTGATGCTGGCGAGCGGGGCCGCGATCGTCGGCGGGTTGTTCATCGGCACGCAGTCGGCGGGGCGACAACTCCGCGAAAGTCGGTACGTGGAGCGGCGCGCTGGTACTCGAATTGCTGTCGACGGTGCCGTTCCTGTGCGCGGTGCCGTCGCTGTTCCACGAACTCGCCAACAGTACGCTGCTCCACGCGGCAGCGCCGGACGCGGTCGACGTGGCGCTCGGGCCGTCCGAATTGTTGCCGGCCGTCGCCATCCTGCCGTTCATGCTGTATCAACTCGCCGGCTTCGGCACGCTGCACTACGTCGTGTCGAAGACGGTGAACTGGGTCATCAACGGCGGCATCCTGGTGCTGATCATCGTCAGCTACATCGCGAACCGGATGGGCAACTACGTCGAAGAACGGATGTGCGTCGGCGCGCTGGTGCTGGCGATGGCGATCACGGTGTTCTACGGCGTGATGAAACTGCGTTCGATGCAGGCCGACTTCGACGCGCGCGTTCCCAAGAAGGAACCGAAGAACCAAGGAAGCGAAAGCCTGATGATCAGGCGGCGCGGGTTTGCGCGCGCCACGCTGCCGGCGACTGCTTTGTCCAGCGTCTGAATGCACGCGTGAATGCGCTCGCGTCGGCGTACTCGAGCACGCCGGCGATCTCGGTGATGGCCATACCGGTGTCGGTCAGCAGCTGCCGCGCGATTTCGTAGCGCGCCTCTTTGGCGAGCGTGCGAAAACTCGTTCCTTTCAAGACCAGTTGGCGACGCAGCGTCCGCGAGGGGACGCCCAGCAACTGCGCGATCGATATCTCGGTTGCGCGGCCGGTTGGAATCATCGTGCGCAATGCGACGCGCACTTGCCCGACGATATCGCTGAACCGTGTCGACTCGTCGGACAACGTGCGCGTCAACATCGAAAAGAGCGCCGCATCGGAACCCGGCAATGGACGATCGAGCCAAGCTGCTTTCAAATCGTAGTTCGGATGCGTCGGCGTCGAACTCGAGCGCGGCCTTGAAGAATTGGTTATACGGTTTGATGTCGACGGGCCGCGCGTGCGAAAACGTCACTGCGGTGGGCCGCCAGCGTCGGCCGCACAGCGTTCGCAACATGTTGAAGCTCATCGCCATGACCAGGTCGTGCGCCTGCGCAGTTCCCTGTATCTCGCGCTGATAGATCACGTAGCCCATCGCTGCCTGATCCCCATCGACTTTGCGCGTGGGTACTCCGCCGCGACACTGCACGTGCAAGTGCAAAATGAGACTGCGCAATGCGGCATCGACGGTGGGTGAATGCCGCATCAATTCGCCGACGCGGCCCAACGTATCTACGTCGGAGTGCTGTCCGACCAATAAGCCGAAGTGCGGGCATTGGGTTGCCTCGGCGCAGCGCTGAAGGAGCAGACCCGCGGTGTGAAACGACATTCGATTGTCCGCGTCATCGAACGCGGCGATCTTCAGGCCGACGCTCGCCAACAGTTTCGTTGAGTCGACGCCGCGATCCCGCAGCAAAGTCGGAATCGGAAGCAGTGTGGCCAACCGAACGATGCCACCGTCATCGATATCGATCGAGTCGTCGGATGCATCGTCGGGCGACGTGTGTGCGCTATGTGACATAACGAATGACCCTTTGCGGCGTTGGCCGAATATGTCAAGCCAAGTAACGCGGTGTTGCCGTAATCTCCGGCGTCGCGAATGTCCAACAAGGCGGATCGAATGACAACGTTGACACGGGAGTTCGTCGCAAAGATCGCGACGTTTGTGGTTGCGATGCTTCTTGGCGCTGTCGCGTTTGCGGCGGAGCAGGTCACAGGCGAACTCGGTTCGCCCAGTGCAACGACCACGATTCCGGGAAATCAGATCCCGGCGCCGGCGCCGAAATTCGGCGGCGTCATCAAAGAAGAAGTGCCGGGCTCCAAGACCTGGTGGCCGCCGAAGATCGCCCCCAGCCCTTCCCCCGCTCATCATCGAATCGTTTGTTACACCCAGTTAGTTACGCCTTGTCACCACGCGCGCGTGATCGGCAATCACCATTTAACGGGTGATCACGATTGTCACCGGCTATCCGGGGTATGACTCGATCATCGGCCTCGATAACGCGAGCATCGGCGAAATCCTGAAAGAGAACGGCTACGCGACGTCGTGGTTCGGCAAGAACCACAACACGCCGGCGTTCCAGTACAGCGTCGCGGGCCGTTCGACCAGTGGTCCGGCATGTCGACGTGGCGCTGCTGCGGGTCTGGATCGCAACTACAAGTGGGAGCTGACCCCGCGATACTCCGTCGGTGGCACAACGATCGCGGCGTTGAGCTCGACATGAAAGTGGACCGCACCGAGTTCGCCCCGTAACCTGCTGCAAAACATTGGAGCAGAGGGGATGTCGGATCCATCCGTCGAGGCGTTCGGCTACCGTCAGGAGCTGAAACGCTCGCTCGGTCTCGGTGATCTGCTCGTATACGGACTGATCTTCATCGTGCCCGGCGCGCCGATCTCGGTGTTCGGCATCGTCTTCAATGCCAGCGGCGGCATGGTGCCCCTCGTCTATATCGTTGGCGCGATCGCGATGCTGTTCACCGCGGCGAGTTACGTGACGATGTCGGGTCACTATCCGGTCGCGGGTTCGGTGTACGCGTATGCCGGTCGGGCGATCGGCGAGAAAGTCGGTTTCCTGGCCGGCTGGATCATGCTGCTCGACTACCTGTTGTTGCCGACGCTGATCTACATCCTGTGCGCCGTGGCGGTACACGCGGTCGTACCCGACGTGCCGAAGGTCGCATGGATCGTCGGCTTCGTGGCGATCAACACGATCTTCGCCGTTCGGGGCATGGAGACGACCGCGCGCCTCAGCATGGTGCTGCTGGGGATGCAGATCGCCGGACTCATCGCGTTTCTGGTGATGGCCGGCATTGCGCTGTCGCACGGCTTTCACGGCGCGCATCTGTCGACGAAGCCGTTCCTCAACCTCGAGATCGCCACGCCGAGTCTGATCTTCGGCGCCTTGTCGCTGGCGGTGTTGAGCTTCCTCGGCTTCGATGCGATCTCGACGCTCGCGGAAGAAGCGAAAGGCGGCGCCGCGGCGGTTGGCCGCGCAACGTATCTGTCGCTGTTGCTGACCGCCGTCATTTTCGTGGTGCTGACTTACGCGGCATCGCTGTTCGTGCTCGACCAGGTGCGCTTCCCGGCCGGCGATCGCACCGAAGCGGCGTTCTACGACATCGCGTTCGAGGTCGGCGGCGGTTGGTTGAAGTGGTTGCTGACGATTCCCGGCGTGTTGTTTGCCGGCTTGCCCGGCGCGCTCGCCGCGCAAGTGGCTACATCGCGCCTGTTGTTCAGCATGGCGAGAGACGGCCGACTGCCGAGCGCGCTCGCGCACGTGAGCGCCACACACCAGATTCCGGATCGCGCGGCCCTGTTCGTTTCGGCGATCACGCTGGTGCTCGGTCTGGTGATGGCCGCACACCTCGAACTGCTGACGTCGATGGTGAACTTCGGCGCGCTGGCCGGTTTCCTGCTGCTGCACGTCTCCGTCGTGGCGCACGTGCTGAAGTCGGAACGCACCGGGCGCAATTGGATTTCGCTGGTCGTTGCGGTGATCGGTTTCGCGATCATCGGCTACGTGATGATCAACCTGCACACCACTGCCAAGATCATGGGCGCAATCTGGCTTACTGCCGGTGTGACGCTACTCGGATACAGAATGTACGCGGCGCGGCGCAGCGAACTGCGCTCAGCCTGAGACCTTACTTCGCGCGCTGCTCCATCGTTTTCTTGAATGCGGCGGCTTCCTTTTCGGTCATGCCGCGCTCGACCGCGACGTACTTCGTCGGACGAACGGTGATGACGACGCGCACGTCGGCGTCGAGCACCGGAAATTCGACGCCGTAGCGACGTTGCAGCGTGACGTAAAAGGCGCCGTCCGGATCGGGCTCGATCGATTCGACTTCGCCCCGTACTTCCAGAAACCGGTACGGGTTCGTCTCGTCGCGAATCGAGAATGCGACGCGCGCGTCGTGCGCGAGGTTGCGGAACTTCTGCCGCGTGCGCGTGTGCGTGAACTTCACGCGGCTGCCGTCCCACCCGAACCACATCACGCTGCTTTGCGGCGCGCCGTCCGGACGTACCGTGGCGAGATGGGCGAACAACGGCTTCTCGAGCAGATCGACGTGCGTAGCGGGAACGTTGGGAGTGGTCATGTGGTCGCCTCGTCGCTGCGGATTCGCGCGAGCATGGCGCACACCGTCGCCAAAACCAATGCCGGCTCGTCGCGGAGCCGTGTGTTGGCTGGCGAACATACGATGGTCCCGAGAAGCAATACGGTGCGTCAACGGCAGCGGAGGCCGGATGGCGGTCAACGATCTCGACAAACTCGCGGCGCTCATCGTTCGGGAACGGCAGGTATTGTTGTCGCGCTGGCGTGAGCAGGTGCGCCTGCTGCCGTCGGCGCGCTCGCTCGACACGCCGACGCTCAACGACCACATGCCGGGCTTGATCGACGAGCTGGCCGCGGCGCTTCAGGTCAAGTCCGACCAGACCATTCCGGAAGCGCTGCTCGAGGTGAGTCCCCCGGCACACGGCCTGCAGCGCGTCGAAGACGCGTTCGATATCGACGAGGTCGTCGCCGAATACAACATTCTGCGCGGCTGCATTCACGATCTCGCCGATCAGAACGGTTTGATTCTCCAGGGCAAGCCATTCCACATCGTCAATCGGGTCCTCGACCACGCGATCGGTCTGGCCTTACAGGCCTATGCCACCGAGCGCGCGCTGGAGGTGCAGCGCCGCCGCGAACAGTATCTCGCTTTCGTGGCACACGATCTGCGAACGCCGCTGAATGCGATTTCATTGGCCGGACGAGTTCTGGAACTCACCCTCGGTGCGAGCGACCCGAACGCCGAAGCGGCGCGGATGTTGAAAGCGTTGCGGCGCAACGTGCAGCACCTCGAGGGTCTCGTCAGCAAAGTGCTCGAAGAGAACACCAGTCTTCAAACCGAAGTGGGAATCAAGCTGGAGCGCCGCGAATTCGACTTGTGGCCGCTGGTCGAGGCGCTGGTGCACGATCTTCACCCGGTCGCGGGTACCGACAGCACGCGACTCGTCAACAGCGTGCCGGACGACATCGTGGTGTACGCCGACGCCAGTCTGTTGAGACGCGTGTTTCAGAACCTGATCGGCAACGCCATCAAGTACACACCGCGCGGTGAGGTGGTCATCGGGGCACGCGAGCTTGCTGCCGACGGCGTCGTCGAATGTTGGGTCGGCGACAACGGCGCCGGCATCCCTGCAGCGTTGCTCGAAACGATCTTCGAATTGGACAAGGCGACGACCGAATCATCGGCCAGCGATGGTGGAACCGGTCTGGGGCTCGCCATCGTGAAAACCTTCGCAGAAGCCCACGGTGGAGAGGTTGCGGCAGAGAGCACCGAAGGCGTCGGCTCGACGTTCCGGTTTACGCTGCCGACCCGGGCTCGCGCGAGCAGCGCCGCCGATCGTTGAAGCCGCCGCTAGTTGTGGATGCTCTTGACGATCTGGTGCGCCAGTTCGCTCGCTTCGTACGAAATCGAGCCGACTTCGAACGTCTTGCTGCGGCCGACCCACACGACGTCCTCGGTCTTCGCATCGAAGATCGACGTGGTAAGCACGACGCTGGTTCTCGTGTCGACGTACGAGTCGCGCGTCATCGTGATGCCGTAGCCGCTCCAGTAACTCGCGTACGTGTAGTAGGTGTACACCGATTCCGGTACGAGCTCTCTCACCACTTCCGCGCCGCCGAAGCGTGAGGCCAGCACGTATTTGATGTTGTTCTTCTGGACGTACGCGGTCACCGCTTCGCGTGTCAGCGCGCCCTGGCCGAGTACGTCGTAGCTCGCGGTCGCGTTGATACCTCTCCCCTTCAGCGCATCGACGAAGCCGCGTTCGAACAGAATGCGGTTCGTCATGTTGATGTTCGACAAGACGCCGACGACGAGCACGTCGTTGATCTCATCACGGTGCAGCGCGGGCGCCTGCCACGAATCGGTCAGCGACGTGGAACTGCAACCGCAGAGGACAATCAGCAACCCACACCAGAAACGCTTCAGATCCGTCATATCCGTCACTTCCCCTTCGGCTTTTCGCCATAGTCCTGCCACGGCGCATCGCGCTCGCGGATTACTTGTCTGAACCCTTTTTCGTCGAACGACTCCGCCCAGCGATACGCTTCTTCGGTGTGCCTGGTGACTCCGTCGAAGAACGTTCCGATCAGCTGCGTGGTGCGCAGCCCCATGTTCTCGAATGCCTGATTGATCAGCAGCTTGTTCAATGCGAGCTGATTCGCCGGAATGTGCTTGAAGCGCATCGCCTCGGCTTCGACGAAGTCCGACAGTTCGCCCGGTTCGACCACGTACGAGACGAGTCCGATGCGATATGCGGTAGCCGCGTCGATCGCGCGCCCGGTCAGCAGAAACTGCTTCGCGTGTTCGAGGCCCATCCGGTACACCCACAGCATCGTCGTAGGCGTGCCGTAGATGCGGCTCGGGGCATAGCCGATGTGCGCGTCGCTCGCCATGAACAGCAGATCGCAACACAGCACGAGATCGGTGGCGCCGCCGATCGCCCACCCTTTGATCTCGCCGAGCACCGGCTTCGGACATTCCCAGATGCGCATGAAGCGGCGCACGTTGTTGCCCATGAACTGGTAGTCCTTCACCGGATCCCATGCGCCTTCGCGGCTGTCGATGTCCGGCGCGCCGTACGGCAAGTCCCAACGGCCCCGATTCGTGAGGTCGTAACCGGCGGTGAACGTGTCGCCGACGCCGCGCAACACGATCGCCGCGACCTGCTTCGATCGCGCGGCGCGGTCGATACCGTCGGCGATGCCTTGTACCACCTCTTCGGTCAGCGTGTTCTTCTTGTCGGGGCGGTTGATCGCAATGATCGCGATGCCGTCGCGCTCTTCGTAAAGGATTTCATCGGTCATGCGAGGCCACTCCGCGCTGTTCCTCGCGGCACTCTATTCGATTTGACGTACGGAGTGCGATGTCCGGCGAACGCTCCGCCTTGGGTCAACGCGGAACGCTACCGAAATCCGGCGCCGGTTCCTGACGGATTTCGGAAGCCGCGGGAATGGTGCGTTTCTTCGTGGAGTCAGGAGCCACCGACAACGTGTTGCGCGACGACGATGCCCGCGACGACGACCACAGCGAGCACGAATCGCACGGCAAATGGCAGGCGTAGGAACGCTGCCAACACCTTGGTGCTACGTCGATCGTTCGGTTTCGGGCGACTCATCCCTGGTGATCCCTTTGCACCTTTCCAATGTTGGAAGGGCAGTCTCCACAGGGATTGGGGCGCACCGGCAACGGTTCAAGTCGGCGTAGGGGCGATCGCGGCCGAGTCGGGTGGTTGGCGATGATGACGAGGCGACCGCGGGTGGGGCGCATTTCCCTGAAAACAAGGGCATTTTCGGAACTGGAACTGCTTTCCTTATGACTACGCACCAACGGCGTCATCGCAACCATGCGCTTTCCATTCGTCGTGAAGCCTCTTGAATTCCTGCGTCAGGATTTGATGTTCCCGTTCCAGGTGATCCGGCACGCCGCGGGAGTAGCATTCATCCAGCAAGGCCTGGATCGTCTCCAGCTTGATCGACAGTTCGGCACACTTTTGATCAGCCGCCATTGTGAAATCTCGGGCTGGCATCCAACGAATGGGTAAGTGCGCGTGAGGGTGACGGTTAGACCGCAATTCCCGTAACAGCCTCCGACGTCGACCTCACGGCACTGTGGAATCATTTTCGTCGGCGGAATGTCTGGTTGTAGCAGCCGAGTCGCCGGTTGAACGTCGGAGCCGTCCTATTCCGCATCGAACAACGTCACGGCAACAGCCGCAGCGCCCAGCTGAGCGACACCACTACGCGGCTACCGCCGGCGTTCGAATCGGCAACGTAGCGCGCGCCGGCGCCGGCATCGACCCATCGCAAGTCCCAATGCGTGCGCAACCAGATGCCGGTCACGCCGAGCCAGCCGTATTCGTAGTCGGCGTCGGCCTGTCCGGCGCCGTGCGAATGACCGAAGCCCCACACGCCCCTTACGGACTCCGTTAGCGGATGAGAACCACTCACTTCTGCGTTCCACGACGACCAGCCGCGTTGGAGGTAGTCGTCGGCATACGCGAACTGCGCGCGCACGGCATCGCGATAGAACAGATTTGCCCGCCATTCGACGTAGTCGTCCGATGGGCCGCCGTCGCCGATGTCGATGATCCGGGCGCCGGCAAGCGACCATCCCCAATTGTTGGCGAGCGCTGCACCGTAGCCGAGAGCGACGTCGACGTCCCACTCGGTCCCCTGTGCTCGCGCGTAGTAATTCGACGTGTCCGCATCGACGCGCGCCGTCCATACATCGGCGAACCACCCCTGCGTCAGGCTCGTCGATAGTGCGAAGCTCACCGTCGGTTGGTCACGCAACGCGACGCCGCGATAGACATATTGCGATGCGATTGCCGCATAGGCATCGATCGACACCGGTTGCGTGGCGCGTGTATGAAACGCCGCGACGGGGGGTCCGGCATCGTCCGCCGGCAGCGGCATCTGCTCAGGTTCCTTCGATGTGCAGTGCCGTGGTGCGTGGTCGATCCACCGGCGGCGTCAACGCGTCGGCCGGCGGCATCGGTGCATGCGTTACGACCCGGGTATCCGGTTCCGAACCGGACGGGTTGAGCGCGGCGAGGCGGATGTCGAGGTCGCGCAGCATCTGCTCGATCGAGGCGGATGTGTGCTCCTGGCGCAGCAGCGCCGACAAGCCGGCAACGCGCGCGGCACCCATCGAGCTGCCCGAAAAGTAATCGTAGTGTCCGCCGGGGCTCGTACTGAGCAGATTTTTCGCGGCGACATCCACCACCGTGTGATCGGCGTCCGTCATGGCCTGCGAATCATCGCGCGGTGCGGCGCGCACCGCGATCACGCCGGGGACATCGGCGGGGAAATCGTCCGGTGCATCCTGCGCGGCTACCAGGACGATGCCGCGCGCCAGCGCGACCTCGATCAGCAGGCTCAACAGCGGATCGTTCGGTCCGGCCAGACTCATGTTGATGATGTCCGCGTGCTGGTCGATCGCGAACGTCAGCGCTTTCGCCAGTGTGAACGTGTTGCATTGCGCGCGGACGTCGTCGATCGCGTGCTGCCAGCAGGCTTTCAACACCAGCAGGTCCGCATCCGGCGCGAGCCCGACGATGCCGATACCATTGTCGGCGTTCGCCGCGATGATGCCCGCCACCGCGGTGCCGTGAATATCGGAGTCGAAATGCGCGTCGTCGCTGACGAAGTTGCGCGCGGTATCGATGCGCCCCCGCAGATCGGGATGTGATCGATCTGCGCCGGTATCGATGACGGCGACGCGAATGCCGCGTCCCGTTGCGCGCTGATGCATCTGCATCACCTGCGCCGCATTCGTGCCGTACTGCTGGCTGAAGTACGGGTCGTCGTAACCGCCGTGCACATTGAATGCCTGCATCGGCTGTGCGAGCCGCACTCTCGGATCGGCGCTGATGCGCGCGAGCGTTTCGTCGACGCCTCGGTCCGGATCGACCGCCATCACGGCGCAGTAGACGTTCAGCAGGTCGATCGGCCAGCCGTCCACGGGCGTAAGGCGATAGTCATGTTCGAGACCGGCGAGCGTGGTCGCGGTGCCTTCCGAGATACGGTACCCGGGTTGGTGATAGCCACGCGGCGGCATCCCGCCCGCGCCGGCGTCGGCCACCGTGACGAGTACCAGGCGATGCGGGTCGTTCGCAACGTTGGCCGTCGCGCAACCGTCGAGCGCCAGAATCGCGACTACGACTAAGAGGACAGAGACCGTCCGCAGCATCTCTCAGCAATCCGCCGGTTCGGCAACGGTGACGTCGGGCAGCGCGCGCAGCTGTCGCAGCGCTTCGGCAGGATCGGCGGCACGCAGCGTATAGACACCGTTTGCATCCGGGCCGTCGACGATCCGCGCGCCGGCGGACTCGAGCCGCGCGCGACCGTCGGCCGGCGGCGTCTGGCTGCCGAATTGAACGCGCAATGCGACGCAGCCTCGCGACGTCGGGTCCGCCAGCGTCCGGTACTGCGGCGCGTTTGCAGCGCCGTACCAGACGTAGCCGGCGGCGAACAGCACGGTGGCTGCCATCGCGGTCAGCCGCGACGCCAGGGCCCAACGACGCCGTTGGGGTGCAGCAGGCGTTGCATCGGCGGTGATCCTCGCCCAGAGCTGATCGAAGCCCTGTTGCTCGCGCGCGGGGTCGAGCAGCGGAGCTGCGTCGCGCCAGTCGCGCGCGTAGTGCGCGTGAACGCGTCGCGCTATTTCGAGCTCGCTGCGACATTCGCGGCATTCGTGGGTATGCGCGACGACGGCCCGCGCGTCGACCGCCGATAACCTTCCGCCCACGAAAGCGGGCAACTGCGAAAGGCACTGCGCGTGCCGATCGAACGTCGTATTCATGAAACCTCCCCTACACATTCATCGAGAAACTGCTTCAACTGGCGGCGCGCATGGTACAGGCGCGTTTTGACGGTACCGACCGGGCAACCGCGCATTTGCGCGACCTCGGCGCACGAGTAGCCGAAGTAGTAGGTCAGTTCCAGCGTTTCGCGGTGCTCCACCGACAACTGCGCGAGTCCTCCCGCGAGGTCGCGATCGATATCGCCGTCGTGCGGCACTGCGGCGCGTTCGGACACGTCAGGGTGATCGACCAGCGCCTGTTCGCGCCGCCAGCGCTGGCGCGCGCGGTGACTCTTCATCGTCGCGATCCCGAGCACCCAGGTCGTCACCTGCGCATCGCCGCGAAAGGTGCCCGCGTTCTGCCACACCACATACATCACGTCGTTCAGCAGCTCTTCGACCAGATCGGTGCGCGGCAGCTGACGGTGCAGGTGTCGCACGAGCGCCGGTCGCAACGCGTGGTACAGGCAGCGGAAAGCGGCCCGGTCGTGTTGTGCGACCTTGGCCAGCAAGGCGCGCAATTCCGCATCGTGCGACGCGCCGTCGAGTCCGTTGGCTGCTTTTACCGACTTCAGCATCGAAAGAGCCGTCGCGTCCGATAAGGGTTCTCAAGAGCTTAGTGCGTCGATCCGGTCGCTCGGTTCACACGTCGGACGATCTTTTTTCCCGATGAACCGTTCCGACGCCCGGCTGCACACACAGCGATGACGAAGTACCGATTGGGGGAAAGCTCGGTCGGACCATGGTCGGTTCTGGACTCATATCCCACAAGGAGAGACGCGATGAAATCATTTCCCACGGTTCCGAGTTTTGCCGTCGCGTGCGCTGTGGTCGCGTTGGTCAACACGATGCGTT